>NZ_PDWV01000022.1 GCF_010093385.1 Pseudoxanthomonas mexicana
GGCGTGTCCGGGCCGGGGGTGTCGCGCGGGCGGTGCGGATCCGTCATCCGGCGGGGGACTCCTGAAGGCATGGAACGAAAGCAGCCCACCGTCGATGACGGCAGGTGCCCTACCTTGTATCGGCCGGGTTCAAGGAAACGTGAGGGTGGCGTTGGGGTGTGGGGGATGTGTTCAGGGGAGCGGTGAGGCCCGCGCTCGCCCCTCATCCGCCCCCGTATCAAGTACGGGGCAGGCTCGTTGGGCACCTTCTCCCCGCAAGACGGGGAGAAGGAACAGCACGATATGGCGCGCCTCAGGCGCGCAGGACGAGGGACTGGCTTTCGTCCAGGGCGCCGTCTTCCTGGATGACCACGTGGCGCGTGTGGTCGCGGTCGAACAGCACCGGGCTGGGCGCCTGGAACAGCGGACGGCGCACGAAGGCCAGGCGCCACTGGAAGATTTCCAGCGCCTCCAGCGTCACCAGCTGCGCAGGCGTCAGGCCGGCGCGCAACGCATCGGCGCTGTGCACGGGCGCAGCCTTGCGGCGCTCGGGCCGGCGGGGCGCCGCCGCGGCGGGCGCGGGGTGCTGCCAGGGGCCGGAGATGACGGAAGCGTGGGCGGCGTTGCGGTGCATGGAGGCTCCAACCTGTACGGTGTCACGGTGCTTCTAACGGCCACGGGCGGCTGCGATTGAGGGTGACGACCACCCTGCAAGGCGTGGGCCGGAATGAGGGCCGGCCATGAAAAAAGCCCCGCGGGTGCGGGGCTTTCTCAGTCGCTGGGTCCCGGCGTTCGCCGGGATGACGGCGGATTACGCGAACGGGTCCTGCAGGACCATGGTGTGGTCGCGGTCGGGGCCGGTGCTGACGATGGCCAGCGGGCAGCCGGACAGCTCTTCCAGCGCCCGCAGGTAGGCACGCGCGGCCGGCGGCAGCTTGTCCCACTCGGTGATGCCGTGGGTGTTCTCGTCCCAGCCCGGGAATTCCAGGTACACCGGCGTGCACTCTTCCCACCCGCCCGCATCCAGCGGCGCGTACTCGGTGCGCTTGCCACGGTACTCGTAGGCGATGCAGATCTTCAGCGTCTTCATGCCGTCCAGCACGTCCAGCTTGGTGATGCACAGGCCGGAAATGCCGTTGATGGCCACCGCGCGCTTCAGCGCCACGATGTCCATCCAGCCGCAGCGGCGCGGACGGCCGGTGGAGGCGCCGTATTCCTGGCCGCGGTCGCGGATGCCCTGCCCCACCTCATCGTCCAGCTCGGTCGGGAACGGACCGCCGCCCACGCGCGTGGCGTAGGCCTTGCAGATGCCCAGCACGTAGTCGATGGCGTCCGCACCCACGCCGGTGCCGGCGAACGCGCCGCCGACCGTAGTGTTGGAGCTGGTGACGTAGGGATAGGTGCCGTGGTCGATGTCCAGCAGCGCACCCTGCGCGCCTTCGAACAGCACGCGCTTACCCTGCTTGCGCAGGTCGTGCAGGATGCCGGCCACGTCGGACTTCATGGGCTGCACGTATTCGCCGAAGGCCAGGGCTTCGTCGTAGGTCTTCTGGAAATCGACCGCGTCCACGCCCAGGTACTTGGTGAGCACGAAGTTGTGGTAATCCAGCGCCGTGCGCAGCAGTTCTTCCAGCTGCTTGGGGTAATGCAGGTCGGCCACACGGATGCCGCGACGCGCCACCTTGTCCTCGTAGGCCGGGCCGATGCCGCGGCCGGTGGTGCCGATGGCCTTGCCGCCGGCCGCCTTCTCGCGGGCCTGATCCAGGGCGATGTGGTACGGCATGATCAGCGGCGTGGCCGGGGAGATCTTCAGGCGCGAACGCACTTCCACGCCGGCCGATTCCAGCTCGTCGATTTCCTTGATCAGCGCGGCCGGCGACAGCACCACGCCGTTGCCGATCAGGCACAGCGCGTCGGGGCGCAGGATGCCGGAAGGGATCAGGTGCAGGACGGTCTTCTTGCCCCCGATGACCAGCGTGTGGCCGGCATTGTGGCCGCCCTGGAAACGGACGACGGCACCGATTTCCTCGGTGAGCAGATCGACGATCTTGCCCTTGCCTTCATCGCCCCACTGGGCGCCGAGAACGACGACTGACTGACCCATGACGGGTAACTCCTCGATTGGTGGGTGGCCATCGGGGCCACCGGAAGGGGTCGTGCGGGGCCGCCGCGTTACCGATGCCGGCGAACTCCATCGGGGAGCCGCCCGCCACGCCGGGCCCAGACACGGAAAAAGCCGGCGGGTATCCCACGCAGGGGGCCCGTCCGGCTTTTGTGCATTATCCGGGTTTAGGGGGGCGGGGGCTACCCGGGGCCGGGGGCGCCGTTCAGTGCTTCACCGCCCACAGCAGGGTCAGGCCGAAGATCAGGATGAACCCGCCGACCGCGCGGACCTGGCCGTCGGACATCTGCAGCAGTTGCAGCGCGGCGCGTTTCCAGCCGGCGGGGATGGCGAACAGCACCAGGCCTTCCAGGATGGCGACCAGGCACAGGGCGGACCAGAGTTCGGACATGGGCGGATTCCCGGCCCGGCGACCGGGCGCGGGGCGATGAAAGACGAAGGGCCAAACGGGACCGGCCGCCCTGGGGCGGCCGGTGGAAGGGCTCAGCGGTCGCTCTTCATGTACTGCAGGAAGGGGTCGTCCTTGTCCAGCACGATCACGCCCTGGCCATCGGCGAACGAGGCGCGATAGGCCTCCAGGCTGCGCTGGAAGGCGTAGAAGGCCGGATCGCGGTTGGCCGCTTCGCCGTAGATGCGGGCGGCTTCCGCATCGCCTTCGCCGCGCAGCTTCTGCGCGTCGCGTTCGGCCTCGGCCACCAGCACGGTCTGGTCGCGGTCGGCCTGCGCACGCACGATGCGGGCCTGTTCCTCGCCCTCGGCGCGCAGCGCGCTGGCCACCTGGCGGCGTTCGGCGCGCATGCGGTCGTAGACCTGGCCGATCACTTCGCTGTCGGTGGGCAGGTCGATCTGCTTGAAGCGGATGTCGACGATCTGCATGCCCAGGGTCTTGGCGCCGGCGTTGATGCCCGGCAGCTGCTTTTCGATCAGCTCGTTGCGGTTGCCGGACACCAGCTGGGTCAGCGTGCGCGAGTTGATCTCGTTGCGCAGCGATTCCTTGATGATCGGCGCCAGGCGGTCGGTGGCGGTTTCCTGGTTGCCGCCGGTGGCGCGGTAGAAGTCCGCGGCGTTGACGATGAAGCCGATGGCGATGAAGTCGACGCTGACGTCCTTGCGCTCGGAGGTGAGCGAACGCTCGGGCGGGAACTCGTTGGCGGTGAAGCGCTGGTCGAACACGCGCGCGGTCTCCACCAGCGGCCACTTGAAGTGCAGGCCGGGGCCGATCTCGCTGCGGGCCACGCGGCCCAGGTTGAGCACCAGGCCCACCTGCCCTTCGCGGACCACGAACACCGAGCCCATCAGGCCCAGCAGGACGGCCACGGCGATGCCGACGATCAGGGAGGTCCTCATGGCTGGGCCTCCTCGCGGCGGGGAGTGCGCACGGAACTGCGCGCACCGGACGGGGTGCTTTCGACCTGCGGCATCACGACCTCGGCGGGAAGGGCGCCGGCGGGCGCGGGCGCGGCCGGAGCCTGCGCACCGCCCATCGGCACATAGATCAGCTGGCGGCTGTCGCCACCGACCACCTTGCGGTTGTCGGCCAGCACCTGCTGGACGGTATCCAGCCACAGGCGCTTGCGGGTGACTTCCGGTGCGTTGCGGTACTCGTCCAGCAGCAGGCTGAAGCGGGTGGCGTCACCGGTGGCCTTGGCGATGGCGGCGGTCTTGTAGCCTTCGGCCACGGTGCGCACGCGCTGGGCCTGGCCGCGGGCCTCGGGCACGATGCGGGCGGCGTAGGCGCGGGCTTCGTTGACCAGGCGCTCGTTCATCTGCTGGGCGCTGTTGACCTCGTCGAAGGCGGGCTTGACCTCTTCCGGCGGGCGCGCGTCCTGCAGGCTCAGTTCGGTGACCACCAGGCCGGTGCGGTAGGCCTCCAGCGAGGCCTGCAGCGCGGTGGACGCGGCCGCGGACAGCGGGCCGCGCGCGTTCAGCGCGGCGTCCAGGTTGGAGCGGCCGATCACTTCGCGCACGGCGCTCTGGGCGGTCTGCTCCAGCACGCGGACGGCGTCGGTGGTGCCGAACAGGAACTTCTGCGGATCGCCCACGCGGTACTGCACGTTGAACGAGACGGTGATGATGTTCTCGTCGCGGGTCAGCACGGGCAGGCTGTTGCTGAAGGTGCGCACCTCGGTGGCGTTGACCTTGGTGACGCTCTCGATGGGCCAGGGGAACTTGAAGTTCGGGCCCGGCTGCATGGTGCGGTTGTACTGGCCGAAGCGCAGCACCACGCCGCGCTGCTGTTCGCCGATCAGCTGGAAGCTGGAGAACAACACCAGGATGCCGACGCCCAGCAGGACCCAGCGCAGCGGGTTGCCGCCGCCACCGGCGCCGCCGAACAGGCCGCGCAGGCGCTCGACCACGTCGCCGATGCCGCCGCCCTGCCGGTTGCGCGGCTTCCAGCTGTTGTTCCGGTTGCCGTTGTTGCCAGATCCGCCGCTGCTGCTGCCGGGGGTGTTCCAGGCCATGCCCACTCCATCGTGAAGGATTCGCACGGCACGGGGCCGGCGCAGGTTTCGATTCTACTAGATAGGGGCGGCCCGACCGGCAAGCAAGGCCGGGAGGTCATGGGGCCGCCTGACAGCTGTAGGAGCGACGTGAGTCGCGACCGCACGGGTGAACCGCCCGGGGGGCAAATCCCCTGGTACGGAGTTCCCGCGGTCGCGACTGACGTCGCTCCTACAACAGCAACCGACCCCGCCCTACTGCCAGTCTTCCCGCTCGACCTTCGGCAGCAACGCCTCCAGCGGATGGCCGCCGGCCTGCGAGGCCAGGCGCTGGGCGTCGGCCAGGGCCAGGTCGACGGTGACGCGCCAGCCGTGTTCCTCGAAGTCCTCGGCCAGCACCGCGCCCAGCGCATGCAGGCGTGCGCGCAGGCGGGCGGAGTTGGACGGCAGGTGCAGTTCGCCGCGCACGCGCTGGAAGCCCAGCCGCTGCGCCAGCGCGCCCTTCAGCAGGTCGATGCCCTGCCCGTCGCGGGCGGAAATCCACACGCGCTCGCGGCCCATGCCGGCGCTGGGCGCCTCGCCTTCGTCCACGCCGGGATCGGGCTGGTCGTGGCGCGGGGCGGCGCCTTCGATGCGGTCGATCTTGTTGAACACCAGCATCTGCGGCAGGTCGCCGGCGCCGATCTCCTGCAGCACCTCGTCGACCTGGGCGATGCGCTCCTCGCGGTGCGGATCGGCGGCGTCGATGACGTGCAGCAGCAGGTCGGCCTCGCGCGCTTCGCTCAGGGTGGAGCGGAACGCGGCGACGAGTTCGTGCGGCAGGTCGCGCACGAAACCCACCGTATCGGCCAGCACCACCGCGCCGCCGGGCAGGTCGATGCGACGCACGGTGGGGTCGAGCGTGGCGAACAGCTGGTCGGCCGCGTAGGCCTCTGCACCGGTCAGCACGTTGAACAGCGTGGACTTGCCGGCGTTGGTGTAGCCCACCAGGGCCACGCGCGGCAGTTCGCTGCGCACGCGGGCCCGGCGCATCTGGGTGCGCTGCACTTCGACTTTTTCCAGCCGCTTCTGCAATTGCTCGACGCGCTTCTGCAGCAGGCGGCGGTCGGTTTCCAGCTGCGTCTCACCGGGGCCGCGCAGGCCGATGGAACCGCCGCGCTGGCGCTCCAGGTGGGTCCAGCCGCGGACCAGACGCGTGGCCATGTGGCGCAGCTGCGCCAGTTCCACCTGCAGCTTGCCTTCGTGGCTGCGCGCGCGCTGGGCGAAGATGTCCAGGATCAGGCCGGTGCGGTCCAGCACGCGGCGCTGCAGGAATTTCTCCAGGTTGCGCTCCTGGCCGGGCGAGAGCGGGAAGTTGAGCAGCACCAGGTCGGCGCCGGTCGCGTCGGCGGCCGCCTTCACTTCCTCCAGCTTGCCGCTGCCGATCAGCGTGGAGGGATTGGGACGGTCGATGCGCGCGGTCAGCAGCGCGGCGATGCTGGCGCCCGCCGAGCGCGCCAGGTCGCTGAATTCCTCGGTCAGGCCGTCGTCGGGACGGCCGCCGGCATGCGGCTGGATCAGCAGCGCATGCTCGCCCTTGCGGGATCTTTCAAACAATGGGGTCGTGCCTCTTCAATCGAGGCCCGCATTATCACGCGGTTTCGTCGTCGCTGCCTTCCGCCCCGTCCTCGCCCTGCTGCACGTAGCCGCCACCGGGCCCCACGCGCACGTTGCGCGCCGGCACCACCGTGGAGATGGCGTGCTTGTAGACCATCTGGCTGACCGTGTTGCGCAACAGGACCACGAACTGGTCGAAGGATTCGATGGTGCCCTGCAGCTTGATGCCGTTCACCAGGTAGACCGACACCGGGACGCGCTCGCGCCGCAGTGCATTCAGGAAAGGATCCTGCAGGGATTGCCCCTTGGACATGACGTACTCCCGCCTTGCGTTCTTATAGTAGGTATGGTGTTGAACCCGGCGCGGCAAACGGCTCCCCAGCCGCTCCGGAGACCCGATGTTACACAACTCCGGCCCTCGGGGGCGCCGCCAAGTCCGGCAGCCGGTCGCAGTTCGGCCATGCTGGCCCCGGCGGGCTCAGCCGCACGGCAGGAACAGGGCCAGGGCCTGGGCCAGGCGTGCAGCGTCGATGGCGGGATCGAACCAGCGGGCGTCGAGCTCGCCGCGCAGCCAGGTGAGCTGGCGCTTGGCCAGCTGGCGGGTGGCGGCAATGGCGCGTTCGCGGAAGTCCCGGGCATCGCCCTGCCCGTCCAGGAATTCCCAGGCCTGTCGGTAACCCACGGCGCGCACCGCCGGCAGGTCCAGCGGCGCGGCCACCGCCTGCATCCCGGGCAGCACGCGCAGGGCGCGGACTTCCTCCAGGAAACCCTGCGCCAGCATCAGGTCGAAGCGCTGGGCGATGCGCGCGTGCAACACGGCGCGGTCGGCCGGCGCCAGCACCAGCTTCAGCACGCGGTACGGCAGCCGTTCGCGCCGCGCCGTACGTTGCCAGTGGCTGATCGGCGTGCCGGTCAGGTGGAACACTTCCAGCGCGCGCTGGATGCGCTGCGGGTCGGTGGCATGGATGCGCGCGGCGGCCTCCGGATCGATCCGCGCCAGCTCGGCATGCAGGGCGGGCCAGCCGGCCTGCTGCGCCCGGGCGGCGATGCGGTCGCGCAGGGCGGCGTCGGCCGGCGGCAGGGCGGCGAGCCCTTCGAGCAGTGCCTGGAAGTAGAGCCCGGTGCCACCGGCCAGCACCGGCAGACGGCCACGTGCGGCGATGTCGTCCATCGCGCGGCGCGCGTCGTGGGCGAAGTCGGCGGCGGAGTAGACCTGCCAGGGATCGCGCACGTCCAGCAGGTGGTGCGGCACGCGCGCCCGTTCGTCCGCGCTGGGCTTGGCGGCGCCGATGTCCAGGCCGCGGTAGACCAGCGCGGAATCGACGCTGACGATCTCGCCATTGAAACGTTCGGCCACCTCCAGCGCGAACGCCGTCTTGCCCGACGCGGTCGGGCCCATGATGGCGATGGCGGAAGGACGGGGGTCGAGCGACATGCGTGCATTGTCGCATCCGGCCGCCGCGCTGGCCGGTGGAACGCCGGACGCGGTCAGTCGTCGTCGGGCCAGCGGATCGCCGGTGTCGCCGCGGCCTTGCGCGGCGTCGGCACGGCGGCGACGGCGTTCCACACCTTCAGGGCATCGATGGTGGCGGCCACGTCGTGCACGCGCACGATCGCGGCGCCGCGCTGGGCGGCGATCAGGTGCGCCGCCACCGATCCGGCCACGCGGTCCGCCGGCACGTCGCGACCGGTCAGTTCGCCGATGCTGCGCTTGCGCGACAGCCCCGCCAGCACGGGCACGCCCAGTTCGACGAAACGCTCGAACTGCGCGAGCAGCTGCAGGTTGTGCGCGGTGTCCTTGCCGAAGCCGAAGCCCGGATCGACGACGATGCGCTGCTTCGCAATGCCGGCCATTTCGGCGGCGAAGATGCGCTCGGCCAGGAAACGGTGCACCTCGCCCACCACATCGTCGTACTGCGGTGCGGCCTGCATCGAACGCGGTTCGCCCTGCATGTGCATCAGCACGACGGGGACGCCGAGCGCGGCGGCGGCGTCGAGCGCACCTTCGCGGCGCAGGCCGTAGACATCGTTGATCATCCCGGCACCCGCCTGCACGGCCGCGCGCATCACCTCGGGCTTGGAGGTGTCGATGCTGATCGGCACGGCCACCTGCGCAGCCAGGCGTTCGATCACCGGCACCACGCGACGAAGCTCTTCTTCGGCCTCCACTTCGGCGGCGCCGGGTCGGGTGGATTCGCCGCCGATGTCGAGCAGGTCGGTGCCCTCCTCCACCAGCCTCAGCGCATGCGCGACGGCGGCATCGGTCGTGTCGTGCGCGCCACCGTCGGAGAACGAGTCCGGGGTGACGTTGACGATGCCCATCACCTGCGGGCGGTCGAGCCTGAGGATGCGGCCGGCGCAGTCGAGCTGGGGGACGGTGTCGAACATGGGCAGGAAAAAAGAAAGGCCAGACGCGAGTCTGGCCTTTCATCGCGATGCTGGCAACGCGGCTCAGGTCTGCGCGGCCGGTCCACCGATCGGCGGCAGCGGGCGGGACTCGGGCTTGTCGTCGTCCTTGCCGGCCTTGTTCCAGCCCATCGGCGGCGGCGGCTCGCGGCCTTCCATGATGGCGTCGATCTGCGGCGCGTCGATGGTCTCGTACTGCAGCAGCAGGTGGGACATCGTGTGCAGCTTGTCCAGGTTCTCGGTGAGGATGGTCTTGGTGCGCGCATAGGCGCGGTCCAGGATGGCGCGTACCACCTCGTCGATGCGGCGCGCGGTTTCGTTGGAGACGTTCTTGTGCTGGGTGACCGAACGACCCAGGAACACCTCGTCCTCTTCCTCGCCGTAGGCGATCGGGCCCATCTCGTCGCTCAGGCCCCACTTGGTGACCATGTTGCGGGCCATCTTGGTGGCCCGTTCGATGTCGTTGGACGCACCGGTGGTGACCTTGTCGGCGCCGAAGATCAGCTCTTCGGCCACGCGGCCGCCGTACAGCGAGCACAGCTGCGATTCGATGGCCACGCGGTTGAGCGAGTACTTGTCGCCTTCGGGCAGGTACATGGTCACGCCCAGCGCACGACCGCGCGGAATGATGGTGACCTTGTAGACCGGATCGTGCTCAGGCACCACGCGGCCGACGATGGCGTGGCCGGCTTCGTGGTAGGCGGTGAGCGTCTTCTCTTCCTCGCTCATCGCCATCGAACGGCGCTCGGCGCCCATCAGGATCTTGTCGCGGGCACGATCGAAGTGGTCCATACGGACGTCCTTCGCGTTCTCGCGCGCAGCGAACAGCGCCGCCTCGTTGCAGAGGTTGGCCAGGTCGGCGCCGCTGAAGCCCGGCGTACCGCGGGCGATGACTATCGGCTCCACGTCGTCGGCCAGCGGCAGCTTGCGCATGTGCACGCGCAGGATCTGTTCGCGGCCCTTCACGTCCGGCAGGCCCACCACCACCTGGCGGTCGAAACGGCCCGGACGCAGCAGCGCCGGGTCCAGTACGTCGGGACGGTTGGTCGCGGCGATCACGATGACGCCTTCGCCGCCCTCGAAACCGTCCATCTCGACCAGCAGCTGGTTCAGGGTCTGCTCGCGCTCGTCATGACCACCGCCCAGGCCGGCGCCGCGATGGCGGCCGACGGCGTCGATTTCGTCGATGAAGATGATGCACGGCGCATGCTTCTTGGCCTGCTCGAACATGTCGCGCACGCGGCTGGCGCCCACGCCGACGAACATCTCGACGAAGTCCGAGCCGGAGATGCTGAAGAACGGCACCTTGGCTTCGCCGGCGATGGCCTTGGCCAGCAGCGTCTTGCCGGTGCCGGGCTGGCCGACCATCAGCACGCCGCGCGGGATCTTGCCGCCCAGCTTCTGGAACTTGCCGGGATCGCGCAGGAACTCGACCAGCTCGCCGACTTCCTCCTTGGCCTCGTCGCAGCCGGCGACATCGGCGAAGGTCACCTTCACCTGGTCCTCGCCCTGCAGCTTGGCCCGCGACTTGCCGAAGGACATGGCGCCCTTGGCACCACCGCCGCCGCCCTGCATCTGCCGCATGATGAAGATCCAGAACCCGATGATCAGCAGCACCGGCAGGAAGTTCAGCAGGATGGCCACCAGCGAGATGCCGCTTTCGGGCTGCTCGCGGTCGATGGTGACGTTCTTGTCCAGCAGCGTGTCGACCAGCTTGTCGTCCTGCGGGCCGTACACGGTACCGGTGGAGCTGTCCTTGCGCTTGAAGGCGATGGCGTTGGTGGCCAGGTTGCTCTCGTTGGTGAACTTCACCGAGGCCACGCGGCCGGACTCGACCTCGCGCAGGAATTCGGAATAGGTGATCGGGCCGCCGGTCGCGGTGGCACCGCCCTTGGGCGAGAAGCTCTGGAAGACCACCATCAGCACGACGGCGACGACTACCCACAGCAGCAGATTCTTGGTCAGGTCGTTCATCCTCATCGGCTCCGGCGTTCCTCTTTCGTAATACGCACTTTACGTCACCTTACTTGATCTGGATCCGCTTACCCTGCCCCAGGGCGTACACCTCGGGGGAGCGCTTGCGGGAGGCATCCGGCTTGCGGATCGCCACCTTGTCGTAGCGGCGGCGGAGCTCGCGGATGTAGTCGTCGAACCCGGTGCCCTGGAACAGCTTGATCAGGAAGGCGCCGCCCGGCTTCAGGTGCCGGTCGGCGAAGTCCATGGCCAGCTCCGCCAGGTACATCGCCCGCGGCTGGTCGACCGCGTCCACACCACTCTTATTGGGGGCCATGTCGGACAGCACAAGGTCCACGGGCGCGCCGTCCAGCAGGGCTTCAAGCTGCGATAGGACGCTGTCCTCCCTGAAATCACCGTGAAGGAACTCCACGCCCGCCAATGGCGGCATGTCCAGGATGTCCATCGCCACGACCCGGCCGTGGTCGCCCATCGCCTGGCGGACGAACTGCGACCAGCCGCCCGGTGCCGCGCCCAGGTCCACCACCACCATGCCGGGCTTGAGCAGGCGGTCGCGTTCCAGCAGCTCTTCCAGCTTGTAGGCCGCGCGCGAGCGCAGGCCCTCGGCCTGGGCCTTCTTCACGTAGGGATCGGAGAAGTGTTCCTTGAGCCAGCGCTGGCTGCTCTTGCTGCGGGTGGCCATGTCGGCAAGGTCTCCGGGCACGCTGCGACGGGAGCCGCCGGAGCCGTTCGTGGGGGCCGCCATGATACCCTGATCGCCCTTTCCGACCCGTACCGTGCCGCATGCCTGTTGCCCTGACCGCCGCCCAGACCCGTTTCCTGCGCGGCCAGGCCCATGACCTGAAAGCCTTGCTGCAGATCGGCAACAAAGGCGTCACTCCGGCCTTCCTCGCCGAGCTGGACGCCGTGCTGGAACAGCACGAACTGGTCAAGGTGAAGGTGGCGGGCGAAGACCGCGAGGCACGCGACGCGATGATCGGCGAACTGGCCGAGAAGGCCGACGCCGCCCTGGTGCAGCGCATCGGCCATACCGCCGTGCTGTACCGCCCCAGCAAGGAACGCCGGCAGATCGTGCTGCCGCGCGGCTGATCCGACTCCCCTGGCTTCCGTCATGCAGCTGAGCCACGAACTGCCCGACTACGCCTTCACCCTGCGCTCCGCCGACGGCCGACACGCACGGGTGAACGACCTCACCCTCACCGACAGCTTCATCCTGTCCCCGCAGCAGCTGGTCGAGAACTGGCCGGTCAGGGACAGCGCCGCGCTCACCGCCGACGATCTGGCGCCCCTGCTGGCGTTGCAGCCGGAAGTGATCCTGCTGGGCACCGGCGAGCGCCAGGTGTTTCCGCCCGCCGCCGTCATGGCGGCCTGCCTGCGCCAGGGCGTGGGCCTGGAAGTGATGACCAACGCCGCGGCCGCTCGCACCTTCAACGTGCTGGCCGGCGAATCGAGGCGCGTGGTCGCGGGTTTCCTGCTGGCGCCGGGCTGATCCCGTCACGGGCGCGCGGACGCCGCGCGCGGCTACCGGCGCGGAACGTCGCTGTGCATCAGCCGTACCCAGACGCCGTAATGGTCCGACGGCCAGGCGCCGGTCGCATCGGGCTGATCGAGGATGATGTCGGCGTCGACGACGCGGAACGCATCGCGCTGGGCGAACACGTGATCGATGCGGATCGGCGCATGGCCCAGGTGCGGATTGAGCGTGGTATGCACCGCTGCGTTCGTGTCCACGCCCGGGTGCGCTTCCGAATAGGCCTCGGCGAAGCGCGTGCGCAGCGGCGCAAGCTCGGGCATATCGGAGCGCGCATTGAAGTCGCCCCCGATGATCGAAGGGGCGTCGCCCGCCGTCTCGCCTATCAGCGTCAGCACGCCGGCGATCTGTTCGGCCCTGATCGCGCCGCCCTCCGGCGTGTGGTGCAAGTGCGTCACGTAGACGTTCAACGGGCGGCCATCGACCGTCGTGCGCACCCAGCCGGCGTTGCGATAGTCGTCCAGTGGCGACAGCTTCACCTCGCGGGAGGCCTCGATCGTGCCCCGCACCAGGATCGCATTGCCGTAGCGGCGGGCCTGGGTGGGCGCATCGGCGGAAAAGAAGCGGTACTGGTAGCCCAACCGTAAAGCCAGGACCTGCGCCTGGTTGGGCAGTGCCGCATCCTGCAGGACCTCCTGCAGCAGGATCACATCGGGGGCGAGCGCGCGCAGGTCCGCGACGATCGCATCCTGCCTGCGCGGCCAGTCCTGCTTGTCGTGCCAGAGGTTGAGCGTCACCGCATCCACGGTGGCCGGGCTGTCTGCCGGCGTCACGACCTTCGACGCACAGCCTCCGGCCAGGCAGAGCAGCACGCTCCACAGCACGGCGACGAAACCTGCACGTGCCATCCTGACCCGCTTCATCGCGCCGGCAGATATTGCAACGGATCCACCGGCTTGCCGTTGTGGCGGATCTCGAAGTGCAGCATCTCGCGCGCGGCGCCGGTGCTGCCCATCTCGGCGATCTGCTGGCCGGCCTTCACGTTCTGGCCTTCGTTGACCAGGCGCTTGCGGTTGTGGCCGTAGGCGGACAGCCACTGCTCGCTGTGCTTGATGATGATCAGTTCGCCGTAGCCGACCAGGCCGGCGCCGGAATACACCACCACGCCATCGGCCGCCGCACGCACCGCCTGGCCGCTGCTGCCGGCGATGCCGATACCCTGCTTGGTGGCATCGCCGCCGAAGAAGCGCCCGATCAGATGACCTTCCGCGGGCCATCGCCAGGCGAACCCGCTGTTCGCCGGCGCAGGCGCCGGTGCAGGCCGGGTAACCGGCGGCGGCGTGGGCCGCGTCGTGGTGCCGGCGGTGGAACGCGGAGGCGTCGTGGTCGGCCTGCTGCTGCCCGGATACAGCTTGAGCGTCTGCCCCGGATAGATCGTGTAAGGCGCGCCCAGCCCGTTCCAGCGGGCCAGGTCGTTGACGTCAACGCCATTGCGGAACGCGATGCCGTACAGCGTGTCGCCGCGCTGCACGCGCACGGTCGCGCCCGGCTTGCCCTGCGAAGGCTTGCGCGTGGCGGACGATGCGGAAGGCTCGCGCACCACGGTGGTCGAGCAGGCGCCCAGCAGCGCGACAACCAGTCCGATCAGGACGACGGAGGTGATGCGGCGGGCGGAACGGATCGTCGTGGTCATGCGTCGCTTCGTTTCCTCACAGGGCATGTTCTCAGCCGGTCAGCCGCTGGAACAGTTCGCGTACGGCCACGCCACCGCCCCCGATCAGCACGCTGAAATAGACGATCGTGCCGATGTTGGCCAGATGGCCCAGCAGGATCGCGCCACCATCGCGCTGGATGAAGCCGATGGCGTACAACAACAGCGCCAAGGCTGGCAGGGTATTGCTGAATGGCACGAATCCGAAGGGTGCCATCAGCAGCAGGGCGGCCAGGATGAAGGCCAGGTTGTTGATCACGCCCTGCCCCGGTCCGTCGACGAAGAGTCGCAGCCGGTGCGGGCGGCTGATCTTCTCCATGCGCCGCACCCAGACCAGGCCGGCGGTCAGGCCCGGACGCAGGCGCGCGGCCGGCAACGCCTTGTGCTTGACCCGCTGCGGCAGCCACAAGGGCCGGTTGATCAGGCGGCTGACGCCGACCAGCAGGATGGCCGCGCCGAACACCGTGCTCACGCCCGGGATCGACACCGGGATCAGGAACACCAGGGTCAGCAGGATGGTGAGCAGCATCAGGCCTTCATCGCTGAAGACTTCCAGCAGTTCGCCCAGGCTCAAGGCGTCGGGTGGCAGGCGTTCGATGATGTCGGCCAGTTGCTGGCCCAGCGAAGCGGCCGGATCGGCGGCTTCCGTATGCGGTGCGTCGGTCATGCGCTCAGTCCAGCGTGCCCGACAGCAGCGGCACGAACACCACCGGCGCCAGCGTGGTTTCTTCCACGCTGCCGTCTTCGCGCTTCACCAGCCGCACCAGCGATTGTGAACCGCTGCCGCCGACCGGTGCCACCAGCTGCCCGCCCACCGCCAACTGCTCGACCAGCACCGGCACCAGCGCCGGCGCTGCCGCGGTCACGATGATGCCGTCGTAGGGACCGTGCTCGGCCCAGCCGATGCGGCCATCGTCGTGCTTGCTGCGCACGTTCAGGCCCAACTGGCGCAGGCGTTTGCGGGCCTGGCGCAGCAGATCGCCGATCCGCTCCACCGTGTAGACCTCCAGGCCCAGGATGGCGAGCACCGCGGCCTGGTAGCCGGACCCGGTGCCGATCTCCAGCACCTTCTTCGGCGAATTCTCCAGCAGCACCTCGGTCATCCGCGCGACCACCCAGGGCTGGGAAATGGTCTGGCTGTGGCCGATCGGCAGCGCCGTGTCCTCGTAGGCGCGCGTGGCCAGCGCCTCGTCCACGAACAGATGGCGCGGCAGCGTGCGGATGGCGTTGAGGACACGCTCGTCGACGATGCCGGCCTCGCGCAGGCGCTCGACCAGGCGATCACGCACACGCTGCGAGGGCATGCCCATGCCCACCGCTTCGGGCTGCAGGCGCAAGCGCGGCGTCCCGCCGACGCCTCCAGCGCGGCGGTGAGCCCGCCGACCCAACCTGCGACCTTCTCCAGCGCCTGGTAACGGGTCAGGTCCACGTGGATCGGTGTGATCGAGATGTACCCCATGCGCACGGCATGGAAGTCGGTGCCCGGGCCCGCGTCCTGCTCGCGTCCGGCCGGCCCGATCCAGTACACCGTGTGGCCACGCGGGTCCGGCTGCGGTACGCAGGGCTCGGAACGGTGACGGTTGCCCAGGCGGGTGACCTCGAAGCCGCGCACGTCGGCCCAGGCCATGTCGGGGACGTTGACGTTGAGGATGGTATCGGCCGGCAGCGGATCGGCCTTCAGCCGCGCCACGATCTCAACGGCGGCGCGCGCAGCTGTCTCGTAGTGCTTCGCGTCGTGGTTCTTGGTAGCCAGCGACATCGCCACGGCCGGCAGGCCCAGGAAACGCCCTTCCATCGCCGCCGACACGGTGCCGGAGTAGATGACGTCGTCGCCCATGTTGGCGGTGTTGTTGATGCCCGAGACCACGATGTCCGGTTCGAACTCCAGCATCCCGGTCAGCGCCAGGTGTACGCAGTCGGTGGGCGTGCCGGCGACGCTGCAGGTGTAGTGATCGATGCGCTTGAGCCGGATGGGCAGATCCAGCGTCAGCGAGTTGCTGGCGCCCGAGCGGTCGCGGTCGGGGGCGACCACATACACTTCATGGCCCGCACTGCGCAGGCCTTCTGCCAGGATTCGGATGCCGGGGGCGTCGACGCCGTCGTCGTTGCTGACCAGTACGCGCATGGGTTTCCTCGGGGACGGGCCCATGATACCGGAACCGCGCCGATGCTTCCCGCGCTTGCGTCGCAGGACGATGCGGCTACGCTGGCGGCATGGCCCGACCCGATCCGCCCGAAGACGACGACGCTGCGCTGTTCCGCGACGCCATCGGCGAAGTGCGCCGCATGGAAGACGCGCCGCCGCCGCCGCGCAAGGCGCCGCCCAGGCCCCGCGCGCGCATGGCCGAGCGCGACGAGCTGGATGCGCGCAGCGAGTTCCTGCGAGGACTGGATGCGCTTGAGCCGCTGGCGGCTGGCGACACGCTCAGCCATCGCCGCGACGCGCTGCCTGCGCGCGCATTCCAGCGCTTGAAGCGGGGGCAGTACGCGGCGCAGGACGAACTGGACCTGCACGGCGCCACGGCCGCGCAGGCCGAAGGCCTGCTGCGGCGTTTCCTGGCCGATGCCGCTCTGCACGAGTACGGCTGCGTCCGCATCATCCATGGCAAGGGCCAGCGCGCGGACGCCGGTGCACCGGTGATCAAGAATCTGGTCGACCGCCTGCTGCGCCAGCGCGCGGACGTGATGGCGTTCCATTCGGCGCCGCCGGCACAGGGCGGCACCGGTGCGGTGCTGGTGCTGTTGGCGCGTCGCCGTTAGGCGGTTTTCAGTTCGTCGAGGCGATGGGCTTGATGACGGTCCGCTTCGGCGGGTTCACCCAGACCACGCGCGTGCCGCGTTGCTTGGCCACGCCGTCCACATAGGCCACGTAGACCTGGTCGATCTGGGTTTCGCGCTGCATGAGCGGCGCATCGCGCATCGCACTCTGCGTGCTGGTGCAGCCTGCCGACAATGCGGCCAGAAGCAGTGTTCCGCACACGAGGCTGAGACGTTTCATGGTGACCTCCCGTCGGTTGGGGGTGGACATGACATCCAGTACACCGGAGCGCGCCTCCGGCTCACCTTCGGCTTATACGCCTGCTGCAGCAGGCTTCCAGTCCCCTCAGCGATCTTCCGACAAACGGTCGGAGACCACGCGCGACGCATCTCCGACCTCGCCCAGTTCGTGCAGCACCGCCGTCGCATAACTGCCCGGCGGCAGCGCGAAGCTCAACCGCAGCACCGATGAATCGGGCCACTCCCACGCCAGCCCCTCGGGGCGAAGCCGCAGGGCACGACGCTCCTGGCGCAGGCCTTCCTGCTCCAGGCCGGCCTTCAGCGCCTGGGCATCATCGCCCTGCAACGCGGCCTCTTCGCAGTCGCGGGCGGCCGCTTCCGCGCGGGAGGCGCCCTTTCCCCACAGCGGTCCCGTCGGATGGATGTCGAAATCCGCCAGGCGCTGCGCCAGCGTGCCGCTCCAGGGCTCAGGGCCGAAGACGCTGCGGCTGCCCGCGAGCATCCAGACCTCGCCCTCCAGACCGCGATTCCAGCTGCCGTCGGCCAGGCGGGCCGCCAGCACGCGGTTGAAAAGCTCCGAACGCGCGGCCGAGAGCAGCAGCGAACGCTGGTCACGTCGCACCCGGCGACCGGCGAACATCGCCAGCGCCGCCGCCACATTGCCCCCATCGCGGCCGAAGCGCTGCTCGCCGAACCAATTGGGCAGGCCCTGCGCGGCAATGTCGCTGAGCCGCGCCTCGATGGCGGTTCGATCGCCCACCACATCACGCAGGACCAGTTCGAAGCGGTTGCCGGCCAGCGCGCCCCGCGGCAGCTTGCGCGAATGCCACGAGGCCTCGATGACCTTGAGATCGTCCGACACCAGGGCCGCCAGATCCGGCGCCACCTTGCGCGGCAGGTGCACGCTGAAACGCTGGCGGGTGACGGCATGGCGATCCTTCAGGCCCGCATAGCCCACGCCCATCTCGGCGATGCCCGCCCAGGCAGCGATGCGCTTGGCGGCGAAGGCCGTGTTCATGCCGCGCTTCTCCACCGTCAGCAGCAGATGCTCGCCTTCGCCCGACGAGTCGAAGCCCGCCAGTTCTTCGACGAAGAAGTCCTCCGGCACGCGACGGTACTGCGCAGTGAGCACCGGCGCGCCGAACGCGCGCGGCAGCGGCTCGCTCATGCCTTCACCAGCAGCACCACGGCCTGCGCCGCGATGCCCTCGCCGCGGCCGGTGAAGCCGAGCTTCTCCGACGTCGTCGCCTTGATGCTGACGGCGCCCACCTCGATGCCAAGGTCTTCGGCCACACAAGCGCACATGGCATCGGCGTGGGGTCCGACCTTCGGACGCTCGCAGATGACGGTGACGTCCGCATTGCCGACGCGCCAGCCGCGTTCGCGCAGTAGCGCGTCGCAATGCCGCACGAACGCACGGCTGTCGGCGCCCTTCCAGCGATCGTCGGAAGGCGGAAAGTGTTTGCCGATGTCGCCCAGCGCCAGCGCGCCCAGCATGGCGTCGCACAGCGCATGCAGCACCACGTCGCCGTCGCTGTGCGCCTGTACGCCGCGCGCGTGCGGCACGCGCACGCCGCCCAGCATGACGTGGTCGCCGTCGCCGAAGGCATGGACGTCGAAGCCCTGGCCGATGCGGATGTTCAAGGTGTCGGGCATGGGGATACCGTGCGGGCTCAGGTGCGGCGCGAAAGCTCGAATTCGAACCTTTCAAGGTCCGCGCGCGTGGTGATCTTGAAGTTGCTTTCCGCGCCTTCGACCAGCAAGGGGCGCAGGCCCAACCGCTCCATCGCCATGGCCTCGTCGGTGACTTCGACGCCTTCGGCCGTGGCGGCTTCCAGCGCACGGGTCAGTTGCAGGCGGCGGAACAGCTGGGGGGTGAAGGCGCGCCACAGCCGCTCGCGCGGTTCGGTGCCGTCGATGCCGCCATCGTCGCCCGCGCGCTTGAGGGTATCGCGCACGGGGGCGGCAAGGATCGCGCCGACCGGATCGTTCCGGCCGCGCTCCAGCAGTTGGGCAAGGTCTTCCCGCCCCAGGTTCGGGCGGGCCGCATCGTGCACCAGCACGAAATCGTCCGCGCGCACGCTGGCCGGCAATGCCTGCAGGCCGGCCAGCACGGATGCGGCACGCGTCGCGCCGCCGGTACAGGCGATCAGCGGCCGACCCTCGTAATCCGTCCAGCCCGGCCAGTCCGGATCGTTCTCCGACAGCGGCACCACCACGCCTTCGACGGCGTCATGGGCGAACAGGGCCTGCAGCGTCCAGGCAAGCAGCGGGCGACCGTGCACGGTCAGGTACTGCTTGGGCAGTTCGCTTCCGAAACGGGTACCACGGCCGGCGGCAGGGACCACGGCCCAGACACCGGCCATCAGGGCGCCGCCTCTTCGTCCGCGTCGGCGGACGCCGGATCGTCCGACACAGGCGTGGCGGGCACAGGCTCCACCACGCGGTAGAACGTCTCGCCCGGCTTGATCATGCCCAGCTCGCTGCGCGCGCGCTCCTCCACCGCCGATTCGCCGGACTTGAGGTCCTCGACTTCGGCGGCGAGGGCGTCGTTGCGCTCCTGCAGGCCCGCGTTCTCGCGCTTCTGCGCCGCGACCTGCTGTTCCAGCGCGACGACCTGGCCCGTACTGCCGACGCCGAACCAGAACTTGTACTGCAGCCATCCCAGCAGCAGCACAAGCACCAGCAGGAGCCAGGGCGCCTTGCGCATGGACTACTTCTTCAGCGACACGAAGGCGTTGCGGCCGGCATAGCGCGCCTTGCTGCCCAGCGCTTCTTCGATGCGCAGCAGCTGGTTGTACTTGGCCACGCGGTCGCTGCGGCACAGCGAACCGGTCTTGATCTGCGTGGCCGTGGTGGCCACCGCGATGTCGGCGATGGTGGTGTCCTCGGTTTCGCCGGAACGGTGCGACACGATCGCCGCGTAGCCCGCGTGGTGCGCCATCGCGATCGCTTCCAGCGTCTCGCTCAGGGTGCCGATCTGGTTGACCTTGATCAGGATCGCATTGGCGGTGCCGGATTCGATGCCTTCCTTGAAGATCTTCGGGTTGGTGACGAACAGGTCGTCGCCGACCAGCTGCACCTTCTTGCCGATCCGGTCGGTCAGCAGCTTCCAGCCCGCCCAATCGTCCTCGGCCAGGCCGTCCTCGATGGTGATGATGGGGTACTGCGCGGCCCAGTCGGCGAGGAATTCGACGAACTGCTCGCTCGTCAGGCGCTTGTTCTCGCCCACCAGGTGGTACTTGCCGTTGTCGAAGAACTCGCTGGAGGCCACGTCCAGGCCCAGCAGCACGTCCTCGCCCGCGGTGTAACCGGCCTTGCCGATGGCTTCGAGGATGGTATCCAGCGCTTCCACGTTGCTGCGGAAGTCCGGTGCGAAACCGCCCTCGTCGCCGACCGCCGTGCTCAGGCCGTGGCCCTTCAGCACCGATTTCAGCGAGTGGAATATCTCGGTGCCGGCGCGCAGCGACTCGGCGAACGAGTCGAAGCCGACCGGCAGCACCATGAACTCCTGGAAGTCCACGTTGTTGTCCGCGTGCGCACCACCGTTGATGATGTTCATCATCGGCACCGGCAGCGTCACGTCGCCGGTGGCGAGGTACTGCCACAGCGGCTGCTTCTTCGAGGCCGCCACCGCATGCGCGTTGGCCAGCGACACGCCGAGCAGCGCGTTGGCGCCCAGGCGACCCTTGTTCTCGGTGCCGTCCAGGTCGATCAGGCGACGGTCCAGGCCTTCCTGATCGGTGGCGTCGAACCCGTGCAGCGCGTTCGCGATGGGGCCGTTGACGTTCTCCACCGCCTTGCGCACGCCCTTGCCCAGGTAACGGGTCTTGTCGCCGTCGCGCAGTTCCACGGCCTCCTTGGTGCCGGTCGAGGCACCGGACGGCACCATGGCGCGACCGAAGGAGCCGTCGTCCAGCGTGACCTCGGCTTCGAGGGTGGGATTACCGCGGGAATCGAGGATCTCGCGGGCGTGGATCTTGGCGATGGTCATCATCGTGTCGTCTGCTCAGCTCAGAGAGTGGATTCTAGGAAACCGTTCTTCTTGGTGATGGAGTCCAGCGCCAGCAGCGTTTCCAGCAGCGCTTCCATCTTGTCCAGCGGCCAGGCGTTCGGGCCATCGGACAGGGCCTTGGCCGGGTCCGGGTGGGTTTCGGCGAACAGGCCCGCCACGCCCACGGCGACCGCCGCGCGCGCCAGCACCGGGACGAACTCGCGCTGGCCGCCGGAGCTGCTGCCCTGCCCGCCCGGCAACTGCACCGAATGCGTCGCATCGAAGACCACCGGACAGCCGGTGTCGCGCATCACGCTCAACGAGCGCATGTCGCTGACCAGGTTGTTGTAGCCGAACGACGCGCCGCGCTCGCAGACCATGATGTCCTGGTTGCCGGTGGACTTGGCCTTCTCGACGACGGGCTTCATGTCCCACGGCGAGAGGAACTGGCCCTTCTTGATGTTGACCGGCCTGCCGGCGGAGCAGACCTTGCGGATGAAATCGGTCTGGCGCACGAGAAAGGCAGGGGTCTGCAGCACGTCCACGACGGCGGCGACCTCGTCCATCGGCGTGTACTCGTGCACGTCGGTGAGCACCGGCACGCCGACCTGCTTCTTCACCGCGTCCAGCACCTTCAGGCCTTCTTCCATGCCCGGGCCGCGGAAACTGGTGCCGGAGGTGCGGTTGGCCTTGTCGAAGCTGGACTTGAAGATGAAATTCATCCCCAGCCTGCCGGTGATTTCCTTCAGGCGACCGGCGACGTCGATCTGCAGCTGCATCGACTCGATCACGCACGGGCCGGCGATCAGGAACAGGGGCTGGTCCAGGCCGACGTCAAATCCACAAAGCTTCATTCACACACCTCTCGTTTGAGCCCCTCTCCCCCGGGAGAGGGGTTGGGGTGAGGGTACGGCGGAATACGGAGACTGGAACATACCGGATTCCGCCGGGCCCTCATCCGCCCCTTCGGGGCATCTTCTCCCGGCGGGAGAAGGGACATGCGTTTACGCCCGCGCTTCCTTCAGCAGCTTGCCGCCGGCCTTCTTTTCGCGCGCGGCACGGATGAAGCCGACGAACAGCGGGTGACCGTCGCGCGGCGTGGACAGGAATTCCGGATGCGCCTGGCAGGCCAGGAACCACGGATGCACGGTGCGCGGCAGTTCCACCATTTCCACCAGCAGGTCGTCCATCGACTTGGCGGCGATGACCAGGCCGGCGTCTTCCAGCTGGGTGCGGTAGCGGTTGTTGAACTCGTAACGATGGCGGTGGCGCTCGGCCACCACGTCCTTGCCATACAGCTCGCGCGCCAGCGTGCCGGGCTTCAGGCGCTGCTCCTGCAGGCCCAGGCGCATGGTGCCGCCCAGGTCGGAACGTTCGTCGCGCTTCTCGATCTCGCCGGCGGCGGTGCGCCACTCGGTGATCAGGCCGATGACCGGGTGCGGCGACTGCTTGTCGTTCTCGGTGCTGTTGGCATCGACCAGGCCCGCCACGTGGCGCGCATAGTCCACCACGGCCGCCTGCATGCCGTAGCAGATGCCGAAGTACGGCACCTTGTGCTCGCGCGCGAAGCGCGAGGTCAGCACCTTGCCTTCGAAGCCGCGATCGCCGAAGCCGCCCGGTACCAGGATGCCGTCCACGCCCTGCAACAGGGCCATGTCGGTGCCTTCCAGGTCCTGCGCCTCGATCCACTTCAGGTTCACGCGCGTGCGCTGGCGCAGCCCGCCGTGCTTGAGCGCCTCGCCCACGGACTTGTAGGCGTCCTGATGGTCGACGTACTTGCCGACGACGGCGATGGTCACTTCGTCCAGCGGATTGAGCGTGGCGTCTACTGCGGCTTCCCACTCGGACAGGTCGGCGGCCTTCGCGTTGTCGATACGGAACTGGCGCAGGACGATCTCGTCCAGGCCCTGCCCGTGCAGGCCCATCGGGATGCGGTACAGCACGTCCACGTCCGGCACGCTGATGACGGCGCGCTCGGGCACGTTGGTGAACAGCGAGATCTTGCGACGCTCGGAATCGGGGATCGGCTGCTCGGAGCGGCACAGCAGCACGTCGGGCTGGATGCCGATGGAGCGCAGTTCCTTCACCGAGTGCTGGGTGGGCTTGGTCTTCAACTCGCCGGCGGCGGCGACGTACGGCACCAGCGTCAGGTGCATGAAGAGCGCCTTCTCGGGGCCGCGTTCGGTGCGGATCTGGCGGATCGCTTCCAGGAACGGCAGCGACTCGATGTCGCCCACCGTGCCGCCGATCTCCACCAGCGCCACATCGAAGCCTTCTGTGGCCTCGTCGATGCAGCGGCGGATCTCGTCGGTGATGTGCGGGATCACCTGCACCGTGGCACCCAGGTAGTCGCCGCGGCGCTCCTTGCGGATCACGTTCTCGTAGATCCGGCCGGTGGTGATGGAGTTCTTGCGGCTCAGGCGCGTGCGCACGAAGCGCTCGTAGTGGCCCAGGTCCAAGTCGGTCTCGGCGCCGTCGTCGGTGACGTACACCTCGCCGTGCTGGAACGGGCTCATGGTGCCCGGGTCGACGTTGATGTAGGGGTCCAGCTTCATCATCGTGACCTTCAGGCCACGTGCTTCGAGGATGGACGCAAGCGAAGCGGCGGCGATGCCCTTGCCTAGCGAGGACACAACGCCGCCGGTAACGAAAATCAGGGGAGTCATGGCGGGGCTCCGGAAAGCCATAGTCTACAGGCAACACGTGTCGCCCGGAAGCGCGACGCCCCGCCGAAGCGGGGCGTCCTGACGCATCGAGGCACCTCGAAACCCTTGCCCTGCAAGGGTTTCCGGGAAGGCCTGGATCAGGGCTTGCGCTCTTCTTCTTCCTCGCCGGCCTTCTTCTGCTGGCCCTCGGCGGCCTTGCGCTGCTTGGCGGCGGCCTCGTTGGCCGCACGGCGGCGCGCCTTGGCTTCCGGATCGGAGGGATCACTGGTCTGGGACTGGTCCTGCTTGGGCTTGTCGGCGTCGGTCGCGGTCTTGGACTGGGCGAACGCCTGGACCGCGAACAGCGCGCCGACAGCGGCGGCGGACAGCAGCAACAGGTTTCGGGACTTCATGGCAAGGCTCCTCGTGGATGGCGGAAATCTGGGGGCGCCGGGCGGCGATCCCAAGGGCGTCCCTGTCCACGCGCGCAGTTTCAGCCGGTGCGACTGAACATGGCGAAAATATGGGGCAGGCGGCACACTGCCGCACCCTGACGCCCCCGACAGAGGATGTCGAATGCATTTCCCATGCCCCGTGCGCCGCCGGACCGCGTGCTGCCGCCACGGCGCGACGCTGGGAACGGCAAGAGTTTCCCTGGCGACTATCACTACAATCCACCCACCAGCGACGCCCTGCCGGGCGCCGCACCGCCCCGCTGAGACGCCGCAGACCCCATGAGCAGTCGTTACAACGCCGCCGACATCGAAGTCCTTTCCGGCCTTGACCCGGTCAAGCGCCGGCCCGGCATGTACACCGACACCTCGCGCCCCAACCACCTGGCGCAGGAAGTCATCGACAACGCGGTGGACGAGGCGCTGGCCGGCCATGCCGGCAGCATCGAGGTCACTCTCTACAAGGACGGCAGTTGCGAAGTCAGCGATGACGGTCGCGGCATGCCGGTGGACATCCATCCGGAGGAGAAGATCCCCGGCGTGGAACTGATCCTCACGCGGCTGCACGCGGGCGGCAAGTTCAGCAACAAGAACTACACCTTTTCCGGCGGCCTGCACGGCGTGGGCGTGAGCGTGGTGAACGCGCTGTCCACCCTGGTGGAAGTACACATCAAGCGAGACGGCAGCGAACATCGCATCACTTTCCGCAACGGCGACCGTGCCACGCCGCTGGAGGTGGTGGGCAGTGTCGGCAAGAAGAACACCGGCACGCGCGTGCGGTTCTGGGCCGACCCGAAGTACTTCGATACGTCGAAGTTCAACGTGCGCGCCCTGCGCCACCTGCTGCGCGCGAAAGCCGTGCTGTGCCCGGGCCTGAACGTCACCCTGTTCGACGAAGCCACCGGCGAGCGCGACAGCTGGCATTACGAGGATGGCCTGCGCGACTACCTCAAGGGCGAGATGGCCGGCCGCGAACTGCTGCCGCCGGATCTGTTCGTTGGCCAGCTGAAGAAGGACAGCGAAGTCGTCGACTGGGCCGTGGCCTGGGTGCCCGAAGGCGAACTGGTCCAGGAAAGCTACGTCAACCTGATCCCGACCGCACAGCACGGCACCCACGTCAACGGCCTGCGCAGCGGGCTTACCGACGCGCTGCGCGAGTTCTGCGACTTCCGCAACCTGCTGCCGCGCGGCGTGAAGCTGGCGCCCGAAGACGTGTGGGACCGCGTGACCTTCGTTCTGTCGCTGAAGATGACCGACCCGCAGTTCAGCGGCCAGACCAAGGAACGCCTGTCCTCGCGCCAGGCCGCCGGCTTCATCGAGGGCGCGGCGCATGACGCCTTCAGCCTGTGGCTGAACCAGCACGTCGACCTGGGCGAGAAGATCGCGCAGATCGCCATCGAGCGCGCCAGCGCCCGACTGAAGACCGAGAAGCAGGTCGTCCGCAAGAAGGTCACCCAGGGCCCTGCGCTGCCCGGCAAGCTGGCCGACTGCATCAGCCAGGACCTGTCGCGCACCGAGCTGTTCCTGGTGGAGGGCGACTCGGCCGGCGGTTCGGCCAAGCAGGCGCGCGACAAGGATTTCCAGGCCATCCTGCCGCTGCGCGGCAAGATCCTGAACACTTGGGAAGTCGCATCGGGCAGCGTGCTGGCCTCGCAGGAGGTGCACGACCTGGCCGTGGCGATCGGCTGCGACCCGGGCAAGGACGACATCAGCGGCCTGCGCTACGGCAAGGTGGTGATCCTGGCCGATGCCGACTCCGACGGCCTGCACATCGCCACGCTGCTGAGCGCGCTGTTCCTGCGCCATTTCCCCGCGCTGGTCGCTGCCGGCCACGTGTTCGTGGCGATGCCGCCACTGTTCCGCGTGGACGTGGGCAAGCAGGTGTTCTACGCGCTGGACGAGGAAGAGAAGCGTCTGCTGCTGGAGAAGATCGAGCGCGAGAAGATCCGCGGCGCGGTCAACGTCACCCGCTTCAAGGGCCTGGGCGAAATGAATCCCTCCCAGCTGCGCGAGTCCACCATCCACCCGGATACGCGTCGGCTGGTGCAGTTAACCGTCGACGACGACCTGCAGACCCGTGGCCTGATGGACATGCTGCTGGCGAAGAAGCGCGCAGGCGACCGCAAGACGTGGCTGGAGACCAAGGGCGACCTGGCGTCGCTGGACGTCTGATCGCAACCGTTCATTGCACGAGGCCGTCGCGATGGCCTGGTTTTCCTGCGACCGGTGCCATGGCGCGCAGCGGTTGAACATCGCGTTCACCCGGCCGGTGCGATAACCCGGAGATGACCTCCACATCCGGGCCCGCCGCTCATCCCTACACGTTCGGCCTCGAGGAAGAGTACTTCCTGGTACGCCGCAACGGCCGCCGGCTGCGCCACATGCCGCGGCGCTTCTTCACCGAATGCCGGGAAGCGCTGGGCGAACGCTTCGGCAGCGAGATGCTGCAGACCCAGGTCGAAGTCCAGACCCTGGTACACGATGACCCTGACACGGCCGAAGAGGACCTGCGCACGCTGCGCCGCTCTGTCGCCGCGGTCGCGGAGCGGCACGGACTCGGCATCGTGGCAGCCGGCACGCACCCCTCTGCCCAGTGGCGCGGCCAGCTCAGTACCGACAAGCCCCATTACGACCACGTGATGGGCGAGCTGCAGATGCTGGGGCAACGCAACCTTCTGTGTGGCCTGCACGTGCACGTGCAGCCGGCCGATCCCGGCCGTCGCGTGGAACTAATGGCGCGCATGCAACCGTTCCTTCCGCTGTTGCTGGCGCTGAGCACATCGTCCCCGTTCTGGATGGGGCATGCCACCGGCCTGATGGGTTACCGGCAGACGGCGTATCAGGAGATCCCGCGCACCGGACTGCCGCCGCTGTTCCGCGACCAGACCGAATACGACCACTACGTGCAGCGCATGACCGATGGACGCGCGATCCAGGACGCGAGCTTCCTGTGGTGGGCGCTGCGGCCATCGCGGGCCTTTCCCACGCTGGAACTGCGCGTCACCGATGCCTGCACCGACCTGTGCGACGCACTGGCCATCGCACAGCTCTACCGCTGTCTGGTGCGGCACCTCGAGCGCAGGCCATCGCTGTACGCCGACCTGCATGCGGGCGACCAGGCGATCGTGGCGGAAAACCTGTGGCGGGCGCAGCGCCACGGGTTCGATGCCGGGCTGATCGATCTGGGCAGCCGCCGCCTGGTGGCGGTGCGCGAGATGCTGGAGAACACGCTGGAGGCGCTGGACGACGACATCCGCGCACTCGGTTGCGAACGGCAGGTCGAGCGCGTCTGGCGGATCCTGGAAGAAGGCACCAGTGCCCACGCGCAACTGCAGCGTTACCGGGAGCGGCGGGATGCCGGCGACAGCCATGCTGCCGCGCTGTCGCACGTGGTGCATTGGCTCGCCGATGCGAGCGCCCCCGCTTAGATGCGCGGGATCATCGGGCGACGCTCTTCTGCTGCGACACCATGAACACCCCAGCCATCACCAGCACCGTGCCCGCCACCTGCCACGGCCCCATCGGCTCGCCCAACAGCAGCAGGCTCAGCACGATGGTCGAAACGGGACCGATCATGCCGACCTGCGCGGCCAGCGTAGAGCTGATCCGCGCCACCGCCATCATCACCGCCAGCACCGGCAGCACGGTGCACAGCGTTCCGTTTACCAGCGCCAGCGCATACACCTGCCACGGCAGCACCAGCGCATCCAGCGGCCGCAGCAGCACGAACTGCAGCAGGCACAGCACGCAGGCCACGCTGCTCGCGTAGGCGGTCAGGCGCACCGCGCCCACGCGCGCGACCAGCTCGCCGCGGCCCACCAGGTACATCGCATACGCCAGCGCGCTGCCGAACACCAATCCACCCCCGAGCATGATGTCGGCACCACCCACCTGCAGGTCGTGACCGAACGCCAGGGCCACGCCCGCATAACTGACCAGCAGCGCGAGCGCCTGCCGACGGGTGATACGGCGACCGAACGCCAGCCAGCCGATCAGCGCCACCAGGGTCGGCGTGAGATACAGGATCAGCCGTTCCAGCGTGGCCGTGATGTAGGCCAGCCCCGCGAAGTCCAGAAAGCTGGCGAGGTAGTAGCCGAGGAAGCCGAGCGACAGGATGCGCCAGCGGTCCGCCGCTACCAGGGGCTCACCGCGCTGGGCGGCCCATGCGCCCATCGCCAGGAAGAACGGGAACGCCACCAGCATCCGCAGCGCCAGCAGCGTGACCGCATCGGTGCCGTAGCGATAGCCGAGCTTGACGATGATCGCCTTGCCCGAAAATGCGATGGCGCCCAGCGCGGCGAGACCCAGGCCGGAGCGGCTGACCGCGCGCATTGCGGAATGGGTGGACGGCGCGTCGACCGCTTCGGCGGGTGCCACATCCAGCGGCTGGGCCAGTTCATCCTCCGCGCCCGGCCCGCCCCTCGGCACACGGTCATGCCAGCGTGCATTCCAGCAGACGCCGGATCAGCGCCTGCGTGGGCGCGGCGCGTCCTGGCAGGTAGTCGAAGCTGTCCTCGTCCATGTAGGTGTGCTGCACCAGCTCAAGCTGGACGGCCTGCACCTGGTGGGCCGGATCGGCGTAGTGCCGGGTGATGTAGCCGCCCCGGAACCGGCCGTTGACCACGAAACTGTAGTCCGCCTGCGACGCGAGAACCGCTTCCAGCGCCTGCTGCAACGCAGGCGAGCAACTGGCACCGGCCGCGGTACCCAGATTGAAGTCCGGCAGCCGTCCTTCGAACAGGAACGGCACTTCGCTGCGGATCGAATGGCCTTCCCACAGCACCGCACGGCCATGTGTCTCGCGGATGCGGACCAGTTCCTGCTGCAACGCCTGGTGATAGGGCCGCCAGTAGGCGTCGACGCGGGCGGCGATTTCGTCCGGCGCAGGGCCCTGGCCCGGCAGGTACACCGGGTCACCGCTGAAACGCACGATGGGACAGAGGCCGGTGGTGTTCTGGCCGGGATACAGCGAGACATCGTCCTCGGGCCGGTTCAGGTCGACCACATAGCGCGAGTACACCGGCACGATGATTGAAGCCCCCAGCGCGCGCGCGAAGTCGTACAACTCGGCGACATGCCAGTCGGTGTCCGGCACGCGGCGTGCCTCGGGCGTCAGGCGTGCGGCGATGTCGTCGGGCACCTGCGTGCCGTTGTGCGGCAGGCTGATGAAAAGTGGCGCGGTGCCCTGGTGCAGCGTGTAGGTGTCCATGGCGGCATTGTATCGCCGCGCCCCGCGGATTCAGCGCATCAGCACCACTTCCTCGGCGCTGGTGGGATGGATGGCCACGGTGTCGTGCAGGTCCGCCAGCGTGATGCCCTTCTTCACCGCTACCGCGAACCCCTGCAGCATCTCGTCGGCACCTTCACCCAGCAGGTGCAGGCCCACCACCCGCTGCTCCTCGCCCACGCACACCAGCTTGAAAAGGCTGCGCTGCGGCGAGTCGGCCAGCGCATGCAGCATGGGGCGGAACCGCGTGGTGTAGGTCTTCACGTTGTCGCCATGCTCGGCGCGGGCTTCTTCTTCGGTCTGCCCCACCCTGCCTGCCGGCGGATGCGAGAACACGACGGTGGCGATGTCGCGGTAGTCCAGGCGGGCTTCGGCCTGCCCACCGAACAGCCTGTCCATCAGGCGCCGTGCCGCGGCGATGGCCACCGGCGTCAGCGCGGCCTGACCGGTGACGTCGCCCACCGCGTGGATCCCGGGTACGTTCGTGACCTGCCACGCATCCACCTGCACGAAGCCACGCGCATCGGTGGCCACGCCCGCGTCTTCCAGACCCATGCCGCCGGTATTCGGCGTACGGCCGGTCGCGAAGATCACACGGTCGAAGCGCTCGCTGCGCGTCCCGTCTTCCGCCAGCACGATCACGCCGTCGTGGGGCGCCTCCTCCAGCGCGGCCACCGCATGGCCGAAATGCAGGTGCACGCCGTGTTGCCGCATGTCGTCGGCCAGTTCAGCGGTGATCTGCACCTCGAACCCGTCCAGCAACCGCGGCCCGCGCACGAACAGTTCCACCTGGCTGCCCAGCGCCTGCAGCACACCGGCCAGTTCCACCGCCACGTACCCGCCGCCGACGATGGCCACGCGTCGCGGTGCCGCGCACAGGTTGAAGAAATCGTCCGACACCGGCCCCAGCGCCGCGCCCGGGATGTCCGGCCGCGAAGGTCGGCCCCCCGTGGCGATCAGCAGATGTTCCCCACGCAGCGGCACGCCATCGGCGTTCACCACGGTGTGCGCATCGAGCAACCGTCCGTGGCAGGGCATCAGCACCACCCCGCTTTCGTCCAGCCGCTTGCGGTAGCTGGCATGGATGCCCGCGATATAGCGCTGGCGATGGACGATGAACTCCTTCCAGTCAAGCACCGGCGGCGGCGTGTCGAAACCGAGCGACGAGGCCATCGCGATCTTCTGCGAGAGCTCGGCCGCCAGCCACATCGCCTTCTTCGGCACGCAGCCGACATTGACGCAGGTGCCGCCCAGTTCCTTCGGCTCCAGCAGGGCCACGCGCGCACCGTACGAGGCCGCGCGGAAAGCGCCGGCCAGTCCGCCGGAGCCGCCTCCGATCACGATCAGGTCGAAGTCCTGCGGCGTCATGCGAAGCGCTCCGGTCGGTAGGGCGAAGGATCGAAGGCCGGCGGACGGCCCGTCATCAGGTCGGCCATCAGTTGCCCGGTGGCGGTGCTCATGCTGATGCCCAGCATGCCGTGGCCCGCGGCGATCCAGACCTTGCGCTGTCCCGGTGCGCGCCCGAGCAGAGGCAGGTCGTCCCAGGTCATCGGTCGCCACCCGCACCAGCGCTCGTGCACCTCGGCGCCGACGGGCTCGCGCAGGAACTCGCGTGCGCCCCGCTCCAGCGCCGCCAGGCGCGTCGCATTGAGCGTGTCGTCATGGCCGGAGAACTCCATCGTGCTGCCCAGGCGGAAGCCGCTGCCCCAGACCGTGACGCAGACCGACCGGTCCTTCAGCACCATCGGATGGCGCGGCACGCGCGCAGGGCGCGAATAGGTGATCGAGTAGCCCTTGCCTGGCTGGATCGGGGCACGGATACCGAGCCGGCGCGCGAATGCGGGCGTCCACGCGCCCAGCGCGATCACCGCGTCGCCTCCTTTTCGCTCGCCCTGCGACGTCGCCAGGCGAACGCCATCGGACGTGGGCTCCAGTCGATCGACCCGGCACTGTTCCTCGATCACGCCACCGCGTTCGTGCACCACGCGCGCGAGTTCGGCCACATAGCGGTCCGGGCGCAGGCGCGCATCGCCGGGGAACCGGATGGCACCGGCCACACCGGGCAGCATGGCCGGCTCTTCCCGTTCGTAGTCGGTGCCGCCGAAGACCTGCGTGGCGATGCCGAACGTCTTCAGCACGACGCTCTCGTCCACATACTGCTGGAACCTGCGTGGATCACGGAAGACGTAGTCCAGGCCCTCTTCCTCGAATTCGCACTGCAGGCCGTAGCGGCTGACCCAGTCGGCCAGCCGGGCACGGGCATCGTTGAGCAGCGCCGCGCGCGCCTGCGTGCTCTGCCGCCAATCGCGCGGATTGCAGCGGGCGGCGAAGCGCAGCAGCCAGTGCCACAGCGCCGGATCGACGCGGGGCTTGAGGTAGAGCGGCGCGTCCGGCGTGAACATCCAGCGCAGCGCCTGCGCCACTACGCCGGGGGCGGCCAGTGGCGGTGCATGGCTGGGGGTGATGGTGCCGCAGTTGCCGTGCGAGGCGCCGCCGCCAACGGCACCGGCCTCCAGGATGCGGACGCCGCGGCCGGCTTCGAGCAGGGCCAGCGCGGTCGCCAGACCGATGGCGCCGCCACCGATGATGAGGACGTCGTCGTGGGGGGGATTCACCCCGACAGTGTATTCCGAATCACCGCGCCTGCAGCCGCATCGGTTGCGGCGATGCGTAGGTCAGCGACCGCCACAGCCATTCCACCGGGCCGAACCGGAAGCGCGACAGCCAGGCATGGCTCAGCAGGACCTGCCCTCCGAACAGCACCAGCGCGAACAGCGGATGCCATGCGCGCGGCAACTGCTCGAAATACCCCAGGCCATAACCGTAGAAGATCCAGGTGCACACCAGCGACTGCAGCAGATAGTTGGTCAGGGCCATGCGGCCGGCGGGCGCCAGCACCGACAGCGCCCGCTCGAACACCGGCGCCTGCAGGGCCTTCAGTATCCACGCCAGGTAGCCCAGACACATCAGCAGGTTGGCCGTCATCTGCAGCGCGAAGGCCGTAGACAGACGCAGGCTGAAGGTGGCGAAGTCCATCGTCGGCGACAGCGCCAGCGACCCCAGCATCGCCAGCAGGCCGAGCGGCCAGGCACCCCAGCGCAGCAGCCCATAGAGGCGACCGAACTCCCGTGGCCGCGCGATGGCGCCGCTGCGCACGAACCAGGCCCCCAGCAGGAACAGCCCGAAGGCGATGAACCCGAACATGCTGATGTTGCTCAGCGCCATGCCGGCGCTCTTGAGGCGCTGCCACGTCGCGTCCGCATAACTGCCGCCGCCATAGGCCGCACGTTCGCTTTCGATCAGCGCCTGCAACTGTGCGCCGATCTGCGCCATCACCTTGTCCCAGGCCTCGGTGCCGGCCAGCAGGGACCCCATGGCGCCCATCAGGTACATGAAGGCGATCGGCGCGACGTACGCCGCCAGTCCCAGCCAGGCGTACCAGCGGTAGGGCAGCGGCCGGAACGCAAGCAGCAGGAACGAGCACAGCGCGTACATCATCAGGATGTCGCCTGCCCAGATGAACACCGCATGCAGCATGCCGATGGCCAGCAGCACCAGCCCGCGCCGCCAATAGGTGCCCGCGAACGGCCGGCCCGCCTGCTCCGCGCGCTGCGACATCACGGCGAATCCCATGCCGAACAGCAGCGAGAACAGCGTGTAGAACTTGCCCTGCACCAGCACATAGACCAGCAGGTCGACGATGCGGTCGGCGCCGGTCAACGCCGGATCCACGCCGCTCGCCGCCGCCATTACTGGGCCGACGAAGCCCTCCAGGTTCATCAACAGGATGCCCAGCAGCGCGAAACCGCGCAGCACGTCCATCGCTTCGATGCGCTCGGTCACCGCGATCGGTGACAGGTTCCCCGTGATCGTTGCCGACATTCCCTTCCCCTGTTCGATGCCGGGATTAGACCACGTCGCCCGACGCTTCCCACATGCCAAAAGAAACGGCCCGCTTTCGCGGGCCGTTGCAGGTGCAGCGGTGGTGGGGCTCAGTGGTGATGGCCGCCTTCGCCATGCACATGACCATGCTCGATCTCTTCGGGGCTGGCCTCGCGCACGTCGACGATCTCCACGTCGAAGTGCAGGTCCTTGCCCGCCATCGGGTGGTTGAGATCCACGTCCACCACGCTCATGCCGACCTTCTGGATGGTCACGGCACGCGGACCGAAGTTGGTCTGCAGCACCACCTGCTGGCCCGGCACCAGGCGCTGGTTGCCGAAGTGCTTCTTGGGCACCCGCTGGGTCAGGCCGTCGCGGCGCTCGCCATAGGCATCGGCCGCCGCCACGTCCACGCCGAAGCTGTCGCCGGCTTCACGGTCCTGCATGGCGTTCTCCAGGCCCGGGATGATGTTGCCGTGGCCGATCATGATGGCCAGCGGCTCACGGTCCTTCGAACTCTCGATCGGCTCCTGGCCGACTTCGGACACGGTGTAGTGGAAACGGACGACGCTGTCTTTTGCGATTTTCATGCGGGACTCTGGGCGGGGCCTGCCAGCGGGCAGGACGGGGGCGGCTTGTCGGCCGCAAGGGAATGCGGCGAAGATGCGCCGCGATGAAGGTCCGACATTATCCCGGCTTGCCCGCGCCCGCGCCACTTCAACGGTGGGCCGCCGCCTTGCTCTGCGGCGCCCTGCTGGCATTGGCCGGATGCGGCGGTTCGAAGCCGCAGGCGCACAGGACCGCACCGCCGGCCCCGCGCGACTGGCCGGTCGTGCAGGCCGACGATCCTGCCGCCGCCACCTCGGTACTGATGCGGGCGATCGGCCTGGTGGGCACCCCTTACCGGTACGGGGGCAATACCCCCGAGTCCGGCTTCGACTGCAGCGGCCTGGTGACCTACGTGTACCGGGACATGCTGGACCTGCGCCTGCCGCGCACCTCGCGGGAACTGGCACAGGTACAGGGGCCGAAGATCGAACCCCGTCGCCTGGCCCCGGCCGACCTGGTGTTCTTCGGCAGCCGCGGCAGCGTCACCCACGTGGGCATCTACGTAGGCGAGGGCCGGTTCGTGCACGCGCCCAGCACCGGAGGCACGGTGCGGCTGGACCATCTGGACGGCCCCTACTGGCGGGACCACTACACCGGCGCAAAACGCGTGCTTCGTTAGGAATCGGTCAACTCTGTGACGCCGGCCGTTCACAATTAACGAATAAATAACGATTTATGAACCAAATCGCGCCGATCAGACGGCATTATCGCTGCTGACTTGTTAAACCCCTCGCCCGCGTGACGACCGACGACGACCTGCCAACAGGCCAGCCTGCCGCCACCCACCGTCCTTCGCGTGGGGTTTCCCGACTCCTTCTGGGGCTTGGCCTGACGGCCATGGCCGCCATCGCGCAGGCACAGACTGCCCCGGCGGGCGTCGACGCCGCGTCAACGCAGGCGTCGACCGATGTCGTCTCCCCCGCCCCGGCGCCCTCCAAGCCGGTGACCACCAGCGTCAAGGAAAAGGCTGCCGAGGCCGCCACCGCCCCTCTCTCCGCCCTGCTTCCGCGCCTGGCCGCCAGCGATACGCTGCCGCTGGTCGACCGCTCGGCGATGGTTGCCGGCGACATCAGCAAGCTGCTGGCCGCGTACGACCTGAGCAAGGAAGGCGTGGTCGCCCAGGAACAGCAGGGCGGCAAGGTCCAGGCCGTGCTGCAGCGTGCGTTGGCCCTGATGGGCACGCCCTACCGTTGGGGCGGCACCTCGCCCGACAGCGGTTTCGACTGCAGCGGGCTGGTCGGTTACGTGTTCCGCACCGCGTTGGGCATCGAACTGCCGCGCGTGTCCCGCGACATGGCCAGCAAGGCGGACGCCGAACTGGTCGCGGCACGTGAAGAACTGCGCCAGGGCGACCTGGTGTTCTTCGGGCTGAAGGGCCGCGTGAACCACGTCGGCATCTACGTGGGCGAAGGACGTTTCCTGCACTCGCCCAGCCGTGGCAAGGACGTGCGCGTGGACAGCCTGCTGACCGGCTACTGGGCCAACCGCTACCTGAGCGGTCGTCGCGTCGCGATGTAAGCGCCGGAAGGTTTCCGCGACATGATGAAGGCCGCCACGCGCGGCCTTCTGCATTCTGGGCGACGGTGCAGCGCAGCTTGCACCGCATGGTGCCCTGCCGCCATCCTCCGGCCGACGCGCCAACACCGCGCGCCACCTGTTGTTTCGCGCCGAAGGGGAGTCGTACGCGATGCAGGCTTCACTGCTGACCAACCTGCTGCTGCCGTTGGCCCTGGGCATCATCATGCTCGGGCTGGGACTGGGACTGACGCTGGACGACTTCCGTCGCGTGGCGCGCTACCCGCGCGCGGTGCTGATCGGGCTCGCCCTGCAGACGCTGGTGCTGCCCTGGGCCGCGTTCGGGCTGGCACTGGGCTTCGGCCTGCCGGCCGAACTCGCCGTCGGCCTGATGCTGCTGGCCGCTTCGCCCGGCGGCGCCACCGCCAACATCTACAGCCATCTCGCGCGCGGCGACGTGGCGTTGAACATCACCCTGACCGCGATCAACAGCCTGCTTTGCCTGCTCACGCTGCCGGTGATCCTGAATCTTTCACTGGAGTATTTCCTCGGCGCCGGCCAGTACGTGCCGCCGCCGACGAAGAAAGTGATCGAGGTCGCCGCCATCATCCTGCTGCCGGTCGCCATCGGCATGGTTATACGCGCCAGGGCCGCCGGGTTCGCAGCGCGCACCGAAAAGCCCATCCGCCTGCTGTCGGTGCTCGTGCTGGCGTTGCTGGTGGTCGCGGCAGTGGCGCAGGAATGGAAAACCCTGACCACCTATTTCGCCATCGTCGGCCTGGCCTGCCTGCTGTTCAACCTGGCCAGCATGGGCGCCGGCTACGCCGCACCGCTGGCGCTGCGCCTGCCGAAGAAGCAGGCCATCGCCATCGCCATGGAGATCGGCATCCACAACGGCACACTGGCCATCTTCATCGCACTCAACGTGCTGCAGAACGCGACCATCTCGGTACCGGCGGCGGTCTACAGCCTGCTGATGTTCGTCACCGCGGCGGTGTTCGCGTGGTGGGTGTCGCGCGGCGGGCGCGACGCCGCGGGCCAATCGCCGCTCCCCGGGCCACACGCCACATAGGCCATGCTGATGGACGCGGGTGCGGTTTCGGCGAAGCCGAACTGCGTATAGAGGTGTCGGGCGTCTCCGTCAGCGATCAGCACGACGTAGGCCGATGGCGGCGCATTCGCACGCAACCATGCATCCAGCGCCGCCATGATCCGCTTGCCCAGCCCCTGCCCCTGGTGGTCCCGCCGCACGGCGATGTCCACGACGACGAAGACGGTGCCGCCGTCGCCGACCACCCGTCCCATGCCGATCACCTCACCGGCCTACAGCAGGCTGACGCCGTACAGTGTGTTCGCGAGGCCGCGCTCGGCGGCTTCCTGCGATTTGGGGGACAGCCCCGTCTCGATACGAAGGTGCCTGTAAGTCGGCGCGTCGGGGAACGACTCGACCAGTTCGATCCGGCCCACGTCACTCATGGCGTGGACGCAGCATCGTCCGTGAGGCCCACGTTCGTCGATGCCGATTCGTAGACCTCCCTGTCCAGCAGTCCGGTCTCCTTCGCCACCAGCACCGGCACCAGCATCTGCCCGGTCACGTTGGTCATGGTGCGCATCATGTCGAGGATGCGGTCGATCGCCACCAGCAAGCCGATGCCTTCCAGCGGCAGGTTGGCGGCGCTCAGCACCAGGGTGACCATCACCGTGGCCGTGCCCGGCACGCCGGCCGTGCCGAAGCTGCCCAGCACCGATGCCAGCAGGATGACGAAGTACTGGTTCATCGACAGCTCCAGCCCGAAGTACTGGGCCACGAAGATCGACGTCAGCGCCGGATAGATCGCACCGCAGCCGTCCATCTTGATGCTGGCGCCCAGCGGCACCGCGAATGCGGCGTAGTCCTTGTCCACACCCAGATTGTGGGTGACGCTGCGCAGCGCGACCGGCATGGAAGCGAAGCTGGACGAACTGACGAACGCCACCTGCATGCCCGGCGCGGCGCCGCGAAAGAACTTCCATGGGTTGAGCCCGTGCGCCAGCAGCAGGCTGCCGTACACGACGGTGATGTGGAGCGCGCAGGCCAGGTAGAGCGCACCGATGTAGCTGCCCAGCGGCAGCAGCTTCTCGAATCCATAGGTGCCGACCAGGCTGCCGATCAGGCCGAACGTACCGATCGGCGTCATCTCCAGGACGAAGCGGGTGACCTGCACCATGGTGTCGCTGGCCTCGCCGGCCAGCTTGCGCAGGCCGGCGCTGCGCTCGCCCAGCTTGACCAGCGCGAAGCCCAGCAGGCCGGCGAAGAAGATCACCTGCAGGATCTTCCCCTCGGTGAGCGCCTTGAACGGATTGGCCGGCACGATGTCGAGCAGCACCTGTACCGGCGTGGGGACTTCGCGCACCTGGTAATCCGGCGCCATCATCAGCCCGGTCAGCCCCTTGCCCGGCTGCACCACCCAGCCCACCGCCAGGCCCACGCAGACCGCCAGCGCGGCCGTCGCAGCGAACCACAGGAACGTGCGTCCGCCCAGCGCGGCCACGGACTTCTGCCCGTGCAGGCTGGACACGGCATTGATCACCGCAAAGAACACCAGCGGCACCGCGATCATCTTGATCAGCGTGACGTAAAGGTCGCCGAGCGGCTTCAACCAGGTACCCGCGGCCGGCCCCATCAGCCAGCCCGCCACTGCGCCCAGCACGAAGCCGGCGACGACGCGCTGCCAGAACGGGATCCTCAACCAGGCTGCAACCAGCTTCATCCGTACGACCCACAGGGTGGACGCGACACCTTAGCCCAAGGTCTGCCACCCCGCGACCCTGCTCACGGAATGCCGGGTGTCATGAACAGGACACTGCACGGGCGGCATAATGGCGCGTCCGCCCTCTCCCGGTTCGCCATGCTCCTGCGTTCTTTCGTGTCGCCGCTCGCCGGCATGACCCTGCTCACCGCCCTGGCCGGCTGCGCCAGCACCACGCCCTCTTCCTCACCAGCGCTGCACGTCGACGTGCCTGCGGTTGCGCACCCGCAGGGTGAGAGTCCGCAGTGGTGGTATCGGAATGGTGCGGCGAAGGCCGCCGCCCAAGGCGCGATGCAAGGCAAGGCGAAGAACGTCATCGTCTTCCTCGGCGACGGCATGAGCCTGACCACGGTGGCCGCCGCGCGTATCTTCGAAGGCCAGCGCAAAGGCATGCCGGGGGAGGAGAACCTGCTGAGCTGGGAGCGCTTCCCGCACACCGCCTTCAGCAAGACCTACAACACCGATTCGCAGACGCCCGACTCGGCCGGCACCATGACCGCCATCGCCACCGGCGTGAAGTCGCACATGGGCGCCATCGGCGTGTCGTCGGGCCGCAAGGGCGAATGCACGCCCGACGGCAGCAAGGACCTGCTCAGCTGGCTGACGCTGGCCGACAGCGCCGGCCTGGCCACGGGCGTCGTCACCACCGCGCGCCTCACCCATGCAACGCCTGCCGCGACGTATGCGCATGTCTCGCACCGCGACTGGGAGAACGACACCGACCTGCCGCCTGAAGCCGCGGCAGCGGGTTGCAAGGACATCGCGCAGCAGTTGCTTGCCGCCGCGCGCTTCGGCCGCGGCCCCACCGTCGCGCTGGGCGGCGGGCGTGGCGAGTTCCTGCCGATCGATGTCCGCGACCCCGAAGAGGACGACAAGGTCGGTCAGCGCCTGGACGGCCGCAACCTGGTGGCCGAATGGCAGCAGGCGCATCCGCAGGGCGCGTACGTCACCAACACGCAGCAGCTGAAAGCCGCCGCCGATGCACCGCAGCTGCTGGGCCTGTTCGAATACGACCACATGCAGTTCGAACACGACCGCCGCAAGGACGACCAAGGCGAGCCCTCGCTGGCCGAGCTGACCCGCGCGGCGACCGCACCCTGTCAGGCAATCCCAACGGCTTCGTGCTGCTGGTGGAAGGCGCGCGCATCGACCACGCCAACCATTACGGCAATGCCTATCGTGCGCTCGACGAGACCGTCGCCATGTCGGATGCCGTGCAGACCGCACTGGAAGCGACTTCGCGCGACGACACGCTGATCGTCGTGACGGCCGACCACTCGCACACGCTGAACTTCGTCGGTTACCCCGTACGCGGCAATCCCATCCTCGGCAAGGTCCGCGGCCAGGGCGGCGAAGACGACACGCCGGGCGACCTGGCCCGCGACCAGACCGGCCTGACCTTCACCACGCTGAGCTATGCCAACGGCCCCGGCTACACCGGCGCCAGCAACCGGCAGCCCGCCGGCCCGAAGAAATTCCTGCATGCGCCCAGCAGCGTCGAGCCCGCCGAAGGCCGCCCGGACCTGAGTCATGTCGACACCGAGCATCCCGATTACCTGCAGGAAGCCCTGGTGCCGCTGAAGTCCGAATCGCACGGCGGCGAAGACGTGGGCATCTGGGCCATCGGCCCCGGCAGCGACGCCTTCCGCGGCACGCTGGAACAGAACACGATCTACCACGTCATCGTGCAGGCCGCGCCGAAGCTGCGCGCGCGCCTGTGCGCCGCAGGCACCTGCGACGCAAACGGGGTACCGGTGGAGTTGCCGAAACCGGGAAATTTCGAGAAGAAGTGAGTCAGCGTGCCGGCCTGGCCGGCACCGCCCTCAGAACGGCTTGGCCAGCACCAGCCACACCACCCCGATCAGCCCGAACAGCGGCAGTTCGTTGAACCACCGCAGCGCGGTGGGCGAAGGCAGCGACTTGCCCTTCGCGGCGCCCTTCAGCCAGCGGCCGGTGACGATGAAGTGCACCAGCATCAGCGCGACCAGCGTCAGCTTGGCATGCAGCCAGCCGCCGCTGATGCCAAAGTAGAACCACAGCACCAGGCCCAGGATCACCGCGATGCCGAACATGCTGTGGCCGAAACCGTAGAGGCGGCGTCCCATCAGTTGCAGGCGCGCCTGCACGTCGGCCTGGCCCGACGTCTCGGCCAGGTTGACCAGGATGCGCGGCAGGTAGAACACCGTCGCCATCCAGGCGATGACGAAGACGAGGTGGAAGGTCTTGACCCACAGGTAAGGGCTGGCTTGGTCCACGCTGGCCGACTCCATCGCTTGGAAGGGTGATGAGGGATTCTCCGCTACCGTCGCAGGGACTGTCCAACTTCCGGGATGCCAGCTTGCCGTCGTTCCAGCGTAAGCTGGAACCCCGCTTGATTCTGCCGCTGCGCACCGCCCACGGAAATGCAACGGCAACGTGGATCCCGGCTTGACCAGCCATTCGGCTGTTGAAAACCGCCGGGTTGACGACCAAGCGCTTCTTTTCCACTACCCGCGTATTTCAATGACCAAGCATTACGACGCCGACTACTTCCAGCGCTGGTACCGCGACGGCGACATCGGCGGCGCACCCCGGCTCGCGCGCAAGGTCGCACTGGCCGTCGCGGTGGCCGAGTACCACCTGGAGCGCCCGATCCGCACGGTGCTCGACATCGGATGCGGCGAAGGCGCCTGGCGCGCACCGCTGCTGAAGCTGCGACCGAAGCTGCAGTACCTGGGCTTCGACAGCAGCGAGTACGCGATCCGCCGCTTCGGGCGCACACGCAACCTGCACTACGCGCGCTTCGAAGACTTCCAGTACCTGCGCCCCTGCGAACCGGTCGACCTGCTGGTGTGCTCGGATGTACTGCATTACGTGCCCACGCGCGAACTGAAGCGCGGCCTGACCGGACTGGCGGAACTGTGCGGCGGGGTGGCCTTCCTGGAGACGTTCGCCAAGGAAGACGACTTCGAGGGCGATCACGACGGCTTCCAGTCGCGCAGGGCGGCCTGGTACCGGCAGGCCTTCAACGGTGAGGGCTTCCAGTCCGTCGGCAATCACTGCTGGCTGGGCCCACGCCTGGCTGGCGACGTGGCGGTACTGGAGGCTGCGGATTACCGGCCGATAACCTGAACAGGCCACGGGCGGCAGCTCACCCTTTGCGGTATGCTGCGGCGCAGCACCACGCACCAAAATCGGGATTCCGGACTGACATGACCCTGTACCAACTGCACGAACTCGGACGCGCATGGATGGCGCCGCTGGCCTACATGGCCGAAGCGAACGCGCGCATCTTCTCCGCCCCGACCAGTTGGTTGTCCAACCTGCCAGGCGCGGAACGCATCGCGGCGGGCAACGAACTCGTCCACCGCATCGGCAAGGACTACGAAAAGCCGGCGTGGGAGATCCGCGAGGTCGAGGCGCATGGCCGTACCGTGCCCGTGGTGGAACTGGAAGCGCTGAAGAAGCCGTTCTGCCGGCTGCTGCGCTTCAAGCGCTACACCGACGATGCCGACACCATCTCACTGTTGAAGGACGACCCGGTGGTGCTGGTGGTGGCGCCGTTGTCGGGCCATCACGCCACCCTGCTGCGCGATACCGTGCACACGCTGCTGCGCAACCACAAGGTGTACGTGACCGACTGGGTGGACGCCCGGATGGTGCCGGCGTCCGAAGGCGCCTTCAGCCTGGACGACTACGTGGCCTACGTGGAGGAGTTCATCCGCCACATCGGCGCAGAGAAGCTGCATGTGATCAGCGTCTGCCAGCCGACCGTGCCCGTGCTGGCCGCCGTGTCGCTGATGGCCGCGCGTGGCGAAGCCACACCGCGCTCGCTGGTGATGATGGGCGGCCCGATCGATGCACGCCGCAGTCCCACCGAGGTCAACGGCCTGGCCACGCGCAATCCCCTGTCGTGGTTCGAGCACAACGTCATCCACACCGTGCCGATGCCCTACCCGGGCGAAGGCCGCCGCGTGTATCCCGGTTTCCTGCAGCACGCCGGCTTCATCGCGATGAATCCCAGCCGCCACTTCATGTCGCACTGGGACTTCTACAGCGACCTGGTGAAGGGCGACCTTCAGGATGCCGAATCGCACCGCAGGTTCTACGACGAGTACAACGCCGTGCTGGACATGCCGGCCGAGTATTACCTGGACACCATCCGCACCGTGTTCCAGGAATTCCTGCTGCCGCGCGGCATGTGGAAGGTCAATGGCGAGCTGGTGAAGCCGGCCGCGATCAGGAAGACCGCGCTGATGAGCATCGAAGGCGAACTGGACGACATCTCCGGCCAGGGCCAGACCGCTGCCGCGCACGACCTGTGCACCGGCATTCCCAAGCCCCACCACAAGCACCTGACCGTCGAGGGGGCCGGCCATTACGGCATCTTCAGCGGCCGCCGCTGGCGCGAGAAGGTCTACCCGCAGGTGCGCGATTTCATCGCGAAATACGCAGGCTGACGCCAGACGCTGTAGAGCCGAGCTTGCCCGGCTCCGCACGGTGGCGCAGCGCAGCGGAGCACGCTCCGCTCTATGAAAGAAAAGCCGCCCGGGGGCGGCTTTCTTCGTTTCTGTGTCTGCGGCTTCACACCACCGGCGTGCGCACCAGCAGGTGCTTGGCCAGCCAGCCGTGGAAGCGGCCGACCATGCGCGCCAGGTGCAGGGTGACGAACAGCAGGACGATGCCGAAAACGGACACCAGCGGCAGCATCCAGGGCGCGTCGGTGATCATGTTCCAGTCGCCGAAGCTCATCACGTAATCGAACGGCAGGAAGTACGCCACCGGCGCCGCGATGAAGCCCAGCGACACGGCCAGCAGCGTGATGGCCACCGAGAAGTACAGGACGCCGAGCGGGTGCATCAGCAGCAGGTACAGCATCGCCGTCCAGGTGCGGCCGTCGGTGAACAGTTCCTTCAGGCGCGTCGTCCAGGGCTTGTCGCGCTGCGTGTACAGCGGACGGCGCGGCATGCGTTCGCCCAGCAGCACCTCCACCACGCGCCCCTCGACCAGCGACAGCAGGCGCACCGACATCAGGAACAACAGCAGCAGCGGAATGCCGATGATCAGGATCATCAGACCGAACGACAGGCTGGCGCCGGTCACGACCCAGGTGAAGTAGAACGTGCCGGTGGCCAGCGACAGCAGCATGTAGAACAGCGCACCGTAGGTACGGGCATCGGCGGCCACGCCGAAGAACCGGCCCAGCAGCGACTTGCGCTTCGGCGGTAGCGGCGGACGCAGGGCCTTGGCGACGGTGACCTCGGTCTCGCGGTAGATGTCGGCAACTTCCTCCGGCGCACCGTAGCTGCCGGCGACCGAGGCGATCACCTCGGCTTCGGACTTGCCGGGGTTTTCGGCCAGTTCCGAGCGCAGGTATTCCTCCGCGTCGTAGACGGCGTCTTGGATCATCGCCTTGTCCGCACCGGCGAGCGCCGCGCGCAACTGGTCCAGATACTCGGGAATCGTGGTGGGCAGGCGGCTGCCCGGGTGGGTGGTGGTGTTCATGCAGGAATCCCCTCAAGCACGGAATCGACGGAATCGCGGGTGGCGCGCCAGGCGGCGGCCCAGGACTGCAGGGTCTGTCGCCCCGCCTCGGTGATGCGGTAGTAGCGGCGCGGCGGGCCCGCGACCGAGGGCTCGACGAAGCTGTCCAGCAGGCCGCCGCCCTCCAGGTTGCGGAGCACCGGATACAGGGCACTCTGCTTGCCGCTGAGTACGCCGTCGCCGACACGTTCCAGCTGCTTGGCGATCAGGTAGCCGTACAGCGGTTCGCCCGCGCGGGCCAGGACCGCCAGCAGCGCCAGCGACACCGTGCCGGCGCTGAGCTCTTTCTGGAACTTCTTCAGATGGATATCGGGTTCACTCATGGCTCCCCCCTTCGCGGCACATCCGCTAGGTTGGAGACGATGCTATTGCGAACTTTGATATAGCGAATGTGCCAGTAGTCACCGTGCCCTGATGCACGGCGGGCTGCTCGCGGCGGCCCGACGCCCTGCAGCGACCCGCCGACCCGTCACCGCGAAGCGTACTGACTTCGTCCGGCCTGCCACCGCGCGGCCGCCAGCAGTCCCGGCAACGCAGCGGCCCAGGCGGCTGCCAGCCACAGCAGTCCCCGCCACGCAGGGCTGGCGAACTCGGCGGCTCCCCAACCGCGCGCGGCTGCCAGATACGCCAGGGGGCCGCCGATGCCTCCCAGCAGCGCCCCCGCCCACCACCGCGCCTGCAGGCTGCGCATGGCGCCATTGAGGGTGACGGCCAGCGATGCCCACAGCGCCAGGATCCAGGCCGGTGCCGTCGCACCGCCCGCCATCGAGGCCCGATACGTCACCCAGCCCTGCGCCGCGGCCACACCGTCGACCACCAGTCCACACGCCACGGCGAGCACCACCAGTCTCACCTCGTCGCCACGACGCGGCGCCCACGCCAGGTGCATGCCAACGAATACTGCCGCGGCCAGCACGCCGGGCCATGCACTGCCCTGGCCGGCGGCGATCACCGCGATGAACCACACGATCTGGTTGCCGGCCACATTGAACAGCGTCCGCCATGCGGCTTTCCGGATTCCGAATGCGGAAAGACCGGGGGGCGACGCCCCCCGGCTCTCCCGGCGCAGGTCCCGACTCAAGGCGCCGGCTCGTAGAAGTAGGTCTGCACGCGGGCGGTGCCCACCGGCAGGCCGGCCTGGAACGCGGACACGTTGAAGACCGCGTTCAATGCCACGGCCGCTTCGTCATTGAGCGTCAGCCGCACGTTGTCCAGTTGCACGGAACCGGCACGCGCGTGCAGTCCGCGTACGACCGGTGCGCTCACCAGTGTGATGTCGAACAGCGGCAGGCGGCCCAGCACGCTGTCGTTGACCTTCACCCGGCCGGTCAGCACCGGGGCGGCACCGGTCGTGTCGATGGTATAGCTGCTCAGGTTGACCTCGGTGGCGCCGGCGCGCAGCGTCAGGCCCCCCGCATGATCCACCTCGCCCTTCAGGGTGCCCCGATCCAGCTCGCCGCCGGGAATGGGGAACGACGCGCTCGCGCCCCGCAGGCGGGCGGGATACGAGGCTTTCACGGAGACACCCAGCGAGGTCAGCGCGCCCACCAGGTCGGCGGACAGCTGCACGCGGGTATCGCCGCCCAGCGTGTTGACGGTGGGCGACGCGAATGCCGCCGCAGGCAGCAACGCGGCCATGACCAGGACGAGACCACGGAGTCGAAGCGTTTTCATGAGGGCTTCCTGTGAAGTGGGTTTCGGGGGAATGACAACGACAGGGCACGCGCGGGTTCAACGCTTCCCACGGCCCTCGGCGCGTGCATCGAAGGCCCTTCGCCATACGCGGGCGCAACGGCCGTGGATGCGGGACACGCGGCATCGCGCCGTCCGCCCGATGGACGGCAGCCTGCGGATTCGCTGATGTGCACGTGCCGTGAAGGCCGGCCCGGGGAGGCCCTATTTGACGCGCCGCTTTTCCAGCTTGCGCGCCAGCGTGCGCCGGTGGAGTCCCAGCCGGCGTGCGGCCTCGGAAATGTTGAAGTCGCTGGCCGCCAGGGCTTCGTGAATGTGCTCCCACTCCAGCGTCTTGATCGAGGTGGTGCGCGCGCTCAGTTCCACATCGGCATCGCCGACGGCACGCTGGAAGGCCGCCTCGATGTCGTCGGTGTTGGACGGCTTGGCCAGATAGTGGCGCGCGCCCAGCTTGATCGCCTCCACCGCCGTGGCGATGCTGGCATAGCCGGTCAGCACCACGATCACCATCTCCGGATCGGCATCGTGCAGGAGCCTGACGCTGGACAGGCCGGACGCACCGCCGGCCAGCTTCAGGTCCACCACCGCATGCGTGGGCGCGAATTCGCCCAGCAACGCCGCCATGCCCTCCTCGCCGGCGAGATGGCGTACCTGATAGCCGCGCCGCTCGAACGAGCGCACCAGCGTGCGCGCGAACGCCGCGTCATCCTCGACGATCAGCAACCGGCGCTCATTCTTGGCCGTCATCATCCGGGTCCTCGATCGCGATCGCCGCCAGCGGCAGCGTCACCGTCACCACCGCACCGCCCTGGGGGCGATTCTCCGCGTGCAGCCGGCCGCCCAGCGTGCGGGCCACGTTGACCGACAGGAACAGGCCCAAGCCACCGCCCGGCCGTCCCTTGCTGCTGTTGTAGGGCGTGCCGAGCCGCCGCAGGATGCCCGGCTCGAACCCGGGCCCGGCGTCGGCGACCACCACCACCACGGCGTCGTCCTCGCAGCGCACGTCCAGGGCGACCCAGTCGGGTGAAGCTTCCAGCGCGTTGTCCAGCACGTTGAACACCATCTGCCGAAGGCCGGCATCGGTGACGATACGCGGATCGGGGCCGCTCTGGTTGCGGTAATCGAAGCGTGGCGGGTTCCGCGCCTGTTCCCATTCATGCGCCAGCTCGTCGAACAGCGCATGCAATGTGGTTTCGGTGGGCGCTTCGGCGCGGGTCTCGCCGGCAGCCATCAGGATGTTGGTGACGATGGATTTGCAGCGGGCCACCTGCGCCTGCATTTCCAGCACGTCGTTGTGCAGCTCACCGTCGGAGGCCATGGTGGGCAGGTGCTGCCAGTCGCCCAGGATCACCGACAGCGTGGAAAGCGGCGTGCCCAGCTCGTGCGCGGCCCCGGACGCCAGCAGGCCGATGCGCACGATGTGCTCCTCCTCCACCGCCCGCTGGCGCAGCTCGGCCAGGCGCGCATCCCGCTCGCGCAGGATGCCGCCGATGCGGGTGATGAACACCACCAGCAAGCCGGCGATCAGCAGGAAGCAGACCAGCAACCCCTGCACGTAGTGATCCGCCAGCCCACGCGCAGGCTCCACCGCCAGCTTCAGCGGCGCAGGCACGGCCGCGAGTCCGACGACACACAGCGCCGCGGCGACCGCGATTACCCAACTGCCGGGCGAACGAACAGCACCGTGCCGATCACGACCTGCAGCAGGAACAGGAACACGAACGGATTGGCGATGCCGCCGGACAGGTACAGCTGCACCGTGAGCGAGGCCACGTCCACCAGCAGGCCAACCAGCAGGGCCGCATGCGAAACCTGTGTGTGGCGCCGGCACCACAGGTGGCTGGCCAGGTTGAACAGCACCAGAGCGGCTAGCACGGCAAACATCGGCTGCAGGGGCAGTGCGATGCCCAGGCCGTACTGCACCACCAGGATCGTCGCCACCTGTCCCACCACCGCGATCCAGCGCAGCTGAATGAGCTGCTGCAGGTTGCGCAGGCCCGCGCGATCGTATGACCCCGCCAGGCGTAAGGCCGGCGGGGCAGGGTCGTCTGGAGCTTCAGCCCGGCGGAAGTACATGCGTGCCCCGGGAGGAGTGTCGGCGCCGATCATCGCGCCAGCGGCGGTCCGACGCGAACAGGACACCCACGGCCACCAGCGTCAGCAGCGCCATCCCGAACCAGGGCAGCGCGTAGGACAGGTGCGGATCGCGGAACTTCACCACCGTCATGCCGCCGCGCGGCCAACCGCGGAAGCCAGGCTCGGCATCGGCGTCGACGAAGAAGGGAGCGACCCGCGCAGCCGGCAATCCCTGCCTGCGTGCTATCGCGACGACATCACGCGAATACCAGCGATCCTGTTCCGGCACGTTGCGCCGCAGGAAGCCACCCTCCGGTTCGCTGATGCGCAGCAGGCCTTCCACGACCACCCGGCCCTGTGGTGCGCGCGACGCGGTGGCGCCGGCCGGCACGAAGCCCCGATTGACCAGCACGTAGTCACCGTTGTCGGCCTGCAAGGGCTGCAGCAGCCAGAAGCCGCCGCCGAGTTCGGTCACCGCCTGCGTGCGTACCAGCCGATCCTGCAGGAAGTGTCCGGCCACCAAGATGCGCCGGTAGCCATGGTCCGCCTCGGTGATGGCGCGCCACTGCACGCGGGAAGGCGCCGGTACGGCCGCCGCATGGATGCGTGCATCGACGCGGGCGATCAGGTCGTGCTTCCACGCCATCCGTTGCAGCTGCCACACACCCAGCACGACGAATCCGCAGAAGGCGAACACCAGCAGCGCCGCGAACGCGACCCGCCAGCGCGCGCGCGGCGGCGGCGGCGTGGCAGCCACGTCGGTCACGGCAGGCTCTGGACCGCCTCCTGCATCCGATGCATGTCGTGCGCGCCCGGCATCATGTGGGTGTTCATGTTATGCATGACCCACAACGTACCGGCCAGCACGATCACCAGCAGCACGGCGGTGAAGATCAGCGCGAACAGGTTCCAGCCGCCTTCCGACTTCGGATTCATGTGCAGGAAATACACCATGTGCACGACGACCTGCACCATCGCGAAGGCCAGGATCACCAGCGTGGTGATGGCCGGCGTGGGCAGCACCTTGGCCATCACCAGCCAGAACGGGATCGCGGTCAGCACGACCGACAGCACGAAGCCGGTGACGTATTCCTTCACGCTGACATGCGGAATGCCGTCCTCGAGGAAGTCGTCGTGTTCGGAGGAAGAAGAAGGGTTGGCCATCACTGCACGCCCATCAGGTAGACGAAGGTGAAGACGCCGATCCAGACGACGTCCAGGAAATGCCAGAACATCGACAGGCAGGCGATGCGGCGCGTGGTGGTGCGATTGAGGCCCCACTTGCGCACCTGTACGCACAGCACGACCAGCCAGATGACGCCGAACAGCACGTGCAGGCCGTGCGTGCCGACCAGCGTGAAGAACGCCGACAGGAACGCGCTGCGCTGGGGTCCTGCACCGATGTGGATCAGGTGATGGAACTCGTAGACCTCGATCGTCAGGAACGCCAGGCCCAGCAGGCCGGTGACCAGCAGCCAGCCGATCGTGCCGCGGCTGTTGCGCTTCATCATCGCCAGCATCGCGAAGCCGTAGGTGATCGACGACACCAGCAGGATGCCGGTATTGATGGCGATCAGGTGCAGATTGGGCAGGAACAGGTCGCGGCCGGACGGGCCGGCGGCGTAGCTGCCCGAGAACACCCCGAACGTGGCGAACAGGCTGCCGAAGATCATCAGGTCGCTGAGCAGGTAGATCCAGAAACCCAGCAGCGTGCCGTTCTCCGGGTGATGCCTGCCCTCGGTATCCAGGAACACCGGCGAGCCGTCGGGTCGAGAGAGGGCGATGGACTCAGACATGGACCTGCTCCAGCTGCACGGTGCGCGCCTGTTCGGTCCTGGCGACCTCATCGGCAGGGATGTAGTAATCGCGGTCGCGGTCGAAGCTGTGCCAGATCGCATAGGCGATCGTCGCCAGCAGCGACACGCCCGCCAGCCACCACACATGCCAGATCAGCGCGAAACCGCACACCGTGCTCAGCGCCGACAGGACCACGCCCGCACCGGTGTTGCGCGGCATATGGATGGCCTTGAAGCCGCTCTTGGGGCGCTCGAACCCGCGCTGCTTCATGTCCGTCCAGGCGTCGGTGTCGTGCACGACCGGGGTGAAGGCGAAGTTGTAGTCCGGCGGCGGCGATGACGTGGACCACTCCAGCGTGCGGCCGCCCCAGGGATCGCCGGTGTGGTCGCGCAGCTGTTCGCGGCGGCGGAAGCTGATGAAGATGCAGTACAGGAACGCGGCGATGCCGATGGCCACCAGTACCGCGCCGAAGGCCGCGATCTGGAACCAGATCTGCAACGACGGATCCTCGAAGTGGCTCATGCGGCGGGTCACGCCCATCAGGCCCAGCACATACAGCGGGGTGAACGCGAACCAGTAACCGGCCAACCAGAACCAGAACGACACCTTGCCCCAGAAATCGTCCAGCCTGAAACCGAAGGCCTTGGGGAACCAGTGCGTCATCGCCGCGAACAGGCCGAACACCACGCCACCGATGATGACGTTGTGGAAGTGCGCCACCAGGAACAGGCTGTTGTGCAGCACGAAGTCCGCCGGCGGCACCGCCAGCAGCACGCCCGTCATGCCGCCGATCACGAAGGTCACCATGAAGCCCATGGTCCACAGCATCGGCACCTCGAAGCGGATGCGGCCGCGGTACATGGTGAACAGCCAGTTGAAGATCTTCGCGCCCGTCGGGATCGAGATGATCATCGTGGTGATGCCGAAGAACGAGTTGACGCTGGCGCCCGAGCCCATCGTGAAGAAGTGGTGCAGCCACACCAGGTAGGACAGCACGGTGATGCAGACCGTGGCGTAGACCATCGACGAGTAGCCGAACAGGCGCTTGCCCGAGTAGGTGGACACGATCTCGGAAAACACGCCGAACAGCGGCAGGATCAGGATGTAGACCTCCGGGTGGCCCCATATCCAGATCAGGTTGACGTACAGCATGGCGTTGCCGCCGAGATCGGTGGTGAAGAAGTTGGTACCCACGTAGCGGTCCAGCGTCATCAGCGCCAGCACCGCCGTCAGCACCGGGAACGACACCACGATCAGCACGTTGGTGCACAGCGCCGTCCAGGTGAACACCGGCATCTTCATCATGCCCATGCCCGGCGCGCGCATCTTCAGGATGGTCACCAACAGGTTGACGCCGGACAACAAGGTGCCGACGCCGGCGATCTGCAGCGCCCAGATGTAGTAGTCCAGCCCCACCCCGGGGTCCTGGTTGCCCAGGTTGGACAGCGCCAGCCAGCCGGAGGTGGAGAACTCGCCCAGGAACAGCGACAGCATGACCAGCACCGCGCCTGCGGTGGTCATCCAGAAGCTAAAGTTGTTGAGGAACGGGAACGCCACGTCGCGCGCGCCGATCTGCAGCGGCACCAGATAGTTCATCAGGCCGGTGACCAGCGGCATGGCCACGAAGAAGATCATGATCACGCCATGGGCGGTGAAGATCTGGTCGTAGTGGTGCGGCGGCAGGTAACCCAGGTTGTCGCCGAAGGCCATCGCCTGGTGCAGGCGCATCATGATGGCGTCGGCGAAGCCGCGCAGCAGCATCACCAGGCCCAGCACCATGTACATGATGCCGATCTTCTTGTGGTCGATGCTGGTGAACCACTCGCGCCACAGCCAGCCCCACAGCCTGTACTTCGTGATCACCGCGACCAGCGCGAGGCCGCCGAGGCAGGTGCCGACGAAGGTCGCGGCGATGATCGGATCGTGCAGCATGGGAATCGCGTCCCAGGCCAGGCGACCGGTGATCGGTGAATGGGGGACGGTGCTGGTATCGAAGGCCATCTTGCTGATCCGGTGAATCCAGGAGTGCGGCGACCGGGCGCGTCAGGGCGCCTTCAGGCCACCGGCAGTGGGAACGGGAGACATGCGACCCGCCGCTCGCGCCGTCTCGACCGTGCAGAGGTCGGAACGAACGAACGGACCGGCGGCGAGGTTGCCGCGGCGCGGCCGCTGCAACGCCCCGCTGCCGTCCAGGCCGCGGCCGCCCATGGCGTCGTAGGCCATCATCTGGTCCATGCACAGGCGGTCGGTGTCCACGCAGCGGTTGACCACCGCATCGAACAGGCCGGGATCGACCGACGCGTACAGGCGCGCCGGTTCGCGTGAACTGGGCACTTCCAGCTTCAGGTATTCGGCGCGGGTCAATGCCTTGCCTTCCGTCCGGGCTTCAGCGATCCAGCGGTCGAAGTCCTGGCCGGACAGCGCATGGAAACGGAAGCGCATGTGCGAGAAGCCCTCGCCGCTGTAGTGCGAGGAGAAGCCTTCGTACTCGCCTTCCTTGTTCATGACGGCGTGGAGCTTGGTCTCCATCGCCGGCATCGTGTAGATCATGCCCGCCAGCGCCGGCACGTAGAACGCGTTCATCGTGGACGACGACGTCAGCCGGAAGGTGATGGGACGGTCGACCGGCGCGGCCATCTGGTTGACCGAGGCCACGCTGTACTCCGGATAGACGAACAGCCATTTCCAGTCCAGCGCGACCACCTGCACTTCCAGCGGTTTGACGTCGGCCGGCACAGGGCGTCCCTCGCCGATGCGTCCCAGCGGGCGGTACGGGTCGAGCAGGTGCGTGCCGATCCACGTCACCGCGCCCAGCGCGATGATGATGAGCAGCGGCACGCCCCAGATCACCAGCTCCAATTGGGTGGAGTGGTCCCAGTCGGGCTTGTAGGTGGCGCGCGTGTTCGCGGCCCGGTAACGCCAGGCGAACCAGAACGTCAGCGCGATCACCGGCACGATGACGATGAGCATCAGCACGGTGGCCACGACGATCAGATGGCCCTGGCGGGCCGCGATGTCGCCGGCCGGGTTCAGGACCAGCAGGTTGCATCCCGACAGCATGGACGCGGCGGACATCGCCACGGCGGCCTGCAGGGTTCTGCGCACGAAGGACATGGGCATGGGGGGGTCTGCCGATTGATCCAGATCAATGTAGTGCGCTCCGCTTTCCGGGAGTATTGGACGTTTTGTCCTATCGCGGATGCGCGCCCGGTCTGCGAGTCTATGGTCGCCCCTTCCCTCGTCCGGCCCGGCGGTCCTTGCGCGATGTCGACCCTCAGCCCCACCCGCTCCACCCATGACCATGGCACCAAGGCCGATGCCGATGTCGCCCCGGGCGAGATCGCCGTGGGCGTGGTGATTGGACGCGCGTCGGAATACTTCGACTTCTTCGTGTTCGGCATCGCCTCGGCGCTGGTGTTCCCGGCGGTGTTCTTTCCGTTCATGGACCGCCTGGAAGGCACGCTGTGGTCGTTTGCGCTGTTCGCGCTGGCGTTCGTCGCGCGGCCCTTCGGCACCATGCTGTCGATGAAGATCCAGGCACGTTGGGGACGCGGCATCAAGCTGACCGTGGCCCTGTTCCTGCTGGGCACGGCGACCGCCGGCATCGCCTTCCTTCCCGGTTACGGCACGCTCGGCGGCACCGCCATCGTGTTGCTCGCTCTGTTCCGCGTACTGCAGGGCCTGGCGATGGGCGGCTCGTGGGACGGCCTGCCGTCGCTGCTGGCATTGAACGCCCCCAAGGACCGCCGCGGCTGGTACGCCATGCTGGGACAGTTGGGCGCGCCGGTGGGATTCATCGTGGCCGCGGGTGTGTTCGCCTTCCTGTATGCCAGCCTGGAACCCGCCGATCTGCTGTCGTGGGGCTGGCGTTATCCGTTCTTCGTCGCGTTCGCCATCAACGTGGTGGCGCTGTTCGCCCGCCTGCGCATCGTGGTGGCCGAGGAATACCAGCACCGCATGGGCGAACTGGAACTGGAGCCCACGTCGGTGCGCGAACTCTTCCGGGCCAAGGGCCGCCATGTGGTGATCGGCGCGTTCGCGGCACTGGCCAGCTACGCGCTGTTCCATATCGTCACCATCTTCCCGCTGTCGTGGATCCTGCTGTACTCGCAGCAGTCCATCGTCAGCTTCCTGATCGTGCAGATCGTCGGCGCGTTCATCGCCGCCGGCGCCATCGTGGCCTCGGGCGTGATCGCCGACCGCTTCGGCCGCGCCCGCACGCTGGGCGCGCTGGCCGTGGGCATCGCCATGTTCAGTGGCTTCGCGCCCACGCTGATGGAGGGCGGGCCGGTCGGCCAGGGCGCCTTCATCCTGGTGGGCTTCGCGCTGCTCGGCCTGTCCTATGGCCAGGCCGCCGGCGCAGTCACCGCCAATTTCGGCCAGCGCTACCGCTACACCGGCGCCGCCCTCACCTCCGACCTGGCCTGGCTGATCGGCGCGGCGTTCGCCCCGCTGGTCGCGCTGGGCCTGTGCGCCAACTTCGGACTGGCGTGGCTAGGCGCCTACCTGCTCTCGGGCGCGCTGGGCACGCTCGTGGCCCTGGGCATCAACCGGGCCATGAACTACAAGAGCTGACGCCGGCGCAGTCGCACTACAATCCGGTCATCCCAAGCCCCGGAACGTCCATGCGCCTGACGCCCCTGCTGCTCGCCTGCCTGTTCGCCCTGCCCGCCGCGCACGCGGCTGAGCCGCCGAAGTACCTCAGCGCCAAGGAGATCCTGGACGCCTCGCCCGACGCCGACTGGCGCACGCTCGACCCGGCCAGCACGCTGTACATGGACGTGCCCGGTGGACGCGTGGTGATCGAACTGGCGCCGGGCTTCGCGCCGGAGCACGTGGCCAACATCCGCACGCTGGCGCGTGAGGGTTTCTGGAACGGGCTGGCCATCTACCGCTCGCAGGACAATTTCGTGGTGCAGTTCGGCGATGCCGATGCGGAAGACGCCGCCAAGGCGAAACCGCTGGGCACGGCGAAGACCAAGCTGCCGGCGGAATTCGCGCGCACGGGTGAAGGTGTGTCTTTCACCCGGCTGCCGGACGTGGACGGCTGGGCGCCCCAGGTAGGATTCGTCGATGGCTTTCCGGTGGCACGCGATCCGAAGACGAACGAGGTCTGGCTGGCGCACTGCTATGGCGCGCTGGGCGCGGGTCGCGGTGGCCCGCCCGACAGCAGCAACGGCAGCGAACTGTACGTGGTCACCGGCCAGTCGCCGCGGCAGCTGGACCGCAACATCACCCTGGTCGGACGCGTGGTGAAGGGCATGGAATTGCTCAGCGCGATCCCGCGCGGCCCCGAGCCGATGGGCTTCTACGAGAACGCGACCGAGCGCACGCCGATCACCGCCATCCGCCTGGCCAGCGAGGTGCCCGAATCCGAGCGCACGCCGCTGCAGGTGCTGCGCACCGACACGAAGACCTTCGCCGCCGCCACCGAGGCGCGCCGCAACCGCCGCGACGGCTGGTACGTGCGGCCCGCCGGCCATATCGACCTGTGCAACGTGCCGCTGCCGGTGCGCGAAGCCAAGCGTTGAGCCGCTGATTTTCCCGTGGGAGCGACGTCAGTCGCGATGACGTCGTCCCATGTCTCACCGCGACTGACGTCGCTCCCACAAGAACCGCACAGCCTCATGGCGCCCGCTGGCTGGCCGCCACGCTGCCCAGGATCAGCACGCCTGCGGCCAGCATCGCCAGCGTGACCGGTTCGCCGAGGAACGCCCACGCGAAGCCCGCGCCGAACAGCGGCACCAGGTAGGTCACCGTCGATGCGCGGGCCGGGCCGATGCGCTGGATCAGCCGGTAATACAGCAGGAACGCATAGCCCGTGCAGACCACGCCGATGGCGATGGCAGCGCCCCACGCACCGGGCGGGATGCGGGCCGTCGGCCAATGGGTCGCCGCGAACGGCAGCACCAGTAGCGCCGCGCAACCGAGCGTTGCGGCGGCGGCCGCCGCCGGTGGAATCCCCGACAGGTGCTTGCGTACCAGGTTCACGCCCACGCCATAGAGCAATGCCGCCGTGGAGCCGGCCACCACCGCGCCGCCCACACTCAGGCCACCTGCCTTGCTGGTCGCCAGCACCACCACGCCGACGAACCCCACAAGCAGCGCGAGCGAACGGCGCGTACCGATCTTTTGCCCGAAGAACAGAAAGCCCACCAACGCGGCGAACAGCACGGTCATGGCGTTGCAGATCGCACCGATCGCGGCCGGCGACCGTTGCGCCGCCCACGCGAACAGCAGGAACGGGATGGCCGAATTGATCGCGCCGATCATGGCCAGGCGCGGCCACATGCCGGCGCGGAAGTGCGCACGCTCGCGCCACAGGAACGGCAGCAGGACCAGCGCACCCAGCGCCAGCCGCACCTCGACCAGCGCAAACGGCCCGAACGGGTTCGCCGCGATGCGCATGAAGAGGAACGAGCTACCCCAGATCGCGCCCAACGCCAGCAACTCGAGCGGCGTGCGCCAGTCGCGCCCGGCCACCTGCGGGATGGGGTCTACGGTGGTCGTCGCCTGTGCCATCGCGGGAGCCTCGTTCGTGTCGGGCACCATTCTGGCGTAACACGATAGCCCTACAAGCGCGTACGATACGCCCATGCCACAAATTTGGCTTGTGTCTGGAGACTCCTATGAGCCTGCGCCCCGCCCTGCTGCCC
>NZ_PDWV01000023.1 GCF_010093385.1 Pseudoxanthomonas mexicana
CGTCAGGAATCGTTGACCCCGCTGCGCCGGCCGCGTGCCGCCCGGGAGCGGCGACAGGCGCCCGCCTGCTTGTTGTTGAGCAGCGGTGGTGCGCTGGAGCAGGTCCTGGCCCAGCTTCCCGAAGCGCTTCGCACGCGGCTCAGAAAGGCCGTTGTCGTCGCCGCCAGCGCGCGCTTGGCCGACGCGGCGCGAACGGCGGGCTTCGTCCGCGTCGTCCAGGCCGAAGGCCCGCGCCCGGCACAGCTGATGAAAGCGGCGTGCACGATCCGCCCGGCCGGCATCCGGTAGCATCTGCGGCCTCCATCACGTTTCGTCCCGCGACCAGGATGCTTGTGAACGACGAACCCACCTCCCCCCGCCGCACCTTCGGTGCCGGCCGCCTCATCGCGCTGGCCATCCGGGTGCTGGTGGTCGGCCTGGCGGCCTGGCGTGGCTGGGCGTGGTGGCAGGCCCAGGGCGAAGGGAAACGGGACGAGCAGGCCATGATCGCGCAGCGCCTGGAGGCGCTGGAGGCCCGTGCCGAAGCCCTGCGGCGCGACCAGCGCGCGCAGGCGCAGCGCCTGCTGGACGCCGCGGCCACCAACCGCGTGCTGCGCGACGAAGTCCTGGGCCTGGGCCACCGCGGCGCCCTGCTCGAGGAAAGCGTCGCCAAGCTGACCGACCCCGACCGCCACGGCGCGCAGGCCTTGCGGCTGGACGAGGTGGAACTGCTGCTGTCCCTGGCGGCGCAGCGGCTGGAGATCGCCCATGCCCCGGCCGGGGCCCGACGCGCGTATGCACTGGCCGCCGGCGTCCTGGACGGCCTGGACGACCATCGGCTGCTGAACCTGAAGCAGGCGCTGGCGCAGGAACGCGTCGCCGTCGACGCGCTCGGCGCCGGTGCGCGCGCAGACGCGTTCGCCCGCCTGGATTCCCTGGCGGATGCGATCGCCGGCCTGCCCCGCCAAGCACCGGCGGCAGCGCCGGGACAGGTGCGCCCCGCGTGGCAGCGGTGGCTGGCACCTTTGGTCGACGTGCGGCCTTCGCGCGACACCACGCTGGTGGCGCCCGACCAGCGGGCCGCGGCGGACGTGGCGTTGCAGATCGAGATCGGGCTGGCGCGGGCCGCCCTCGAGCGAGGCGACGACGCTGCGTACCGCGCCGCGCTGGCCCGTGTGGACGGATGGCTGCCACGGCTGTGGCCGGACTCGCCGGCACGACGTCAGGTTCACGCACGGCTGCGCACATTGCAGCAGGCGCAAGCGCCCGCGCGCCCGGCGGAAGTGGGCAGCACGCTGCAGCAGTTGCGCGCGCTGCGCAGCGCCGGCATGCGGCTGCGCCCGACCAGGGAGACGCCGGAGGTGATGCCATGAAAACGTTCCGCACCGTGGTGGTGATGCTGGTGCTGATGCTGGCCGGCGTGCAGGCGGCGCAGTGGATGGCCGGTACCGACCGCGACCTGGGCGAGGTGTTCATCCGCTTTGCCGGCTACGACCTGCATACCAACGTGCCGCGGGCCGTGCTGGCGCTTCTGCTGGCCGGCGGTGTGGCGTGGCTGCTCTGGCGGGTGCTCACGCTGCCGTTCCGTGCCTGGGGCCGGCACCGCCGCAAGCAGGCGCGCGCACGGCTCATCGACGGCCTGGACGCGCTGCATGCCGGCCACTGGCAGAAGGCCGAGAAGCTGCTTGAACGCGCCGCCGACGATCAAGAAGTCGGCGCGGTCGCGCGTGTCGCCGCGGCGAGTGCAGCGCAGGCCCGCGGCGACGAGGCGGCGATGCAACGCCAGCTTGCGGCGCTGCGCGAACGGTCGGGACCCGCGCACGCGATCCTTGCCGCGCAGATCGCACTGGACGCGGGACGTCCGCAGGACGCGCTGGCGGTGCTCGACGCCGCCGACGTGCAGCCACTGCCGCCGCGCGGCCTGGCCCTGCGTGCCGAGGCCCTGGCGGACACGGCGCAGGCCGGAGAGGCTTACGGCCTGCTGGGCGCATTGAAGCAGCAGCAGGCCGTGGCGCCCGCTGCCCTGGATACGCTGGAGACGCGCCTGGCGACCCAGTCGCTGCGTGAAGCAGCCGACCCCAACGTGCTGGCCGAGCGCTGGGAGGCCCTCACCAAGCCGTTGCGGCAACAATCACCCGTGGTCGCCGCCTATGCCGAACGCGCGGCCGCCTTGCGCTGGGAAGACGCGGCCACGCGCAGCATCGAACAGGCCTTGGAGGCCCGCTGGGATGAAGATCTGGTGGCGCTCTACGGCCGGCTGCCGGTGGCCAAGCTGGATTCGCGCCGCGCCAGCGCCCAGCATTGGCTGCAGACCCGCGCGGCCAGCCCCGCGCTGCTGGTAACCCTGGGACGCCTGGCCCGCCAGCAGGGGCAATGGACGCAGGCGCAAGAGTTCCTGCATCGCGCGGTCGCGCAGGGTGCAGGCGCCGACGCCTGGGAGGAACTGGGCACGGGCTTCGCCGACGCCGGCGACGCCGCATCGGCCCAGCAGTGCTATGCCAACGCGCTGAAGACGAAGCGCGGCGAAGCGGCCACGCAGCTCGCCGTGCGCGACATGAAGCAGGCCATCCACGACGAAGCCGTCATGGAAGAACGCGACGCGCACGGACTGCCACGCCTGAAGGACTGAACGCGCGGCGCGCTCAACCGGCGTTCGGCTTCCGCGGCGGCGACCGCTCTGCAGCCGCAGGCCACAGCATGCGGAACGGCGGCACACCGATCATGGAACCTCAGGCTTCGTCGAAGTAGTCCGAATCCAGCCGCTTGACCACGTAGGTCGCCACCGGCGTGACGCCCACGCCATGGTCGATCATCAGATTCGCGATCTGGATGCCATCTAGCAGGACGACCTTGACGTCGATGTGCGAAACATAGTCCCGCGCATCGGCCGAGAACCCGCTCGTCGTCATGAAGACGCCTTTGCGGGCACGCTGACCATGAAGCGCACCCACGAACTTCTGGATTTCGGGACGACCCACCGTTCCCTGCCATCGCTTGGCCTGGATGTATATGACATCCAGGCCAAGCCGATCTTCCTTGATGATCCCGTCTATTCCGCCATCGCCGGATCGTCCAATGCGCTCGCCAGCACCCCGCCGGGACCCGCCATAGCCCATGACGACCAGCAGTTCCACGACGAGTTGCTCGAAAAACTCGGGGCTCACCTGCAGCAATCGCTCCAAGACTTGCGAGGCTAGTTCGCTGCGCAACTGCTGATAAGCGCCTTGCAGGGCCTCATCCGGCGTGGTGTGCTCTGCCGTCGACGGAACAAGCGTTTGCGTCGTACCCCCGACGGACTCCGCCGAGGCCCCCGTGAGGAATTCCCGGAACTCCGGAAAGCCTGCGAGGAAAGCCTTGTCGATGTTGGGGGGCGGGGACTTCAAGACGTCCCGCCCACGATCGGTGATCTCGAAGTATCCGCGCTTCGGCTTGACCAGCAGACCCGCCTTCATCAAGTAGAAACTGGCCCAGCCTGTTCGATTTCTCAACGCGGTCTGCTGACCGCTCGGAAGCATCGTCGCACGCTCTTCGTGCGTCAGACCAAACTCGTCGCCCAGGAGCTTCTCGGCCGTGGGCAGGTCGCTGGCGCGGTGCGCTCCCGCCAGTCGCAGTAGCGGGAGCATCAGTTGATCATATGTCGGAATCGCCATGCAGCCTCCGTGCTCGCCCTTCCGACTCCCGTCAGCGCTCGATGATCGCCACCACACCCATGCCGCCGGCGGTGCAGATGGAGACCAGCGCGCGGCCGCCGCCGCGCTGCTTCAGTTCCTTCGCGACCGTGGCGACGATGCGGGCGCCGGTGGCGGCGAACGGATGGCCCGTGGCCAGCGAGGAGCCGTTGGGATTCATCTTCGCCGGATCGATCTTGCCGAGTGGCGCGTCCAGGCCCAGGCGGTTGCGGCAGTAGTCCTCGCTCTCCCACGCGCGCAGTGTGCACAGCACCTGCGCGGCGAACGCCTCGTGGATCTCGTAGATGTCGAAGTCCTGCAGGGTCAGGCCGTTGCGCTTGAGCATTTCCGGCACCGCGACCGTGGGCGCCATCAGCAGGCCTTCGCCGTGCACGAAATCGACGGCGGCCACCTGCGCATCCCGGAGGTAGGCCAGCGGCTCGTGGCCGTGCGCCTTCGCCCACTCCTCGCTGGACAGCAGCACCGCGGCGGCGCCATCGGTCAGCGGCGTGGAGTTGGCGGCCGTCAGCGTGCCGCGGCCGGAGGTCTTGTCGAAGGCCGGCTTCAGCGTGGCCAGCTTTTCCAGCGACGTGTCGGGGCGCAGGATGTTGTCGCGCTCCTGGCCACGGAACGGGGCGACCAGATCGTCGAAGAACCCGCGCTCGTAGGCGGCGGCCAGCTTCTTGTGCGAGGCCACCGCCAGCTCATCCTGCGAGTCGCGCGAGATGTTCCACTCCTTCGCCATGTCCTCGCAGTGGTCGCCCATGCTCTTGCCGGTGCGCGGCTCGGCCACGCCGGGGAACTCGGGCTTCAGCTCGCCGAACTTGAAGCCGCTCACCAGCGCCTTCAGCTTGTCCTGCGTGGTCTTGGCGCGGTTGGCGGCCAGCAGGCGCGCGCGCAGCTTCTTGCCGTAGACGATCGGCACTTCCGAGGTGGTGTCCGACCCGCCGCCGATGCCCGATTCGATCTGCCCCAGCGCGATCTTGTTGCCGATGTGGATGATGGTGTCCAGGCTGGTGCCGCAGGCGCGCTGCAGCGTGATGCCCGGGGTCAGCGGCGACAGGCCGGATGAGAGGGCGGCTTCGCGGCCCAGGTTCCAGTCGGACGAATGCTTGATCACCGCGCCCATCGCCACTTCGCCCAGCTGCTGGCCGTGCAGGCCGAAGCGCTCGACCAGCGCGCCCAGCGTGCGCACCGACATGCCCAGGTTCCCCACATCCGCGTAGGCCGTGTTCTGGCGACAGAACGGAATGCGGACGCCGCCGAGGATGGCGACGGGGCGGGGACCGGGCATGGGGACCTCTTGGCGTTGGCGATGAAGGGAGGGGTGAAGATGCGCCCGCGTACGGCAGGCATAATGGGGGAGTGTAATGCGCCCCTCCACCGCCTCCAACCGCTGACATGACTCGATCCCCAACCGGCCCCGTCGTCATGGGCGTGATGGCCCTGGAACTGATGGCGGGCAGCACCCCGCGCAACGCGGCCCTGACGGCTGCCCAGGCGAGTGCCTTGGCCGAGAAACTGGGACGCGACCTGGCATCGCTTGTTCCTCAGGTGCGTGACCTGGATCTCGTCTTGGCGGCGGCGCACTTCGATCCGGCCGAAGCGTTGCGACCCGGCTGGTCGCTGCACCAGCGCCTGCGCGAGCTGCACCAGCGCGCGCCCGGACGCGGCGAAGGTCCACGCGTGATCGCCTTCGGCGCCGATGAGACGGGCGACATCCCCCTGCCGCTGCAGGCCGATGAAGGCCTGGGCGGCGGCCTGCTGCGCGTGGTGCCCTTCCTGCTGGCCGGCGACGACCATACGGTCGATGCCGTGGGCGAACGGTTGGAAAGCGTGCTGCTGGAAACGGGCATGGCCCAGCCCGATACCGCGCTACTCGCGCAGACCGCATTCGGCGCGCAGATCGAACATGCGCGCTACATGACGCTGCACGACCTGGCCGCGATGACCGCGATGCAGTACGAGCACGGCGGGCTGGGCGCGCTGTGGCCGGTGATCGAGACCGCCCTGGTGGCACCCGCGGAAGAGCAGTGGCTGGATGCGCCGCCGGAACCGCTGCTGCGCTACGCGAATGGCGAAGTGCACATCGCACTGTTCGAACCGATGGCCTGGCGCGCGCGTTATGCGCCGCAGGAAGCGACCGACGAGCGGCTGGAACGCGCCTACCAGCACTTCCAGGCGCGCCAGCAGCAGATCGCCGCCGTGCTGGAAGCGCACGGCATCCCGGTGACGTTCGCGCATTGCCCGGGCAAGACCGACGCGCGGGAAACGCTGCAGTCGTAGCGTGCGCCATGCGCACGACCACGAGAAACACACATCGTGCGGTCGTGCGCGTGGCGCACGCTACGGTCTTGGGTGTTATTGCGTGACCTTGATGATGCCGCAGGCCACCCGCGCACCGGCGTTGCCGGCCGGCTGGCTGGCGTAGTCGTCCGGAGCCGCATGTACGATCAGCGCGCGGCCTGCCACATCGTTGATGGCGCCGCCGCCCAGGGTGACGCCTTCGATGTGCGCGTCGACCTTGGCCACGCCCTCGGCGTTGGCGGTGAGGTTGTTCATGTCGCCGGCGTGGTGCGCGCCACTTCCCGCCTTGCCGTGCGCGGTATTGAACGGGTTGAAGTGCGGACCGGCGCTGCTGGCGTCGGCGGCGCTGCAGTCGCCCTTCTCGTGGATATGGAACGCATGCGCGCTGTTGGCCTGCAGCCCACCGATCTCGCCGGTCAGATGCAAGCCTTTACCCATCGGGGTGAGCGTGACGCTGCCGCTGACCAGACTGCCGGAGGCGGACGCCAGCACGGCGACCGCCTGTTTGGCGGTGCTGGTGGTGGGAACGACGGCGCTCTGGGATGACGGCGGCGAAGACGAGGACGGCGTGGTGTTGCATGCCGCCAGAGTGAGGGCGGACGCGGCGGCCAGCAGGGCGATGCGCATGGGGAAACTCCTGTTGCAGGGCGTGGCCTGTTACCGTAACCACCGCAGCCTTCACGTTCAATGAAAGCGCCGCCGCGCACTCATCCGCGCTTGCGGCCGGGCCCCAGTTTGCGGGTGACGGTGTTCCTGCCCACGCCAAGACGGGCCGCGGCTTCCGCGCGGCGTCCGTGGGTCAGTTCCAGCGCGACCTGGAGCAGCGTCCGGTCGAGCCGCTCACGCGCTTCGGCATGCAGCGATTCGGCGCCTTCCAGCAGGCGCCGGCGCGCCCATTCGCCCAGCGCGTGGTCCCACTCGCCCCGCCCCCCGGCCAGCGGCGCGTGCGACAGCGCGCCCTGCAGGTCGGTGGTATTGATGACATCGGCAGGCGCCAGCGCCGCCAGACGCCAGCAGACGTTCTCCAGCTCGCGTACGTTGCCCGGCCAGTCGTGGGCCTGCAGCAGGTCCAGCGCAGCATTGCTGAAGCGCTTGGGCGCGATGTCCAGCTTGCGCGTGGCCATGGCCAGGAAGTTTTCGGCCAGCTGCGGCACGTCGGCGCGGCGTTCGCGCAGCGGCGGCAGTTGCAGTCGCACTACGTTCAACCGGTGCAGCAAGTCGGCACGGAAGCGGCCTTCCGCGACCAGTCCGTCAAGGTCCTGGTGGGTGGCGGCGATGACGCGCACGTCCACGCGGATCAGTTCGCGCCCGCCTACGCGGAAGAACTCGCCCTCGGCCAGCACCCGCAGCAGCCGCGTCTGCAGCGGCAGCGGCATGTCGCCGATTTCGTCCAGGAACAGCGTGCCGCCATCGGCCTGCTCGAAGCGACCGATGTGGCGCTTCTGCGCGCCGGTGAAGGCGCCGGCTTCGTGGCCGAACAGTTCGCTCTCCAGCAGCTCCGACGGAATCGCGGCGGTGTTCAGCGCGACGAACGGCTTGCGCGAACGCGGCGACTCGTGGTGCAGCGCATGCGCGACCAGTTCCTTGCCGGTGCCAGTCTCGCCGGTGATCAGTACCGACAGCGGCGCCTGCGCCAGGCGGCCGATCGCGCGGAACAGCGCGCGCATCGCCGGCGTGTCGCCGATCAGCTGGGGCGTGGGCGCGGCATCGCCGTCCTGTGCGGCTTCGGCGGCTTCTTCCGCGTCCGGCAAGGTGCGTGCGGCCAGCGCCACGGCATCGTCCAGGTCGAACGGCTTGGACAGGAATTCATGCGCACCGCCGCGGAACGCCCCGGCCGTGCTGGCAACGTCGGTGTACGCCGACATCACGATCACCGGCAACTGCGGGTGCGTGGCCTTCAGCTTGTCCAGCAGCACCAGGCCGTCGTCGCCGGGCATGCGCACATCGGTGAACAGCAGGTCGGGTGCACCACGCGCACCCAGGGCCTGCAGGGCGGCGGCGGCGCTGTCGAAACCGTCCACCGTGTAGCCCGCATCGCGCAGGGCGGTGGCCAGCACGAAGCGTACCGAACGGTCGTCGTCGACCACCCAGATGCGGCGTGTGTCGGCGGTGCTGCCGGAAGCGGCCAGGCGATCAGTGGACATGACGTTCCTCGTCGGGGTCGTGCGACGACTGCGGCAGCAGCAGGGTGAAGACCGTATGGCCGGGGCGCGAGCGGTAGGTCAGCGACCCCCGGTGTTCTCGTGCCACCTGCTGCGACAGCGCCAGGCCCAGGCCGCTGCCTTCGGCACGGCCGCTGACCAGCGGCAGGAACAAGTGCTCGGCGAGCGCTTCGGGCACGCCGCGGCCGTCGTCGACGATCTCCACCCGCAGCGCCATGGCGTGCAGATGGTCGTGGATGCGCGCGCCGTGTTCGACACGGGTGCGCAGGATGATGTTGGCGGCGCCCGCCTGCAGGGCGTTGCGCACCAGGTTCCAGACCGCCTGGGTCAGGCGGTCGGCGTCGCCGGACAGTTCCGGCAGGCTGGGGTCGTAGTCGCGCTGCAGGCGCACCGACCAGCCGCCTTCGTTCTCGGCCAGGCGCAGGACGCGCTCCAGCACGGTGTGGATGTTCAGCGGTGCGTGCGGACGCTGTGGTGAAGGCGACAGCAGCTGTTCCAGCAAACTGTTGAGGCGGTTGATCTCGGATTCGATCAGTTCGATCAGTTCGCGCTCGTCGTCGTTGTCGTTGCGATGGGCGGCCCGGCGCGCCAGCAACTGCGCCGCGCCCTTCAGGCCGGCCAGCGGATTGCGCAGCTCGTGCGCCAGGCCCTTCAGCGCGGCGCTCAGGGCATTGGGCAGGACCTGGGTGGGATCCAGCGCGGGGAACTCGTCCACCGGGTGCGCTTCCAGCAACCAGCCGCCGCCGTCCAGCCGCGACAGCCAGCCTTCGGCAAAGCAGGGCGACTCGCCGGGCATGCCCAAGGCCATGCGGTGCAGGCGCAGGACGTCGCGGTCGGTGTTGTCCAGGAAGCGCGCCATGGCGTCGCCTTCGATCTCCAGGGCCGCCAGCGGTTGCCCGATCAGGCGGCGGGTGCTGACGCCCAGCCAGCGGGCGAAGGCCGGATTGAGGCCGAGGATCAGGCCATCGGTATCCGCCCACGCCACCGGCGTGCTGAGCGCGTCGGTGGCGGGTTCGAAATGCATGCGGGACGGGGCCGGGAACGACATTGCACCAGTTTAGTGCAAAGCCGTCCCCGGGGTTCCATCAGGCCTCGTAGGCCGATTCGCCGTGGGAAGTGATGTCCAGACCCTCGCGCTCGGCCTCTTCAGGCACGCGCAGACCGACCGTGTACTTCACGATCAGGTACGACACCAGGGCCACCACGCTGGACAGCACCACCGTGATCAGCACGCCCTGCGCCTGGATCCACACCTGCGAGCCGATGGAGTACTCGGCCACGCCGGTCTCGGTGACGTAGTCCCAGATGCCTGCGCCACCCAGCGACGGCGCCGCGAACACGCCGGTCAGCAGCGCGCCGGTGATGCCGCCCACGCCATGCACGCCGAATACGTCCAGGCTGTCGTCCGCGCCCAGCATCTTCTTCAGGCCGCTGACGCCCCACAGGCACAGGACGCCGGCGATGGCGCCGATGGCCAGCGCGCCGTTCAGGCCCACCAGGCCGGCGGCGGGAGTGATGGCGACCAGACCGGCCACCGCGCCCGAAGCCGCACCCAGCAGCGACGGCTTGCCCTTGGTGATCCACTCCACCAGCAGCCAGGCCACCACTGCCGCGGCCGTGGCCAGGAAGGTGTTGACGAAGGCGATCGCGGCCACGCCACCGGCTTCCAGCGCGGAACCGGCGTTGAAGCCGAACCAGCCCACCCACAGGATCGAGGCGCCGACCATGGTCAGGGTCAGGTTGTGCGGCTTGATGGCTTCACGCCCGTAGCCGGTGCGCTTGCCGATCACGTACGCACCCACCAGACCGGCGATCGCCGCATTGATGTGCACGACGGTGCCGCCGGCGAAGTCCAGCGCACCCTTCGCCCACAGGTAGCCCGACTTGGCCAGCACTTCCGGCACCACTTCGTTGCTGGTGAACGCGTCCGGGCCGGGGAAGAACCACACCATGTGCGCCATCGGCAGGTAGGCGAAGGTGAACCACAGCACGGTGAACAGCATCACGCCGGCGAACTTCACGCGCTCGGCGAACGCACCGACGATCAGCGCGCAGGTGATGCAGGCGAAGGCGCCCTGGAACACGAAGAACGCCAGTTCCGGAATGTAGACGCCCTTGGTGAACGTCGCGCCGATGGACGATGCATTCAGGCCCGCCGCGAACAGGCGATCGGTGCCGCCGATGAAGGCGTTGCCCTCGGTGAACGCGAAGCTGTAGCCGTACACCGCCCACAGCACCGCCACCAGCGAGAACACGGCCAGGTTCTGGATCAGGATCGACAGCACGTTCTTCGAACGCACCAGGCCGCCATAGAACAGCGCCAGGCCTGGCAGCGTCATGAAGATCACCAGTACCGCCGATAACAGCACCCACACGGTGTCGGGCTTGCTGATGGTCGGGGCCGGCGCCTCCTCGGCCGGAGCTTCTTCGGCGGGTGCCTCAGCCGGGGCCGCCACGGCTTCCGCAGGTGCGGCGGCTTCTACCGGCGCAGGCGCGGCGTCGGTGGCGGGTGCTTCGGTCGCGGGAGGCGCGGTGTCCTGCGCGGCGAACGCCGTCGAGGCCACACCTGCCGTCATCAGGCCGCACAACGCGGCCAGGCACAACATCTGCGCACGGGTCTTCCACCCGGAGAACAGTCGAGTCTTCATGTGGGGGCTCCGAGTGTTAGAGCGCGTCCGCGCCGACTTCGCCGGTGCGGATGCGGATGACCTGGTCGATGGTGGTGACGAAGATCTTGCCGTCGCCGATCTTGCCGGTGCCGGCGGCCTGCTGGATGGCCTCGATGACGGCCTCCAGTCGCTCGTCGGTGACGACGGTTTCGATCTTGATCTTGGGCAGGAAATCGACGACGTACTCGGCGCCGCGGTACAGCTCGGTGTGGCCCTTCTGCCGGCCGAAGCCTTTGACTTCGGTCACGGTGATGCCGGACACGCCCGCCTGCGACAAGGACTCTCGGACCTCGTCGAGCTTGAACGGCCGGATGATGGCGGTGATCAGTTTCATGCGCATACCCCGATGGTGGATGGAACCGGCCGACCGGAGCCGGCCGGCGGTTTCAAGGCACCCGTGCGCGCGACCCCCTGGCGGCGTGCACGTGATCGGTGCGGAGCGATGCATGAACCGCACCCGTGCCCGCCGCGATCGGTTGCGACGGGAACGGATGACGTGGGAGGGAGCAGCGGTTCATGGACCTCTCCTGTGTTTCCCCAGTTGCAGCGTTGGTGCGATCTCCAGGAATCGAAGACGGGTGTTGCCCCGGTTCCCCAACCGGGCCGACGCATCGCAGCGCGATGCGTCGGAGAAGGTGCGGCGATGGCGACGGGTGGGAGGGGAGATCCGTCGCCATCGCCGCGAGAACTCAGCGCGCTGCCGCTGCGGTGCGGAGGACCGATGCCTGGCCCTCCGCGTGCATGGCGATGTGCGCGTGCGCCCGCATCAGCTGGCGTAATACAGCTGGTATTCCAGCGGATGCGTGGCCGCGCGGAACTTGGTCACTTCCTGCATCTTCAGCGCGATGTAGGCATCGATGAAGTCGTCGCTCATCACGCCGCCGGCCTTGAGGAAGTCGCGGTCCTTGTCCAGCGCGTCCAGCGCCTGGTCCAGGCTGGAGCAGACCTGCGGGATGTTCTTCTCTTCTTCCGGCGGCAGGTCGTACAGGTCCTTGTCGCTCGGCGCGCCCGGATCGATCTGGTTCTTGATGCCGTCCAGGCCGGCCATCATCAGCGCGGTGAAGGTCAGGTAGCCGGACTGCAGCGGATCGGGGAAGCGCATCTCGATGCGGCGCGCCTTCGGGTTGGCCACCCACGGGATGCGGCACGAGGCCGAACGGTTGCGCGCCGAGTAGGCCAGCATCACCGGCGCCTCGAATCCCGGCACCAGGCGCTTGTAGCTGTTGGTGCCCGAGTTGGAGAAGGCGTTGATCGCCCGGGCATGCTTGAAGATGCCGCCGATGTACCACAGCGCCAGCTGCGACAGGCCACCGTAGCCGTCGCCGGAGAACAGGTTCTGGCCGCCCTTGGCCAGCGACTGGTGCACGTGCATGCCGCTGCCGTTGTCGCCGACGATCGGCTTGGGCATGAAGGTGACGGTCTTGCCGTTGCGGTGGGCCACGTTGCGCACCACGTACTTCATGCGCTGCAGTTCGTCGGCCTTCTTGACCAGCGTGTTGAACTTGGCGCCGATCTCGCACTGGCCGGCGGTGGCGACTTCATGATGGTGCACTTCGACTTCGATGCCGACCTGTTCCAGCGTCTTGCACATCTCGGCGCGCAGGTCGTGCAGCGAATCGGTCGGCGGCACCGGGAAGTAGCCGCCCTTGATGCCCGGACGGTAGCCGCTGTTGGCGCCGTCGTAGCTCTTGCCGCTGTTCCAGGCGCCTTCTTCGGAATTGACCTTGAAGAAGGTGTTGCCCATCTCGTTGGCGAACTGCACCGAATCGAAGATGAAGAACTCCGGCTCCGGGCCGAAGAACGCCATGTCGGCCACGCCACTGGACTTCAGGTACGCCTCGGCGCGCTTGGCGATGCCGCGCGGATCGCGCGAGTAGCCCTGCATGGTGGCCGGATCCAGGATGTCGCAGACCAGGACCAGGGTCGGGTCGGCGTAGAACGGGTCGATGTAGGCCGAGGTCGGGTCGGGCAGGAGCACCATGTCCGATTCGTTGATGCCCTTCCAGCCCGAGATCGACGAACCGTCGAACATCTTGCCGTCCTCGAACAGCGACGCATCCACGATGCTGACCGGGAAGGTGACGTGCTGCTCGATGCCGCGCATGTCGACGAAACGCAGGTCGACGAACTCGACCTTGTGGTCCTTGATCAGCTTCTCAACGTTGTCCAGGGACATCTCGGAACCTCGGGTTGGATAAGGGTTGTGGCAGAGACACAGCAATCCCCGTGCCAACTCCACTATCGCCATAACCCATTGATTCAGAAGGCAGCAAAAAGCGATGGCATGGCTGATGATCCCCAAATTGGGGATCAAATCCCGCGCAATGCACCAATGTGGGATTGTGCGCCGGGGGCCGGCGACGGCGCGCGCTTGCCTCGCACCGGCCGGGCGGAGAACATGCGCTCCCTTCTTTCCGGAACCGGCCCCGCATGGACCTGCTGTCGCTCGAGCACTTCTCCGGCTGCCTCAACGAGACCTTCTCGGCGGACCTGCAGGGCATGCAGGCGGCCTTCGTGCTGGTGGAGGCGCAGCCGCTGCCCGTGCGCAGCCCGGATGCCCTGCGCGCGCCTTTCTCGCTGGTGTTCCACAACGCCTCCGCGCTGCTCTTCCCCCAGCAGACCTACCGGATGCACCACCCGCGGCTGGGCAGCACCGAGATCTTCCTGGTGCCGGTGGCGCAGGACAAAACGGGCTTCCTCTACCAGGCCGTCTTCAACTGACCGACTGCGCGCGCCAGTCCATCCTCGAGTAAGGAAACGCGGCCTCGGAGGCGACGAATCCCAGCCGCTCATAGAGACGGCGCGCCCCGGTGTTGTGCTGCAGCACGTGCAGGGTCATGCCGCATCCCTGGGCGGCGGCGGCCTGCTGGGCGGCCCCGATCAGCGACGCACCGATCCCGCGGCCACGGGCGGCGGGGAACAGACTGATGTCGACGAGCAGGTGGTCGGGGGGCGACCGCAGCAGGTAGAGCCGTCCCAGCGGACCGCGCTCGTCGCACACGGCCAGGAAGTCGGCGTCGGCATGGACCTGCAGGTAGTGCCGGTGCTGGGCCTCGAACTGCTGGTCGAGGAAGGCGCGCCTGTGCGTCTCGGGCCACGGCACCTGCGCCATTTCCTCCTCGCGCGTGCTGGCGTACAGGTCGCGCAGCCAGCGCTGGTCGTCGTCGCACAGGGCCCGCAGCGCGACTCCGCATGCGACGAGGGACGCGGGCGTCCGCATGCGGTCGGGCAGTTCCGGCGGGAAGGGCGCCAGCCGCGATGACGTTGGCATGGTCACCTCAAGGGAACGACGGGTAGATCCCTTGCAAGGCGATGCTGAAGTTGACGCCCAGATACGGCTGTTGGTTCTGGTGCGGCTGGCCGCCGCCCTGATTGGGTTGGACCATGTTGGGCGCCAGCTGGGTGTTCAGCGGCGCCGCGATGAAGGTCCGCGAAGACGTGCTGGTGGCCAGGAAGGAAAGGCCGCCGTTGGCGACCGGGACGTGGCTGCCGCTGCCTGGCGCGGTCTGCGAGTAGGCGTTGACCCCATGGCTGTGCTGCGGGATCTGGTTGCTGGTGAGCGTCACGGTGTTGACGCCGAAGGTGTCGCCCAGGCTGCGCGGCGACAACCCCGGTCCATTGCCTTGCTGGCACCCTGCACGACCGGCGAAGTTCGGCAGCTGGAACGTGGTTTGTCCGTTGCCACCGTAGATCGTGCCGATGAGTGAAAAGAGTGCGGTGTTCTGCGAAATGGGCAGTGTGGTGCCATTGCAGAACGCCCAACCCCGCGGCGCGAAGTTGAAGCCGAACAGCTGGATCTGGCCGATGGAGGGTTCCGTCATGATCAGGTTCCTGCGAGGAAGGGTGACGTCGCCATGCGGCGATGGCGCCCACGGGGCGCAATGGGTGCGGCGATCAGGCCTGCGAGGGGAAGATGCCGTTGGTGGCGATGCAGAACTGCACCGTCAGCGTGGGCATGCAGTTCTCGTGCGGCTGGCTGCCGCCGGCCGCGGTCAGCATCTGCGATGACATCGGCGCAGCGTTGTTGCCGGTGACGGTATTGACGTAGAAGGTGTCGCCGCTCACCGCGCCCGGCAGCAGGCTGCCGCCCGGCGTCACCGCGGTCGAGGCGGCGGTGGTCGCCACCAGCGTGTGGGTGTGCGCCGGCATCTGGGTCGGCAACACGGTGACGGTCTCCGTGCCGGCCCGCTGGCCGATGACGTAGTTGCTCAGGCCGGGCCCCGCGCCCTGGTGAATCGGCAGACGGCCACGCAGGTCCGGCACCGCGAAGGTGGTCTGGCCGTCGCCGCCGTAGGTGGTGCCGATCAGCGCGAAAAGCGCGTCGTTTTCCGAGATCGGCAACAGGCTGCCGTCGCACGCCTGCCAGCCGAGGGGGGCGCCTCGGGTTCCGAAGGCGAACATGCGGATTTCGCCAAGATAGGGTTCTGCCATGAAAGTGCTCCGTGGTCGTTCGGTGGCCGGCGGCCGTTACGCCAGCCTGCTTCAGTTGCGCGACGGGAAAATGCCCTGCAACGCGATGCAGAAATTGACGACGCTGTAGGGCTGGATGTTCGGATGCGGCTGGTTGCCACCGGCCGGAACGACGGTCGCCGGATTCAGCGGCACCGGCGGGCCGCCCGACGTGGCATAGGTCGGAATGGCGCTGCCTGCGCTGTTGGTACTGGTGGCGAAGACGCGATTCGACGGAATGCGGCTGTTGCCATTGGTGGTCGATGCATTCACCGCATGGTTGTGCGCCGGCAGGTTGGTCGACAGCAGGGTCACCTGTTCCACGCCGCCGGCCTGGCCGATCTGTACCGACGGTGGCTGCCAACTCGGATCGACGGAAGAGGCATAGCCGACCGGTGTCCGACTGCGCAGGTCCGGCAAGGCGAAGTTGGTGGTGCCGTTGCCACCGTACTGCGTTCCCAGCAACGAGAAGAGTGCCTGGTTCTGGTTGATCGGCAGCAGCTGGCCGTTGCACGACGCCCAATATCTGGGCGCGAAGTTGAAGCCGGCCATCATGATCTGGCCGATGAAAAAATCGCTCATCGATATCTTCCCCAAGGACGTGCGCGCGACGGCACCGCGTACCGTGCTGCGCGTACTCTGACCTGCATCGGCGTCGGCCACAAGGCCTTCCGGTGGCGCTCGGTCCCGCCATCGCATCCCGACAGGGGCTTCCGCTCGGCCGGGAAGCCTGTTCCAATGGTGTGGGGACTACGCCCGGGGAGTGGCGGCGTCGTCCCGCAAGGATTTCCGTTGCATTCGCGCAGACCGTCAGGCCTGCCGTAGGCCCGTGTCGGACGGGCATTCTTCAGGGGAACTGGAACATGTATACGTCTTCGAACCGCCCGTCGGGCCGTCGCCCTGCCGCCGCATTCGCGCTTCTGCTGTTCGCGCTGGCGCTGTTCTGGCCGGCGCTGGCGTGGGCGCAGAGCTCCACGTACTGCCCGACGCCGTTGACGGCCACGGTGGCGTGGGGCGGCTCGGCGAATGTCGACGTTACGGGATGCCAAAGTGGTTTTGGCGGCGTAAGTGGCCCGTTCGCACCGTTCGCGCAGCACGGCACCGTGACCCTGGGCCCAGCCACCGGGGGACCGCAATCGCTCACCTACGCGCACAACGGCAGCACGCCCGTCGGCGGCGGCGCCGACGTCATCTGGCTGGAGGACGACGAGGGCGGCACGGTGCGTGTCGACATCACGATCAGCGCCCCGACGTCCGCAATCACCGTTTCTCCGGCGACCCTGCCGACCCTGACCGCCGGCACGCCCTTCAGCCAGACCCTGACGTCCAGCGGTGGCACGAGTCCCTATACCTACGTGCTGGAATCGGGGCCGCTGCCGGTCGGCCTCAGCCTGACCGGTGGCGGCGTGCTCAGCGGCACACCCACCCAGCGCGGTGGCTACAGCTTCAGCGTCCGCTCCACCGATTCGACCGCGCCGACGGCCGACACCGTCGTCAAGAGCTACACCGGCACGGTGCAGAACCCGACACTCACCCTGACCACGCCCAGCGGCACCGCGATCCAGGGCGCGCCCTTCTCGCAGACCCTTTCCACCACCGGTGGCGTCGCGCCGCACACCTACCAGCTCGAGACCGGCTCCTTCCCCGCCGGCATCAGCATTTCCAGCGCCGGCGTCGTCAGCGGCACCACCGCCGCGGCGCCGGGCAACTACCCGGTCACGCTGCGCGTGACCGACGCCAGCACCGGCCCCGGCGTCTACTTCGAACTCGAGAGCTACACCCTCACCGTCAGCCCGCCGCCGAGCGTCTCCATCGCGGTGTCGCCGGCGTCGGTCAGCGAAGATGGTGCGACCAACCTGACCTACACGGTTACCCGCAGCCTCAACCTGACGTCGCCGACGACGGTCAACATCACCACCTCCGGCACAGCGACCTCCGGCGTCGATTACACCGGAGGCGTCGCCACCGTGGTTATCCCGGCCGGCGCGACCACCGCGACGATCACCATCGATCCGACCGTCGATGGCACTGTCGAAGCCGACGAGACCGTGATCCTGACGGTCGCCGCCGGCACCGGCTATACCGTCGGCGCCCCGGCCAGCGCGACCGGCAACATCCTCAACGACGACGTGCCGAGCGCGACGATCAGCGTGAGTCCAGCGAACGTCGCAGAAGACGGTGCGCCGAACCTCGTCTACACGGTCTCGCTGAACCAGGCATCGTTCTCCGCGCTCTCGATCAACTACACGATTGGCGGCACTGCGACCAATGGCACGGACTACGCGACGATCGCCTCGCCGCTGGTCATTCCGGCGGGCAACACCACCGGCACGATCACCGTCAACCCGACCGCCGATGCCACCATCGAAGCCAACGAAACCGTCATCCTGACCCTGAATGCCGGTGCCGGCTACACCGTCGGCGTGCCCAACAGCGCCACCGGCACGATCCTCAACGACGACCTGCCGAACCTGGCGATCAACGACGTCACGGCGAACGAAGGCAATGCCGGCATCCCCAACTTCACCTTCACGGTCAGCCTGAGCGCGCCGGCAGGTCCGGGCGGCGCGACGTTCGACATCGCCCCCGCCAACGGCTCCGCCACCGCCGGCGTCGACTACGTGACCAGCAGTCTGACCGGCCAGACCATCCCGGCCGGCAGCAGCACCTACACCTTCACGGTGCAGGTCAACGGCGACACCGCCAACGAGCCAAGCGAAACCTTCTTCGTCAACGTCACCAACGTGGTGAACGCCGTGGTCGTGGACGGCCAGGGCGTGGGTACCGTCGTCAATGACGATCCGCTGCCGAGCCTGTCGATCGACGACGTCAGCGTGGTCGAAGGCAATGCCGGCACGGTCAACGCGGTGTTCACCGTGACCCTCAGCGCCGCCAGCGGCCAGACCGCCACGGTCCTCTATGCCACGGCCGACGGCACTGCGACCCAGCCGGCGGACTACACCAGCACATCCGGCAGCCTGACCTTCACGCCTGGCCAGACCACCCGCACCCTCACCGTGCCGGTGATCGGCGAGACGGTGCCGGAGGCGAACGAGACCTTCTTCGTCAATCTCAGCGGTGCGGCCAACGCGACGATCAGCGACAACCAGGGCGTGGGCACGATCACCAATGACGATGTCCCGGTGACGGTCAGCCCGGGCACGCTGCCCAATGGCGCCGTGGCCACCGCCTACAGCCAGACGATCACGGCCAGCGGCGGCACCGGTCCCTACAGCTTCGCGGTCACTGCGGGCGCGTTGCCTGCCGGCCTGACGCTGTCGGTCGGCGGCGCGCTGACCGGTACCCCGACCGCTGGCGGCAGCTTCAACTTCACCGTCACCGCGACCGACGGCAGTGCGTTCCCCGGTCCGTTCTCGGGCAGCCAGGCGTACACGCTGACCATCGCCGCACCGACCCTCGCGCTGCCGGCGACCCCCCTGGCCGGCGGCACGCTGGGCACGGCGTACTCGGCTGCGATCACCCCGGCCTCGGGCGGCACGGCGCCCTATTCGTACGCCGTCACCGCCGGCGCACTGCCGGGCGGCCTGACGCTCAATGCCTCGACCGGTGCCGTCTCCGGCACGCCGAGCGCGCTGGGCACCTTCAACTTCAGCATCACCGCCACCGACAGCAGTACCGGCACGGGGCCGTACACGGCCACCCAGGCTTACGCGATCACCGTGATCGACGAGCCGCCGACGGGTGGCAGCTCGTCGCTGACCCTGGCCTACAACGCCCCGGCCACGAACGTGCCGCTGACGCTCAGCGGCGGTGCGCCCACGTCGCTGGCCATCGGCACGCCGCCCGCGAACGGTACTGCCATCGTCAGCGGCACCACCATCACCTACCAGCCGAACGCCGGGTACGCAGGGCCTGACAGCTTCACCTACACCGCCACCAACAGCGGCGGCACGTCGGCGCCCGCAACCGTGAGCGTGACGGTGCAGGATGCGGTGATCACCATCACCGCCAGCGGCGGATTCGCCGCCACGGTGGCCGCGCCGTACACGCAGACTTTCACCTTCAACGGCGGCACACCGCCGTGGAGCGGCTACCAGGTCACCAACCTGCCGGCCGGCGTGGCCATCACCGGCACCACCGCGAACACCGTGACGATCTCCGGCACGCCGACGCAGGCGGGCACGTTCAACCTCAACGTGTCGGCGACCGACGGCAGCACCGGCAACGGTCCCTACACCGTGGGCCAGGCGTTCACGCTGACGGTGGCCGGACCGACGCTGACGCTGACTCCGGCATCACCTGCACTGAATGCCACCTACGCGACGGCATTCACCCAGGCGTTCTCGACCACAGGCGGCGTGGGGCCCTACACCTATGCCGTGAGCGGTACGCTGCCGGCAGGCGTGAGCCTGAGCGGCGCTACCCTTTCCGGCACGCCCACGGCGCCCGGCAGCTACAGCTTCACCATCACCGCGACCGATGCAGGTGCAAGTGGTGTCGGCGCTCCTTTCACCCCCAGCCGCGCGTACACGCTGGAGGTGGCAGCCCCGACATTGACGTTGCCGCCCGCGACGCTGCCCGCCTCGACCGCGGGCACGGTGTACACCCAGGCGTTGTCGGCCAGTGGAGGCGTTGCTCCGTATTCGTTTGCGCTCTCCGCCGGTACCCTGCCGGCCGGACTGACCCTGACCGGTTCGGGCACGCTCTCGGGTACGCCAACCGAATCGGGGACGTTCAACGTGTCCGTCACGGCCACGGACACCTACGGTCAGGCCGTGACCCGCGCGTATGCGCTCGACGTGGCGCAACCCACGCTCGCGCTGGCGCCCGGCGGCGGCGCGTTGCCCAACGCTACGGCCGGCGTGGCATTCAGCCAGTCGCTGGTGGTGAGCGGCGGTATCGCGCCCTACACGGCGACCCTCAGCGGTACGCTTCCGACGGGCGTCACCTTCAATCCCGCCACGCTGGCATTCGCCGGTACACCGACCCAGTCCGGCACCTTCACGTTCGACGTGACGGCGACGGACAGCACCGGCGGTACGCCCGGCACCGTGACGGCCACGTATTCGCTGACCGTCCTGGTGCCGACGCTCTCGCTGTCGCCGGAAACGGTGCAGGGCGCAACGGCGGGCGTGACCTATGCGCAGGCCTTCGTTGCCACGGGAGGCGTCGCTCCTTACCAGTACACACTGGGCGCGGGCACCCTGCCGGCAGGTCTGACGCTCGACGTTTCCACCGGCCAGCTTGCGGGCACGCCGACCGAAGCGGGCAGCTTCGACTTCAGCATCACCGCCACCGACAGCACGATCGGTACCGCCGCGTCCGTGACGCGCGCGTACACGCTGGCCATCTCGGCCCCGACGATCGTGGTGGATCCCGACACGCTGCCGACCGCGCTGCAGTCGGTGGAGTACACGCAAGCCTTGTCCGCCCGCGGCGGCACCGCGCCGTACACGTTCACGCTGGATGCGGGCACGCTGCCGACCGGCATGACGCTGACGGCCGAGGGTGCGCTGTCGGGCACGCCGACCGCGACCGGCAGCTTCGAGGTGACCATCCGCGCCACCGACGCGCTGGGTTTCAGCGGCACGCGAGCCTATGCCCTCACCGTGATCGCACGCCCCGACCCGACGCGTGACCCGGAAGTGCGCGGACTGCTGGAAGCGCAGGCCGAAGCGACGCGTCGCTTCGCCGCAGGCCAGATCGCCAACTTCCAGCAGCGTCTGGAGCAGCTGCATGGCGGCGCGACGGCGGAAGGCATGCGCAACGGCGTGTCGTTCACCACCCGCGAACGGTGCCAGGACAACCGTGCCTACACGGACCTAGATGCCTGCGGTGCCAGCGCGCGCGCCGCCGATGCCAGGCGGAACGCGGCGGGCGAGCAGCGCCTGTCCGGCGGCGCCAGTCCGGATGAGGAAGGGACGGCCTCGCAGGCGGATGCCGCCGCATTCGGCTTCTGGACCGGGGGCACGCTGCGCTCGGGCAATTTCGACGGACGCGCCGGCAGCAACAGCCTGGGTTTCGAAACCGAAGGCGTGAGCGCCGGCGCCGACCGCCGCTTCCGTCCGGACTTCGTGGCGGGCTTGGGCTTCGGTTACGGTCAGGACAGCACGGCGATCGGCAACAACGGCACCCAGCTCGATGGCAAGGCGTGGACGCTGGCGATGTACGGCAGCTATCACCCCGGCGAGCGCCTGTTCGTCGATGGCCTGCTGGGCTACCAGCGCCTGTCGTACGACCTGGAACGCTTCGTCACCGCCAACGACGGCCGTGTCCGCGGTTCGCGCGATGGCGACCAGTGGTTCGCGTCGCTGTCCATCGGTACCGACCTCACGCGCGGTGCCGCGCAGCTGACGCCCTATGCACGCGTGGACGCGATGCGGGCCACGCTGGATCCGTACACGGAGCGCGGCGATGCCATCTATGCGCTGACCTACGGCGAACAGGACGTGGACACCACCACCGGCAACATCGGCCTGCGCATGGCGTTCCGCCGCAACGCGACCTGGGGTGCGTTCTCGCCGCAGGCGCGCCTGGAGTACCAGCACGACTTCACGGCGGACAGCCGCACGTTCATGCAGTACGCCGACCTGCTGGGCCCGACCTATGCGACCTCGGTCAGCGGCTACGACCGCAGCCGGTTCATGCTGGGGCTGGGCGTGCTGTTCGACTTCGGCGCGTACTCGCTGCAGGTCGACTACCGCGGCGTGGTGGGCAGCAGCGACCAGCGCGACAACGCCCTGCAGGTGATGTTCCAGGCAGGCCGGTGATGCTGAGCGCACCGGCCCGCGAAACCCTGACCAAGGAATAGACGGACATGACACGTTCTGACTGGATGGCCCAGGTACTGCGATTGGCCCGCATCGGCCAGACATGCGCACGCACCGGCGAGGAGGTGGGCGAAGCCGTGGCCCGCGGCACGCCCGACAGCCAGGACCGCCGCCGCCTGATGCAGGCGGCCGTGGGCGGCGTCGCGGCAGCAGGGCTCGGCGCGATGGCGCCGCCCCTGCTCGCCGCCACCGCACAGGACGCGCGCGCCGTGTATGCGCGCCTGACCAACACGCGCGGGGTGGCCGTCGTGGGCGCAGGCCTGGCCGGCCTGGCCTGCGCGACCGAACTGACCCGTCTTGGCGTGCCGGCGAAGGTGTTCGAATCGGCCCAACGCGTCGGCGGTCGCTGCTGGTCGGCCCGCAACGTGTTCCCGGGTCAGGTGGCCGAACGCGGCGCCGAGTTCATCGGCAGCTCCCATCACGCCATGCTGGGCTACGCGCGCGCGCTGGGCTTACCGCTGGAGGCGGTCGACGGCGGCGGCGGCCGCAGCACCTTCCACCTCTTCGCCGGCCAGCGTCATAGCGATGCGGAGATCGCGGACGAGTTCCGTGCGTTCGCCGATTTCATCCGCGAAGACCTGGAGCCATTGGGTGCACCGCACGCGGAACGCTTCTGCGCACGCGCCGAAGCGCTCGACTTCATGACGCTGGACGAATACCTCACGCTGTACGGCGCCAGCGGCCTGCTGCGCAGCGTGCTGGGCAATGCCTTCCTGGGCGAGTTCGGCAGCGACCTGGACGAAGTCAGCGCGCTGGCTTTCCTGCGTTTCGTCTACGGCGACCGGCGTAGCAAGTTTGCCCTGCAGGGCACCGGCGAATCGCTGCGCGTGGTCGGCGGCAACGACCTGATCGCCACCGGACTGGCGCAGAAGCTGCCGCAGCCGGTGCAGCTGGGCCACCGGCTGGTGGCCGTGACCCGCCGCCTGGGCGGCACGGTGCGGCTGACGTTCGACCTGCGCGGCAAGTACGTGCAGCGCGATTTCGATGCCGTGGTGCTGGCGATGCCTTTCAGCGTGCTGCGCGACGTGGAAATGCGTGGCGTGGAGATGTCGGCGTGGAAGCGCCAGGCGATCGACAAATCGGAGATGGGCGACAGCAGCCGGCTACTCGTCGGGTTCTCGCGCCCGTACTGGCGCGAAGCCGGCGCCAGCGGCAGCGGCAAAGCGGACCTGCCGAACCTCCAGAATGCGTGGGAAACCAATCCCTCGCGTGCCGGTCGGGCCGGTGCCGTCATCGCGCACCAGGTGGGCGGCCAGGCCGCACGCAGCCTGCTGCCCGCCAGCCTGCAGATGGATGCGGTGGGCTTCGTGGCGTCGCTGGAGGAAGTGCTGCCCGGCGCGATGCAGGCGGTCTCGCGCGATCGCCGCGGCAGGATCCTCGCCACCAGCCAGAACTGGAGCACCGATCCCAACAGCCGCGGCGCCTTCCCGCGGCCGCAGCCGGGCTACTTCACCCGCATCGCGCACGCGGAAGCCGGTGCCGTGGACAACCTGCTGTTCGCCGGCGACCACACCAGCAGCTTCTACGAATGGCAGGGCTTCATGGAAGGCGCAGTGCTGTCGGGCCTGCGTGCGGCCGGCGAGGCCAGCACGCTGTTCCGCGGCGGCTGAGGCCGGGCCCACGCCGGCGGAGGGCGCTGGGCGGGCACGGGACGGACGGGCTTTCCGTTATCCTGCCCGTCCCCCGTCCGAAGCCCGCCCATGACCGACCTGCTCGCCGCGCTGCTGCTCGGCATCCTCGAAGGCCTGACCGAATTCCTGCCCATCTCCAGCACGGGCCACCTGCTGATCGCGCAGCACTGGCTGGGCCAGCGCTCGGACTTCTTCAATATCGTCATCCAGGCTGGCGCGATCCTGGCCACCACGCTGGTGTTCCGCCGGCGCATCTGGGAACTGGCCACCGGCTGGCGCGACGACGCCACCCGCGACTACGCGCTCAAGCTGGCGGTGGCCTTCCTGGTGACCGCCCTCGTCGGCCTGCCGGTGCGGCTGGCCGGTTGGGAACTGCCCGAGACCGTCACCCCGGTGGCGTGGGCACTGATCCTGGGCGGCGTGTGGATGCTGGCGGCGGAGCACTTCGCCGAGAAGCGCGGCGACGTGGCCGACATCACGTGGAAAGTGGCGGTGCTGGTGGGGCTGGCGCAGGTGGTGGCCGGCGTCTTCCCGGGCACCTCGCGCTCGGCGGCGGCCATCTTCATGGCGATGCTGGCCGGCACCAGCCGGCGCTCGTCGGCGGCGGAGTTCGTGTTCCTGGTCGGCATCCCCACCATGTTCGCGGCCAGCGGCTATGCGTTCCTCGAACTGGTGAAGGACGATGCGCTGGGCAGCGAGAACTGGGGCGAAGTGGCCCTGGCCTTCGTCGCCGCCACCGCCACCGGCTTCGTGGTGGTGAAATGGCTGCTGGGTTTCATCAAGGCCCATCGCTTCACCGGATTCGCGCTCTACCGCATCGTGCTGGGCGCGCTGCTGCTGTTGCTGATGCCGGCCGGCAGCTGAGCCCGGCCCGGTCTTCACCCCGTTCCGACCCCTCGCGCGTTTGCATAAGCCACCCCTGACGGAGGACGTCATGAAACGACTGCTGCTGCTTGCCCTTCCCCTGGCCCTGGCCGGCTGCCCCAAGCCCGCGGAACAGGCCGCCACCCCGGCGGCACCGGCATCGGCCCCGGCACCTGAAACACCCGCACCCTCGTCCGTCGACGCGCCTGCGCTGCTCCCGCAGTACCACTGGCGACTCACGGATGCGAACGACGCGCAGGGCAAGCGCATCGACGCCCTGTTCGCGCGCGCCGACAAGCCCGTGCAGCTCGATTTCAGGGACGGCCGCCTGGGCGTGTCCAACACCTGCAACCGCATGGGGGGCAGCTACACCCTGTCGGCCACCAGCCTCACCATCGGCCGCCTGGCCTCCACCCTGATGGCCTGCACCGACAGCGCCCTGATGGCGCTGGACCAGGAAGTGGGCAAGCGGCTGGAAGGAACGCTGAAGCTCGCCGCGACGCAGGACGATGCGGCCCGGCTGACGCTCACCACGGCGACCGGCGACACGCTGGTGTTCACCGGCGACCCGACCGCCGAAACCCGCTATGGCGGCGCCGGCGAGCGCGTGTTCCTGGAAGTGGCGGCCGAGACCAGGCCCTGCAGCCACCCGCTGATCCCCGACAAGCAATGCCTGCAGGTGCGCGAGATCCAGTACGACGACAAGGGCCTGAAGGTCGGTACGCCCGGCGCATTCGAGCACTTCTACGACAGCATCGAGGGCTACACGCACGAGCCCGGCATCCGCAACGTGCTGCGCGTGGACCGCTACACCGTGAAGAACCCGCCTGCCGATGCATCGTCCAGCGCCTACGTACTGGACATGGTGGTGGAGTCGGCGAACGAGAAGAAATGATGCCGCCGGCGGTGGCCGCGTCGCCGCTATAGTGGCGCGCCACCGTAGCCCACGCACCCCGATGAAGCCTTTCGCACGGAATGCGACCCTCTCCTGGCTCGCCGTCTCTCTATTGGGCGTCGCGGCGTTCGCCCTCTGGGTGCCGGCGCTGTGGACGCCTTTCTGGGGCGACGACTACGTCTTCCTGCACGGCGCGCACGCGACCAATGCGTCCGGTGCGCCGTGGTGGTCGGATTTCTGGCCCGCCTCGCCGGTGCGCTTCTGGCGCCCACTCTCGCAGGAGGCCTACTGGCGCTTCGTCGACGCCGTGTTGCACGGCAATGCCTTTGCGGCACACGGGGTGAATCTGGCGTTGCACGTGTCGGCGTCGTCGGGCGTAGCACTGTTGGCGCATCGCGTGGCACGCGCCTGCGCCTGGACCGATGCCGGCAGGATCGCCGCACTCGCCGGCGTCGCCTACGCTGCATTGACGATGCACCTGCTGCCGGTGCATTGGGTCGCCGCCGCCAACACCGCCCTGCTGACCCTGTTCACCGCCTTGGCGCTGGCCGCGTGGGTCAGCGCGCGCGATGTCCGCGGCATCACGCGCGTCGCCCTGCTCACGTCGGTGCCGGTGCTGTTGGTCCTGGCCCTGCTCTGCAAGGAGTCCGCCGCCCTCACGCCGGGATTGATGCTGGTGGTGGCCGCGTTCGTCGGCCTTCGCCGCCCTTTCAAGGGCGAGATCGCCACCTGGCTGACCACCGTCGTCGTCGTGCTTGCATGGCTGGTGCTGCGCGCGCGCTTCACGGCGAACACCGATGCCGCGTACGAACTGAGCCTTGGCGGCCACGTGGTGCGCAACACCGCCTCGTTTGCGGCATGGCTGCTGAATGTCCCGCGTGAAGCCATGCGCATGGCGATCGCGGGCGACCGGCTGCCGGGCCTGGCATGGATCGCCGCGACGGCGCTGCCGATGCTGGCCGCCTGGGCTCTCGCGCTCTGGCGCTGCCGCGCCGCACTGGCACCGCGGCAATGGCTGGCACTGCCGGCCTTCGCGGTGCTGGCTTACGCCCCCTATTTCCTCTTCGCATGGAACAGCTACGAGTACTACGCCACCGTCGCTGTCATCCTTCCGATCATCGCACTGGCACGCGGCATCGTGGATACGCCGCGCGCGCCCGTGGTCGCCGCACTCATCGCCATGTCGTCATGGATCGCCGTGGAAGGCACGCGCCGCCTCGACCATCCCGGGCTGATCGGACGCGCGCGCTGGGCGGAAGCGACGTTGCAGGCGCTCGAACGCCAGCCGCCGCCGGCCCTGCCCCTGCATGTCAGCGTCGCGGACGAGCAGCGCTTCTATGCCATCGGCGCATGGGGCCTGGCATGGCGTCTCGATATACCGTTGCAGAGCATCGGCATCGCGCGCGAATGCCCGACGACCGGACCTTGCCTCGTCATCGATGACCAAGGCGTCGTTCAATGGCGGGAAGCGCACTGACGCGCCGGCTCGCGCTTACACGGACGCCCGAGGCTCTGCCGTTTCAGCCGCGCAGCGCAGTATTGAGCGTATATGTGCCGTGGACCGCCGCTTCGGCCAGTACGTGACCCTGCATCGCGCGTTCGACATCGGCCGCGGTGAAGCGCTCCGGCAGGTCGAGGGCTGCCACGTCCAGCGCGAACAGGCGGAAGAAGTAGCGGTGCACGCGCAGGTCGTTGAACGGCGGATACGGGCCGTCGTAGCCGGAATAGTCGCCGCCCATCTGCGCGTCGCCCGCGAACCAGCCGGTGTAGTCGTTCAGTCCCTGGCGTGCGCCGGCGGGGCCCGCCGGCTGCCGCTTGCCACGCACGGTGACGCCGTCGCTGCAGCTGCCGACGGCGATCGTGCGCACGTCGGGGGTGATGTCCGCCATCGCCCAGTGGATGAAGTGCGCACGCGGCTGTTCGACCGGGATCTGCACATCGTCGCGACCGACCGTTTCGGGAACGGGCGGTGCATCCGGGTCGATGCAGAGCAGCGCGAACGACCGCGTGCCGTCCGGTACGTCGGACCACGCCAGATGTGGGTTGCGGTTGGGCGCGAACCCGTCCGGCTGCCCCATCGCGAACTCCGCCGGGATCGGACGGGCATTCTCGAAACTGTCGCTCCAAAGGCGCATGTGCGGCTCCTGTCGAAAGGGGATGATCAAGCCTCGGGATATCCCAGGCGCACGGCGACCGGCGTGAGGGTGGCGAACGGGCCGGCAAGGGCCTGCGCGTACTGGCGCCAGTGACCGGCCGGGAAGCCCACGCTGCCTTGCTCCTGCGGGACTGCGAAACGTGCGCCGCCCAAGGCCTGGCTCAACATCTCGGCGATCTTCGAGGGCGAACGCTCGATGCCATCGAGCCGTACGACCGTAGCCGGGTAAAGACCCTGCTCCAGACCCGTCGCAACATGGTCGAGCACGGCGGCCAACCACGCGGCTGCATCATCTGCCGACGTGATCGCATACATGGCCGGCGATCCGAACGCCAGCCATTCCAGCAACATATCCCGAGGATCCCGCAGCACCGCCAGCAAACGCCCCTCCGGCAAATGGGGACGCAGGTCATGAAGCAGTGCATTGTCCCACCAGACCAGCCAGTCGATCACATTGCCGTCCGGTATGCCGCGTGCAGGCAGGGCAGCGCGCCAATCCGCCACAAGCCGGGTCCCAGGCTGGGTTCCGGTCGCCAGTTCATGCACGGTGCCGTAGCGCTGAAAACCATCCCGGGGCCCACGGCGCGACAGACGATCATTCCTCAGCGGCGCACCGCTGGCGACGAACACCGATGCGACGCGTTCGACTCCGGATCCCGGCGGCCCCCACAGCATCAGCGGCCTTGTTGGCGTTTCCGGCGTGATGGCACCGCGTTCGGGCCATGCCTGGACCGGCGCACTGGGGGCGTGAGGCGGCAGGTTCACGGACAGGTAGCCCTCCGCCCGCTTCAGCCAGCTGCCGACCGCTTCTACGCGCAAGCCGGCGCGATCCTGCGCCAAGGCCAACCAACCCAGCAGCGTCTGCCGGATCTCGTCTTGCTTGACCTGCTGCAACAGATTCTCCACATGGGCGACCGCCGCCGCCGGATCCCTCTCAACCAGCGCATTGACCTTGCGTGCCTGCGCGTCGCTGTGGCCGGGCACGAGAACGAGGATACGGTCGGCAATGGCGTCCGCATCCTTGGCACGCCCGGCGTGGTTGAGCGCCGCCATCTGGGCTTCCAGCGCAGGCACGGACTCCGGCGCCACATGCACCCAGCGCGCGGCGACGGCAAGCGCAGCCTCACTGCCCATGTCTTCCAACGCCAGTCGCGCCAGCCACAGATCGGCCGTCTGCGGATTCAGTGCCAGGCATGCTTCGAGCAGAGCACGCCCCTGCTCCTGCTGGCCATGGGCGTGCCACAGTTGAAGCAGTGCGGACAAGCTGGCGCGGTCATGGGCGCCTTGGCCTACGGCGTCTTCGAGCAGGGGCTGCGCCTGCTCGAGCTGGCCCGCGCGCAGGCGCAGATGGCCCGCCAGGCGCTTCAGGGCAGGCGTTGCGCGCGCGGGATCGGTAAACAACGTGTCCAGCGCATCGGCCGCTTCGTCGAAACGGCCCTGCCGACCCAGCAGGTCGGCGATCAGGCCCCACAGGCTGGAGGCGGCGGGATTCTTTTCCACGATGGCGCGGAAGGCCTGTTCGGCGAAGGCGAGATGTCCCTTGGCCATGTAGATGAAGCCCAGCACGTAGCGCAGCTGCGCGTCGTCCGGCGCCGTCTCGATGGCCTGCGACACCCGCTTCAATGCGGTATCGGCTTCGCCTCGCTGCAACGCGACCATGCCTTCCACCACCGCCAGCTGCGGATGGTTGGGCGCCACGCGCTCGGCGAGGCGGTTGACCCTTTCGGCTTCTTCGAGGTCGCCGCGCGCCAATGCCAACTGCGCCTGCGAGAGATAGGCGCCGAACTGGTTCGGGTCCAGCACGGTGGCCTGGTCCAGCGCCGCCTGGGCATCGCCCGGGCGGCGGCTGGCCATGAGCACACCCGCCCGTGCCAAGTGGAGTTCGGCGTCTTCCGGGGCCAGCGCGATGGCGCGGTCGATGCTGGCCAGCGCCGCATCGGCCTGGCCGCTCTGCAGCTGGGCGGCTGAAAGCCAGCGCAGCGCCTGGGCGTCGTCGGGGCGCTCGGACGCCAGGGCTTCCGCCGCGGCCAGGGCTTCGGCCACCGCACCACGGCGGAGGTCGTTGAGGATCGGGTCGTACATGGGACTACCGGTTGCGGGCAAACCCCGATTGTAACGGCCGCCCCGGTCTTACGCGTCGCCGCCGGACAGCCGCTCCGCCACCCAGCGTTCGGCGTAGCCATCGCAGGCGGCGTTCTCGATGAAGCCGCAATGCCCGCCCCACGGAGCGCTTTCCAGCGTGGCATGCGCCGGCAGCGCCCAGTCGCGGAAGGTGTCGAAGGGGATGACCGGGTCGTCCTCGGCCATCAGGATGTGCGCCGGCACCGTCAGCGCCGCCAGGCGGTCGCCGGCGATGGCGTAGCCGTCGAAGTAGGCCTCCAGCGTGCCGAAGGCGGTATGGCGCTGCACCAGCCAGTCGGTCAGCGCGCGGATGTCCAGCGCCAGCACGGTGTCGTCGAAATCGTGGCGCTGCGGGAACAGGCTGCGCTTGCGCTGCAGCGAGCGGCGCCACTTGCGGGCGAAGTACCAGTCGTACAGCGGCAGGCCGCTTTCGATGCGGTCCATCGTCGTGGCCGGGTCCAGCAGCGGACACACCGCGGCCACCTGCGCCAGCGCCAGCCCGGAGTCCGGTGCGCGCAGCGCAAGCCGCAGCGCGAAGTTGCCGCCCAGCGAATAGCCGGCCACCCGCATCGGCACGTCGCCGGCGAAGCGTCGCGACACGTCCAGCGCCGCGTGCACCACTTCGTCGAGCCGGTTGGAGTGGAACAGGTCTTCGTTCAGGTGATGGGTGTCGCCGTGGTCGCGGAAGTTCAGCCGGAACACGTCGAATCCGCGCCGAAGCAGCTGCGCGGCCGTCAGGCGCATGTAGCTGGAATCGGCGCTGCCCTCCCATCCGTGCAGCAGCAGCACCAGCCCGCGCGGTGCGCGGTCCGGCATGCGGCTGAGGAAACCCTGCAGGCGTACGCCGTCGCCGCCATCGACGATATGTTCCACCGTCACCGCACCGCTGCCCAGCAGCGCGCGCAGGCCGCGACGGCGGCGCAGTGCGCTGGAACCCAGCACCGACTGCAGGTGCGGATTGCGCAGCCAGCGCGGCGGTCGGTAGTCGGCGGCAGTGATCATGGGGTCGTCGCGGCAGCGTCCGGGCAAGGGTGGCACCGGTGGCTCGAGTATTCCCTCGAATCCGTCACCATGCCATCACGTCGCCCGTCAGGCCTGTGCCATGGCCTGCACGATGCGCTCGCGCGACAGGTCGGCGATGCGGCGACGGCCTTCGACATCGGTCACCTGGATGGGTTCCAGGAAGCAGATGTCGGCCGTGCGCGCGGGTTCGCCCAGAAGACGCACGAAGTTGGCGAAGAAGCTTTCCTTCGGCCCGAACGCCACCACCGGCTGCGCGCTGCCGCGCGCACCGTAGCGCAGGGCCACCGGCTGCACCGGCACGCCCGCCTCGACGGCGGCCAGGAAAATGCGCGCATGGAAGGGCCCGACCGCATGCCCGTCCCGGGTACGTCCTTCGGGAAACACGCCCACCGAGCGCCCCTCGCGCAGGCGCCGCATCATCGCCTGCAGCACCCCGCCCAGCGATTCCTGGCTGCCGCGCTGGTGGAAGATGGTCTGGCCCTGCGCCGCCAGCCAGCCGACCACCGGCCAGCCGCGGATCTCGTGCTTGGCGACGAAACCCATCATGCGCTGGCTGTGCAGCGCCTCGATGTCGATCCAGCTGACGTGGTTGGCCACGAACAGCGTGGGGCCGGGCAACGGCTTGCCCACGCGCCGCAGCCGGAAGCCGAAGATGCGCATCAGGCCCCCCGACCACCAGCGCACGGCCACATCGCCGGCGTTCTCGTCGCCCACGCGGATCCACACCAGCAGCGGCGACAGGCACAACAGCGTGACCGGCAGGAAGACCAACAGGTGGACCAGCAGCAGCGGCACGCGGTACAGGTAGCGAAAGACCCGCGCCACGCCGCTGCCGCCAGCAACATGAACAGGGGGCGGCGTCATCCCATCACGATACCGGATGGATCGCCGCAGCGGAATGCGTCCGTGCGGGTCTCAGGATTTCGGCAGCGGTACGACGGCCAGCGTCAGCCGCGATACGCAGACCAGCTTGCCCTCGTCGTTCTCGATGCGGATCTCCCACAGCTGCGTGCTTCGGCCCACATGCAGCGCACGCGCCGTGCCCGTGACCCTGCCGCCACGCATCGCGCGGACATGGTTGGCGTTGATCTCCAGGCCCACCACCATCTCCTTCATCGTGTCCACGCACAGGTTGCCGGCCACGCTGCCCAGCGTCTCGGCCAGCGCCACCGAGGCGCCGCCATGCAGGATGCCGTACGGCTGCACCGTGCGCGCATCCACCGGCATGGTGCCGCGCAGCCAGTCGTCGCCGGCTTCGGTGATGACGATGCCCAGGTGCGACACCAGGGTGTCGGCCGCATGGGCGTTGACGGCAGCGAGATCGACGGGAGCGCGGAAAGCCATGGCAAGTCCTTGGAGCGAGGAGTGAGGGGAGAGAAGTGAGTGTGCGGGAGGGTCAGAGCGTGCGCCTTCGCTCACTCCTCCCTCTGCACTCACTTCCGCATTACAGGATCGGCACCAGTCCCGCACCGAACGCGGTCAGCACCCGCGTGTACAGCCATTTCGGCCCGACGTTGACCTCGGGGAAATCGCCGACCGCCACATAGCATCGATGGAACGCGGGATCCTTCGGGGCCACCGGCAGCGGGCAGTCGGGGCCCGGCCGGAACTCGTAGCTGGTGGCGTAGCGCCAGGGCCAGATATCGAACACGGGCAACGCCTCGGACACCTTGCCCAGACTGTAGTCCAGCCCCGAGAACACCGGCGGCTTGGCCCGCGGGGCGATCACCCATGCATTCTGCGGGGACATGTCGCGGCGGATGCTGTCGGCCAGCGCCTGCGCGAAAGCCGGGTCGTCGATCACGACCGCCGCCTCGGTGTTGTAGTTCTCCGAGCGCGGGTCGAAGTTGTGCGTGCCGATCACCGCCGTCTCGCCGTCGATCACCATCGACTTGGCGTGCAGGCCCATGCGCACGCCGGCGCGCTTGAGCGGCAGCGGCTCGGACGCGGCGCCGCTGCTGAGGAACGACGGCCGCGATTCGGTACGCTGCAGGCGGCGGGTGGTCTCGCCCTGCGAGCCGGCCGACGGCCCGATCGATCCGGACGGTCCACGGATGCGGCCGCTGCCGCTGCCTGCCGCGGCACGCCCGTCTTCCGACAGCGCCACCGGCGGCCCTTCCGGCATCAGCGCGGCGTAGTCCACCGGCGCGTCCTCCGGGAAGGGCTTGTACTCGTGGATGCGGAAGCCGAATTCGCGCAGGTAGCGGCGCTTGTACTTGAACGACATCGAATAGACGACCGGGTTGTCCGTCGCCGCCAGGCTGTTGGTGGACACCACTACCTGCGGTGGCGGCTCGCGCTTGCGCATGTCGCGGAACATCGCCTGCGCCTGCTTGGACATGACCAGGTACGGCGTCTGCAGCAGCACCTCCTTCTGCGCGCTGCGGATCAGCGCTTCCAGTTCGGGGGCGGCGGGCGCATCGTCGTCGCGGCGTTCGCGGCGGTGCTTCTGCGGCAGGTCGGCGATGTAGCGCACCGCGCCGACCGGGAACGCCGGCTCGACGAAACGCTCCCGTACCAGGTCCGCATCGCTCGCCTCGGCGCGCGCCGCCTGCACGCGCTCCGGCCGCAGGTAGCGCGGCACCGGCATCGCCGGCACGCCCTCGCGCAGCAGCGTCCGGCCGACATCGTTCAGGCGCTCGGCGGGCACGCTGCGCCGCGCCTCCCAGAACGCCTGGAAATTGGCCGCCATCGCCGCCGCCTCCGGACCCGCGACCAGCACGTCGCGGTCGCGGAAGTTATATTCGGCGTCCCAGTCGAAGTAGTCGTCCTGGTAGTTGCGCCCGCCGCTGATGCCGATGCGGTCGTCCACCAGCAGCAGCTTGGTATGCATGCGCTGGTTGAAGCGGCGGAAGCAGCACAGCACGCTGCCCGCGTAGTCCAGGTAGTTCAGCTTGGCCTTGCCGAAGCTGGGGTTGTAGATGCGGATGGCAAAGTTCTGGTGCGCACCGGACAGCGCGGCCAGGATCTCCAGGTCGGCGATCGCCGACAGCTGGTCGATCAGCACCCGCACCTTCACGCCGCGCCGCGCCGCGGCCAGCAGCTCGTCCAGCACCAGCCGCGCGCTGTCGTCCTTGTCGAAGATGTAGGTCTGCAGGTCGATGCGTTCGCGCGCGCTGCGGATCAGGTTCAGCCGTGCCAGCAGCGCGTCCGAGCCCTGGTCCAGGATCACCGCGTAGTGGCGCGGCGCCTCCGGCGTGGACGCCGCGCGCGCCTGTCCGGCCAGGTCGTAGAGCGGCGACGACAGCGCGCAGGCATCGGCCTGTTCGCACTCGATCACCGTCGAGCGGGCGCCAGCGGCGATGCCGGCCGCACGATCGCGCTGGCGGTCGGACAGGCTGGCGCAGGCGCTGCACAGCAGCGCCAGCCACAGGACCGCGCAGCGCGCGGCGATCACGGCACTGCGACGGGTCACGGCGTCCTTGCGCTCCTGATGCGCGCGCGCAGCACGAACACCACGCGGTCGCTGACGGCCAGCATCCAGTCGTCCATGTCGTAGTCGCTGCGGCGCACCGCGCCGGTGGCCACCACATCGCAGCCGACCGCCGGGCGCGGACAGGTCGCCGGCGCCACCTCCAGGCTGCGCGGGCGGCTGATGCCCTTGATGCTCAATTCGCCCTCCAGCTTGCCGCCGTCGTACAGCAGCAGCGGATCGTAGGGCCTGGACGTGAACGTGACCACCGGATAGCGGTCGGCATCGAAGAACTGCTCGCTGCGCGCCCACTCGCTGTAACGGGGGTGGCCGACGATCTCGACATCGCGGGTGTACATGCGCAGGCGCACCTGCTGGCGCCCGTCCGGCAGGTGCTCCACCGAGCCTTCGTAGTGGCGGAACACGCCGTCCAGCACTTGGCCCCAGCGCGTGCGCAGTTCGAATCCCAGCCGCGTGTTGTCCGGGTCGAAGTCGTTGCGCCCCTGCGCCAGCACGGGTACGGCCAACAGCACGCCCACCGCCAGCGCGGCCAGGCGCAGGCCGGCGGCCGTCGCCTGCGTCATGGCCACCAGAAGGCGGAGAGCTGCGCCACGCCGGGTTCGAAGGAGGCGTCGGCCGGCAGCGTCAGCACCACCACGCCGGCGGGCGGCATGCCGCGGTACTCGCTGGTCACGCCGGAGTACATCAGCGCGGCCAGTTGCTCCAGCCCCGGGTTGTGTCCCACCAGCAGCAGGCGCTCGGCCTCGCGGTGCTGGTCGGCCAGGTCGGCCAGCGTGCCGGGCGTGGCCTCGTAGATGCGCTCTTCCAGCCGCTGCTCCACATAGCCGATCGCGTCCATGACTGCTTCCAGCGTCTCGCGGGTGCGGCGGGCCGGCGAACACAGCACGCGGTCCGGCACCAGGCCCTGCTCCTTCAGCCAGCGCGCGACGGCCTCGGCCTCGGCCAGGCCCTGCGGGGAGAGGGGACGGTCCAGGTCGGACTGCCCGGTGGTGGCCGGTTCGGCATGGGCATGGCGCAGCAGGATCAGTTCACGCATGGGACGCTTGCTCCTTAGGCTTTCTTGATCCACTTCAACAACGGTTCCCAGTCCGCCTGATGCTCGCGCACCTGCGCCGAACGGTAGTCGAACAGGCTGCGGCCCAGGCCCGCCATCACCACGTAGGCCTGGGTATCGCGCAGCTGGGTGATGACCGGGTAAGGCCAGGTCTTCAGCATCTCCACCGCCTGCTGCGACGCATTCGTCCACGGCTTGCTGCGGTTGACCACCAGGCCCACGGGCAGCTTGCGCTTGTGCACCCGCGGCACCTTGGCCAGGGTGTTCAGGAAGCCGACCGTGGCCTCGATGTCCAGGGCGGACGGCAGCACCGGCACCACCACGGCGTCGGCGTGCTCCAGGAAACTGCCCAGGTCGTCGGCCATCGCGCCCGCCGGGGCGTCCACCACCACGCGCTCGGCGTCCTCCGGCAGCCACGCGCGCCAGGCGCGCCGGCCGCTGGCGTCGATCGGCAGTACGGCCGACTCCAGTTCCGCCCGGCGCTCGGCCCAGCGGGTGGAGGAATGCTGCGGATCGGCGTCCACCAGCACCGTGCGCTTGCCATCAAGTGCGAAATACGCGGCCAGATTGGTCGCCAGGGTGGTCTTTCCCGCGCCGCCCTTGGAGCTGGCGACCAGAATCGTCTTCATGCGCGCACCTCGTTGCCCGGGGAGCCCGCAGGGTACACCGGGGGAGGTGAAGCAGAAAGACAGGAGTGAGGGGGAGGAGTGAGGAGTGAGGAGTGAGCGAAGGCAAGACCCGGCTTCCCCTCACTCCTCACTCCTCCCCACTCACTGCTTGCTGTTATCGTTCCGTCCCCACGGACCGGACGCCCCATGAACGAGCTGCAGGACCTCACCGCGCTGATCCGCGCCAACACCCCGCTGATCGTCATCGAGACCCAGGACGAGGCGCGCGTGGTCGACCTGTTCCGGCAGGCCCTGGGCCAGGTGTGGCGGGCGCTGTTCCGCTGGAGCATCACCGAGGGCCTGCGCCGGCTGGACATGGACCGCGAGGACGACGCCGTCGGCCCGCCCGACGCCAGTGCCGCCCTGCAGGCCATCAAGCAGGCCGAGCAGCGCGGCATCTACCTGCTGCTGGATTTCCACCCTTACCTGGGCTACGCCAGCAGCCAGCGCCAGCTGCGCGACATCCTGCAACGCCGGCACAGCCTGCCGCACGTGGTAGTGCTGGTGGGCGCGAAGATCGAACTGCCGGCCGAACTGGACGCGCTGGCGGTGCGTTTCAGCCCGCGCCTGCCCGACGGCAATGCCCTGTTGAAGATGGTCCGCGAGGAAGCCGAGCACTACGCCCGCGAGCACGGCGGCCGGCGCGTCGAGGCCGATGGCGAGGCGGTGAAGCAGATCGTGCGCAACCTGCAGGGCCTGAGCCTGGTGGACGCACGCCGCATCGCGCGGCAGCTGATCTTCGCCGACGGCGCCCTGACCGCCAGCGACCTGCCCGCGCTGAACAAACTGAAGTTCGAGCTGCTCAACCGCAGCGGGCATCTGCACTACGAGTACGACACGGCGAAGTTCGCCGACGTGGCCGGTGCGTCGCGGCTGAAGCGCTGGATCGAACAGCGGCGTGCGGTGTTCGTGTCCGGCAATCCGCCACCGGGGCTGGACCTGCCCAAGGGCGTGCTGCTGCTGGGCGTGCAGGGCTGCGGCAAGTCGATGCTGGCCAAGGCCACGGCCGCCGGCTTCGGCGTGCCGCTGCTGCGGCTGGATTTCGGCACGCTGTACGACAAGTACCACGGCGAGACCGAGAAGAACCTGCGCGCGGCGCTGGCCTCGGCCGAGCAACTGGCGCCCTGCGTGCTGTGGATCGACGAGATCGAGAAGGGCCTGGCCAGCGGCGGCGACGAGGATGGCGGCGTGTCGCGCCGCGTACTCGGCTACCTGCTCACGTGGATGGCCGAGCGCAAGGCCGGCGCGGGCAGCGGGCAAGTCTTCCTGGTCGCCACCGCCAACCAGGTGCAGGACCTGCCGCCGGAGCTGCTGCGCAAGGGCCGTTTCGACGAGATCTTCTTCGTCGACCTGCCTTCGCCCGAGGCGCGCGTGGAGGTGCTGCGCGTGCACCTGGCACGCCGGCATCTGGATCCGGACGCCTTCAACCTGCCCGCACTCGCCGCCGCGGCCAACGGTTTCTCCGGCGCCGAGCTGGAGCAGGCCATCGTCTCGGCGCTGTACGCCGCGCATGCCGAGCAGAAACCGCTCGACACCGACCTCGTTATGCACGAGATCCGCAGCACCCGCCCGCTGTCGGTCCTGATGGGCGAACAGGTGCAGGCGCTGCGCGACTGGGCGCGGGAGCGGACGGTGCCGGCGGGTTGAGCCGTCGGGCCGTGCACTGAGGCACCAGGTTCCGCACTCGGGAAGCGCGGCCGTGGGAGCGACGTAAGTCGCGAGCTTTTAGCGGCAGCGTGCGCCCCGGCAGTCGACACGTCCGTGTCCTGAGACCGTACGGTGGGTTGAGTCGCAGCCCCATCGCATGTCAATTGGAAGCGCGGTGCGATTGACGTTCCGACACCGGATTCTTTGCATAAAGCCCCCGACGAGGGCGCTAACGATGATGGGTATCGCCTGCGGCTCAACCCATCCTACGGGCTCAATCGGCGAGTTCGCGCGTGTCCGATTCCAGTTCGGCGATCCACCTTGAAACGTCCGCATGCAAGGCGGTGGCGTTGCGTGCATCTTCTTTGCTCAACGAATCCAGCGCATTCACCAGACCGACGATCTTGTGTGCGCGTGTGCCGGGCGCGGGCGACCAGGCGAATGCGCATTTATCGTCGTACCGCAGGATGTACGTGATCCCATCAAGCCCCATCGATCCGGCAGCATCCGCATGATCTATTTCCGCTTTCAGCGTCTCCAGTGCGCGCGCTCCGAGTGCTTGCGGCAGGACGACGGGCGGGAACGTCTTGTACGTGGGTGCTAGCGGCTCAATAGCCTGATTCACTTCGGCACGCCCAGGTGGCGGAGGAGGTGGCGGCAGGTAACCGGCGGCAGAGACCCCCGCATGGCCCGACAAGGATGCATGGGAAAGCCGGAATCCCTCCGGCGCAGCGAACTCCGGGAATACGTCTACCCCGATTTCACCGGGCCTGAGTGCAAGCTCCTTGATACCGGTTGAATCGACCTTCCCGGGGCACGGTTCAAGGCGCGCCCGATACAGCGCCACCCTTTCAGCCTGGATCGCATCAAGACGCTCTCGCCTGTCTTCCCAGCGCTCCAGTGCGACTGGGACGACTACAGCGGCGCACAACATGAGCGCCAAAGGCGCCACCATCAGCAGAATGCGTTTTGCGTGGATGCCTGCTTTCATTCGTGCCCCTCCCCGTCCCCATCCTCAGTCTAACGCGATGCTCTGAAAGGATATGGCGTTCTCCGCGAGGCAAGCAGAGCAACTGGACCCGACCACAGCGGCGCGGGACGACTGAAGCGGCGCATTCGCCGACGAATCCGTACGGTTGAGCCGAAGGCGATACCCATCACGTGCAATCCGGAAAGCCCAGCGCGAACGAGCTATCGAGCGTGCGGCCGCTGCAGTATGCCTTCCTGCGAATGGTGCGGGTGATGGGTATCGCCTTCGGCTCGACCCATCCTACTCGCTAAGAAGTAAGGGGACGAGTCTCCGAGAACGAGCAACCTATGACGTTCCATCGATCAGGATGCCGCCGAATAGCCAAGACCCTACTACACCGGTCAGAGTAATCAGATGCAGGATGGATAGCCCTGTGCTCCGCAACGCCACAACAGAAGGAGCCAACAGCAACAGAGGCACGGCCGAAGCCACTGCATGTAACCACAGGATAGAGTCAGAAGCGGGTGGCCGAGACCAATGCGATGCCAGAACGGTAGCGATGTAAACAACTGCGCCAAGCAAGCCAGGTGATGCTGCGATGAGCTTACGATCTTGGCGGGCACCGTGTAGCAAGAAGGGCACGGGCAACAGAAGGGGCAAGAGGGGCAGAAGCCCAAATGCCAAGCCAGAAATGGCATTGAGACTCATGGATGTATCACTGCTCCCGACGCCTTATGCCTTCCGATGATCCGTGCCGCGAAGCGAGTTCGGCTTGACTGAATTGTTAAGCTGCAGGCCTAGCAAGCTTGAGAAGATCCGCAACGAGCATGTAGGTGTATACGACATAGCGATCTGCCTCATCGCGTATTGATATGGTCGCGTGCGAACCCTTTTGAGCTGCCCTGAACAGCGAGTCTAGGCGATCACCCAAGTACGCTAGTTGAGAGCCAATAATTTCTTCTGATCGCCCTGAGGTGGAATTGTCCTCTGTGAAGCAGACTAGGCGGTTGATGTAGTTGTCTGCTCCAAGAGCGATACGAACGTCCCTGCCATTAACCGACTTGACGCGCGGCGTATCAGTGGCCGGGAATAGGTGGTCTGCCAAATCCTGCAGGATCCTCCGGCAGCTATGGACAGCATTAGACCAATCCTCTGGGTTGTCGGATTGCAAGTTCTCATAAATGGCGACAAACTTTTGAGCGGCAGACGGGACTGTAAGGCCAATAAGCTCATCTGCTGCTAAGCGAATTCTAGAAAATGCGTCTCCTGCTATGCCGGAGAACTTCAACTCTAGATTCTTTTGAAGCACATATGCGTAGATGAATGATCTGCGTGAGCTTAGCTTTGCAGAGGACTCCCTAATCGACTGGTGCAATCTGCTTCGTTCGACCCAGTTGCCGTGCCCGGAGCCTACGTACTGATTGGGGTTGGCGGAAGAGATCGAAACATTCGGATCCCTGGCTGCGTCGATTCCTAGTTTTGAAGCCTCCAACGAGGCCTCAAGCTGTTCAATTGATTCAGTTCTCGCGTAGGTCTTGACCTCTTCCTTGTCTTTCTTTTGGTAGGTCCTTCCTGCGAGCGTTGCAAGGCGCCACACCTCTGGGGATACGCCAGTAGCAGAATATGGGTATCCGCCGCTCTCGTACTCGAAAATCTTCTGATGGTCGAAGTCGTTCAGGAGCCTCGCGAGACGAGAAGCCATCAAAGCGATGTTGGTAAGTGGGGCCTGCGATAGCTCGATCGCCCGGAGCAGATCCTCTGACAAGCCAAGGGCTTCAGCTAGCGCCTTAGCGGATGGCTTCACTTCGGGTTCCACTAGATGTGTCTCCTGCAGCCTAACGCCCCATCCCCGGGGGACGACATGGATGTTCACGTTCCACCCAGCGCGCGTCAAGGCAGACGGTACATGTCTGCATAGGGGTCGTGGGAACATGCCAGGACGCAGGGTGCGCAAGCGCCAGCTGCGTGGTTCGCTCGTGAACATCACCCGCTAACCCGGGGTGCCAGCTCCTTCTTTCTTAGATCGCTATCGTCCCTCTATTAAGCCGACTTAAGAAGGACACGGACCCGTTGGCGTGATCTGGGGTCGCAACCGCCCATCGGCAGAGATCGACGCAATCCCCCTCCCCAATCTCCACCGCAGTCCCACTCACCCTTACCCCCTCGCTTACATCCACCGGCACGTCCACCCGCAACACACTCGGTCGCCCGAGGTCGTGTCCCTGGTGGATGGTGAACCTGCGGTCGTCAGGCAGCCGGTCCTGCGCCGCCAGATACGCACCCAACGCCGCGGCCGCGGCGCCAGTGGCCGGATCTTCCACCACGCCGCCGGGTGGGAACGGATTGCGCGCGTGCAGCGTGTGCGCGTCTTCGCGCCGCACCAGATTGATCGTGGTCCAGCCGCGCGATGCCATCAGCGCGGCCAGTGCATCGAAGTCGTAGTGCAGATCGGCCAACCGCGCGCGCGTGGCGACGGCGATGACCGGATGCCACGCACCGGCATACGCGACCGCGGGCGGAAGCACGGGGTCGAGTTCGTCGCGATGCCAGCGCAACGTGCCCAGCACGCCATCCAGATCAGCGGCATCCAATGCGTCCACGAGCGGCGGCACGCTGGTCAGGGTGGCGAACAAACCGGCATCGACCGTCACGCGCACGCGCCCCGCCTGCGTGTGCAGCACGAAGTCGCCCGGACCCTGCCGGCGGGCGTGCGCGACCATCGCCGCGATCGTCGCGTGGCCGCAGAAGCTGACTTCGGCCAGCGGGCTGAAGTAGCGCACCTCGAGCTCGCCATCCGCGCGTGGCAGCAGGAACGCGGTTTCCGAATAGCCCACGTCCGCGGCGATGCGCTGCATGGCGTTGTCGGACAGACCGCGCGCATCCAGCACCGCGCCGGCGGGATTGCCGCCGCTCGGGTCGGTCGTGAAGGCGCTGTAGCGCAGGACCGCGGACGTCATCGTGTTTCTCCTCTCAGCGCAACGGTCGCAGGCGCGTCCAGGCGCACCACCAGATGGCGCAGGAAGAACTGCGTGAGCGGCCCCACGCCGAAGGCGAATACCAGGGTGCCCACGCCCACGACGCCGCCGAGCAGCACGCCGATGGCCAGCACCGTGACTTCGATCAGCGTGCGGATGCGGCGGATCGACCAGCCGGTGCGGCGCGCCAGCCCCGTCATCAGTCCGTCGCGCGGACCCGGCCCCAGCTGGGCGCCGATGTACAGCGCGGTGGCGACGGCGCACAGCACCACGCCGGCCAGCAGGTAGGCGCAGCGCAGCGGCAAGCCCTCGGGCGTCGCCAGCCAGGCGAGGTTGAGGTCGGCGAACGGCCCCAGCAGCAGCGTATTGGCCAGCGTGCCCAGGCCGGGCATCTGCCGCAGCGGAACCCACGCCAGCAGCACGCCTACCGCGGCGAGGATCATCACCGTGCCGAACGACAGCGGCAGGTGGCGCGACACACCCAGGTGGAACACGTCCCAGGGCGAGGCGCCCACGGCACCTTCGATCATCAGGGCGATGGCCAGGCCGTACAGCCACAGGCCGACGAGCAGGCGCAGCACGCGTTCGGGCAGGCGCCCGGCCTTGAGTTGGGCGAGGGGGCCGAGGTTGGCCAGGCCGATGGAAGAGGCAGGTTTCATGGGGCCACCTTCACCCCGATTGGCTCTTTTCGATAGAGCCAATCGTGCGATAGTGGCCTCATGAACCGCGTATTGGCCCCTGATCGCCTCGCCCCGCTGGTAGGCGACTTCCCCCGGTCGCCCGCCTACCGCGGGCTGCGCCAGGCGCTACAGGAGTTGATCGGCGACGGCCGCATCCCGCTGGACACCCGCCTGCCCAGCGAACGTGCCGTCAGCGAAGCGCTCGGCGTGTCGAGGAACACCGTCACCCGTGCCTATGCGGACCTGGTGGCCGCCGGCTTCGCCACCGCCCGGCAGGGCGCGGGCACGTTCGCCACGGCGCCGCTCGACCGACGCCGCGCGCACGACCACGCACTGCATGCCGTCGGCACGGCACCTTCATCGGGTGTCGCCATCGACCTCAACTGCGCGGCCGGCGCGGCCACGCCCGGCGTCGCGGCCGCCTACGCGCGCGCGCTGGAGGCATTGCCCGCCTACCTGGCCAGCGACGGCTATCTGCCTTCCGGTCTGCCCGCGCTGCGCGCCCGCGTCGCGGCGACATACACGCAGCGCGGCCTGCCCACCACGCCCGAGCAGATCGTGATCACCTCGGGCGCGCTGTCGGCCATCGCGATCATCGCCCGTGCGCTGAGCCGCCCGGGCGACCGCCTCATGATCGAGTCGCCGGTGTATTCGAATGCGATCGAGGCGCTGCGCCTCGGCGGCGCGCGCCTGGTCAGCGCGCCGATGGGCGACCCGCTGGGCGAGGACGGCTGGGACCTTGCCGCCATCGAGGCGACATTGCGGCAGACCTCGCCGCGGCTGGCGTACCTCATTCCGGATTTCCAGAACCCCACCGGCTTCCTGATGGGGGGAACGCAACGCGCGCACTATGCCGCTGCGCTGCGCACCACGCGCACGATCGCCATCGTCGACGAAACCCTGCAATCCACCTGCCTGTCCGATGCGTCGATGCCGGTACCGTTCGCCGCGTTCGCAACCGATGCGTTCACCATCGGCAGTGCGTCCAAACTCTGCTGGGGCGGCCTGCGCGTGGGCTGGATCCGTGCGCCGCGCGAACACATCGAACGCCTCATCGCCCCGCGCGTGCAGATGGACCTGGGCAGCTCCCTGTTCGACCAGTTGGTGGTGGCGGAGATGCTGGACGCCCACGGCGCACTCGCCGCGCGACGCGCCCAGATGCGGGAACGACGCGACACCCTGGCGCAGGCCCTGCGCGAGCACCTGCCCGACTGGCGCTTCCGCCTGCCCGAAGGCGGCCTGTCGCTGTGGGTTCGGATGCCGCACGGCAGCGCCACCGCACTGGCGGCGGACGTGGAACGCAAGGGCGTGTACCTCGCGCCGGGCCCGGTCTTCAGCGTGGAAGGCGGCAACGACCAGTGGCTGCGCATTCCCTATGCCAAGCCCGAAGCCACGCTGGTGCAGGCGGTGCAGGTGATAGCTGAAACCTGGAAGGCGCATCCGCGCGATGCACGACATCAGCGCGACGCGGTGAAACGCCTGATCGCCTGAGGCGCTAGCCGTTGTCGGGGCGCTTGGCGACACGCCGCTCCAGCCATGCCAGCACCGACAGCACGGCGAACGTCAGCAGCGTCGCCAGCAACGCCAGCCAGCCATGGCCGAAGCCGACGGCCACGCCGATCACCGCCACCATCAGCAGCGACGCCGCCGTGGTGATGCCGGCGACCACGCGGCCGCGGTGGGCGATCATCGTGCCGGCACCGATGAAGGCGACGCCGGCGATCACGGCTTCGACCAGCCTGAACGGATCGATCTGCACGCGCTCGTCGCCCGCGTGCTGCGCCAGCGCCAGCATCATGTCGCCCATACCGGTCAGCATGGCCGCCGCACCGGCCACCAGCATGTGTGTGCGGAAGCCGGCAGGGCGGTCCTTCATCTCGCGCTCCAGCCCGATGGCGCCGCCCAGCAGCATCGCGAACGCGATGCGCCCGACCACCGGCGCCTGTGCTTCCCATCCGTCGAACATGGCATGACCTCCTGCGCCGATGCTTCCACCAGCGCGGTCAACGCGATGCGAAGGCAGCTCAGGGTGCGGTGGGCGGTTCGCCGGTCAACAGGGCACGATGTTCCGGGCTGTCGGGCAACCAACCGGCGGGCGGCTCGCCCGCAATGCCGTTGGCCTGCAGTTGATGGCGCATGGCGGCGAGTTCGCCGTTGCGCAGGAAGACATCGACGTAATCGGCCGGCAGATGTCGCGCGGGCGCAGGTCGCTGGTACAACCGCATGACGTTTTCGTACACCCACGCGAACTGGCGCAGGCGCTCGCGCGCCGCCTCGCGCTCCACATCGCCGTCGGCCCACTGCCCCAGCTGCGGCAGCGCGATGGCCGGCCCGATCATGATCGAGTCGTCGGCGGCCAGCAGCGTGTAGATCCGCTTGCAGGCGGTGCGTGCGTCAGCGGGCAGTGCACCGACCCGGGCCCGGCAGCGCTGCATGATCGGCTGCAGGGTCGGGACCGCGATGGCCGCAGTGATGGCCATGACCGCCACATCCGCCATGTCCTGCGGCGTGGCAGCCCGGCCGATCCCGAGATCCTCGCCGATGGCGGCTGCCAGCGCGGGATCCAGTGGCGGTGCCGGCACCTGTCGCAGCGTCGTGGCCATCAGCAGGCCGACGTCGCTGAAGTGCGTGCGGTAGTGGGTCGCCGCGGCGGCCGCCTGCCAGTACCGCTCGGCGGCGGCCATGTCCCTGCGTTGGACGGCGTCGGCATAGGCCGCAAGCAGGCGTTCGGCATTGCCCGGATCGGCGGCCATCAGGCGTTGCAGCAGCAGGCTGCGGTCGCAGCGGGCGTCGTTCGTCGCGCAGGCGTCCAGCAGTGCCCAGTCCACCAGCGGATCGTCGCCCCTGGACGCGGCGTGGGCGGCCTGGAGCCATGCGCGCGCCTGGGTGTCCGCGTCATCGTTACTCCGCGGCCACAGCCAGCCGGCCACCAGCAGGTCACGCGCCGTGCCGCGCGCGGCGACGGTGCGCAGATGCGCTTCGACGTGGGCGCGCCATGCGTCATGCCAGGCCCGGCTGGCAGCGGCCAGCTGCGGATCGGATTCGACCCGGCCCGGCACCTCCGGGGGCGGACCGTCCTGCGCCAGAGAGAGCGATGAAGCCAGCACCGACGCCATCAACACCAGCCACGTACACACCTGGATTGTCGTGCGCATCGCCCACTCCTGTCGGGAACGACTTCAACGTTCGCACGAACGCGGCACCACGCGCCAGCGCCCGCCTATGCGGCCAGGCGCCCCACCACCCACGCCCACATCGGCAGCGTCGCCAGCGACAGCAGGATGCCGTAGCCGACCAGCGCGGCGGCCAGGCGCGGGGCAAGCTGGTGCGAAATGGCCAGCGCGGCGGCCGTGATCATGGTCGGCATGGCCGACTCCAGCACATTGGCCTGCAGCATCTCGCCGGACATGCCGAAGGCCAGCGACAGCGGCAACGCCAGCGCCGGCATCACCAGCAGGCGCAACAGCAGGCCGACCGCCAGTGGCTTCACCTCGTCGCGCGGCAGTTTCAGCTGGATGGTCAGGCCCACCGCCAGCATCACCAGCGGCAGCAATGCATCGGCCAGCTTCTGCCGGGCCCCGCCGATCCAGGCCGGGGGCTGCTCCGGCATCAGCGTCAGTCCGACCAGCAGGGCCCACACCGGCGGGAACTTCAGGATGCGCAGGCCGATCTCGCGTGCGGTGGGGGGCGCATCGCCGCCATAGCGCGCCAGCACGTACAGGCCGAACGTGGACAGCAGGACGAAGGTGCCGAACTGGTCGTACACCACCGCGTACGGCAGCGCGTGTTCGCCCAGCAGCGCGCGCACCATCGGGTATCCGATGAAGCTGCTGTTGCACAGGGCCACGCACAGCAGCAGTACCGCATGCTCGTCGCGACGGAAGCCGAACAGGCGCGTGGCCAGGGCGACCAGGGCGATGGTCGCGGCGGTCAGAATCCAAGGGGTGACGACCACGCCCAGCAGCGAAGCGTCCACGTGCAGGCGCGGCACGTAGGTCAGCACCGCGGCCGGCAGGCAGACATACAGCACCACGCGGTTCAGGACGTCGGCGGCATTGTCGGGAAACACCCGCAGGCGCGCGAACACAATGCCCAGGGCCAGCATGGTCAGGATCAGGGCGAAGGCATCGAATGCCATGGTGCGGCGGGAGCGGCGTGGGGCTGCGCAGGATCGCATACCCCGCCGCGCGTCGCGCTTGGGCTTTGGTCGGTGGTCGCGCCGATTCCAGCACGACCTCGTTGCGGCGCAAGGCTTATCATGGGCGCCATGACGAACCCCGCCGCCTTTCCCACCGCGTCCGGCCCGATCACCCTGGACGGCCCCGAAGGGCCTCTGGAAGCCCATGTCGACTGGCCGGAAGACGGCGAGCCGGTAAAGCCGGTCACCGCGGTGATCTGCCATCCCCTGCCCACCGAGGGCGGCACCATGCACAACAAGGTGGTGGTGATGGCCGCGCGCAGCCTGCGCGAACTCGGTGCGGTGACGGTGCGCTTCAACTTCCGCGGCACGGGCGCTTCGGCCGGCCTGTTCGACCATGGCGACGGCGAAGTGGACGACCTGCGCGCGGTCGTGGCCTGGGTGCGCGCCCAGCGTCCCGGCACCCAGCTGTGGCTGGCGGGCTTCAGCTTCGGCGCCTACGTATCGCTGCGCGCCAGCGACAGCCTGCAGCCGGATGCGCTGGTGTCGATCGCGCCGCCGGCAGGCCGGTGGGATTTCGCTTCGATCACGCCCCCCACGTGCCCGTGGCTGATGATCCAGGGCGAAGAGGACGAAATCGTCGAGCCACAGGCCGTGTACGACTGGATCGACACGCTGAAACAGCCGCCCGAACTGATCCGCATGCCCGAGACCAGCCATTTCTTCCACCGCAAGCTGATGGACCTGCGCGGCGCCATCAAGCATGCGATGAAAGCCTACGTACCGGCGTGATGACGGACGACGCTCGGGAGACGGCCCCGACGCCGTCGCAGGTCTACGCACGCGGCGCCTCCGAAGGCCAATGGCAGAACGATCCGGCGCAACATCCCGCGCTGGCCGAACTCGACCGCATCCATGCGGCCTTGCTGGCGGAGCCGCCGTCGCCCGGCCTGTTCGGCAGGCTGTTCGGCAAGCCACCGGAAACCGTCAAGGGCCTGTACTACTGGGGCGAAGTCGGGCGCGGCAAGACCTTCCTGGTGGACCTGTTCTACGACACCCTGCCGTTGCCGACGTACTCGGTTTCGCAGAACAAGGCGCATGGCGAAGGCGGCGGCAAGTACCGCACCCACTTCCACCGCTTCATGCGCGGCGTGCACGAGCGCCTGCGCCTGCACGCCGGCGAGAGCGATCCGCTGGCGAAGATCGTGCGTGAAGTCCGCGGCAAGCTGCGCGTGCTGGTGCTGGACGAGTTCTTCGTCACCGACATCGGCGATGCGATGCTGCTGGCGCGCCTGCTGGAGCGCATGTTCGCCGAAGGCATCCCCCTGGTGACGCCCTCCAATCCCGCGCCGCAGAACCTGTACAAGGACGGCCTGCAGCGCGCGGGCTTCCTGCCGGCGATCGCCCTGCTGCAGACATACTGCGTGGTGCTGCGCTCGGACGGGCAGGAAGACTACCGCCTGCGCGCGCTGACCCGCTCGCCGGTGTACCGGATGCCACTGGACGGCGCGGCCGACGACTGGCTGGCGATGCGCTGGCGCGAACTCAGCAGTGGCGAAGCCGCGCACGGCGGCAACATCGAGATCGACAGCCGCAAGATCCCGGTGCGTGGCCGTGGCAAAAGCATCGCCTGGTTCGATTTCGCGGCGCTGTGCGAGGGCCCGCGCGGCACCACGGACTACATCGAGATCGCGCACGAGTTCAACACGGTGCTGGTGGGCGGCATCCCCCGCTTCGATGCCTTGAACGAAGACGCTGCGCGCCGCTTCGTCAACCTGATCGACGAACTGTACGACCGCCACGTCAACCTGGTGTGCACCGCCGCGGACGCGCCGACGGCGCTGTACACCGGCACGCGCCTGCAGGGCGCGTTCGAGCGGACCGCCTCGCGCCTGATCGAGATGCAGAGCGCCGAGTACCTGGCCACGCCGCACAAGGCCTGAGCGGATGGACGTGGTGCCCGCTGCGATCGACGATGCGCTGCACCGGACGATCGACAACGGCGGCCGTGTCTGCGTGCTGACCGGCGCCGGCATGTCGGCCGAGAGCGGCATCCCCACCTTTCGCGGCACGCACGACAGCTTGTGGTCGCGCTTCGATCCGATGCGGCTGGCGACGGCCGAGGCGTGGCGCGAGGATCCCGCGCTGGTCTGGGGCTGGTACCGCTGGCGCATGCAACTCGTCCGCGATGCGCAGCCGAATGCCGGTCATCGTGCGCTGGCGGCGCTGGCGCAACGCGTGCCGCTGTCGCTGGTCACCCAGAACGTCGACGACCTGCACGAACCCGCCGGCAGCGCCGTGGATGCGCATGTGCATGGCAGCCTGTTCGCTCTGCGCTGCTTCGCCTGCGGGCGCGCGCATGACGGCCCGCTCGACGACTACGTCGACGGCGTGCAGCGTATCGAGCCGATGCGCTGCGCGGCCTGCGGCGACCGGGTGCGTCCGGGCGTGGTGTGGTTCGGCGAAGCCTTGCCCGACGACGCCTGGGACGCGGCGGCTGATGCGGCGACGCGCTGTTCGCTGATGCTGGTCGTGGGTACGTCGGGGCTTGTCTATCCTGCCGCCGGCCTGCCCGCGCTGGCCCGTCGCCACGGCGCGACCGTGGTGGAAATCAATCCGGAGCCGACCGCGCTGTCCGCGGAGGCGGACCACGTCTGGCGGGCGCCCGCAGCGCAGGCGTTGCCGTTGCTGGTGCGCTAGGCACTGCTACTTTTCTTCTCCCCGCTGGCGGGGAGAAAGTGCCCGAAGAACCTGCCCTCGCTTGATCCGGGGAACAAGGTGCGCTGTCGTGGGAGCGACGCAAGTCGTGATCGGTTACCGGTAACGCTTCATCGCGACTCACGTCGCTCCCACGGTGGCAGGGGCTAGTTCACATGGCGCTGCACGAACGCATCCACCGACGTGGTGTAGGCGGACGGCGCACCCAGCAGGTGATTCACCTCGCCATGCGAGAGGTCTTCCGGCAGCACCTCCATCGCGACCCCCAGCGTCTTCGCCTTCTCCACCATCGCGCGACCCTGTGGGCAGGCATCCTGCCGGCGCGAGGAGCAGACGAACAGCATCGGCACCGCGTCGCGGGTGAGCTGGTGGTATGGCGAAGCGGCGATCCAGTCGACCGGATTCCTGCCGAAAGCCGCGTCGTAGATGCGCGGCAGCGGGGGCTTCTTCATCGTCTGCGGCACATCGAGCGCGCCGCTGTCCAGCGAGACCACACCTCGCGGACGGGCGGCGCCCGCCTCGCGCCACAGCGAGGATGAGGCACCCACCAGCGCGGCGAGATGCGCCCCCGCGGAGTGACCCATCAGCAGCACGTTCGCCGGATCGGCGTTCCACGACGGTGCGCGCTTCTGCACGTCGGCCAGGGCGCGCGCCACGTCGCGGGCCTGGTCGATGGGCGCGGTGTCCGGTCGCATGCGGTAGTTGATCGAGACCAGCACGTAGCCCTTCGGCAGCCAGTACGCGGCCTTGTTCTCGACCACGCCGGGATTGTCCTTGTTGCCGTTGGCCCAGCCGCCGCCGTGCACGAACAGGATCACCGGCGCGCGCTGCGGCTGCGCCGGCAGGTAGACGTCGTAGCGCTGGCGCGGGTCGTCGCCGTAGGCGACATCGCGCAGCGCACGGGCGCCGGCGGGCAACGCCGGTGGGCTTGCAGCCGGCTGGCGCGAGGCGTCGCGCGCCTGCTGCAGGCGTTCGCGGAAGGTCTGCGCGGCCAGCGGCAGCGCAGCGGTCAGGACGCAGGCCAGCAGGCCCGTGCGGAACAGCATCGTCTTCATCGCATCACCTTGTTGGGGGAGATCAACCGGCCCGCAGCCACAGTTGCGCGCGCAGGCCTTGGGGCGTATTCGGCAGCAGGCGCAGTTCGCCGCCGTGCTGGCGGGCCACGCGGTCGACGATGGGCAGGCCCAGGCCGCTGCCGCCGCCTGCCTGGTCGTGGACGAACGGCTGGCGTGCGCGCTCGGCGGCTTCGGCGGACAGGCCAGGGCCACCGTCGGCCACCTCGACCACCCACGCCGGACCTTCGGCCCACAGCCGCAACGACAGCGGCAACGCGCCATGCCGCTCGGCGTTGACCAGCAGATTCTCGACCGCGCGCAGCAGCGCCATCGGCTTGCCCGGCAGCAGCGCGTGCTCCGGCGGTTCCACACGCCAGCCTTTCGAGGCCGCGGCGACCGCCTGGCGGCAGATCGCGGCCAGGTCGACCGTTTCGCTGCCTTCGTCGCGGCCATCGCGGGCGAAGGCGATGAACTGGCCCAGGATCGCATCCATTTCCATGATGTCGCGCTGCATGCTGCGGGTCAGGTCGGGATCGGTGTCGGGCACCATCTCCAGCGCGAACTGCAGGCGGGTCAGCGGCGTGCGCAGGTCGTGCGAGATGCCGGCCAGCAGCAGCGCACGCTCTTCGGCCGCCGCGCGCACGTCGCCGCTGGCTTCGCCCAGCGCCTGTGCCAGGCCGGCGACTTCGCGCGGCGCACGCGCCGGGACGATCGGCGGGGCGTCGCCGCGCACGATGGCCGGCGCCGCGGCCGCGAGCTGGCGCAACGGCTGCACCAGCCGGCGCGCGAAGTACGCGGCGGCCAGCCACACCAGCGCCACGCACCCGATCAGCATGAACACCGAGAAGCGGCGCATGCCGGTGCCCGGGCGGTCGTAGGCGAACGACACCCACAGCGGTTCGCGCGTGGCAGGTTTCAGCCAGATCACCCGCAGCCCGCGGCCGGCGTCCATCCGCAGCTCGCGACCGGCGCCCAGCGTGCCGGCGGCCCGTTCGCGCAGTTCACGCAGCAAGGGCGCGAAACGCGGCCGGGCATCGGCGGGCGGCGTGCTGCGCACTTCCAGCCCGGCATCCCGCAGCTGCGCGACCGTGCGCGCATGCGGCTGGTGCTGATCGAGCGCTTCGACCACTTCGGCGAAGCCCTGCATCGCGCGCAGCAGCTGTTCGGCCGCCGGCCGCGTAGCGAGTTCGCGCCCGAGCAGGAGCGCCAGCACGCCCGCGCCAGCCAACACCAGGGCGATGACCAGCGCAGCTGGCCGAACACGCTGCGCGGCAGCGGCGCCCTCATGGCGTGGCCTCCGGCGGCACGAACACATAGCCCACGCCCCAGACCGTCTGGATCAGGCGCGGCTGGCGCGGATCGTCTTCCAGCAGGCGGCGCAGGCGCGCGATGGTGACGTCCATGCTGCGTTCGAAGGCCTCGTGCTCGCGGCCGCGCGCCAGACTCATCAGGCGGTCGCGGCTCAGCGGCTGGCGTGGATGCCGCAGCAACACCGACAGCACCGCGAATTCGCCGCTGGTCAGCCGCAACAGCGCGCCGTCGCGGGTGAGCTCGCGCCGGCCCAGGTCCAGCGTGAAAGGCCCGAACACCACCTCACCGCCGTCGGGTTGCGGCGCACCGGGCGCGGGGCGCGTGCGCCGCAGCACCGAACGGATGCGCGCCAGCAGCTCGCGCGGATTCACCGGCTTGGGCACGTAGTCGTCGGCGCCGATCTCCAGTCCGACGATGCGGTCGATCTCGTCGCCCTTCGCCGTCAGCATCACGATGGGCGTGGCGTCGCCCTGGCCGCGCAGGCGGCGGCAGATCTCCAGGCCGTTCTCGCCGGGCAGCATCAGGTCCAGCACGATCAGGTCGAAGTGGCCGCGATCCAGCGACTGCCGCATCTGCGCGGCATCGCCCACGCCGCGCACCTCGAAGCCCTGCGATTGCAGGTATCGCTGCAGCAGCTCGCGCAACCGCACGTCGTCGTCCACCAGCAGCACGCGGGGCAGGGTCTCGTCCATGCGGCCACTATCGCCCGCCGCCGCGACGCCCGGCAAACCCCGTTTCCAGCCGGTTTGTAAGCAGATGTTTCCGGCGCAGGCGGCAGACACATCTGCTGTCAACCGCGACACACCTGCCGCCGTTGCCCGCCCTACCTTGGCCCTGCCGCCGCTTCCCCGTGCGGCCACCCCCACCCCGATGAGGATTCCGCCATGAGCAAGACCCCGCTGCTGATCGCCACCGCTTTCGCCTTGTGCGCCACCACCCTGATCGCCGACCAGGCCGAAGCCCGCGAACGCAGCCGCGCCGTGCAGCGTACCGCCCAGGGCGGCAGCGTCGCCGTCGAGCGCAGCAATGCCCGCTTCGACAGCCAGCGCCAACGGGGCTGGCAGGCCGATGGCCAGGGCAATGCCAGCGCCGCGCGCAGCGGCAGCATCAGCGGTGCCAACGGCGGCAATGCCGGTTACGACCGCAGCACCTACCGCAACGCCGACGGCAGTGCCGGCCGCCAGGGCAGCGCGTATGCCAACGGACCGAACGGCGGAACCGCCAGCACCAGCGGCGGCATCAGCCGCGACGCGGACGGCAACGTGACCGGTGCGCGCAGCACCACCGCCACCGGCGCGAACGGCAATAGCTACACCGGCAGTACGACCGTCTCGGACGGCACGCTGGTGCATACGCGCACCTGCACCAATGCCGCCGGTGACGCCATCGCCTGTCCGCGCGGCCACTGACCGACCGGCTGCACCCTTTCCCGCAGGCGCGGCGGCCTGGCACCTCCCCTGCCGCAAGGACGCATTCCCGACCCGCCGCGCCTGCACCTGTTCCTTCCCTCACCCGGAGATTCCCGATGTCCCGATCCATCCTGCTTCCCCTCGCCACCGCCCTGTCCGTATGCGCGCTGGTGGCGCCCGCCCACGCGCAGCAGCGCACCCTGACCGACGAACAGAAAGCCACGCTGCAGGAACGCCTGAAAGCCGCCGATGCCAACGGCGACGGTCTGATCGACAAGGCCGAGGCCGACGCAAAGCTGCCGCGCATCGCCAAGCGCTTCGACACCCTGGATGCCGACGGCGACGGCAAGCTCTCGCCCGATGAAATGCGTGCAGCCGGCCAGAAGATGGCCGCGCGTCGCACGCGCTGAGGCGGTAGGATGGACGGCTTCCGCCTGTTCGCCGGCCTGCCCCTGCTGGTGCTGGTCGCCGTCGCCGCCGTGGAAGCCGCGTGGCTGATGCGACGCGGCGTCCGTTACGACTGGAAGGGCTATTGGGCGTCCTTCGGCGATGCCGCCGGCCGTGCGCTGCTGGGCGTGCTGATCCAGGGTGGCGTGGTTGCCGTACTGCTGTTCACGATCTGGGAGTTCCGCCTGACCACGATCGCGATGGACCGCCCCTGGCACTGGCTGGCGCTCTTCGTCGGCCAGGAGTTCTGCTACTACTGGATGCACCGCGCCGATCACCGCGTGCGCTGGTTCTGGCTGAACCACTCGGTCCACCACTCGGCCACGCAGTACAACCTGTCCACCGCGTACCGGCTGGGGTGGACCGGCAAGCTCACGGGTGCGGCGGTGTTCTTCGGTCCGCTGGTGTGGCTGGGCTTCCCGGTGCCGTACGTGGTCGGCGCGCTGGCGCTGAACCTGCTGTACCAGTACTGGCTGCACACGGAACTGGTGCCGCGTCTGCCGCGCCCTGTCGAGTTCGTGTTCAACACGCCGGCGCACCACCGTGTGCACCACGCCAGCAATCCGGAATATCTGGACTGCAACTACGGCGGCGTGCTGATCGTGTTCGACCGCCTGTTCGGCACCTGTCGCGACGAACGCCCGGACGTGCCGATCCGCTACGGCCTGGTGGATCCGGTCCACAGCTACAACCCGGTGACCATCGCCTTCCACGCCTGGGTGAAACTGGCCCGCGACCTGCGCCGCGCGCGCGGCGTCAGGCAGGTCGCCATGACGCTCTTCGGGCCGCCTGGATACATCCCGGGAAGCGCGAAAAAGGTCCGCCCGGGGCACTGAGAGTGGCCCGGGCGGACCTTTTTCGCGCTTCCCGGGATGTATCCAGG
>NZ_PDWV01000024.1 GCF_010093385.1 Pseudoxanthomonas mexicana
AAGTGGTGGAACTGTTCTCGCGGCTGCGCGAACTCAATCCGCGCCCGACGACGGAACTGGAATACGGCACGCCGTTCGAACTGCTGGTCGCGGTGACGCTGTCCGCGCAGGCCACCGACGTGGGCGTCAACAAGGCCACGCGACGCCTGTTCCCGGTGGCCAACACACCGGCGGCGATCCTCGCGCTGGGCGAAGACGGGCTGAAGAACTACATATCGACCATCGGCCTGTTCAACGCCAAGGCGAAGAATGTCATCGCCACCTGCCGGATCCTGCTCGAGCGGTACGACGGTGAAGTACCGCGCTCGCGCGAGGCGCTGGAAAGCCTGCCGGGCGTGGGCCGCAAGACCGCGAACGTAGTGCTCAACACCGCCTTCGGCGAGCCGACCATGGCGGTGGACACGCACATCTTCCGCGTGGCCAACCGCACGGGGCTTGCGCCCGGCAAGGATGTGCGCGCGGTGGAGGACAGGCTGATGAAGGTGGTGCCGGCGGAGTTCATGCAGGATGCGCATCATTGGCTCATCCTGCACGGCCGCTATGTGTGCAAGGCGCGCAAACCGGATTGCCCGCAGTGCGTGATCCGCGACCTCTGCCGGTTCAAGGACAAGACCGTCGCCTGACGCGGCGGCATCGCCTGCCGCCGGCGCGGCCTCGTTGCGAAGGGCGCCCCCAGGTTGTTGCGGGCCGGCTGATCCTGCACGGCCGCTATGTGTGCAAGGCGCGCAAACCGGACTGCCCGCAGTGCGTGATCCGCGACCTCTGCCGGTTCAAGCACAAGACGCTGCCTTGATGAACGACGGCAGGTAAGTCTGTCGCAGGCCACGAGGTCAGCGTTGTGTGGGAGCGACGTGAGTCGCGATCGACTCACCGGTAAAGCCGCCCCATCGCGACTTATGTCGCTCCCACAGTGACCTTTCAGACAAAAAAGCCCCGGGACGTGCCCGGGGCTTTCTCGTTTCCGGTACTGCGTGAGGCTTACCAGCTGAACTGCGTGCGCAGCGCGTACTGGGCGGTCTCGTCGCCGGTGACCTCGTTGTCGCCCTGGGTGTAGTTCAGCATGAAACGCAGGTTGGGGTTGACGTAGTAGTTGACGCCAAAGATCCAGCTGGTGACTTCGCGGTTCAGCGTCTCGTTCTCGGCATAGTCGTAGCGGCCGGTCAGTTCCCACAGCCCCTTGTCGGCGACCTTGGGCGAACCGAACACGCCGGTGGCACCCTTGTACGGCTTATGGCCGCCATTGAGCATGAAGCTACCCTGCACGTAGTAGGTCTTCACGTCCTGGTCGCGGCCTAGCGGCTGGCCGAAGGAAGCGTCGGCGTACTCGGCCTGGAAGAAGGCCGGGCCGAAGGAGCCGGCGGCTTCGACGGCGTACACGGTGACTTGGTTGCGGCTGGCGCCCGTGGTGGTGGCGATGTTCTGCGAGGGGCCACGGCGTCCGGCGTAATTGAAGGAGGCCGACAGGTTGTCCGAACCCTGGTTGGCGTTTTCGTAGCTGTACCAGGCGCCCAGGTGCAGCGTGTTGTTGTCGTTGTTGATCGGCGCGAAGGTCACGCGGCCGGACGCGCCCATGCCCTCGTTGCGCGAGTTGGCCGCGCCACGCAGGTTGAACACGGTGGCGCCGGCCGTGTAGTTGTCGCCCGCACGCAGGTAGCCCACGCCCTGCTGGAACTGGCGGCTACCGAACAGACCGGTGGCGGAGGCGAACGGACGCTCCATCATCAGCAGCTCGTTGGAGCTGGTCAGCTCTTCCATGGCGCGGTACGGCTTGAAGTGGCCGATGGTGAACTTGCCGCCCAGCGCGCTCTTGGCGATGTACGCGTCACGCAGGCCGTCCAGGTTGGTGCCGGCGCCGAAGTCCTGCTCCAGCTTGTATTCCCAGCCGTAGGCCTTGCCGCCCAGGGTCAGGCGGGCGCGGCGGAACTCGGTGGTGCCGGTGGCGCTGGCGAGATCGCGGTCGAAGGCGTAGGTGTCGAAATGGATACGGCCACCCACGGTCGCCTCGACCTTGCCGTCGGCGGAGGTCAGCTTGATGCCGCCCTTGGTGTCGATCTTCGGCGAGCCGGGGTTGAGTTTGTCCAGCTGCGCGGCGGTGTCGATATTGACGTCGGACTGCGCATCACTGCGCTCTTCCAGTTCGGCCACCTTGGCCGTCAGCGCTTCCAGCTGCGCCTTCAGTTCGGCGATCGTCTGGTCGCGGTTGTCGGCGGCGGATGCCGAGAAACTGGTGCTGCCCATGGCGACGGCAAGTGCGGCAGCCAGAAGGGAATAACGCATGGTGACTCTCCGGATGGAAGGTGGAGTAAGAGCGCGGGCTTCGCGGAAGCTTCGTTTCCCTTCGGAAATCATTAAGCGCCCGTCAAAGATGCGCTAAAGCATGAGAGTGAAATCTTGCAGTCACATGTGAGTTTCGTGACCGCAATGTGACAGTCGGCCGCCTGTGCAGCCAATGCCGGCCACGCCCGCGTGCCATGCACATATCTAGGACTCCTGGCATGGCCTTCCGTGCGGGTCGGTCAGCGCCCGCCCTCCCCTTGCTCTCGCATGCATGCGCCACGACGTCCGCCGGGCGACGTACCCGCCGTCACGGGACTGTCTTGATTGCGACACCGAGCTGTCACACAAACGTCGTGGAATGGCCACCCAACGGGCACGCCCGTGCCTTCCACCCTGCCAAAACCAGGAGTCTCCAGTGCTCAAATCCCTAAAGGCCCGCGCGGCAGCCGTGGCGTTTGCCGCCACGCTTTCGACCGGCGTGCTTGCTGCCGACATCACCGGCGCCGGCGCGACATTCATCTACCCCCTGCTCTCCAAGTGGTCCGCCGACTACAACGCCGCAACCGGCACCAAGATCAACTACCAGTCCATCGGTTCCGGTGGCGGTATCGCACAGATCAAGGCCGCCACGGTCGACTTCGGATCTTCGGACGCCCCGATGAAGCCGGAAGAACTGGCGAAGTACGGTCTGGGCCAGTTCCCATCCGCCATCGGCGGCGTCGTGCCGGTGGTCAACGTGGCCGGCGTCAAGGCCGGCGCGATGAAGTTCGACGGCCCGCTGTTGGCCGACATCTTCCTGGGCAAGGTCAAGATGTGGAACGACCCGCGCATCGTCGCGCTGAACGGTGGCATCCAGCTGCCGGAGCAGAAGATCACCGTGGTCCATCGCTCCGACGGCTCGGGCACCACGTTCAACTGGGTCAACTATCTGTCCAAGGTCAGCCCCGAGTGGAAGAGCACCGTGGGCGAAGGCACCAGTGTGAAGTGGCCGGCTGGCGTGGGCGGCAAGGGCAACGAAGGCGTGGCCGCCTATGTGAAGCAGATCAAGGGCGGCATCGGCTATGTCGAACTGTCGTATGCGCTGCAGAACAAGATGGCGTACGCCCGCATGAAGAACGCCGCCGGCAACTTCGTGCTGCCCAGCGACGAAACCTTCCAGGCCGCCGCCGCCAGCGCGGACTGGGCCAAGGCCAAGGATTTCTACCTGATCATGACCAATGCCCCGGGTGAGAACGCCTGGCCGGTGGCGGCAACCAACTTCATCATCATGTACAAGAAGCCGAAGAACGTGGAGCGCGCCAAGGCCACCAAGGAGTTCTTCCGCTGGGCCTACGCCAATGGTGACGCCCAGGCCAAGTCGCTGGACTACGTGCCGCTGCCGGATCCGCTGGTCAAGCAGATCGAAGCTTACTGGGCGCAGAACTACAAGTACTGATGCAGGCAACGTCCAGGACGCTCTCTCCGTTCCGGACCGCACGCGGCACCCTCTCCGCCGCCGCACGAGGCGGGCCTCCGGGCCCGCCTCTTTCTTTTCGGGCGGGCAGCCGTCGCACGGAACACGGAGACCCTGATGTCATCACGCTGTAACAAAAACATCATTTCATAGCGCCAATCCAAACTCGATCACGTTTCCGGAGCTCGCCATGTCGCGCATGTCATCAGTCCGTCTTGCTCTCGCCCCTCTCGCCATCGCACTGGCGGTCGCCGCCTGCAAGCCGGCCGGCGACAGCACGCCGGCAGCCGCCACGGGCGATCAGGCCGCTCTTCCGGGACAGGCTGCCACCGACAAGGTCTCGACCGAAATCACCGGTGCGGGCGCCACGTTCATCTATCCACTGTTGTCGCGCTGGTCCGCGGACTACAACAAGAGCACCGGCGCCAAGATCAACTACCAGTCCATCGGCTCCGGCGGCGGCATCGCCCAGATCAAGGCCGGCACGGTGGATTTCGGGTCGTCGGACAAGCCGTTGCCTCCGGAGGAACTGGCGCAGGCCGGTCTCGGCCAGTTCCCGTCCGCCATCGGCGGCGTGGTCCCCGTCGTCAACATCGAAGGCGTCGAAAGCGGCAAGCTGCGCCTCACCGGCCAGACGCTGGCCGACATCTATCTGGGCAAGATCACCGCCTGGAACGACCCGGCCCTGGCCGCGCTCAATCCCGGCCTGGCGCTCCCCGCTACCAAGATCAACGTGGTGAAGCGCTCCGACGGATCGGGCACCACCTTCAACTTCGTCAACTACCTGTCCAAGGTCAGTCCGGAATGGAAGGAAAAAGTGGGTGAGGGCACCTCCGTGAACTGGCCGGTCGGCATCGGCGGCAAGGGCAACGAAGGTGTCGCCGCCTACGTCAAGCAGATCAAGGGTTCCATCGGCTACGTCGAACTGGCATACGCCACGCAGAACGGCATGGCCTACACCGCCATGCAGAATGCGGCCGGCACGTTCGTGCAGCCCAGCGCCGCCAGCTTCCAGGCGGCCGCCGCCACCGCCGACTGGGCGACCGCCAAGGATTTCAGCCTGGTCATCACCAACGCGCCGGGCCCGGATGCCTGGCCGATCGCGGCAACCAACTTCATCCTCATGTACAAGCAGCCCAAGGACGCCAAGCGCTCCCAGGACGCGTTCGATTTCTTCAAGTGGGCGCTGGAGAACGGCCAGCCGCAGGCGGACGAACTGCACTTCGTCCCGCTGCCAAAGCCGCTTGTGGAGCAGGTGGAAGCGTACTGGGCGGCCGAGTTCAAGCTGTAACCAGAACGACATCGACCGCGGGCCACCATGACGGCCCGCGGCCCTGTGCCCGCCCCCTTCTCATCCGGTTGATTCCCCTTCGATGAATGCCGCCACCCTGCCCACCGCAAAGCTCGCCGACCGCGACGTGAAGGACACCCGTGCAGACAGCGGTTTCCGCTGGCTCGTCACGGGTGCCGGCATTCTGGTCCTGCTATCCCTCACTGCCGCGGCGCTGTCGATGCTGTGGGGCGGGCGCGCCGCGTTCGCCAAGTTCGGCCTGGAGTTCTTCTGGCGCGATGCCTGGAATCCGGTGCTGCAGGACTTCGGCGCGCTCGTGCCCATTTACGGCACGCTGGTCACCGCACTGATCGCGATGCTGATCGCTGTCCCGGTCAGCTTCGGCATCGCCATGTTCCTGACCGAGATCGCACCCAAATGGCTGCGCACTCCCATCGGCGCCGCGATCGAGCTGCTGGCAGGCATCCCATCCATCATCTACGGCATGTGGGGCCTGTTCGTGCTGGTCCCGTTCCTTGCCGAGCACGTGTATCCGTGGATGGACGAGAACATGGGCCAGCTTCCGGTGATCGGCGCGCTGTTCTCGGGCCCGCCGCTCGGTCTGGGCATGGGGACCGCTGGCCTGGTTCTGGCGATCATGGTGATCCCCTTCATTTCCTCGGTGATGCGCGAAGTGTTCCTGACGGTACCCGGCCGCCTGAAGGAATCCGCTTACGCGCTGGGCTCGACGCGCTGGGAAGTGGTCTGGGACATCGTGCTGCCCTACACCCGTTCGGCAGTGATCGGCGGCGTGTTCCTGGGACTGGGCCGCGCTCTCGGCGAGACCATGGCCGTCACGTTCGTGCTGGGCAATGCGCACAGCCTGACGCTCTCGTTGCTGGAACCGGGCAACTCCATCGCGGCCACCATCGCCAACGAGTTCGCCGAAGCCGATTCCCCGATGTACCTGTCGTCGCTGATCGCGCTGGGCTTCGTCCTCTTCATGGTGACGTTCGTGGTGCTGTCGATCGCCCGCCTGATGCTGCGCCAACTCAACAAGCGGGAGGGCAACTGATGAGCACGCCCCTGTACGGCTACCGCCAGTTCAAGAACATCGCCGCACAGACGCTGGCGATCATCGCCACCGTCTTCGGTCTGTTCTGGCTGGTATGGATCCTGTGGACCACGTTCACCAAGGGCCTGAGCAGCCTGAACATGGACCTGTTCACGCACATGACGCCGCCGCCGGGCGATGAAGGTGGCGGCATGCTCAATGCCTTCTTCGGCAGTGCGGCCATGAGCCTGCTCGGCATCGTGATTGGTGCGCCCATCGGCGTGCTGGCCGGCACCTTCCTGGCCGAATACTCGCAGAAGAGCTGGATCGGCGAATCCGTACGTTTCGTCAACGACATCCTGCTGTCGGCGCCCTCGATCGTGCTGGGCCTGTTCGTGTACACGCTGGTGGTGGCGCAGATGGGCCACTTCTCGGCGCTGGCGGGTGGCATCGCACTGGCCTTCATCGTATTGCCCGTCGTGGTCAGGACCACGGACGAGATGCTGCGCCTGGTACCCTCCCAGATGCGCGAGGCCGCCCTGTCGCTGGGCGTGCCGCAGTGGAAGGTGATCGTGCAGGTGCTGTATCGCTCGTCGCTGCCCGGCATCGTGACGGGCATCCTGCTGGCGCTGGCGCGCATCAGCGGTGAAACCGCCCCCCTGCTGTTCACGGCTCTCAACAACCAGTACTGGACGACCGACCTGACCTCGCCGATGGCCAACGTGCCCGTGGTGATCTTCCAGTTCGCGATGAGCCCCTACGAGAACTGGCACACGCTGGCCTGGGCCGGCGCCTTCGTCCTCACGATGTTCGTGCTGCTCGTCAGTTTGCTGGCCCGCGCCATCGTTCTGCGGAACAAGATCACCCATGAATGACATGACCTCTCCCACTGTTCCCCGGACCCCGGCCATGAACGACGCAAAGCTCAACCTCGCCATGCCCGACCGTGTCGCCTCCGACGAGCCGACGCGCGTCAAACTGGCCGCAAAGGGCCTGGATTTCTACTACGGCGACTTCCATGCGCTGAAGGGCATCAACCTGGAAATCCCCGAGAAGCGGGTGACCGCCCTGATCGGCCCTTCCGGCTGCGGCAAGTCCACCCTGCTGCGCATCTTCAACCGCATCTATTCGCTGTACCCCAAGCTGCGCGCCACCGGCGAGGTGCTGCTGGACGGCGACAACATCCTCGACGCCAAGTACCCGATGAACCGCCTGCGCAGCAAGGTGGGCATGGTGTTCCAGAAGCCGGTGCCGTTCCCGATGACGATCTACGAGAACGTCGCCTACGGCATCCGCCACCACGAACGCCTGGGCAAGGCCGACATGGACGTGCGCGTCGAACAGGCGCTCCGCCAGGCGGCCCTGTGGGACGAGGCCAAGGACAAGCTGAAGCAGAGTGCGCTGGGCCTGTCCGGCGGCCAGCAGCAGCGGCTGTGCATCGCACGCGCCGTCGCGCTGCGTCCGGACGTGATCCTGCTGGATGAACCGACCTCGGCGCTGGACCCCATCTCGACCAGCAAGATCGAGCAGCTGATCGAGGAACTGAAGCACCAGTACACCATCGCCATCGTCACCCACAACATGCAGCAGGCCGCGCGCGTCTCGGACTACACCGCCTTCATGTACCTGGGCGAGCTGGTGGAGCACGACGTCACCTCGACCATCTTCTCCAACCCCGGCAAGCAGCAGACGGAAGACTACATCACCGGCCGTTTCGGCTGAGGACGCCCATGAACACCCAACCGAACGACCATATCGTGAAGAGTTACGACGAAGAACAGCGCCGCATCGTGGCCGAGATCGTGCGCATGGGCGAAACCGCCGTGGCCCAGCTGGAAGCCGCGCTGGACGTGGTCGAACGCCGGGACGACAAGGCCGCGCAGCGCATCATCGCCAACGACGAGGCCATCGACGCCATCGAGCACCAGGTCAGCCATGACGTGATGCACCTGGCCCTGCGTGGCCCGATGGCGCGCGACCTGCGCGAGATCCTCGCCGGCCTGCGCATCCCGGCCGACATTGAGCGCATCGGCGACTACGCCGCCAACGTGGCCAAGCGCTCCATCGCGCTGAACGTGTCGCCGCCGATGCCGCAGATCACCGGCCTGCGCGCGCTCGGCAAGCTGGCGGCCCGGCAGGTCCGCGACGTGCTGGTGGCCTACCAGAACAGCGATGCCGAGCAGGCCGTGCAGGTGCGCGCGCGCGACGCCGAACTGGATGCGCACTACACCGCGCTGTTCCGCGAACTGCTGACCTACATGATGGAAGACCCGCGCAACATCACGCCGTGCACCCATCTGCTGTTCATGGCCAAGAACCTGGAACGGATCGGCGACCACGCCACCAACATCGCCGAGAACGTGTGGTTCCTGGTGCATGGCGACCAGCCGCTGCCGCCGCGCGACAAGCGCGACGAGACCAGCACCACCGGCGCGGTCTGACCCGTACCGCAACGCAGCACCCGGAACGCCCCGCCCTGCGGGGCGTTTCCGTTTCCGCCCGGCGCGCATACGAACCGCTAACAAGGCGCGGCTACAATCCCGGCACGCCGGTGCGGATCCCCCGCACCTTCCCGGGAGAGAGACCAGATGTCCAAGACCACCACCAAACCCGCCGCCGTGGCCGTCGCGCTGGCCGGCGGCATCCTGCTGGCCGGCTCGACGTTCGCGATGGAACCCCTGGCGCAGGGTTACCTGCTGGCCGCACCCGAGGCCGCGAAGGCGGGCGAAGGCAAATGTGGCGAAGGCAAGTGCGGCGAGGGCAAATGCGGCATGGCCAAGGCCGACACCGACAAGGACGGCAAGGTCTCGCAGGCCGAATTCGACGCCATGCACCCTGGCCAGGCGGCGATGTTCGCCGGGATGGACACCAACAAGGACGGGTTCATCGACGCTGCCGAGCACAAGGCCAGCACCGGCGCCAAGGGTGCCGAGGGCAAATGCGGTGAAGGCAAGTGCGGCGAGGGCAAGTGCGGCGGCGACAAGAAGACCGGCGACAAGTGAGTCCATGAGCGCGGATCCCGGCATCGTGGCCGGGATCCGGCTCCGCGCCGCATGACGACACGCCTTCCCTCCGCGTCCGCAGGCCTGGGCCTGCGACGCGCCCTGCTCGACGACCTGCGGGGAGCACCCGCGGGCACGTTCGACGTCCTCGAATGTGCCCCGGACAACTGGATCGGGGTCGGTGGTCGTCTCGGGGAAGCCCTGCACGACCTTTCATCGCAATACCCGCTGACCTGCCACGGACTGTCGCTGTCGCTCGGCGGCATGGCCCCGCTGGACGACACCTTCCTCGCCCGCACGCGCCGCTTCCTCGACCAGCACGACGTCGTCCTGTACAGCGAGCACCTGAGCTACTGCGCGGACGACGGCCACCTGTATGACCTGATGCCGATCCCCTTCACCGAGGAAGCCGTACACCATGTCGCCGCGCGCATCCGCCAGGCGCAGGATGCGCTGGGCCGGCGCATCGCGGTGGAGAACGTCTCCTACTACGCGGCCCCCTACCAGGCGATGGCGGAAGCCGACTTCATCGATGCGGTGCTGGAAGAGGCCGATTGCGACCTGCTGCTGGACGTCAACAACCTCTTCGTCAACGCCATCAACCATGGCTACGACGCGCGGAACTTCCTCGCCCGCATGCCGTCCGCGCGGATCGTCTCGTATCACGTCGCCGGCCATTACGACGAAGCCGACGACCTGAAAGTGGACACGCATGGTGCGCCGGGGAAGGACGTCGTGTGGTCGCTGCTGGCGCTGGCCTACGAACGGCACGGCGTGCCCCCCCCCCTGCTGGAGCGGGATTTCAACTTCCCGCCGCTGGCCGAACTCGCCGCGGAAGTGCAGCGGATCCGCGACCTGCAATCCGCACACGCCGGCACGGCGGCGCGCATGGCCCATGGCTGACACCCTGCAAGACCAGCAGTTCGCGCTCTCCCGCCACCTGCGCGATCCCTCTCATCCGCCGCCGCCCGGCATCGAGGAACGTCGGCTCGCGATCTATCGCGACCTGTTCTTCAACAATATCGAGAGCCTGCTGGCGGGCAATTTCCCGGTGATCCGACAAACGCTGCGAGACGACGCCTGGCGCCGCCTCGTGCGCAGCTTCTACGCCCGGCACCGTAGCCAGACCCCGTTGTTTCCCGAGATCGCGCGCGAGTTCATCCGCTTCCTGGAAACCCGCACCGGCGACAGCGACCCGCCGTGGCTGCGCGAACTGGCGCATTACGAATGGGTGGAACTGGCGCTGCAGATCGCCGACGACGCCACGCCGTCGCACGATCCCCGCGGCGACCTGCTCGCGGACGTGCCCGTCGTGTCGCCCTTTGCCTGGGCACTGGCCTACCAGTGGCCCGTGCACCGCATCGGTCCGGACTTCCAGCCCGACCTGCCGCCGCCGGAGCCGACCCTGCTGCTGGTACGCCGCGACGCCAGCCACCAGGTGCGCTTCGCCGCGATCTCGCCGCTGGTCTATCGCCTGATCGAATTGCTCGGCGAAGGCCGCCGCAGCGGGAGCGACGTACTGCGGCACCTGGCGACGGAGGCGGGCGTGGATGACGTGCCGGCCTTCGTCGACCAGGGAGCCGCGATGCTCGTGCGCATGCGCGATGAAGGCACCCTGCTGGGTACCGCCGGAGCCCCGTTTCCCAGCGTGGGAGCGACGTAAGTCGCGATCGCTTTACCCGGTCCGTGCATCGCGACTCACGTCGCTCCCACGCTTGCGATTCCACCTCCCGTCGGAGTCCGGCCGCAGGGACCTGCTACCCTTTCCCTCATGGAAAACACCGCCGAACCCGTCCGCACCACCCCCATGGCCCGCCGCTTCCGCGGCTACCTGCCCGTCGTGGTGGACGTGGAGACCGGCGGCTTCGACTGGAACCGCCACGCCCTGCTCGAACTGGCCGCCGTGCCGCTGGATCTGGACGAGAACGGCCTGCTGGTGATGGGCACCACTTCCAGCGTGCACCTGCACCCGGCGCCCGGCACCGAGATCGACCCCAAGTCGCTGGAGGTCACCGGGATCGACCTGGATCATCCGTTCCGCTTCGCCAAGCACGAGAAGGAGGCGCTGGACCATGTGTTCGCGCCGGTGCGCGCGGCGGTGAAGAAGCACGGCTGCCAGCGCGCGATCCTGGTGGGCCACAACGCGCACTTCGACCTGAACTTCCTCAATGCGGCGGTGGCGCGGGTCGGCCACAAGCGCAACCCGTTCCATCCCTTCAGCGTGTTCGACACGGTGACGCTGGCCGGCGTGGCCTATGGCCAGACCGTACTGGCGCGGGCCGTCGCCGCCGCCGGCTTCGACTGGAACGCCGAAGACGCGCACTCCGCCGTCTACGATGCCGAGCAGACCGCGCGCCTGTTCTGCACCATCGCCAACGCCTGGCCCAAGCCACTGGGCTGAAGCGTCCTGCCGGCGCCACCCTGCCACTGACCGCGCTCCAGGCCGACATCGTCGCCCGGCGGATCGACGCCATCGTCATTGCGTCCACCGCTCCCGGCAGGCCGGGCGTGGTGTTCTGCTGCCATCTCCGTACGACCTGGCGCGCTGTCGCGCCCTGCCCGCCTAGCCTTCGCCGCTGCCCGCCGAGTCCACCGGCGGCCGTGCGGTCATCGCCGCGCCCGCCGATGCGACGATGATCGCGCCGATCGCCAGCCACTGCAGCACGGTGAGTTGTTCGTGCAGGAATAGCAGGCCGCACAGTGCACCGATGGCGGGCTCCAGGCTCATCAGCATGCCGAAGGTACGCGTCGGCAGTTTCGTCAGCGCCACCATCTCCAGGCTGTAGGGCAGCGCGGTGGACAACAGCGCCACCCCGAACGCGATGGGCAGCAGCGCGGGCGAGAGCAGCGCGGTGCCTGCATGCGCCACGCCGAACGGCACGGCGACCAGTGCGGCGATGGAGGTGCCCAAGGCGACGGTCTGCGGTCCGTGGTCGTTGCCGGCCTTCTGCCCGAACACGATGTACAGCGCCCAGCACGTACCCGCGCCGAGCGCATAGGCCGCACCGACGGGGTCCAATGCCTGCGTACCCTGCTCCGGTACCAGCAGCACCAGTCCCAGCACGGCCAGTGCGACCCAGACCACGTCGCGCAGGTGGCGCGAGCCGAACAGCGCCACCGCCAATGGACCGGTGAACTCCAGCGCGATGGCGATGCCCAGAGGCACCGTTTCCAGCGACTTGTAGAACATCAGGTTCATCAGGCCCAGCGAGATGCCGTACGCCAGCAGCGCGGGCCACTGGTGCCGCTGGACGCGCATGCGCCAGGGGCGGAACACCGCGACCAGCAGCAGCGTCGCCAAGGCCAGGCGCAGCGCGGTTGCGCCCGTCGCCCCGACGGCGGGAAACAGATGCTTGGCCAGCGATGCGCCCGACTGGATGGAGACCATGGCGACCAGCAGCAGGGCGATCGGCTGCCAGCGCGATGCGGCGGGAGATGACGAGACGAAGTTCATGGGGAAAACTTTCTGTCAGGGCACGCGGAGCGCCCTGTGCTTGTGGGGGGATACGATTGCGCACTATATTGCGCAATCGAAAGCTTAGCTGATGCGCAATATATTGCGCAACCCCTCTCCATGAGCGTACTCGAACACGTGGCCGAGAACGTCCGCCGCCTGCGGACCGCCGCCGGACTCAGCCAGCAGGCCCTGGCCGAGACGGCCGACGTCAGCCGGCGGATGCTGGTCGGCATCGAATCCGGCGACGCCAATGTCAGCCTGAACACCCTGGACCGCATCGCTGAAGCGCTGCAGGTCAGCTTCGCCGATCTGGTGAAGGCCCCTGCCCGGGATCTGCGCCGGATCGAAGCCCTCGCCTGGAGCGGCAGTACGCCCGGCTCGCAGGCCGTGCTGTTGGCCACCGCGCCCGCGGCGCACGATGTCGAACTCTGGGCGTGGACGCTGATGCCCGGAGATCGCTACACCTCGGGCGCCGATCCCGCCGGCTGGCACGAGATGTTCTACGTCATCGAGGGACGGCTGACGGTGGAACTGCCCAGTGGCGAGCAGGCGATCGACGCGGGCGACTTCTTCGTCTTCCCCAGCGATTGCCGCTACGCCTACCGCAACGACGGGGAGACGCCGTTGCGCTTCATCCGCAACGTCGTGCACTGAGCAACATGCGCATCACTTCGCCGGGGCGATACCGTGCCGGCGCAGGATGTCGCGCACCCGATCCAGCGGAATCGCTTCGACCGTCTCGCCGTTGCCGCTGATCGTGGTCGCCATGAAGATCGCGTTGTAGATCGCCTCCTCGACGGCCTCTACGCTGGCCTGGAACACCGCGCTCATCTGCTCGTTGGCCAGTTCCGAGGTGTCCAGCCTCGGGGCATCGAAGGCATGGCGGACCGAGTCCGCGGTGGAGAACGCGAGCACATAGTCGCCACTGCCGTTGGACGCCGAACTGCCGGTGCGGCCCAGGCCCATCATCGCGCGCGAGGCGACGCGACGCAGGTTGCGGTCGCCCAGCGGCGCATCGGTGGCGATGACGATGATGATGGAACCGTCCCCGCGGTCGTCCGCCAGGCCTCGCGGACCGTCGGTGCTGGCCGCCACTGCGTTCTGGAATGCATAGCGGTCGAGCTCGCGCCCGACCGGCGCACCCGCCACCTGCAGCACGCCTCCGAAATTGGCCTGCACCAGCACGCCCACCGTCCATCCGCCCAGCGATGCGGGCAGCCTGCGCGAGGAGGTGCCGATACCGCCTTTCCAGCCGAACGCCACGGTGCCGGTGCCCGCTCCCACGCTGCCTTCCTGCACGTGGCCGCCGCTGGCCGTCTCCAGCGCGCGCCGCACGGCCTGGGCGGTGACAGGGCGCGCGCGGATGTCGTTGAGTCCCCCATCGTTGGTCTCGCCGACCACCACGTTGAGCGACCGTACCTGCTGCATGTCCGGACGCTCCAGCATCCACGCCGCCATCGCATCGGCGGCCTTCCACACGCACAAGGTGCAGGTCAGCACGATGGGCGTTTCCAGTTCGCCCAGTTCGTTCACCTGGGTGCTGCCGATGAACTTGCCGAAGCCGTTGCCGACATGCACGGCGGCAGGCACGCGCGAACGGTAGGGATTGCCGGGATGCGGCAGGATCGCGGTGACGCCGGTGCGCACGGTGTCGCCTTCCACCAAGGTCACCTGGCCGACTCGCACGCCGGCCACGTCGGTGATCGCGTTGTGCGTGCCGGGGGCGAAGATGCCCGGCGCCACGCCGAGGTCGCGTGCACGCGCGCGGGGCGCGTCCTGCGCGAAGGTGCCGGCGGAAACGACGGCCAGCAGCAACGCCGCCAGCCGGATCGGAGAACGGTGCGGCGCTGCAGGCATGCGGATTCCCTTATTGGCGTTGGCGGACGGCTTCGAACAGGGTGACGCCGGCGGCGACCGACACGTTGAGGCTCTCGATCTCGCCGGGCATGGGAATCTTCACCAGGCCATCGCAGTGCTCGCGCGTCAGCCGGCGCAGGCCGTCGGCCTCGCCGCCCAGCACCAGCGCGACGTTGCCGCGCAGGTCGAGTGAATACAGCGACGCCTCGGCTTCACCCGCCAGGCCATAGATCCAGACGCCGAGCTGCTGCAGGTCGCGCAGGCAGCGCGAGAGGTTGGTGACTTGCACCACCGGGATGCGGTCGGCCGCACCGGCCGAGGTCTTGCGCACGGTGGCGTTGACGCCCACCGACTTGTCCTTGGGAATCACCACCGCAGTGACGCCGGCACCGGCGGCGCTGCGCAGGCACGCGCCCAGGTTGTGCGGGTCCTGCACGCCGTCCAGCACCAACAGCAGCGCCTTGCCTTCGGCGGCTTCCACCAGGCCCTGCAGCTCGCCCTCGTCCCAGCTCTTGGCGGCGGCATAGCGGGCGGCGACGCCCTGGTGGCGCAACGAGCCGGCCACGCCGTCCAGCGCCTGCCCGGTGACGCGGCGCACATCGATGCCCTTGCGGCGCGCGTTCTCTTCGATCTCGGTCAGGCGCGCGTTCTTGCTGCCGCCCTCGACCAGCACCTCGCGCACGTTGTCGGCGTCGTTCTCGATGGCCGAGGCCACCGCATTGACGCCGACGATCCACTGGTTCTGCTTGCTCATGCGCTGTACGGCCGCGTTGGAAAGGCCGGCATTATCGCATCGACCGCCCGGTCAGCGCGGCGGCCAGGCCGGCGTGTCGTGGTCCGGATGCTGGTAGGAGACGACGCCGGCGAGGAAGGCGGCCGCGGCCTCGTCCTCCTCGGTACGCCGCTGCGGCAGCGCCGGCAGGTCGTCCACATAGGGCAGCTTGCCCTCCACGCCGTACTGCACCCACGGCGCCAGGGGGCGGGGATCATCGAACGCGCCCGCCGCCACCGCCACGCCATCCGGCGCCTCGTAGGTCAACGGCGTGCCGCAGTCGGCGCAGAAGCCGCGGCGGACCACGTTGGACGACTGGAACCGCTTCGGCTCACCGCGTGTCCATTCCAGTACCGCACCGCGCGTGGACACCAATGGCGCGTAGTAGGCACCGAACGCCTTCTGGCACATGCGGCAATGGCAGATGGACGCGTCGTTCAAGTCGCCGGTGACGCAGAAGCGGATCGCACCGCATTGGCAGCCGCCGGTGTGGATTTGGGTGGACATGGGGACATCATCCTGGAAGATGCTATGCCGTGCTGTAGGGCCGTGATCGAGCTGCGTCCGTCTGCAACCCCGTTCGTCATCCCGGCGCACGCCGGGATCCATCTTGATCCTGCTGTTGCCTTGGATACGGGACAAGAAGCAAGATCAAAATGGGTCCCAGCTTGCGCTGGGACGACGACGTACTTGCTCAATACTTCCGCTTCTTCCGCTTGGCCGGCTGGCCACGTGGCGGAGGCGGCGGCAGGCCCTGGTCCTGCTTGTCCTCCACCAGGCGGAAGTCGATCTTGCGCTCTTCCAGGCTGGCCTTCAGCACGATGATGCGCACCCGGTCGCCCAGCCGGAACGACATGCCGCGACGCTCGCCGGACAGCGTCTTGCGGAGCGGATCGAAGTGGTAATAGTCGTGCGGCAGCTGGGTCACGTGGACCAGCCCGTTGACCTTGGACTGGTCCAGCTCCACGAACAGGCCGAAGCTGGTGACGCCACTGATGACGCCGTCGAACTGGCCGCCGACATGCTGCTCCATCCAGGCCGCGCGGTAGCGTTCGTCGACCTCGCGCTCGGCTTCGTCGGCACGGCGCGCACGCTCCGAACACTGCAGCGAAAGCGCCGCCATCTCGTGTTCGGAATACTGGAATTTCTCCGGCTTTCCCTTGGTCAGCGCGTACTTGATGGCGCGGTGCACGAGCAGGTCGGGATACCGCCGGATCGGCGAAGTGAAGTGTGCGTAGGCTTCCAGCGCCAGGCCGAAGTGACCGGCATTGTCCGGCGAGTAGACCGCCAGGCTCTGGCTGCGCAGCACCACCGATTCCAGCAGGGCCACGTCGGGACGCTCACGGATCTTCTTCAGCAACTGGGTGAAATCCCGTGGCTGCACCTTGCCCCAGGGCGGCAGGCTCAACTTGAATTCCTTGAGGAACTCGAGCAGGTCGGCGTACTTGGATTCCGGCGGCCGGTCGTGCACGCGGTACGGCGCGGGAATGCGCGCGCCCAACAGGAACCGGGCGGCCTCCACGTTGGCCGCAATCATGCATTCCTCGATCAGCTTGTGCGCATCGTTCCGCTGCAGCATGCCGGCCTGGGTGACCTCCCCGCGATTGTCCAGTTCGAAGCGGACTTCGGACGTCTCGAACTCGATCGCGCCGCGCTTCTCGCGCGCCTTGGCCAGCAGGCCATACAGCTCGTGCAGGCGCTCGACCTGCGGCAGCAGCGCGCCGATGGACTGGCGGGCCTCGGCGTCGCCCTCGCCCACCGCCTTCCACACCTGGTCGTAGGGCAGGCGTGCGTTCGAACGCATCACCGCCTCGTAGAACTTCGACTGGGTGACTTCGCCCTCGCTGTTGACCTGCATGTCGCAGACGAAGCACATGCGGTCCACTTTCGGATTCAGCGAGCAGATGCCGTTGGACAAGGTCTCCGGCAGCATGGGCACCACGAAACCCGGGAAGTACACCGACGTCGCACGCTTCTGCGCCTCATCGTCCAGCGGCGTGCCGGGACGCACGTAGTGCGAGACATCGGCGATGGCCACGACCAGGCGATAGCCGCTGCGGTTCTTCATGCGCAGGCCCTGGCGATTGCTCTCGCAATACACCGCATCGTCGAAGTCCTTCGCGTCGGCGCCGTCGATGGTCACCAGCGGCATGTCGCGCAGGTCGACGCGGTTGCCGATCATCGCCGGCTCGATCACCAGCGGTACCGCCGTGGCCTCGTCCAGCACCTCCTGCGGGAACTCGTGCGGCAGGTTGTGGCCGTGGATCGCGGCCTCCACCACCAGCGACGGCGTCAGGCTGTCGCCCAGCACGGCGATGACCTTGCCGATGGGCGGGCGACGCGCATCCGGCGCCTGGGTCAGCTCGACCACCACCAGCTGGCCATCGCGCGCGCCGCCAGTGGCGTCCTGCGGGATCTGGACGTTGCGCTGGATGCGCTTGTCGTCCGGCGCCACGTAGGCGATGCCGACCTCGAAGCCGAAACGGCCGATCAGCCGGGTGACCCCGCGTTCCAGCACGCGCGCGATGCTGCCTTCGCGGCGGCCGCGCCGGTCGATGCCGGTGACGTTGGCCAGCGCACGGTCGCCATGCATGACCTTGCGCATTTCATAGGGCGGCAGGAACAGGTCGTCGCCCCCGCCGGCGTCGGGCCGCAGGAAGCCGAAACCGTCCGGGTTGGCGATCACCGTGCCGGCGATCAGCGCGGTGTGCTGCACCGGCGCGAAACCGCCGCGCCGGTTCTGCACCAGTTGTCCGTCGCGGACCATCGCGCCCAGGCGCTTGGACAGGGCCTCGAAGCGGTCGGGTGCCTGCAGGCCCAGCGGACCGGCGATCTCCTCGGCCGTCTGCGGTCCCTCGGCGGCCTCGAGGAAACCGAGGATGGCTTCGCGACTGGCGATGGGCTGGTCATAACGTTGCGCTTCGCGCTGCGCGTGCGGGTCGACGAAACGCCCCGACGTGCGCGCGGGCGCGGCGCGGCGCGTGGCCGGCGCCGAAGACTTCGCCCCGCCGCCGGTCGGCGGGAGGTCGGGCATCCAGGGGGGGAGGCTCTTCCCGGTCTTGGCGGGTTTGCCCGATCGCTGCCCGACACTCTTCGTGCGCGGGGTGCTTCCCTTGCCGGCGCCGCTCTTGCCGCCGTTCCGTGTGGTTTTCTTGGTCATGCGTCGATGGTACACCCCGGCTGAACAACGCCATGCGAAAACACCCGTTGACATTCACCCGTCCGGTCCGCAAAATGCGCGCCTCGCTTACCTGCCCAGGTGGCGGAATTGGTAGACGCACTAGTTTCAGGTACTAGCGGGTAAAACCGTGGAGGTTCGAGTCCTCTCCTGGGCACCACGCATCACGAAGACCCTCGCGCAAGCGGGGGTTTTTCGTTTCCGGCGGCCGGACGCCTCACACACGCATGCCGGCAACCGAAGTAGGCTGATGGCCGGCCGTCAGGCGGCACCTTCACCCCCGGGGCACGCATGGAGTTCCAACAGATCCTCTTCTTGGTCATCCTGGTGGTCACGCTGGGGCTGTTCATCAGCGAGAAGCTGCGCATCGACCTGGTGGCGCTGCTGGCCCTGCTGGCACTGACCCTGACCGGGATCCTGGGACCGAAGGACGCGCTGGCCGGCTTCGCCAGCGAACCGGCGATCATCGTCGCCGCGGTGTTCGTGCTGTCGGCCGGCCTGTCGGCCACCGGCATCACCGACCGCATCGGCGCCGGTATCGGCCGGGCCGCAGGCGGCAGCGAGTGGCGCACCATCGCCGTGGTCATGCCAGCCACGGCGGCGCTGGCGGCGTTCTCGCACCACGTGATGGTCACGGCGATGATGCTGCCTATCCTGATGCGCATCGCGCGCGAGCAGAAGCTGGCCGCATCGCGCCTGCTGATGCCCATGTCGCTGGCCGCATCGCTGGGCACCACGCTGACGCTGTTCAGCGCACCGGCATTCCTGTTGTCCAACGACCTGATCAAGCGCGCCGACCTGCCCGCGCTGGACATCTTCGCCATCACCCCCATCGGCATCGCGCTGGTGCTGCTGGGCACGGTGTACATGCTGCTGGCGCGCTGGCTGGTGCCCAAGCGCGACGGGGAAACGCCGCAGGGCGATTACCTGAAGCTGGACCGCTACTACACCGAGCTGCTGGTGGAAGCGGATTCGCCCTGGGTCGGCAAGACCCGCGGCGACTTCTCGGACGCGTTCAAGGATCGCCTGCAGGTGGTCGACTGGCTGCGCCACGGCATGCGTCGCCGCAACCAGCACCCCGAAAGCCCGTTGGCCGCCGGCGATGTGCTGCTGGTACGCGCCTCGCCAGACGAGATCGCCTCCATCCGCGACGAGCCCGGCTTGGCCCTGCACGCCGTGGCCAAGTACGGCGATACCCCGGGCGAGCGTCCCAAGTCCGAAGCGCTGGGCGACGAACAGCTGGTGCAGGCGGTCGTGGCGCCCCATTCGGAGTTCGTCGGCCGCAGCGTGGCCGACATCGACTTCCTGCGCAATCTCGGCGTGGTGGTGGTGGGCCTGTGGCGCCGCGAGGGCTGGCTGCACGGCGAACTGTCCGAAACCGTGCTGCAGGAAGGCGACCTGCTGGTCCTGTGGGGCCAGCAAGAGAACCTGGAACCGCTGGCGACCCACCACGGTTTCCTGATGCTGATGCCGTTCAGCGGCCGGGAGAAGTCGCGCCGGCGCGCACCGGTGGCGCTGCTGATCATGGCGGCCGCCGGGGCCGCCGCGGCCACCGAGACGCTGGCGCCGCACATCGCGTTCCTGGCGGGGGCGGTGGCGATGGTGCTGACGCGCTGCGTGGACATCGAGCGCGCCTACCAGGAAATCGACGTGCGCATCTTCGTGATGATCGGCGGGGTGATTCCGCTGGGCATCGCCATGGAAAAGACCGGCACCGCCGCACTGGTGGCCGACCTGCTGCTGAACCACGCCGCCCACTGGTCGCCGCTGGTGCTGCTGCTGGTGATGTTCGGTACGGCCGCGCTGCTGACCCAGATCCTGTCCGATGCCGCCACCACGGTGCTGCTGGCGCCGATCGCGCTGGCACTGGCCACGGGACTGGGCTTGAACCCGGTGCCGTTCGTGGTCTGCACGGCGATGGGGGCGGTAGCCTCGTTCCTCACCCCCATCGGCCATCACGGCAACCTGCTGATCCTCACTCCGGGCCGCTACACGTTCGGCGATTTCCTGCGCGTGGGCGCGCCCCTCACCCTGGCCATCGCCTTCACCACCGCCTGGCTGGCACGCTGGCTGTGGCTGGGCGGACCGCTGCTGCCGGGTATCGGCGGCTGAGACGGGGCGGCGGGTAGAATGGCCGGGTTTTCCGACCCGCAGACCGTACGCCCGCAATGACCGAAACGATCCGCCCCACCTTCCACGGCTTCGAGCAGATCCCGCTGCGCGAGTACGCCGAGCGCGCCTACCTCGACTACTCGATGTACGTGGTGCTGGACCGCGCCCTGCCCTTCATCGGCGACGGGTTGAAGCCGGTGCAGCGGCGCATCGTCTATTCAATGAGCGAACTCGGCCTGAACGCCGGCGCGAAGCCGAAGAAGTCCGCGCGCACCGTCGGCGACGTGATCGGCAAGTACCACCCGCACGGCGACAGCGCCTGCTACGAAGCGCTGGTGCTGATGGCGCAGCCGTTCTCGTACCGCTATCCGCTGATCGAAGGCCAGGGCAACTTCGGCTCGCCGGACGATCCGAAGTCGTTCGCGGCCATGCGTTACACCGAATCCAAGCTCACCCCTATCGCCGAAGTGCTGCTGGGCGAGCTGGGCCAGGGCACGGTGGACTGGACGCCGAACTTCGACGGCACGCTGGAAGAGCCGACCTGGCTGCCGGCGCGCCTGCCGCACCTGCTGCTCAACGGCCCCACCGGCATCGCGGTGGGCATGGCCACCGACGTGCCGCCGCACAACCTCAACGAGATCGTCAGTGCCTGCATCCGCCTGATCGACGATCCGGACGCCACCGTCGCCGACCTGTGCGAGCACGTACGCGGCCCGGATTACCCCACCAAGGCGGAGATCATCACCGCGCCCTCCGACCTGCGCGCGATGTACGAGAACGGCACCGGCAGCGTCCGCGCGCGTGCGGTGTGGCGCAAGGACAACGCCAACCTCGTCATCGAGGCCCTGCCCTACCAGGTGTCGCCGTCCAAGGTGATCGAGCAGATCGCGGCGCAGATGCGGGCCAAGAAGCTGCCCTGGCTTGAGGACATCCGCGACGAATCCGACCACGCCAACCCGGTGCGCGTGGTGCTGATCCCGCGATCCAACCGCGTGGATGCCGAACAGCTGATGGGCCACCTGTTCGCCACGACCGACCTGGAGAAGAGCTACCGGGTCAATCTCAACATCATCGGGCTGGACGGCCGCCCGCAGGTCAAGACCCTGCGGATGCTGCTGACCGAGTGGCTGGCGTTCCGCAGCGACACTGTCACCCGCCGCCTGAAGCACCGCCTGGAGAAGGTCGAGCGCCGCCTGCACCTGTTGGAAGGCCTGCTGGTCGCGTTCCTCAACCTGGATGAAGTCATCCGCATCATCCGCACCGAGGACGAGCCGAAGACGGCGCTGATCGCGCGCTTCGCACTGAGCGAGGAACAGGCGGACTACATCCTCGAGACCAAGCTGAAACAGCTCGCCCGCCTGGAGGAAATGAAGATCCGCGGCGAGCAGGACGAGCTGCGGGCCGAGCGCGAGAAGATCGCCGGCATCCTCGAGTCGAAGGCCAAGCTGAAGAAGCTGATCAAGGACGAACTGACCGCCGACGCGAAGAAGTTCGGCGACGCCCGCCTGTCGCCGCTGGTGCAACGCGACGCCGCGCAGGCGCTGGACGAGACCGAACTGGTCGCCAGCGAGCCGATGACCGTCGTGCTGTCGGAGAAGGGCTGGATCCGCGCCGCCAAGGGCCACGACGTGGATGCGTCCACGCTGTCCTACCGCGACGGCGACGGACTGTTGGGTGCCGTGCGCTCGCGCAGCACGCAGCAGGTCGCCTTCCTCGATTCGGAGGGCCGCAGCTATTCGACCGCCGTGCACACGCTGCCGTCCGCGCGCGGCAATGGCGAGCCGCTGACCGGCCGCTTCTCACCGGCGGCAGGCGCCTCGTTCCAGGCACTGGCCACCGGCGACAACGACAGCCGCTTCGTGCTGGCGTCGTCGCACGGCTACGGGTTCGTCACCCGCTTCGAGAACCTCACCGGTCGCCAGAAGGCCGGCAAGGCGATGCTCAACCTGACCGCAGGCGCGAACGTCCTGCAGCCCGCGCAGGTGCCCAACACCGAGACCGATCGCATCGTCGCCGTCACCAGCGCCGGTCACCTGCTCGCGTTCCCGGTCAGCGAACTGCCGGAACTCGACAAGGGCAAGGGCAACAAGATCATCGAGATCCCGAAGGCCAAGCTCGGCACCGAGCGCGTGGTCGCGATCGCCGCGGTGTCGCCCGGCGCGACGCTGCTGGTCAAGAGCGGCCAGCGCACGATGAGCCTGTCGTTCAAGGACCTGGACGAATATGTGGGTGCGCGGGCGACGCGGGGCGGGTTGTTGCCGCGGGGGTGGCAGAAGGTCGAGGGACTGGACGTCCAGTAGTTCACCACATGCGCGCGCTGCGGCGCGTTCGTCACCGCCGCCAACCATGGTTTCAGGGGGCGCGGCAGAAGGTCGACGGACGGGATGCGTTCACGAGCGTCCGTAACATCATCGCCGCTGTATGGCGAGTTCCCCTCTGCCCGTTTCAACGAGGACTACACCCATGGACGCCGACTTCTGGTTGCAACGCTGGCAGGAAGGCCAGATCGGCTTCCATCGCAGCGACGTGATGCCGTTGCTGGAAAAGCACTGGCCCTCGCTGCAGCTGCCGGCGGGCAGTCGCGTGCTGGTGCCGCTATGCGGGAAATCGCTCGACATGCACTGGCTGGCGGCGCAGGGCCATCGCGTGCTGGGCGTGGAGCTGTCACCGCTGGCGGTGACGCAGTTCTTCGAGGAAGCCGGACTGACACCGGTGCGGACGACGAGCCCATACGGCGAGCACTTCAGCGCCGGCCCGGTGGAGATCATCCTGGGCGATGCATTCGGGCTGGATCCGGCGCTGCTCGCGGAGGTGGCCGGGGTGTACGACCGTGCGGCGCTGATCGCGTTGCCGCCGGACCTGCGCCTGCGCTATCGCGACACGGCCTATGCATCGCTCCCCACCGGATGCCAGGGACTGCTCATCACGCTGGAGTATCCGCAGGCCGAGAAGGCCGGTCCGCCGTTCTCGGTGGAACAGCCCGAGGTGGAAGCGCTGTTCGCCACGCCGTGGCGGCAGGAGCTGCTGGAACGGCGCGACATCCTGGACCAGGAGCCGCGCTTCCGCGAAGAAGGCCTGAGCGCGCTGGCGACCGCCGTGTACCACCTGACGAACGGACATCTGTAGGAGCGGGCCATGCCCGCGATGCTCTTGCGTTACCGGCGTCAAAAGCATCGCGCCCATGGGGCGCTCCTACAGCCAGCGCGGCATCTTGCGCAACGGTCAGGAAATACGAGGCTAACGTCGAGCGCCAGACCCGCGCTTACCTGGCGGTCGGTTCGCCGTCGAGCTTGGAGGTCAGGTACAGCTCGATGCCCAGACGCTTGATCAGGCCCAATTGCTGTTCCAGCCAGTGCGCGTGGTCTTCTTCCGTATCCTTGAGCTGCGCCAGCAGGATTTCGCGGCTGACGTAGTCGCCGTGCTGTTCGCACAGCGCCATGCCCTTGGCCAGGGGCGCGCGCACCGCGTACTCGACCTCCAGGTCGCGCTGCAGCATCTCCTCGACGGTCTTGCCGGCCGTGAAGGCTTCCGGACGCATGTCCGGGTCGCCCTCCAGGAACAGGATGCGCCGCAGCAGCGCGTCGGCGTGCTGGGTTTCTTCCTGCATTTCGTGGTCGATGCGGTGGAACAGCGCCTTCAGGCCCATGTCCTCGTAGCGCCTCGAGTGGTGAAATACTGGTCGCGCGCGGCCAGTTCGCCGCGCAACAGGAACTTGAGGTAGTCGACGACGTCCGGGTGGCCTTTCATGGGGGTACGGCTCCTGTAGCAAGGCGCACAGGATGCCCGATCCCGCCGGCCGGCGGCCGAATCGGAATCAGTCGCGTTCGTCGTCGCACCGCGGCGTGGACCGTCATCGCTTCCGTGGAATAATCGCAGCGCCCGCCCCTAGCCTCAGGACCCGCAATGCTGAAGTGGACCCGGCGCATCGCGCTGCTGCTGTTGGCCCTGGTCGTACTGGTGCTCCTGATCGCATGGTGGATGCTGCGCGGAAGCCTGGCGCAGTTGGAAGGCGAGTCGGACCTGGCGGGACTGTCGGCACCCGTCAGCGTGCAGCGCGACGCCCTGGGCGTGGTCACCATCGATGCGGCCAGCGAATCCGATGCCGTCCGTGCACTGGGCTACGTGCATGCGCAGGAGCGCTATTTCGAAATGGACCTGATGCGCCGCAGTTCGGCGGGCGAGCTGGCCGAGCTGTTCGGCCCCATCGCCGTCGGCCTGGACAAGGACCGCCGCGTGCACCGGATCCGCGCGCGCGTGTCGGCCAACCTCGACGCGTTCGCGGGCAACCGCATGCCCCAGCTGCAGGCCTATGCCGACGGCGTCAACGCCGGTCTCGGCAACCTGCGCGCCAGGCCTTGGCCCTACCTGCTGCTGCGACAGGAGCCGCGTCGCTGGGACGTGCTGGATTCGGCGCTGACGGGCTATGCGATGTATGTCGACCTGCAGGATGCGCAGAACGTGCGCGAGCTGGGCCTGTGGCAGATCCGCCGACAGGTGCCGCAAGGCCTCTACGATTTGCTCGCGCACGATGGCACCGAATGGGACGCGCCCCTCTATGGCGAGCCGCGCGGCAACGCCACGCTGCCGGACGCCAGCCAGGTGGACCTGCGCGCGCTGCCGATGCCGAAGACGGATTCCCACCAGCGCCTGGCCGACAAGGGAACGCCGGGCAGCAACAACTGGGCGGTCGCCGGCGCACTAACGGCCGATGGCCGTGCCATCGTCGCCGACGACATGCACCTGGGACTGCGCGCGCCGGGCATCTGGTTCCGCGTGCGCCTGCGCTATCCCGACCCGCATGCGCCGGGCGGCAAGGTCGACGTCTCCGGCTTCAGCCTGCCCGGCCTGCCCGCAATCATCGTGGGCAGCAACGGACGCGTCGCCTGGGGCTTCACCAACAGCTACGCGGACACCGCCGACTGGTATCCGGTGGTCCCGTGCGAAGGCCACATCAGCGCGGGCTGCGAGCCCGTTACGCGCCATGCCGAGACGATCAAGGTCGCCGGTGGCGAAGACGTGCCGTTCGAGGTATTCGATACCCGGCACGGCCCGATCGTCCATCCTGCGAAGGGGGACCGTCCCGCACTGGCGCTGCGCTGGGTGGCGCAGTTGCCGGGCGCACTGAACTTCGGCCTGTCGGACCTGGCACGGGCCGGCGACCTGTCCGCCGCCCTTGCCGTGGCCCAACGCACCGCTACGCCTGCACAGAACCTGGTCGTCGCGGATCGCAATGGCCGCATCGCGTGGCGCATCCTCGGTCCGTTGCCATCGCGCGCGGGCGCGTGCGCGCACGCACTCGACCGGGCAGTCGGCGTGTCGCCCGACGACGACACGGCCGCATCCTGCACGCCCTGGGACCTGTCCTATCAGCTCTCGCCCGTGCTCACGTCGCCGGAGAACCACCGCCTCTGGACCGCCAACGCACGCGTGATCGAAGGCGATGCGCTGGCGCGCGTCGGCGACGGCGGCTATGCGCTGGGTGCGCGCGCGAAGCAGATCCGCGATGGCCTGATAGCGAAGGAGCGCTTCACCGAGCAGGACCTGCTGGCCATCCAACTGGACGACCGTGCGCTGTTCCTGGAGCGCTGGTGGCGGCTGTTGCAGGACGAAGCGAAGACGCGGCCGGCAGCATCCGCCATGAAGGCCATCGCCGAGGCCGGCAAGACCTGGGAAGGGCGCGCGGGCGTCGATTCGGTCAGCTATCGCCTGGTCCGCGCCTGGCGCCTGGCCGTGCACGCGCGCATCGCCGACGGCCTGACGGCGCCCGCACAGGCGGCGCTGGGCGACGACTTCGTCATGCCCGACCTGCCGCAGCTGGAAGGCGTGGTATGGCCACTGCTCGAACAGCGTCCCGCCCATCTGCTATCGCGCCGCTACGAGAGCTGGGACGCACTGCTGGAAGACGCAGCGAAGGAAGTGCGCGACGACCTGGCCGACCAGGGACCGCTGGCCGAGCGCCGCTGGGGCGAGCGCAACACGGCCAGGATCTGCCACCCGCTCGCCGACGCCCTGCCCGCCTTCCTGAAGCCCCGGCTCTGCATGCCGGGCGAAGCGCTCGCCGGCGATGGCGCCATGCCCCGCGTGCAGGGGCCGGCTTTCGGTGCGTCCGAGCGCATGGTGGTGTCGCCGGGGCACGAGGCCGACGGCATCATCCACATGCCGGGCGGCCAGAGCGGCCACCCGATGTCGCCGTTCTGGGGCGCCGGCCATGATGATTGGGTACACGGCCGGCCGACACCCTTCCTGCCGGGCGAAGCGACCCACACGCTCACGCTGCGGCCCGCCAACGCTCAACCCAGATAACGATCCGGCACCGCCAGCCCTTGCTGGCGGAAGAAGCAGAGCTGGTCGAAATAGCCGCGCTGGAACACGATGCGGCCGTCGCGTACCCGGAAGAAGCCGCAGCCCCGCAGTCCAAGCGGATCACGCCACTCCAGGACGGCCCACTCACCGTCCTCGAGGATCTGTTCCACCTCGCACACCATCGTCGCGCGCGCGAATTCGATGCGGAACAGGTTCACGATCGCCTCGCGGCCGTGCAGCGGAGCGGTCACCCCCTGGTGATTGACGGCGTCTTCCGCATACAACGCGGCCAGGCCGTCGACGTCCGCCGCATTGAAGCAGCGGACCTTCTCGCACGACCGCTGCCGACGTCATGTCGTCGTCGCCGGCAGCGCGGACGCATGCACGCCCGCGACAGCGCGGCCCGACGGATCGGCCATCTTCGCGAAGCTGGCGTCCCAGGCGATGGCGGCCGGCGACGAACACGCGATCGATTTGCCGCCCGGCACCGTCTCGGCGCAGGCCTGGCCCGGGTAGTGCTGTTCGAACAGCGTGCGGTAGAAGTAGGCTTCCTTGGTCTGCGGCGGGTTGACCGGGAAGCGCTTGTCGGCCGCCGCCAGTTCGCGGTCGCTGACCTGCGCCTCGGCATGCGCTTTCAACCCGTCGATCCAGCCATAGCCCACGCCATCGCTGAACTGCTCCTTCTGCCGCCACAGGATCGACGCCGGCAGGTAGCCGTCGAAGGCCTCGCGCAGCACGCCCTTCTCCATGCGCCGTGCGCCTTCGCCCGTCTTGTCGATCATCTTGTACGCCGCGTCCATCTTCATCGCCACGTCAAGGAACTCCACGTCGAGGAACGGCACGCGCGGCTCCACGCCCCACGCCATCATCGACTTGTTGGCGCGCAGGCAGTCGTAGTTGTGCAGCGCGTCCAGCTTGCGCACCAGTTCCTCGTGGAATTCGCGCGCGTTCGGCGCCTTGTGGAAGTACAGGTAACCGCCGAAGATCTCGTCGCTGCCCTCGCCGGACAGCACCATCTTCACGCCCATCGCCTTGATCCGCCGCGCCAGCAGATACATCGGCGTGGACGCGCGGATGGTGGTGACGTCGTAGGTCTCGATGTGCCGGATCACCTCCGGAATCGCGTCGAGCCCTTCCTGGAAGGTGTAGGTGAAGCCGTGGTGCACGGTGCCCAGCGCCTTCGCCGCGACTTCGGCCGCTGCCAGGTCGGGCGAGCCCTCCAGGCCGATGGCGAAGGAGTGCAGCCGCGGCCACCACGCTTCGGTGGTGTCGTCGTCCTCGACGCGATGGCGTGCGTAGCGCGCGGCGACCGCCGCGACCAGCGAGGAGTCCAGCCCGCCGGACAGCAGCACGCCGTACGGCACGTCGGTCATCAACTGCCGGTGCACGGCGCGTTCGAACGCCTCGCGCAGTTCGTCCTTCGACACCTGCACGCCTTCGACGGCCGCGTAGTCGCGCCAGGGCTTCTGGTAGTACTTCACCAGCGCACGCGTAGTGGTGTCGTAGTAGTGACCCGGCGGGAACTGCGCCACGTCGGCGCAGATCGGCGCCAGCGCCTTCATTTCGGAGGCCACACACAGGCGACCTTCGCGGTCATGCCCCCAGTACAGCGGGCAGACGCCGATGGGATCGCGCGCGATCAGTGCGCGTCCCTTCGCCTTGTCCCATAGCGCGAAGGCGAAGATGCCGTTGAGGCGGTTGAGGAACGACGCAGGATCGTCTTCGCGATACAGCGCGTTGATGACTTCGCAGTCCGAACCGGTCTGGAAGGCATAGTGCTGCACCAGTTCCACCTTCAGTTCGCGATGGTTGTAGATCTCGCCATTGACGGCCAGGACCAGTTCGCCGTCGGCCGAGCGCAGGGGTTGCGAACCGCCAGCCGGGTCGACGATGGCCAGCCGCTCGTGCACGAGGATGGCGCCCTCGTCGTGGTACACGCCGCTCCAGTCTGGCCCGCGGTGGCGCTGCTTCTGGGACAGCTCCAGCGCCTGCCGTCGCAGGGCCGCAATGTCGTCGCCGGGCTGCAGCCCGAAGATGCCGAAGATGGAACACATGGATGGAAACGCCTGGGTGGGGTCGGTGACGGGAGCCGGAAACGAAGAAACCCGCATCTCGCGATGCGGGTTTCGGGTATCCGGCAGGTCTTTCTTTGCCTAGTCGCAGATCCGCATCGCCCGCGTCCCGTTGTTCGGGCGCAGGTTGTTGCGGTTGTTATTGATGGCGGTGCGGCAGGGCATGGGGCGACCGTACCCGGTCCCGACAGGACCGCGCAACTGTTTCATCCGTAAGGAAAGCGCACCGCCTGCGCTCCTCAGATGGCGGGCCGGGTCAGCATCAGCCGCTCCACCAAGGCCTGGTACAGGCCCGGCAGCGCCTGCAGGTCGGACACCCGGACGTGCTCATCGACCTTGTGGATGCTGGCATTGACCGGCCCGACTTCGATGCACTCCGCACCCAGCGGTGCAATGAAGCGCGCATCGGACGTGCCGCCGGCCGTGCTCTCTTCCGGCGGCGCACCGGAGAACTCGCCGAGCACCGCGCGCGCCGTGGCCCGCAGGTGGCCTTCAGGCGTGTAGAAGGGCTCGCCGCCGCGCAGCCACTGGATGCTGTAGTCGACCCCATGGCGGCGGAGGATGCCCTCGATCTCCTCTTCCAGCTTCTCCGCTGTCCAGCTGGGATTGAAGCGCAGGTTGAACACCACCTGCAGTTCGCCCGGGATGACGTTGCTGGCGCCGGTGCCGGCGTGGATGTTGGAGATCTGCAGGCTGGTCGGCGGGAAGGTCTCGTAGCCTTCGTCCCACTGGCGCGCGGCCAGTTCGTCCAGCGCGGGCAACGCCTTGTGGATGGGATTGAGCGCCTTGTGCGGATAGGCGACATGGCCCTGCACGCCGTGCACGCTCAAGGTACCGGTCAGGGTGCCACGACGGCCGACGCGCAACAGGTCGCCCAGTGCTTCCTTGGACGACGGCTCGCCCGTGATGCACCAGTCGATGCGCTGGCCGCGCTCGCGGAACAGTGCCGCGACCTGCTTCACGCCGTCGTGGGCGGGACCCTCCTCGTCCGAGGTCACCAGCAGCGCGACCGTGCCCGGATGATCCGGGTGCGCATCGACGAAGCGCTCCAGCGCGATCGTGCACGCGGCCACACTGCACTTCATGTCGGCGGTACCGCGCCCGTAGAGCACGCCATCGCGGACGGTGGGCACGAACGGATCACTGGTCCACGCGTCCAACGGCCCCGGCGGCACCACGTCCGTATGGCCCAGCAGCACCAGCACCGGCGACCCGCTGCCATGCGTGGCCCAGAGGTTGTCGGTCTCGCCGAAGCGCAGGTGTTCGCAGCGGAATCCCCATTGCGACAGACGGGTCGCCAGGACCTGCTGGCAGCCGGCATCGTCCGGCGTCACCGAATGGCGGCGGATCAGTTCGCAGGACAGTTCGACGACATCGCTCACGCGCCGGCTCCGAACATCTTCTTGAAACCATTGTCGCTGAAACCCTGTGAAAATCCGCCTTCACCGGTGACGACCACGGGGCGGCGGATCAGCTGCGGATACTCCTTCAGCAGCAGCTTCCACTCCGCATCCGACCCGGGCAACTTGCGGTTCTCCGGCATTTGCCGCCAAGTCGTGGACGACTTGTTGATCAGCGTGTCCCACCCGCCTGCCTTTTGCGCCCAGTCCTTCAGCGTCTCGGGCGACTGCCGGTTGTCGCGGTAGTCGACAAAGGTGTAGGCGACGCCGAAGCGGTCCAGCCACTTCGTCGCCTTCTTGCAGGTGTCGCAGTTCTTCAACCCGTAGAGCGTGGTCGTCATCGGTCAGTCCGCCAATCCGCGCAGCAGTTCGTTGACGCTGGTCTTGCTGCGCGTCTTCTCGTCGACCTGCTTGACGATCACTGCGCAGTACAGCGAATGCGACCCGTCGGCGGCCGGCAGCGAGCCGGAGACCACGACGCTGCCCGGCGGCACGTAGCCGTAGGTGATTTCCTTGGTCATGCGGTTGTAGATACGCGTGGACTGGCCGATGAAGACACCCATGCCGATCACGCTGTGGTGGCCGACCACCACGCCTTCGACCACCTCCGACCGCGCACCGATGAAACAGTGGTCCTCGATGATCGTCGGACTGGCCTGCAGCGGTTCCAGCACGCCACCGATGCCGGCGCCGCCGGACAGGTGGCAGTGCTTGCCGATCTGCGCGCACGAGCCCACCGTCGCCCAGGTATCCACCATCGTGCCCTCGCCGACGTAGGCGCCGATGTTGACGAAGCTCGGCATCAGCACCACGTCCTTGCCGAAGTACGTGCCACGGCGCGCGATGGCGCCCGGCACGACACGCACGCCCAGCTTGCGGAAGTCGTTCTCGTCGAACGCACCGAAGCGCGCCTCCACCTTGTCCCAGAACGGCGCCGGATAGGCTTCGACCAGCTCCATCTCGTTGACGCGGAAGTACAGCAGCACGGCCTTCTTCAGCCACTCGTTGACCTTCCAGCCACCCTTGCCGTCGGGTTCGGCCACGCGCAGTTTCCCGCTCTCCAGACCCTCGATGGCCAGTTCGACGGCGGTAAGGGTGGAACCCTCGATCTCGATCGACGTCAGTTCGGCACGGCGCTCGAAGGCGCTCTCGATGGTGGACTTGAGTTCTTCGGTCTTGGTGGCTTTGCGGGTCATCGAAGGTCCTGCAGGGATGTGCTCAGGTGGGGGTATCCAGGCCGCCGCGCAGCGCATCGCGCAGTGCAGCCTGGGTGTCGGTGTCGGTCAGGGGCTGGTCGTGCTCGTCGGTGATCTGGAACACGTCCTCGGCGCGCTCGCCGAACGTGGCGATACGCGCATCGTGCACGCGCAGTCCCTGCCGGCGCAGCACCTGCGCCACGTCGGACAGCAGCCCGGGACGGTCCGGCGCGACCAGGCCCAGGATCGTGCGACGGCCATCCGGCGTGATGCCGAACTCGATGCGCGGTGCGAACCGGAAATGCTTGAGCTGGCGCGGGACCGCGCGTCGCGAAGTACGCACGCCCTCCAGCGGACGCGCGAGGGCCTGACCCAGCCCGTGTTCGATGTCGGCCGGATCGCGCGTCGCATAGGCATCCGCCGGCAGCACCTCGAACGTATCGAAGACTGCGCCCTGCGGGCCGACCAGCACGCGCGCCTGGTGGATGGCGAAGCCCATGCGGTCCAGGGTGGCGAGGATGGCGGCGAACAGGCCGTCGCGGTCGGGCGAATGCACGAAGACTTCCATCGCATCGGCGTCGTCCGCGATCCGCCGCGCACGCACGCGCGTCTCGCCTGGGGTGGCGCCACGAATGGCCTGCGCCTGCCAGGCCAGCTGTTCCGGACGGAAACGCAGGAAGCTCTCTTCCGGCATCGCTGCGAACAATGCATCGGCCTGCGCGGCCGTCATGCCCTGTACTTCCAGCAGCGCGCGCACGCTGCCGCGCGCCTCCGCCAGGCGCTCGTCCACCGCGACGGGATTTTCCAGTCCTTCGCGCAGCACGCGGCGTGCGGCGAAGTAGAGGTCGGCCAGCAGCCGGTCCTTCCAGGCGTTCCACAGTTTCGGGCTGGTGCCGGCGATGTCCGCGCAGGTCAACAGGTACAGGTAATCCAGCCGTTCGCGGTCGCCGACCAGGGTGGCGAAACGGTGGATGACCTCGGGATCGGCGATATCCTGCTTCTGCGCGGTCACCGACATGCGCAGGTGCTGCTCCACCAGCCAGGCCACCAGCGCGGCGTCGGATTCGCTGAGCGCATGCGCGGCACAGAACTCGCGCGCGTCGACCGCACCGAGTTCGGAATGGTCCCCGCCACGCCCCTTGGCGATATCGTGGAACAGGCCGGCCAGAAGCAGCAGCTCCGGCTTGCGCAGGCGCGGCCAGACTTCGTGCGCGATCGAGAAGCGCTCGTCCGCGCGGCCGGCCGCGAAGGCGGCGATGTTCCGCAGCACCATCAGGGGGTGCTGGTCGACCGTGTAGACGTGAAAGAGGTCGAACTGCATCCGCCCCGACACCCGCGCGAACGCCGGGATCCACTGTCCCAGCACGCCGAGCCGCGCCATGCGGGTGAGCGTTTCCACTGCGCGCGGTCCGCGCAGCAGCGCCATGAAGGCATCGCGCTGCGCCCGCGCGGCCCCGGAATAGGCCGACAGCTTCGGCAACGCCTCGGCCAGCGCGCGCGCCGTGCGCGAATGCAGGCCGCGTACCTGCGGATGGGCCGCCCATGCGGCGAACAGGGCGAACACCTGGCCGGTATCGTTCCCCGGCCAGGCGGGATCGCGCGCAGCCAGGTAACCGCGGCGCAGGGCGAAGCGGTCGTCCAGCGGCTCGGGCAGCGCCTCGCCATCGAACTGTTCCTCGAAGCGCTGCAGCAGGCGGTCGCTGATCCGGCGCACGATGGCGGCGCTGCGGTAGAACCCCTGCATCATCTTCTCGACGCCCAGGCTTTCGGCGTCGTCGGCGAAGCCCAGCCGCTGGGCCAGCGTCTTCTGGTAATCGAAGCGCAGGCGTTCTTCCGCGCGCCCCGCGACTCGGTGCAGGCCGTAGCGCAGGCGACCCAGCGCGCGGCGCTCGCGTGCCAGCGCGACCGCTTCGTCCTGGCCCAGGTGGCCCATGCCCACCAGCGGTTCGAGGTCGCGCACGCCGAAGGTGCGCAGCGCCATCCAGCCCAGCGTGTGCAGGGCGCGCAGGCCGCCGGGGCCATCCTTGATGTTGGGCTCCAGGTTGTCGGAGGTGTCGCCGAAGCGGGCATGGCGGATGCGCAGTTCCTCGCGCTTGGCGACGAAGAAGTCGCGCGGCGGCCATACGCGCGCAGCGCCGATGGCGTCGATCAGCAGGGCTTCGTCCACCGGCTCGCCGACGATCAGGCGCTCTTCGATCAGCGCGGTCAGCACCGTCTGGTCGGCCGCAGCCGCGGCCGTGCACTGGGCCGCCGAGCGTACGCTGTGGCTGATCGGCAGCCCGGCATCCCACAACATGGCGAAGAAACGCGCCACCGCCTCGTGGTGACGCTGCTGGGTGTCGGCCGAGGCCAGCACCAGCACGTCCACGTCGGACTGGGGAAACAGTTCGCCGCGCCCATACCCCCCCACGGCGAACAGCGCCATCGGCGCCTCCGCCGGAATGCACCGCAGCCAGGCGTCCTTCAGCAGGTGGTCGACCGCCCGTGCACGCAGCGCGAGGATGCGGTCCATGCCGTCGTCCTGGTCGAAGCGCTTGTCCAGCCGGGCATCGGTGTGGGCCAGCGAGGCGCGCGCCGCCGCCGCCCAAGCCGGGTCATCGGCGACGTCCGGGCCGATGTCCGGAAGCCGCGTCGCATGTCCGTTCGCGGCTGGCGGGCTGCTCACAGGTCGTTGTCGTCGCCCGGCACGCGGGTCAGGATCTCGACGCCGTCCTCGGTCACCGCCACGGTGTGCTCCCACTGCGCGGACAGCTTGCGGTCCTTGGTGACCACGGTCCAGCCGTCGGGCAGCACGCGGGTGTGGCGCGCGCCTTCATTGATCATCGGCTCGATGGTGAAGGTCATGCCGGGCTTCAGCACCACGCCCTCGCCCGGGCGGCCGTAGTGCAGTACCTGGGGTTCGTCGTGGTAGACCTTGCCGATGCCGTGGCCGCAGTACTCGCGCACCACGCTGAAGCGCTCGCTTTCGGCGTACTGCTGGATCGCGTGGCCGACATCGCCCAGGGTCGCCCCCGGCTTCACCGCGCGGATGCCGCGGAACATGGCCTCGCGGGTGACGTCCACCAGCCGCTTCGCCATCACCGACGGTGTGCCGACGATGTACATGCGGCTGGTGTCGCCGTGCCAGCCGTCCTTGATGACGGTGACGTCGATGTTGAGGATGTCGCCGTCCTTGAGCACCTTCCCTTCGCTGGGGATGCCATGGCAGATGACGTTGTTGACCGAGGTGCAGACGGTCGCCGGGAAGCCCTTGTAGCCCACGTTGGCCGGAATGGCTTTCTGCACGTTGACGATGTGATCGTGGCAGATGCGGTCCAGTTCGGCGGTGGTGACGCCCGGCTTCACGTGCGGGGCGACCACCTGCAGCACCTCGGCGGCAAGGCGGCCGGCGATGCGCATCTGGGCGAGGTCTTCGGGGGTTTTCAGCTGGATGGCCATTGGCCGATTATCCCCCATTTGGCCGCCGGGCTGAACGTCCAGGCCATCGCGCGCCGGTTCAGGCAGGCCTTGATTTGCCGCGACCCGCCCTGCCCCGCTATACTCCCGCGGCTTCGCGCCCGGGTCTGCCCGGCCGAACCGCCCACGTCGGGCGACACCGACGAATCCACACCTGCTGCCCCAACCCGTGCCGGGGTGCCCTTCGCTGAAGGGTTCGGACACGGAAGCCGCAGGGAGGCCCAACCCCGGAACCCCGCCCTCACCGGCGCCGTCCTCCCTTGAACCGGACGGTGGGTTCCTCTTCGATGGAGTTACTGCAATGCCCCAAGTCACCATGCGCCAGATGCTGGAAGCCGGCGTCCATTTCGGCCACCAGACCCGCTACTGGAACCCCAAGATGGCGCCGTACATCTTCGGTGCCCGCGGCAAGATCCACATCATCAACCTCGAGAAGACCGTTCCGCTGTTCAACGACGCGATGAACTTCATCTCGGGCGTGGCCCAGAAGCGCGGCACCATCCTGTTCCTGGGCACCAAGCGCAGCGCGCGCGAGGCCGTGAAGGAAGAGGCCGAGCGTTGCGGCATGCCGTACATGACCCAGCGCTGGCTGGGCGGCACGCTGACCAACTTCGCCACCGTGAAGAAGTCGGTCGCCCGCCTGAAGGAACTGGAAGCCGCCGAAACCGACGGCACGTTCGAGAAGCTGGTCAAGCACGAAGTGCTGGGCCTGCGCCGCGAGCGCGAGAAGCTGCTGGCCTCGCTGGGCGGCATCAAGGAAATGAACCGCCTGCCGGACGCCCTGTTCGTCATCGACATCGGCCATGAAGACATCGCCATCAAGGAAGCCAAGAAGCTCGGCATCCCGGTGGTCGCGGTGGTCGACTCCAACTACGACCCGGCCCTGGTCGACTACGCCATCCCCGGCAACGACGACGCCATCCGCGCCGTGCAGCTGTACGCGCGTGCCGCCGCCGACGCCGTGCTGGAAGGCAAGGCCGCTGCGCCGAACGCCGCCGTGGTGCGCGAGGAAGAGTTCGCCGAAGGTGGCGACGACAAGGGCGCCCGTCGCGCGCCGGCCAAGAAGGCCGCCGGCAAGAAGTCCGACGAAGCCGCCGCCGAGTAATCCGGCTGCAACGCCGCCGCGCCATGCTGCGCGGCGGCTCATGTTCTTCCTTCTCCCGTCGGGAGAAGGTGCCCGAAGGGCGGATGAGGGTACGGGCAGCACGTTGACGCTCAGGGCGTCGCGATCCCACCGGACCCCCACCCCAACCCCTCTCCCGACGGGAGAGGGGCTTTGCCAATCCAAACAGAGGTAATCCCGTGGAAATCACCGCTTCCCTGGTCAAGGAACTGCGCGAGCGCACCGGCGCCGGCATGATGGAGTGCAAGAAGGCGCTCACCGAGAACAACGCCGACATCGACGCCGCCGCCGAGTGGCTGCGCAAGTCGGGCCTGGCCAAGGCCGACAAGAAGGCCGACCGCGTCACCGCCGAAGGCCGCATCGCCGTGGCCCAGGACGGCGGCAAGGCCGTGCTGGTCGAGATCAATTCCGAGACCGACTTCGTCGCCAAGGACGCCAACTTCATCGCCTTCACCGACGCCGTGGCCCAGGCCGCGCTGACCGCCGGCGCTACCGATGTCGAGGCGCTGAAGTCGGCCAAGCTGCCGTCCGGCGAGACCGTCGAGGAAGCCCGCGCCGCCGCCATCGCCAAGCTGGGCGAGAACATGCAGATCCGTCGCCTGGTCGCCATCGACAGCGCCGACAACGTCGCGGCCTACGTGCACGGCGGCAAGATCGGCGTGCTGGTCGAGGTCAAGGGTGGCGACGCCGACCTGGCCCGCGGCCTGGCGATGCACATCGCTGCGATGAACCCCCCGCACAACAAGGCCGCCGACGTGCCGGCCGAGTTCGTGGCGAAGGAGAAGGAGATCGAGCTGGCCAAGATGTCGGACAAGGACAAGGCCAAGCCGGCCGACATCCTGGAGAAGATCATCTCCGGCAAGATCAACAAGATCATCAACGAGGTCACGCTGTACGGCCAGCCGTACGTGCTGGACGGCGACAAGTCGGTCGAGCAGGTGGTCAAGGCCGCCGGCGCGGACGTGGTCGGCTTCCAGCGCCTGGTGGTCGGCGAAGGCATCGAGAAGGTGGTGGAAGACTACGCCGCCGAAGTGATGAAGCAGGCCGGTCTGGCGTAAGCCGCAAGCCGAACTGCTGGAACCGGAAAAGCCGCGGGAAACCGCGGCTTTTTCCGTTTCCGGGCTGCGTACGGAGGCCACGTGCGACCGTCCGTCGCAGCCATCTAAAGTTTGCGCGCGAGGCGCCGAAACTGGTTACAAAGGTGACACTTCGTCACGCTTTGCTGGCATGCTGCCGACCACTCTCTCACGCCCAGCGCGCGCCCGGATGCGTCCCGAACTCGAAACCCAGTTGCTGAACTGCCGCAACCTGCCCAGCCCGCCCGGGGTGGCGCTGCGCATCATCGAGCTGGCGCAGGATCCGGACGTGGTGATGGCCACGGCCGCCGACACCATCGGCCTGGACGCGGCGCTCAGCGCGCGCATGCTGCGCATCGCCAATTCGCCGCTGTACGCCAGCCGGCGACGCGTGGAGAACCTGTCACAGGCGCTCACCGTACTTGGCCTCAACGCCACCCTGACCCTCGCGCTGGGCTTCTCCCTTGCGCAATGCGGTCAGGGCAGCCATCCGGTGGCCCGCGAGCGCGTCTGGCGCCGCAGCGTGACCGCGGCGCTGGCGTCGCGGCTGCTCGGCCAGCATGCCGGCCTGCGCAAGGCGGAAGAACTGATGCTGGCCGGCCTGCTGCAGGACATCGGCATGCTGGCCCTGCTGGAAGTGCTGGGCGAGGACTACGCGCGGCTGGTCGAGCGCGCCGCCGACAACGCCGAGCTGCTGGCGGCCGAGCGCGATTGGCTGGGGTGCGACCACGCGACGGTCGGCGGCTGGCTGGCACGGCAATGGAACCTGCCGGCGCTGTTGCGCGAGGCGATCCTGGAAAGCGAAGCGCCCGCGTCCGATACCCCGTTCAATGCGTGCGTGGCCGTATCCGGCCATGTCGCCGACATCTGGCTGGCCGGTGCCGACGCATCGCGCAGCGAACACGCCCATCGCGATGCCGCGATGCAGGCGGCGACGCGCTTGGGCCTGGACTATGCGTCCTACCTGGCGCTGACCGAGGAGATGGTGTCCGCCCTGCCCGAAGTCTGCGCGATGTTCGACGTGCCACCCGCGCCGCCCGCCCGCATCCAGGCCCTGCTGGACCAGGCGCGCGAACTGCTGGTGGTACGCAACCTGCGCGAGATCCAGGAAGCCGCGCGTGCGCGCAAGGAAGCCGATGAACACGAGGATCGCGCGCGCCGCCTGGCCGAGGAAGTCCGCCGCGACCCGCTGACCGGCGTGTACAACCGCAGCCAGCTGGAAGAGGTGCTGGAGAAGGAATTCGATGCCGCCACCCGCCATGGCTGGCCGCTGTCGATCGCCTTCATCGACCTGGACGACTTCAAGCAGGTCAACGACCGCTGGGGCCATCTGGTCGGTGACGAGGTGCTGCGCAACTTCGCCAAGGCGCTGCTGCGGCACGTGCGCAGCAGCGACATCGTCGCCCGCTACGGCGGCGAGGAATTCCTGGTGGTGCTGCCCGGCATCGGCGAGGAAGCCGCCGCGCAGGTCGTGCGCCGCATCCTGTCGGAGGTCTCGGGGGTGGCGATGGCCGACGTGGGCGGACAGCCCCTGCACATCACCTTTTCCGCCGGCCTGGCCACGCAGGGCGCGCTGGAGCAGTTCCGCCACGTCGACGACCTGCTGCGCGCAGCGGACGAGGCGCTGTACGGCGCCAAGCGCGAAGGCCGCAACCGCGTCTCGGTCGGCGCCGTGGGCGGCTGACGCACGCCGGCTACGGTCGCGGCTGCAACGCCACCTCTTCGTACGGCTGCACCACCACCCAGCCCTCGCCGGCGAAGCGCAGCTGGATGCTCTCGCCCGATCCGCGCCCCATCAGCGTGCCCAGCGAGATGTCGGTGATGATCTCGGGTGCCAGGCCACCGGACCACGCCACGGTCGCATTGGGGTCGGTGAACACCGGGCCGGTCTGCGCGTTCACCGGCAGCGTCAGCGGCTCGTAGTGCGAGGTGATGGCGACGATGCCGTGCCCGCCCAGTCGCACGTTGAACAGGCCGCCCGACAGCATGCCGGCCACCTTGCGCATCATCGTGATGCGGCTCTCGATGCCCGACCCCACCGCCAGCACGTCGTTGCCGTTGACGAAGATGGATTCGCCGGCCAGGCGCAGCAGCGTGATCTTCTTGCCGGCATCGGCCAGGTACACGCGGCCCTGCCCCTCGACCTTCATCAGCTGCATGCCTTCGCCGCTGACGGCCTTCTTCAACAGGTTGCCCAGCCCCTGTTCCAGCACGCCCTGACGGGTGAACTTCACCGCCCCCTTGCGCGCCACCATCGCCCCCGCCTTGGCCCAGACCAGCCCGTTCAGGCGTACCTCCAGCAGGTGCGGGCTTTCCAGTTCGAACGCGTCCGCGCCGGCGTCCTTCTCACGGGTCGAGGCAAGGAATTCCTGCAGGGTGCGCACGCTCATGGCCGCTCCTTGATGGCTGCCGAAAGGGAGCGCCATGATAGCGGCCCCGACCCGAGGCCCCGCCATGCCCCGCATCGTTGCCGTACCGCACATGCCGGATGACGCCACGCGCGCGCCGGTCGCCGCCGAGCGCCTGGTCCACGGCCAGCCGCTCCAGGCTGTCGCCAATGCGTATTCCTCGCAGGACGAGCGATTCCACTGCGGGGTGTGGGAGGGCGGCGTGGGCGCTTGGCGCGTGCAGTACACCGAGCACGAGTTCTGCCACCTGCTCAGCGGACGCGTGCGCCTGCATGACGACGCGAGTGGGGACGCCGTGGTGCTGGAGGCCGGCCAGAGCTTCGTGGTACCCGCCGGTTTCAGCGGTGTCTGGGAGGTGCTGGAACCGGCGCGCAAGCTGTACGCGATCTACGAACCCGGCGACTGAAACGCCGCGCTCGGCTAGAATTGGCGTGTTTGCCCCCACGCCGAGACCCCCCATGCCCGCTCCCCTCGCCTATCGCCGCATCCTGCTCAAACTGTCCGGCGAGGCGCTGATGGGGGCGGAGGATTACGGCATCGATCCCACCGTGATCACCCGCATCGCCCGCGAAATCATCGAGGCGCGCGAGGCGGGTGCGGAAGTGGGCCTGGGGATCGGGGGCGGCAACATCTTCCGTGGTGCCGGCTTGGCGGCGGGCGGCCTGGACCGCGTGACCGGCGACCAGATGGGCATGCTGGCCACCGTGATCAATGCCCTGGCCATGCAGGACGCGCTGGAGAAGCTGGGCGCCAAGTGCCGGGTGATGAGCGCCATCAAGATCAACGACGTGTGCGAGGCCTACATCCGCCGCCGCGCCATCCGCCACCTGGAGAAGGGCCGCATCGCCATCTTCGCCGCCGGCACGGGCAATCCCTTCTTCACCACCGACTCGGGCGCCGCGCTGCGCGCGATCGAGATCGGCGCGGACCTGCTGCTGAAGGCCACCAAGGTGGACGGGGTGTACGACAAGGATCCCAGCAAGCACGCCGACGCCAAGCGCTACGACCAGCTGACCTACGACGAAGTCATCGCCCGCGACCTGCAGGTGATGGACACCGCCGCCTTCGCCCTGTGCCGCGACAGCGACGTGCCGCTGCGCATCTACGACCTGTCCGTGCCCGGCAACCTGATGCGCATCCTGCGCGGCGAGCACGTGGGCACGCTGGTGAAAGGCCGCGGCTGAACGGCGCGCATGACGGGCATGTCCTGTCGTTCGCTGTAATAGTGTCCGGCCCCCGTCTGCCGGCACCCTACGCCACCATGGGACATGGACACGATCACGGCCACGCGGCGCATGCGCATCCGCATGCATCGGCAACGCGTGCGTTCGCCTCGGTCACCCTGATCAACCTGGCCTATACCGCGCTCGAAGCGGGTTATGGCTTCCATACCAATTCGCTGGCCCTGCTGTCGGATGCCCTGCACAACCTGGGCGACGTGCTGGGGCTGGCGCTGGCGTGGAGCGCCGCGGCGATCGCCCGTCGTCCCCCGCGCGGCCGGCATACCTACGGCTGGCGCCGCGCCACCCTGCTGTCCCCGCTCGCCAATGCGGTACTGCTGATGGTGTTCTCGGGCGCGCTGGGCTGGGAAGCCTTCCGCCGGTTCAGTGCGCCCCCTGACATCCCCGCCACGCCCGTCATCGTGGTGGCCGCGCTGGGCATCCTGGTCAACCTGGGCGCCGCCTGGCTGGTGCGGGACGGGCATGCGCACGACCTCAACAAGCGCGGGGCCTTCCTGCACCTGATGGCCGACGCCGCGGTCTCGCTGGCTGCTGTCCTGGCGGGGGTGGGAATGGCCACGCTGGGCTGGGCCTGGCTCGATCCGGCCACCGCCCTGCTGATCGCGGTGGTGGTGGCGGCGGGGTCGTGGCGCCTGCTGCGCGACAGCTTCGATGCCGCCATGGATGCCGTGCCAGGCAGCGTGGACGCGGACGAGGTGGGCGCGTTCCTGCGGGCCCAGCCGGGCGTGGCGGCGGTGCATCATCTGCACATCTGGTCGCTGGGCGCCAACGAGATCGCCCTGACCGCGCACCTGGTGCGGCCGCGCGAGGACGACCACGACGCCTTCATCGACGCCACCGTGCACGCCCTGGACCACCGTTTCGGCATCAACCACGCCACCCTGCAGATCGAGCGCGGCGCCGGTTGCGGCCACGACCTGCACGATGCGGCGCCGCATCATTCCCGTTGAACGGTGCGGCGGCGGTCGGCAACGGCCCCGAATCGCCCTATAATCGGCTGTTTACAGGCTTTGCAACGGAAAGGGCGATGCTCAACGACATCAAGAAAGACGCGCAGGCGCGCATGGCCAAGAGCATCGCCGCGCTCCGCCACACGCTGGTCAAGGTCCGCACGGGCCGCGCCTCCACGGCCCTGGTCGAGCACCTGAAGGTCAACTACTACGGTTCGGACGTGCCGCTCAGCCAGGTCGCCCCCGTCGCCATCTCCGACTCGCGCTCGCTGACCATCACCCCGTGGGAGAAGCAGATCGTGGGCGCGGTCGAGAAGGCCATCCTGGCGTCGGACCTGGGCCTGACCCCGAACACCGCCGGCACCACCATCCGGCTCAACCTGCCCGCGCTGACCGAGGAGCGCCGCAAGGAACTCTCCAAGGTCGTGCACGGCGAGGGCGAGGACACCAAGGTGGCGATCCGCAACATCCGTCGCGACGCCAACCAGCAGATCAAGGACCTGCTGAAGGACAAGCAGATCACCGAGGACGACGAGCGTCGCGCCGAGGAGGAGATCCAGAAGCTGACCGACAAGTCCATCAAGGACGTCGACGATGTGGTCAAGGCCAAGGAACAGGAACTGATGGCGGTCTGAGGACTGCCATGTCCCCTGCCGCCTCACCACCCGTGCCCCGCCATCTGGCCGTCATCATGGACGGCAACGGGCGGTGGGCGGAGCGCCGGCGTCGCCCGCGCGTGATCGGCCACCGCGCCGGCGCGCGCGCGGTCAATGTCTGCATCGACTTCTGCCTAGAGCGCGGCATCGGCGCGCTGACCCTGTTCGCCTTCTCCAGCGAGAACTGGGGACGGCCGGAGGAGGAAGTCGGCGCGCTGATGAAGCTGTTCCTCAATGCGCTGGACCGCGAGGTGGAGGAACTCCACCGGCGGCAGGAGCGGGTTCGTTTCATCGGCGACCGTGCGCGCTTCTCGGCGGATATCCGCGCACGCATGGACGCGGCCGAAGCCCTGACCGCCGGCAATACCCGGCTGCACCTGGTCATCGCCGCCAGCTACGGCGGCCGCCAGGACATCGCGTTCGCGGCCAGGGCGCTGGCGACCGAAGTGGCGGCCGGGCGCCTGCGGCCGGAGGACATCGACGAGGCGGCGCTGGGCGCGCACGTCGCGCTGGCCGACCTGCCCCCGCCCGATCTGTTCATCCGCACCGGCGGCGACCATCGCATCAGCAACTTCCTGCTGTGGCAGCTGGCGTACACGGAACTCTGGTTCACCGACGTACTATGGCCCGACCTGGACGCGACGCTGCTGCAGCGCGCGCTGGACGACTTCGCCCGGCGCGAGCGCCGCTTCGGCCTGACCAGTGCCCAGGTGGCCGGCGGCGCCATCGAGGATTCACCCGCATGAGCGCCACCCGCACCCGTGTCATCGCCGCGCTGGTCATGGCGCCCTTCGCCATCGGCGCGATCCTGCTGCTGCCCACCTCGTGGCTGGTGATGCTGGCGGCGCTGGTATTCCTGGTAGGCCTGTGGGAATGGTTCAAGCTGGCCGAGATCGATGACACCCTGCAGCGCACGGTGCTGCTGACCGCCAACCTGCTGCTGATGGTGCTGCTGGTTTGGGCGTCGCGCGGGTCCACCGACCTGGTGCCGCTGCGGCTGATGGCGCTGGTGGGCGCAGGCTGGTGGCTGCTGGCGCTGCTGTGGCTGCGCTTCTTCCATTTCGCCTCCGACCACGAGACCTGGGCCCGCGTGTTCAAGCTGGCCGCGGGCACGCTGGCCGTCGTACCGGCGTGGTGCGCGCTGGGGTTGATCCACTCCTCGCAGCCGAACGGCCACATCTGGCTGTTCGTGGCGCTGGCCATCGTGTGGGCCGCCGACAGCGGCGCCTACTTCGCCGGCCGCCACTTCGGTGGCCGCTGGTTCGCCGGGCGCAAACTGGCCCCGCGCATCAGCCCCAACAAGACGCTGGAAGGCCTGTTGGGTGGCCTGGCGGCAGGCATGCTGGTGGCCGCGGTCGGCGCGCTGCTGGCCGGTGCGGGCATGGCCCAATTGCCGGGCGTGCTGCTGGTGGCGATCTTCACCGTGCTGTTCTCGGTGGTGGGCGACCTGTTCGAGAGCCTGCTCAAGCGGCACGTGGGCGCCAAGGACTCCGGTGACGTCATCCCGGGGCACGGCGGCGTGCTGGACCGCATCGACGGCGTGCTGGCGGCCCTGCCCATCTTCGTGTTGGGCAAGGAAGTCTTCGGATTCTGAGCATGGCCACGCACGCACTTCGCAACGTGGCCGTCCTGGGCGCGACCGGCTCGATCGGCGCATCCGCGCTGGACGTGATCGCGCGCCATCCCGGCCGTTATCGCGCCCGCGTGCTGGCCGCCGGCCACAACGTCGATGCCCTTGTCGCCCTGTGCGTGGCGCACCGGCCGGATCACGCCGTGGTCGCCGACGAGGAATCGTACCTGCGACTGCGCGATGGCCTGGCCGACGCTGGCCTGCCCACGCAGGCCCATGCAGGCACGCCGGCCCTGGACGCGCTGGTCTCCGGTCCGGAGTGCGACACCGTCGTGGCCGCCATCGTCGGCGCCGCGGGCCTGTCGTCCACCCTGGCAGCGGCACGCGCCGGCAAGCGCCTGCTGCTGGCCAACAAGGAATCGCTGGTGCTGGCCGGCGAACTGGTGACCCGCGCAGCGGACGCATCGGGCGCCGAGATCATCCCGATCGACAGCGAGCACAACGCCATCTTCCAGTGCCTGCGTTCACGACAGGCTCAGGGCGATGTCAGCCGCATCGTGCTGACCGCCTCGGGCGGTCCGTTCCGCGGGCGCCGCCGCGACGAGCTGGCGCAGGTGACGCGCGAACAGGCCGTGGCCCATCCCAAATGGTCGATGGGACCCAAGATCTCGGTCGATTCGGCCACCCTGATGAACAAGGGACTGGAACTGATCGAAGCCCACCACCTGTTCGGCGTGGGGCGCGAGCGGCTCGACGTGCTGGTGCATCCGCAGAGCCTGGTGCATTCGCTGGTCGAATTCGTCGACGGCTCCACGCTGGCACAACTCGGCCTGCCGGACATGCGGACCTCGCTGGCGGTCGGCCTGGGCTGGCCCGAGCGCATCGCCTCGGGCGTTGGCGGCCTGGACCTGCTGCGGCACCCGCGGCTGGAATTCGAAGCCCCCGACACCGACGCCTTTCCCTGCCTGCGCCTGGCCTGGGAGGCGATGGCGGCGGGCGGTACCGCACCGGCCGTGGTGAATGCTGCGAACGAAGTCGCGGTTTCAGCCTTTCTTCAGGGCCGCATCGGTTTCCTATCCATCCCTGCGCTGGTCGAGGACGCCCTCGCCGCGCTGCCCGCGACGCCGGCCGATTCGCTGGACGCGCTGCTGGCGGCGGACGCGCAGGCCCGCCGATTGACCGACCGCAACCTCGCAGGCCACCTCTCCCCATGAGCGCCGATATCCGATGAGCGACCTGCTGGGCTCCATCTGGTGGATGATCGTGGCGCTGGGCGTGCTGGTCACCTTCCACGAATTCGGCCACTACTGGGTGGCGCGCAGCTGCGGCGTGAAGGTGCTGCGCTTCTCGGTGGGCTTCGGCAAGCCGCTCTGGTCGCGGCGCGACCGCCATGGCACCGAGTTTGCCCTTGCCGCCATCCCGCTGGGCGGCTACGTGAAGATGCTGGACGAAGCCGAGGGCGAGGTTCCGGCCTCGCAGCGCGAGCAGGCCTTCAACCGCAAGTCCGTCTGGCAGCGCATCGCCGTGGTGGCCGCCGGCCCGCTGGCCAACATCGTGCTGTGCGTGGCGCTGCTCTGGGCGATGTTCGTGATCGGCAAGCAGGACTACTCGGCCACCGTGGGCAGCGTGTCGGGTATCGCGGCCGATGCGGGCTTCCAGCGTGGCGACCGCATCCTGCGGGTCGGCGACCGGACGATCGATACCTGGACCGATGCCTCCATCGTGCTGACCAAGGCCGCCATCGATGGCGCCGACCTGCCGGGGGAAGTGGAGACGGCCAGCGGCGGTACCACGACCCGCACCCTGCCGCTGTCGCGGCTGCCGGTGGGCTTCGACCAGGAGAATGCCGTCGCCCTGAGCGGGCTGGTCTGGCGCCACTGGGTGACCCCCGCCATCGTCGGCAAGGTTGCGCCGGGCTCGGCGGCGGACGGCGTGCTGCAGGCCGGCGACATCGTCACGGCCGTGGACGGCCAGCCGGTGCACGGCTTCGGCGACATCGCCGCCCAGGTCGACGCGCTGGGCAAGCGGGGCGGCATGGCGATGGTCGAGGTCGACCGCGCCGGCGAGCGCCTGGCGTTCGAACTGGCGCCGCGCCTGACTCCGCTCCCCGACGGCGCCAAGGGCCAGTACTGGGCCCTTGGCCTGGCCGCACCGGAAAAGACCCGCCTCCCCGAGTACGACGCCACCCTGCACTACGGCCCGCTGGCGGCCCTGCCCGCGGCGCTGCGCGAGACCGGCAAGCTGACCTCCGATTCGCTGGGCATGATCCGTCGCATGCTGACCGGCGACGCCTCGCTGAAGAACGTGTCCGGCCCCATCACCATCGCCCAGGTGGCCAATGTGTCGGCCAAACGCGGGCTGGACTGGTTCCTGTGGTTCCTGGCCGCCATGTCGCTGAGCCTGGCCATCATCAACCTGCTGCCGATCCCCGTCTTGGACGGCGGCCACCTGCTGTATTACCTTATCGAATTGGTCAAGGGCAGCCCCTTGAGCGAGCGCCACATGGTGGCCGGACAATACGTGGGCCTGGCCGCGCTGGCGGGCCTGATGGGACTGGCGTTCTACAACGACATCCTGCGTCTGATGACGCGTCTGGTGACCTGATGCCCCTGGACCCCCTAGGGCTGGCACGCTCCAAGGCGGCCTGCCCCTCCCTGGCGACACCCCGGACCGCGGCCCTGCGGTCCACCCCTGCGTTGCAGGAGCCACCCCAACCGGATGTGATGATGACGCGACTGCCTTCCCGCCGCCTGCTTGCCCTCGCCCTGGCTTCGGCCATCGCCATGCCGGCACTGGCCCAGACGACGGAACCCGCTGCCGCACCCGTGGCCTCCGCGCCGTTGGCCACTGCGCCGTTCACCGCCACCGACATCCGCATCGATGGCCTGCAGCGCATCTCCACCGGCACCGTCCTGACCTACCTGCCGATCGAGCGCGGCGACGTGGTCACGCCGGCGAAGGCGGCCGAAGCGATCCGCGAGCTGTACAAGCGCGGCTTCTTCGAGGACGTCAGGCTGGACCGCCAGGGGGACATCCTGGTGGTCACCGTCACCGAGCGTCCGGCGATCAACAAGCTGACCCTGACCGGCAACAAGGACATCAAGACCGAGGACCTGCTGTCGGGCCTGAAGGACATCGGCCTGGCCGAAGGCGAGACCTTCGACCGCCTGAGCCTGGACCGGGTGATGCAGGAACTGGTGCGCCAGTACAACAACCGCGGCAAGTACAACGTCGAGATCACCCCCACGGTCAGTGCGCTGGACCGCAACCGCGTGGACGTGACTATCGCGGTGAAGGAAGGCAAGCCCGCCAAGATCAGGCACGTCAACGTGGTGGGCGCCGAGAAGTTCGAAACCGAGGACCTGCTGGAGAACTGGGAGTCCAAGGAGACCAGCTGGCTGTCCTGGTACCGTCGCGACGACCAGTACTCCAAGGAGAAGCTGTCCGGCGACATGGAGCGCCTGAATTCCTGGTACCTGGATCGCGGCTACGTGGACTTCAGCATCGACTCCACCCAGGTGTCGATCAGTCCCGACAAGCGCGACATGTTCATCACCGCCGGCATCACCGAGGGCGAGCAGTACAAGATCTCCGACGTGAAGGTCACCGGCGACACGGTGCTGCCGAAGGAGGAGATCGAGAAGCTGGTGATCGTCAAGCCCGAGCAGACGTTCTCGCGCATCCTGCTGGAAATGACGTCCGACTCCATCACCGCCACGCTGGGCAACATCGGCCACGCGTTCGCGCAGGTGAACCCCATCCCGACCATCGACCGCGAGAACCGCACCGTCGCGATCAACCTGCAGGTGGTGCCGGGCCCACGCGTCAACGTGCGCCGGATCGTCTTCAAGGGCAACACGCGCACCTCCGACGAGGTGATGCGCCGGGAGATGCGCCAGTTCGAGGGCAGCTGGTTCTCGCAGGTCGCGGTGGACCGCTCGCGCGTGCGCCTGCGCCGCCTGGGCTACTTCGAGACCGTCGACGTCGAGACCACGCCGGTCCCCGGCACGACGGACCAGGTGGACGTGGTGTTCAACGTCAAGGAAACCACCTCGGGCAGCTTCGTGTTCGGCCTGGGTTATTCGCAGCTGTCCGGCCTGACCACCTCCATCCAGCTGTCGCAGAACAACTTCCTGGGCGGCGGCAACCGCGTGGCCGTGGAGGCGCAGCGCAGCGACTACCTGCAGCGCTATTCGTTCTCGTACACCAACCCGTTCTTCACCGACGAAGGCATGTCGCTGGGCTACAACCTGTGGTGGCGCGAGTTCGACTACTCGGACTTCAACACCGCGCAGTACTCCACGACCAGCGCCGCGGCGCAGGGCATCCTGGGCCTGCCGATCACCGAAAACGACACCGTGTCGCTGCTGTTCGGCGTGGACAGCAACGAGATCCTGACCTTCGGCGGCTCCACGCCGCAGTCGATCATCGACTACATCGACGCGGTCGGCCAGCGCACGTTCCATGCCTGGCGGACCGAGCTGGGCTGGGCGCGCGACACGCGCAACGACTACTTCATGCCCACCGGCGGCACCTACCAGCGCATCTCGGCGGAGATCGCGTTGCCCGGCTCCACCGTCGAGTACTACAAGCTCAACTACGAGTTCTCCAAGTACTGGTCGCTCAGTCCCTCGTTCGTGCTCAACACCCGCGCCGAGATCGGTTACGGCGACAGCTACGGCTCGGACATCTACCGCTACATCTGCCGCGTTAACGGCTCCGATCCGCAGATCCCCGGTCAGGCGACGACGACTGCACCCGCTGCAGACGGCACCTGCGCGGACGGGGGTACCCTCGACAAGACGCTGGTTGCCAGCGGTCTGCCGTTCTTCGAGAACTTCTACGCCGGCGGCACCCGCTCGGTCCGCGGCTTCCGCGACAACACGCTGGGCCCGCGCTCGGAAGTCATCAGCGGCTACCGCGGCCAGCCGCTGGGCGGTTCGCTGAAGACCACCGGCTCGGTCGAACTGATCTTCCCGAAGCTGTTCGACTCCAACGCGGCGCGCGTGTCGGCGTTCTTCGATTTCGGCAACGTGTTCGACGGCGTGGACAACTTCGACGCCGGCCAGTTGCGCGCCTCCACGGGCGTCGCGCTGCTGTGGCGTGCGCCGGTGGGGCCGATCTCGATCAGCTACGCCTTCCCGCTGAAGAAGGAGGATGGCGACGAGCTGGAGCGCCTGCAGTTCACTTTCGGCGGCGCGTTCTGACGGCCACGGTGCACGATCCGGCGTGAAGGAAGGGGGGCTGCGGCCCCCCTTCTGCTGTCCACCATACGCCCCCGTGGAAGCGGTTCTGGGGCAGCAGGGGCTAAACTACGCGGCCTATGACCCCTCCCTCCTTCACTTCCGGCGAGCTGGCCGACCGTTTCGGTCTGGAACTGCGCGGCGATGCCAGCCTGGACATCGAAGGCGTGGCCACACTGGCCCGCGCCGAGCCGGGACAGCTCGCCTTCCTCGCCAACAGCCGCTATCGCGGCCAACTGGGCGACAGTCGCGCCAGCCTGGTGGTGATGCGCGCCGAGGATGCCGACGCCGCGCCCGGCGCCGTCCTCATCGCGAAGGACCCCTACACCGCGTTCGCCAAGATGGCGGCGCTGTTCGAACGCAGGCAGGCCCGCGAACCCGGCATCCATCCGAATGCCGTGATCGATCCCACCGCACGCATCGCGCCGGGCGCCCATGTGGGTCCCTTCGTCACGGTGGGCGCCCGCAGCGTCATCGGCGAGGGCAGCGTGCTCGGGCCGGGCTGCATCATCGGGGAGGACTGCGTGGTCGGCGACGGTTGCGAACTGATCGCACGCGTCACCCTGGTCACGCGCGTACGCCTGGGCCAGCGCGTCCTGGTCCACCCCGGCGCGGTGATCGGTGCCGACGGGTTCGGCCTGGCCATGGACAGCGGCCACTGGATCAAGGTGCCGCAGCTCGGCGGCGTGGTGATCGGCGACGACTGCGAGATCGGTGCGAACACCACCATCGACCGCGGCGCGCTGGACGACACGGTGCTGGAAGAGGACGTGCGCCTGGACAACCAGATCCAGATCGGCCACAACGTCCGCATCGGCGCGCATACCGCGATGGCCGGCTGCAGCGCCGCCGCCGGCAGTGCGCGCATCGGCCGCTACTGCCTGATCGGCGGCGCCGCCGGCGTGCTGGGCCACCTGGAGATCTGCGACCGCGTGGTGGTCACCGCGATGTCGCTGGTGACCAGCTCGATCACCGAGCCCGGCGAGTATTCCAGCGGCACGCCGCTGACCGACAACCGTACCTGGCGCAAGAACGCCGCCCGCTTCAAGCAACTGGACGCCTTGGCACGACGCGTGCTGGCGGCCGACAAGGAAACCCGATGACCCTGGACCTGCAACTGCCCGTTGACGCGGCCACCATCCGCAAGCTGCTGCCGCACCGTTACCCGTTCCTGCTGGTGGACCGCGTGGTGGAGTTCGAGAAGGACAAGCGCGTACTGGCCTACAAGAACATCACCCAGAACGAGCCCTTCTTCACCGGCCACTTCCCGGACCGCCCGATCATGCCGGGCGTGCTGATCATCGAGGCGCTGGCGCAGGCCGGCGGCCTGCTGACCCAGCTCTCGCACCAGGGCGACACCGCGGGACGCATGTTCTACATGGTGAAGGTGGAGAACGCGCGCTTCACCCGGATGGTGGTGCCCGGCGACCGCCTGGACCTGGACGTCACCCTGAAGCGGCTGATCCGCAACATGGCCTTCTACACCGGCGTGGCCTCGGTCAACGGCGAACAGGTCGCCTGCGCCGACGTGCTGTGCGCCGAGGACACCCGCTGAGATGAGCGCCCCCACGGCCATCCATCCCAGCGCGGTCGTCGACCCCGGCGCGATGCTCGGCGAAGGCGTGCGCATCGGGCCGTTCGCCTACGTCGGTCCCGAGGTCGAGATCGGCGACGGCACGGTGATCGGTCCGCATTGCTCGGTCACCGGCCCCACCCGCATCGGCCGCGACAACCATTTCGTCGGCCACGCCGCGATTGGCGGCGACCCGCAGGACAAGAAGTACAAGGGCGAACGCGTCGAACTGGTCATCGGCGACCGCAACCAGGTGCGCGAGTTCGTCACCGTGAACCGCGGTACCGGCGCCGGGGGCGGCATCACCCGCGTCGGCAGCGACAACATGCTGCTCGCCTACACGCACGTGGCGCACGACTGCATCGTCGGCAATCACTGCGTGTTCTCCAACAATTCGACGCTGGCAGGCCACGTCACCATCGAGGACTGGGGGATCATGAGCGGCTTCGCCGGCGTGCACCAGTTCTGCCGCGTCGGGGCGCATGCCTTCATCGGCATGGGCGTCCTGCTGAGCGGCGACGTGCCGCCCTTCACGATGGTGGCGGGCGACGCCGCCGGTCGGCCGCGCGGCATCAACAGCGAAGGCCTGAAGCGACGCGGCTTCGACGCCGACCGCATCGCCGCCATCAAGCGCGCCTACCGCACGCTGTACGTGGCCGGGCTGCCGCTGGCGGAAGCCAAACAGCCGCTGGCCGAACAGGCCGAGGCGAGCGCCGACGTGAAGGCGCTGCTGCACTTCATCGAAAGCGGCGAACGGCCGTTGCAGCGATGAACAACGGCGGGAACGGGGAACAGGGAGAGAGGAATGCGGGTGTGCGGCACGTGGTTCCGCCGCATGAAGCCCTCAGTCCCGACGGTCCATTCCCCGTTTCCCGCCCTGCTCCCCGCTTCATCCTTTGCGCCGGCGAAGCGTCGGGCGACGGACTCGGCGCCGGCCTGATCGCCGCACTGAAGGCGCGCTTCCCGAACGCCGAATTCGCCGGCATCGGGGGCGATGCGATGCGTGCGGCCGGCTGCGACACCTGGTTCGACGCGAACGAACTGGCCGTGATGGGCCTGGCCGAGGTGTTGCGCCACCTGCCGCGCCTGCTGCGCCTGCGCAAGGCCTTCCGCCAGCGCGTGCTGGACTGGAAGCCGGACGTCTATATCGGCATCGACGCACCCGACTTCAACCTCGGCGTCGAGCGCAGGTTGAAGGAACGCGGCGTGCGCACGGTGCACTACGTCAGTCCGTCGGTCTGGGCCTGGCGCGAAAAGCGTGCCGAGAAGATCGGCCACAGCGCCGACCGCGTGCTGTGTCTGTTCCCGATGGAACCGCCGATCTATGCACGGCATGCGGTCGATGCACGCTTCGTCGGCCATCCGATGGCGGACGAGATTCCGATGGAGCCCGATCGCGCGTCCGCACGCGCCGCGCTCGGCCTGTCGCCCGACGCGCCCCCCCTGGCCGTACTGCCCGGCAGCCGCCTGGGCGAGATCGGCCGGCTGGCACCGGTTTTCTTCGAAGCGGCACGCAGGGTGGCCGCGCAGGTCCCGGGGCTGCAGATCGTCATCCCGGCAGCGAATGCCGCCTGCCGCCAGGCGCTGGAGGCGCAGATCGCCTTGCAGGGGGTCGATTCCACCTGGCACCTGCTCGACGGCCGGGCGCGCGAAGCGATGATCGCCAGCGATGCGGTCCTGCTGGCGTCGGGCACCGCCACTCTGGAAGCGATGCTGTGCAAGCGGCCGATGGTCGTCGGCTATCGCATCGCGCCGCTGACCTACCGCATCGTGAAGGGGCTGGGCCTGCTGAAGGTGGAACGCTATGCACTGCCCAACGTGCTGGCCGGCGAGGACATCGCGCCCGAACTGATGCAGGACGACTGCACGCCCGAACAGCTGTCCTCTTCCGTGCTGCACTGGTTCCGCGAACCCGAGGCCGTCGCCGCCCTGCAGCCGATCTACCGGCGCCTGCATGGACAACTGCGGCAGGATGCTTCTGCAAGTGCCGCTGCTGCGGTAGCGGAGCTGGGTTTCCCATCTCCTGTAGGAGCGACGTAAGTCGCGACCGCACGCCATGACCGCCACAACGTCATCGCCTACCGGGAAATCCCACTTGCCGTTCCTTCTTGCCAAGAGAAGGATCCTGGAAGATGTCGTTGTTCCGGTCGCGACTTACGTCGCTCCTACAGGGAGCCCTTGTTGATGGCCGGCTCCTCGCTGTTCCCGGATCCCATCGTCCGTCTTGTTGCCGGTGTCGATGAAGCAGGTCGCGGCCCCTTGGCCGGTCCCGTGGCTGTTGCGGCCGTGATCCTGGACGAATCGCGTCCCATCGCAGGACTCAACGACTCCAAGCAGCTCAGCGAAGCCAAGCGCGAAGCGCTGTTTCCCCTGATCCAGGAACAGGCGCTGGCGTGGCACGTGACCTTCGTCGAGCCCGATGAGATCGACCGTCTCAACATCCTGCAGGCGACGATGGAAGGCATGCGTCGCGCGGTCATGGCGTTGCAGCCGTTCCCCGAACTGGTCCGCATCGACGGCAACCGCGCGCCGAAGGGGCTGAACTGCATAGCCGAAACCCTGATCGGCGGCGATGCGATCGAGCCGGCCATCATGGCGGCCTCGATCCTGGCGAAAGTGTCGCGGGACCGCATGATGGTGCAGCTGCACGCGGCATTCCCGCAGTACGGCTTCGACCAGCACAAGGGCTATCCCACGTCCGCGCACCTGTCCGCGCTGGCGCAGCATGGTCCGTGCGTGCACCACCGGCGCAGCTTCGCCCCCGTGCGCGAAGCGCTCGACCGGCGCTGACGCAGCGCGTCTCTTTGGGCGTGACCTCCGGCACGGTGTCCATCGTCACGATGGCTTCCAGCAGGCGCGCGCACTCCCGCCTGCGCGCACCATGGTCCTGCATCCTGCGCACCATCCCGCGCGGGAGCCCTCTCCCCCACGAGGTGCACCATGCCCCTGCTGAACCCCGTCACTCCATCTCCCGCATTCCCGCCCCGTCCCGTGGACGACGCGCGCGTGCAGTTGTTGCGCAGTCTGCTGGCGGATCGCGACTGGTCATCCGAAGGCATCGTGCGTACGCGCCTGCTGCAGGCGCTGGCGCTGCTGCGCAGCCAGGAGGCTACCTCGCTCGATGAAGCCACCTGGCTGCTGGTGGCCGATGAGACCGCGCGCTACCTGGACTTCCGCCGCCTGCGCAATCTCGAGGCCCAGCTGCGCGGATGCCCGCACGACGCCCTGCGCTACACCCGTGCCGACTGGGAGGCCGCACGCAACGCTGAAGCGGCGCTGGAAACGCACCTGAGGCACGTGCGCTTCGGCAGCTACGCCCCCGAACCGGTGCCGATGTTCCGCATCCACTGAACCCGGCGCGCCCCCCCACAGCCGCGCCCTCACCCACCCGA
>NZ_PDWV01000025.1 GCF_010093385.1 Pseudoxanthomonas mexicana
GCCTTCGCAGTGGCGACGCGCACGCCTGGCGCCCCCGCCCAACGTATGAAGCGCGCGTCCCCGGATGCCGGCCGCCGCCGCGTCCTGCGCACGCGTCGCCACTGCGAAGGCAGCGTGCCCGGGCGTGCACCGCTGTCCACCGCCAGCCTGCTGGCCATGGCGGTGATGGCTTTGGGTCCCGTCACCGCACCGGACGGCACGCGCGTGGCGGTGCAGCCGCTGTCTGGGTTGCCGCTGTCGGTGGACGAAGGCGACGCGTAAGGCGCAGCGACGGTGCGCACGCCTGCGTGTACGGCATCGTGCACCGCGCTCGCCCCTCATCCGGCCCCGTATCAGGTACGGGGCAGGCTTTTCAGCCACCTTCTTCCCGTCGCGCGGGGAGAAGGCGCTTCTGCACGCATCGCGTTCGCCGGTCCGGCTATGGATGTAGACGTCGACATCGACGTCGTTACTGACGCAGACGCAACACCGTGCGCTGCGCTTCAAGATCATCGCGCACTGTCGATATGCACCCCTCTCCCGCGACGCGGGGAGGGTTTGCTGAGAGAGCGATTCATTGCAGAAGAGGGTACCGCGCCAGCGATCCTCGACGGGGACGCACTTGCAGCCAAGCTGGACGAAGCTAGGGCTTCGCACAACGGTACCCATGTGGTCGCCGTGGCTGTTCACCTGGATCCGGAGGGCCGCTGCTGCGGCGCCGACCACGTAAGCAGTGTCGCGTGAGCTTCGCAAAGGCGGTGTCAACGCGCGCGGCGGTAGCAGGTAAAACTGGGGCGGCGGTCACAGGCAGGCGTGAATCGGTGCTGTCCGCCGACGGATGGCATCACGGCGACGCCTCATCCGCATGCCCGGTGTCCACGAACACCGGATTGGAATGGAACCACAGGTCCTGCCACGGGTCTTCGCCCGGCACATCCGCCGGCGGTGTGGTGTCGCGCGTGTTGCTGCCGCGTGCGCGCACGAACGCGCCACGCGCGGGGACGGGCAGCGTCCACGTGACGATGCGCCACGCGCCTTCGCTGCGCCAGGCATCGGCGGTGACGGGGTGCACCTGCATCACCGGGGTGCCGTCGGGACCGGGTGAACCGACGATCAGCGTCATCTGTTCCAGCGCCGGGTGCTGGCCGTGATGGTTGGGGATGGCGGGCTGCCGCACCTTCAGTTCGATCCGCATGAGAGCGCCCGCGGGCAGGGGGAGCGTCTGGCCCAGGGTGGCGGTGGGCGTGCGGCCATCGGCGCCGCGCACGGTCAGTTCCAGCGCGTCGATCAGGTCGCCGGTCACGGCGAACATGCGGCCCTCGCGCAGGCCGTCGAGGATGTCGCCGGCCTCGCGCCGCGCCCATACGTAGGTCTTGCTGTATTCGCCAGGATCGTAGTCGCGTCCGCCATCGCGCAGGTTGTGGTGCGAGTCGGACGTGGCGGTGATCCAGAAGCGGCGCCCTTCGGCCAGTAGCGTACCCCCCCCGCCGCCCACCTGTGTGGTCATCTGGTCGAAGCCGCCGAACGTCGGTGCGGCGCTGTTGCGGTACAGGCCACGCTCGCTGCGGATCGCCTGGTGGCCGGGCGCGCCTTCCATGCCCACCAATACCCGCGGTGCGGCGTCGTGCCAGGCGCGCAGTTCGTCCGGTTCCACGTCGCCCCACTGGCCCACGCCGGTGGCCGTGCGCGAGGGGTGGTTGACGAACACCAGCGGCGGTGCGGGCAGGGCACGCATGTGCGCCAGCGCATCGAGCATGGTCTGCGCGTCGTCGCGCTGCACGCCGTCCACCGGTTCGTTGCGGCTGAAGCGGCGCTCGATCTCGACCAGATCGTCGCGCTCGCGCGCACTTGGCGCGATGATCAGCGAAGCGTGTTCGGCGGCGGGTACGTCGAATTCCATCCCGTTGAACTGGATCAGCGCAGGCACCTCGCGGCGCGCCTGCTGCAGCGCGGGCCAGGCGTGGTCGCGGGTCACGGCCGAGTGGCCGGGGCCGCCGTGGTCGGTATGCACCATCCAGCTGAGGCCGAACGCCAGCGCCTGCCGTGCGTTGCGGCTGCGGGTGTACGGCGAATCGCCGCCGCGGATGGGCGTGGGCGGTGACGTGCTGCGGTCCCAGTCCACGCTCCACTCGCTGTGCACGTGGTGGTCGCCGGCCTGCCAGCTCCGGCCGGCATGGGGACCGGTGGCGCAGGCGGACAGCAGGAGGACCGACAGGGCCGGCAGGAAGAGGGAGCGCATGGACGTTTTTTCTCGCGAAGCACGAGGCCGCCGCGGCATGCGGCGGCATCGCAGGAAGAAGGGAGCGCGCCCCGGGCAGTGGCCGGCGGCGCGCGGTGGCTCAGAAGTCGGCGCGCAGGCCCAGGCTGATGCGGCGGCCAGATTTCTCGTACATGGTCGGGAACGAGGGATCCATGGTGTAGCCGCTGGTTTCCTCGTCCGTCATGTTGATGCCCTTCAGGCTGAGCTTCAGGTGGTCGCTGATGCGGTAGCCGATCGACCCGTCCAGCTGGCCGTAGGCGTCGCGCCAGATCGGATACATGTTGTAGCCGATCGATTCCACGTACTCGTCCTTGTGGTTGTACGACACGCGGGCGTCGAAGCGCGCGTTCTCGTAGTATGCGGTGAAGTTCCAGCTCTTCTCGGCCAGGCCCGGCATGGGCGTGCGGATACCCAGGCTGGATTCGCCGGCCAGCGAGCTGTCCAGCACGGTGTAGTTGGCGTTGATGCCGAAGCCCTCCAGGGACGCGTGCAGCGCGGACAGCGGCAGGTTGGCGACCAGTTCGATGCCGTCCACGTCGTAGGAGCCCTTGGCGTTGACCGGCTGGTACACGTCGAAGTCGTAGTAACCGTTGAGCGTGCCGTTGGCGTTGTAGACGGCCACGTCCTCCACCACGCCGGTCAGCGCACTCACCACCACGCCGTCGATGCGCTTGCGGAAGTACGACGCTGCCAGCAGGCCGCCGTTGTCCAGGTACTTCTCCAGGCCGATCTCCCCCTGCTTGGCGTAGGTGGGCTTCAGGTCCGGGTTGCCGTCGGTGAAGCGGAACGAGCTCCAGCTGGCGGTGCGCTTGTAGGCCACGTCGGTCAGCGACGGACGGATCAGCGTTTCCGAGCCGGCGGCGCGCAGCAGCAGGCCGTCGGCCAGTTCGGCGCTCAGGTTGAAGCTGGGCAGCACGTCGGTGTAGCCGCCGTCCTTGGACACCGGCGTGTCGGTGTAGCCGGTACTGCCGTCGGGATTCTGCACCGGGTGGTAGCCGAAGGAGACCACCTGCGTGTCCACGTAGCGCGCGCCGGCGTTCACCGTCACCGGCACGCGGCCCAGGGTGAAGTCCAGGTTGGCCATCGCGTACAGCGCGGTGACTTCTTCGTCCACGCGGTAGTACTGGGCGTCGTCGAACGGCGTGGAGAAACCGGGGTAGCGGAAGTAGCCGCGTGCGAAGTCGTTGGACACCTGCTGCCAGTCGAGGTCCTTCACGCTGTAGGCGCCGCCGGGGACGATGTCGCCGATCCACTGCAGCGGGCTGTCGGCCAGGGTGCGCGTATTGACCCAGGAGGTGTCGCCAGGGCCGGGGCCGGTGATCTTCAGCTCGCCGTAGCGGCGTTCCTTGCTGCGGTCGGTGTAGCGGCCGCCGAACTGCACGCTGCGCAGCGCGGGCAGGAACGGCAGCTCCAGCGTGCGCGTCACGTCCAGCTTGGCGGCGTACTTGTCGTCGTCGATCTTCTCCAGCGTGGTCTCGTAGGCCTCGAACAGGTAACGCGAGGGCGAGTTGTACATATCGAAGCCGGCGGAGCTGGCGCTGGGGAGGGTCTCGCCGCTGCGGCCGGTCCAGCGCGTGCGCGATGGCGCGTAGGCCACGTGCTTGAGGTTGGAATAGTCCAGGGTCTTCTCGGCGCCGGAATAGCCGGCCATCGCATCAATCGCCCAGACGTCGTTCTTCCAGTCCAGCGCCAGGCTGTACTGGGCGTAGTCGGTCTGGTTGATGCGTTCCTTGCTGAGGAACTCGTGCTGGGTGGCGGTGTAGGACACGTCGCGCAGCACCAGCATGCCGTACTCGGAGAGCGTTGTGTCGTCGTACGCATGGATGGTTTCCAGCGTGCTGCGGCTGGAGGCGGAGTACGCCGCGGCGTCGTATTCGTCCTCGGTGGTGTCGTAGCCGCCCAGCATGGCGTCGAAGGTCAGGCTGAAATCGCGGCTGGGCTTGTACTGCAGCGAGGCGGTGGCGCCCCACTTGTCCTGGTCGTTGAGGTAGACGCGGTCGCCCACCTTGTCCTGGAACACGATCAGGTTGCTCTCGGCGGTGTCGGTGCGGTTGTCGATCGTCCAGCCGGTATCGCGCTCGATCACCGCTTCGGCCTGCGAACCGCGCGTGCCGGACGCGCCCAGGAAGCGCGACATCGGGCGGAAGTTGATGCCGGACGTGGAATCGGTGCGGTTGGTGCGTTCGGCATGGGCGAACGACACCAGTGCGCCCCAGTCGCCCCAGGTGTCGCTGGCCAGGAAGGCGAACTTGGGATCGGTTTCTTCCGAGATGGAGTTGTAGGCGCCTTCGGCGGAGGCCACCAGCTTGCGACCGCTGTAGTCGAACGGGCGCGCGGTGGAGATCTGTACCGAGCCGGCGATGCCGCCTTCCTCGTCGGCGGCGGTCGGCGATTTCCGCACCGTCACCTGCTGGATGATTTCCGAGGCGAACAGGTCGAACTCGACATCGCGCCCGCCGCTGCCGGAGGCGGTGGCGAGGTCGTTTATGGAGACATGCGTGTACTCCGAAGGCAGGCCGCGCACGTTGACCTTGCTGCCCATGCCCTTGCTGCGCTCGATGGTCACGCCGGGCATGCGCTGCAGCGCTTCGGCCAGGTTCTGCTCGGGAAAATCGGCCACGTCGGTGGCGACGATGGAGTCGGAAAAGCCGGTGTTGTAGCGCTTGATGTCCACCGCCTGTTCCAGGCTGCGGCTGTAGCTGCCCACCACGGTGACGCTTTCCAGTTCCTGCGCATCCACCGCCTGCGCGTGCGGCTGCGACACGGGCGCCGCGGCCGCCGGCGCTGGTGCCGGCGCGGGCGCCGGGGCAGGCGCTGCGGGCGTGTCGGATTCGAGGGTGACGGTGCTGGCGTTGAGGTAGCGGTAGCGCAGGCCGGTGCCCTGCAGCAGTTGCGCCAGGGCCTGGTCGGACGACAGGCCGGCGGGCACGGCACGCGTGCGCGGGTTGCCGGCCTGCGCGGTGTAGACGAACTGCAGGCCGGTCTGGCGCGAGAGCGCATTGAGTGCGGTGTCGAGCGACTGCGCCGGGATGGCGGCGGTGGCGACGTTCGCCTGCTGGGCGACCACCGTGCCGGTGGTGGCCTGCAGGGCGAGGGCGATGGAAAGAGCGAGGAGTCGGCGCATCGTGGAATCCGGATGGGGTGTGGGGTGGTGGCGCGCGTCATCGCACGCGCTCACCTCACCTACGAGTCCGGAAGGAACGGATCGGGCACCGTTTTTTCCGTGAAATTTTTCTTACAGCACCGGACTCACCGCGTGCCGTGCGCCGGCATGCGGCGCGAGCGCACGCGTATCTCGCGCGCGTCGGCGCTCAGCGCCAGCGTGGGTTGTTCGGCCAGGAAGGCACGCAGCGAGGCCACATCGTCCACTCGCAGGTTGCCGGTCAGGCGCAGCGCGCCGGCTTCGCGGTCCTCGACGCGCAGGCGCACGGTGTTCATGCGGTTGAAGCGGTCGGCGATGTCGCGCAGGGGTTCGTCGCGGAACACGACGCGTCGCTGCCACCATGCCGTCATGGCGGCGGCATCTTCGCGCACCACACTCACCTGGCGGTCGGCATGCGCCACGCGCGCGGACTGTCCGGCCGTCAGGTCGGCCAGTAGACGGCCCTTGCCGCCGCGGTCGACCACGTGGATGCGGCCCTCGGCCACGCCGAAGCGCGCCTGGTCGCGCTGCAGCGATACGTCGAAGGTGGTGCCGATGTCGCGCACCTCCAGGCCGGCGGCCTGCACGGCGAACGGGCGGCGGTCGTCGGCGACCACGAAGCTCGCCTGGCCGCGTACCAGGTCGACCCGGCGGCGCAGCAGGCCGACGGTCGCGGTGGCGCGGCTTTCCGCATTGAGGTGCATCACCGTGCCGTCGTCCAGCGTGACCACCCGTGGCGCACCATGCGCGGTGGTGTACTGGCGCGTGACGGGCAGCGCGGCCTGCACGGCGATGCCGATGCCCAGCAGTACCGCCGCGGCCGCGGCGATGCGGGGCAGCCGTCGCGGCGGCGTGCGCGTGGTGGAGGTGCGCAGCGGCAGTGCGACGATGTTGTCGCGTGCCTCGCCGGCTGCGGATTCCGGCGGCAGTCCGCGCACGGCCTCGCCGATTTCGGTGGCGACACGGGCGATGGCCAGGTATTCGCGCAGGTGCACGGGCGAGGCCACCAGCCAGTCCATGAAGCGCTGCTGGTCGTCAGGCGCCAGCGCGCCTTCGCGCTGCAGCACGTGCCAGTAGGCGGCTTCGCGGGTAGCGCTGGCGGTGGTGCCGGGCGGGAACAGCGGCGAGGCCATCACGCCGCTCCCATCGCGCGCCGGCACACGGCCAGGCCACGCACGACATGCGTCTTCACCATGTGCGGTGACACGCCCAGGCGCTCGCCGATCTGCCGGTAGGTCAGGCCGTCGCGGTACTGCATGACGAGGACGGCGCGGGTACGGGCCGGCAGGCTCGCCAACAGGGCCTGCATGTGCTGGCGGCGCTGCGCACGCTCGGTGGCGTCCTCCACGCCGTCGGCATGGGTGACCAGCGCGGCCAGCTGCTCCACATCCTCCATCGGCACCGGGGTGCGTTGCCGCCGCGCGGCCTGTTCGCGCGCCAGGTTGAGCGCGGCGGTGAACAGGTACGCCTCGGGGTTGGCGATGCGTTCGCCCTGGCCTTGGTGCGCACGCAGCAGGCGCAGGTAGGTCTCCTGCACCAGGTCCTCGGCTTCGTCGTTGGCGCCGCGGCGGGCGAAGAAGCCGCGCAGTGCCGGTGCCTGGTCGGTGAACACACGGGTGAGCGCGCGGATCGCGTGTTCGGCCAAAGTGTTGTTCCGCCCCGTCGGAAAGGGCGGCAAGGTACGCGGTGGGGATGACGGTCAGGTGACACGCATGCCGTGTCCCGGCGACCGGTGTGGTGCGCAGCGCGGTGCGTCAGGACATGGCAATCATCACCGTGCCGGTCGTCGCCAGGGCCAGTGAACATGCCGCGTCCACGGCGCGCGCGCTACTTCCGCGCATGCCACGGCAGATGCCGGCCGCCACGGCCTGCGTCGTCGCCAGCATCGCCAGCAGATGCACCACGACGGCCGCCAGCATCAACCCAAGCGATCCGGTGGCGCTGATGGCGCGCGCGGGTCCGTCCGCCATGCACAGCGGCAACAGCGCCGGCAGCAGCATCAGGCCGCTGCCGTGTGCGGTGCCCATCAGGCAGGACCAGGCGGCGAGCCCCGCGTGTGATCGAGGCGCGGCGTGGCGCGTGGCGATGCGTGGGCGCGCGACGAGTCTCCATGCCGCGAACACCAGCAGGCCGCTCCCCGCCAGGGCGAGCAGGTGCTGCTGCGGCAGTCTGATGCCCTGCATCACCACCACCACGACCAGCGCCACCGACAGGGCGTGCCCGAGGGCGATGGGCAGCAGGCTGCGCCGCACGTCGTGTGCATCGCCGGAGTGCGTGGCCCGGGCCGCGGCGAACAGCCAGCCGTTGGCCGGGTTCAGGCCATGCAGCGCGCCGATACCGGCGACGGCGAGCCACGGCCACCACGCATCCAGCAGTGGCATGACGTCGCCGCCTCAGGGCCTGGCCGCGCAGCACCCGCCGGCCGCGACGGGCGCTGCCGTGTCGTAGCGGTCGTGGTGGCGCACCCAGGCCATGGGATAGTCCAGGGCGTCTTCGTTGCGGCCGTAGGGGGTCAGATCGAGCAGGGCGTAGGTGTGCATCATCGCTTCCACGCCGCGGCCATAGCGCGAGTAGGTGTGGAAGACCTGACCGTCGTCGTCGCGCACGAACACGCTGATGCCGGGCGCTTCCTCGTGCGGGAACGGCTGCCGCGTGTAGTTGTAGTCCACAGCGCCGCGCGACATCTCTTCCTGGCTGAAGTTGACGCCGAAGTCGTGGTTGAACGAGGTGCCGGACGAAGACACCCACGGGAACGTCCAGCCCATGCGCCGGCGGAAGGCCTCGATGTCGGCCAGCGGTGCGCGCGACACGGCGACCAGGGTGAGGGCGCGCTGGGCGAGGTGGAGCAGGGCGCCTGCGTGATGATCGGCCATGAAGGAGCAACTCTTGCAGCCCTGTTCCCAGCCGGGTGCGAACATGAAGTGCTGCACCATCAGCTGGCGACGGCCGTCGAACAGTTCGGCCAGCGTGCGCGTGCCGTGCGGCGTGTCGAAGGTGTAGGGCGTGTCCACCCGTACCCAGGGCAGGGCACGACGCTCGCGGGCGACCTGGTCGCGCAGGCGGGTGAGTTCCTTTTCACGTGCGAGCAGGGGGAGGCGGGCGGCGCGCCAGGCATCGCGGGAAACGAGGGTCGGGGTGTAGTGTGCAAGGGCGTTCATGGTGGGCTCCTGGTCGGGGGAGGTGGAGCGGACGCGGGCATGCGTCGCCCGTGCCGATGCCGTCGGGCATCGGAGATGCAAGGGATGGATGGAGCGCGAAGTGGCGGGCGATCAGGCCGCGCGCGCGGGCCGGCGCACGGCGCGCACCAGGCCGCTGCGGCCGCCACCGCAAGAGAACAGGTCGCCGCCGTCGGATTCCAGGCCGCTGACGTGGACGCCGGCCGGCAGTTCCAGCCGTTCGAGTACGCGACCGTCATCCGGGTCGATGCGGCGCAGGTCGCTGTCGTCGCCTTCCCACGTGCCATGCCACAGCTCACCGTCGGTCCAGCTGACACCGGTGACGAAACGGTCGGATTCGAGCGGGCGCAGCACCGCGCCGGTGGCCGGGTCGATCTGCACGATGCGGCGTTCACGGTACTGGCCCACCCACAGGCTGCCGTCGGCCCAGGCCATGCCCGAATCGCAGCCCTGGCCCGGGGCGGGAATCGAAGCGAGGACGGCGCCGGTGGCGGGATCGATCTTGTCGATGCGCGCTTCGGCCAACTGGTACAGGTGAGGGCCGTCGAAGGCGGTGCCGGCGTCGGCCGCACGCGGCAGGCTGCGCGCGAGCTGTCCGCTGTCCGGATCGACGGCGATCAGCCGCTCGCCGGTGGCGGCCCAGATGTGGTGGCCGTCGTAGGTGACGCCGGCCACGCCTTCGCTGGTGTCGAAGGGGCCGTATTCGCGGGCGATTTCAACAGGGCTGACGTGGACTGCGTGGCGCGGTGTGTCGTTCATGGCGGGCTCCTGGATGGGCGACGGGGCCAATCTACGCAGACGGCGGCAAGGCGGGGAGTAACAAGATCGTCGTGAATCCGGTGAGCGGCTGCGCTACCCAGCGCCGTGCGCGCGCACGACCGATCGCGCGCACCTGGCCAGCGGCTTCCATGTCGGCGAGCGCGCGCTGCACCGAGCGCTGGCTGTCGCCGGTGGCCAGGGCCAGCGCGGAGGTGGACCAGGCCATGCCATCGGCCAGCAGCCCGTGCAGCGCGCCCTGTTCGCCATCGACGGGGGGCGCCAGCACCACGACGTTGCGCCCGCCATGCGGCGACAACTGGAATCCGTGCGTGCTGGCGGTGAGGGCGGCGAACGGTGCCAGCAGGCGGCGCAGGCGTCCGATCTCCACGCGCAGGCGCGCGCGGTGCGTTTCGTCGGGATGGCGCGTGCGGAACACGCGCGCGATCAGCGTGCTGCGGTCGACATCGCCCGGCCACGCGGCGGCGAGCGCACGCAGCAGCGCGAACAGCACGGGCCGACGCGAGAGCGAGGTCGCGCCGTGCGCATCGCGCACTGCGTGGCGCAGGGCATCGACGACCAGCGTGCCGGAGGCGAGCAGGGCTTCCACCTCGTCCAGCGTGACGGGCTGTTCGTGGCCGGCGTGCAGGATGCGCGCGGCAGGACGCTGCAGGCTGGCCTGGACCTGTGCGATCTCGGCGGACAGCGCGGGAATGCCGGCCTTGGTGGCGGCAGCCCATGCGCGCTGCAGCGCCAGGCGCGCATCGTGCGTGCGCAGCGAGCGCAGGGCTATCTCGGTGGCGGCGAGTGCAGCCAGGGCGTGATGGGCGGCCGGCGCGCCCTCAAGGTCGAGGGCGTCCAGCGCGCTACGTGCGTTGTCCAGCCGGCCGAGCAACAAGTGTCGGCGCAGGGCGATCAACTGCGCGTGCCGGGCGTTGGCGCGGTCGCCACGTGCGGCCAGCGCCTGCGCGGCGTCTTCCAGCCGCTGCGGTGCGGGGGCGAAATCGCGCAGGGCCAGGGCCACTTCCGCTTCGGCCACCACGCAGAGGGCGCGGGCCAGCCGCTCGCGCGGGCCGAAACCGCGCGCGGCGCGCTTCAGCAGTTCGCGCGCACGCAGATAGTCGCCCAGCTGGGCCATGGCGATGCCGCGCAGCGCCAGCGCCGCCGGATCTTCACGCCAACCCACATGCTTGAGCGCGCCCAGTACGTCGCCCGCAGTCAGGGCGCGTCCGGCGGCGGCGATCAGGGAGTCCATGCCGGCAGCCTACCGTGTGGCGCGGTCGCCGTCGCGGGCCGGATTACTGCGCTTCCAGTTCCCTGCGCATGCGGGCATGGTCGCGACGGTACTGGCGTGCGAGCTGGGTCTTCTTCGCCGCCGTCAGGATCCTACCGGAGACCTGGAAGAACTTCTTCTCCTCCTCGCGCAGATGGTGGTGCACCTTCTGCGAGAGTTCGCGCGCCTTCTTCTGCCAGGCGGCGTGGCGGGGATCGAGCGACTGCAGGTCTTCCACCAGTTCGTCGATCTGATGGTGCTCGTGCAGGGCGTGCCGCGAGGAGTTCAGCCCCCGGTCGTCCATGAGGATCGGGACGTAGAGGAAGCGTTCCTCGGCGGCCGCATGCGCCGCCAGCTCGATGCGCAGCGCGGTGAACAGGTCCAGCCGCTCGCGCGTGCCGGGCCTGGAGCGCAGCAGGCGGCGGCACAGCGAGCGCTGGGTTTCATGGCTTTCGCGCAGGGCGTCGTAGAGGGTCTCGGGCATGCGGTGGTTTCCTGGCGAAGGGCGGGGATGCGACATCGATCAGGGCAGGGTGCGCACCTTGGGTTCGCGCGCGAACTGGCGGGTGCGTGCGGTCTTGATGAAGGCGGCCGTTTCCGACGCCTTCACCACACCGGCATCCTTGCCGATACCGGCGGCCTGGATGACGGCGGACGCGCCGTCGTCGTGCGCGATGGCCTTCAGGTGGCCGAACGCATCGCGCACCCAGTCGACCGCGGCCGCCTCCGACGCCAGCGCCTTGCCGGCCGCGTCCGACAGCACCAGGGCCACCGCATCGAACACTACCGACGGCGTGCCCGCCAGCTGACCGTCCGCCGGCAGGCGCTTGCCGTTGCCGAGCTTCGCGCCGCCGATCTTCGGCGCGACGATCTTGACCTGCGCGCCCTCGGCTTCCGCCGCCCTGCGCAGCGCGGCGATCGCAGCGGCATCCGAGCCATCGTCGACCAGGATACCCACGCAGCGGCCCTGCAGCGTGGGCTTCATCTTGCCGATGATCTGCAGCGCGGGCGACGGCGGCATGTCCTGGGGCTTCACCGTGGTCGGCGGTGCGGGCGGCAGTGCCTCCAGGCCGAGGCCATCGGCGACGCGCTTGGCCAGGTCCGCATCGATATGGCGCAGGTGGCCGACGATGGCTTCGCGCACGTGCGGGGTTTCCACCTTCGACAGTTCGAACACCAGCGCGCCCGCCATGTGCGCCTGCTCCGGCGCGGTCTGGCTGCGGAAGAACAGCCGTGCCTGGCTGTAGTGGTCGGCGAAGCTCTGCGGCCGCACGCGTCCCTTGCGGCCGTCGGCCTGCGTGGCATGGCTGCGGGAGCCGGCCGGCGTTTCGCGCGGTGTGTCGGGCTGCAGGCTGCTGGGCTCGTAGTTCACGCGGCCCTTGGGCACCTGCATCTGCATGTGGCCGTCGCGCTGCAGGTTGGCGAAGGGACACTTCGGCGCGTTCACCGGGATCTGGTGGAAGTTGGGCCCACCCAGGCGCGACAGCTGCGTGTCCAGGTAGGAGAACAGCCGGCCCTGCAGCAGCGGATCGTTGCTGAAGTCGATGCCGGGCACGATGTTGGCCGGGCAATAGGCGACCTGTTCGGTTTCGGCGAAGAAATTGTCCGGCCAGCGGTCCAATACCATGCGGCCGATCACCGTCAGCGGCACAAGCTCCTCGGGGATCAGCTTGGTGGGGTCGAGGTGATCGAACGGGAAGGCGTCGGCCTGTTCTTCGGTGAACAGTTGCACCGCCAGCTCCCACTCGGGGAAATCGCCCTTCTGGATGGCCTCGAACAGGTCGCGGCGGTGGGAGTCGTTGTCGGCCGCCTGCAGTTTCACGGCTTCGTCCCACACGGTGGACTGGATGCCGAGCTTGGGCCGCCCGTGGGACTTGACGAAGGCGCTGTTGCCCTTGGCGTCCAGCAGCCGGAAGCTGTGCACGCCGAAGCCCTCCATCATCCGCAGCGAACGCGGGATCGTGCGGTCGCTCATCGCCCACATGATCATGTGCATCGATTCGGGGGTGAGCGAAATGAAGTCCCAGAACGTGTCGTGCGCGCTCGCAGCCTGCGGGAAGGCACGGTCCGGTTCCATCTTCACTGAATGCACCAGGTCCGGGAACTTCATCGCGTCCTGGATGAAGAACACCGGGATGTTGTTGCCCACCAGATCCCAGTTGCCCTCCTGGGTGTAGAACTTCACCGCGAACCCGCGCACGTCGCGCGGCGTGTCGACCGAGCCCGCGCCGCCGGCCACGGTGGAGAAGCGGCAGAACACCGGCGTGCGCACGCCGGTCTCGCTCAGCACGCGCGCGGTGGTGTACTTCTTCAGCGACTTGGTCAGCTCGAAGTAGCCATGCGCACCGGTACCACGCGCATGCACGATGCGCTCGGGGATGCGCTCGTGGTCGAAGTGGGTGATCTTCTCCCGCAGGATGAAGTCTTCCAGCAGCGTCGGCCCGCGGTCGTGCGCGCGCAGCGAATTCTGGTTGTCGCTGACCGGGATGCCCTGGTTGGTGGTCAGCGGCGGATGCTTGCCGCCGGCGCTGAAATGGAGTTCGCCGCCGGCGCCGCGCGCCGCGTTGTCGGCACTGGGGCGGGGGGAGGATTTCGCGGGGGATTTGCGCGCAGCCATCGGGGGTCTCCTGGACGACGTGGGGCCACTCGGGGGGTGGCTCGCTTCATCATCGGTCTGGCCGCGTGGAGGCCGCGTTAGGAGACGTTGACGACGGTCCGACGGGCGGTCGCGGACACTGGCTGTCCGCATCCGGTGGCATCACTGTCGCCTTATCCTCGGGAGATGACGCAATGGAAACGAACGAACTGCACCGTGGCCGCCTGATCGACCACATCCAGCTGGTCGTGCGCGACCTGGAGGCCAGCAGGACCTTCTACCGCGCCGTGTTCGACGTGTTGGGCGTGCCGATGGGCGGCGAGTCCGACGACTACTTCTGGGCTGACGAGTTGTTCGTCTCCACCGCCGACAGCCAAGCTGCGCACGGCGAGCTGACCGGTCGCCACCACCTGGCGTTCCAGGCGCAGGATCGCGCGATGGTGGACCGCTTCCATGCCGTCGCGCTGGCGCATGGCGGCAAGGACAATGGCGCGCCAGGACTGCGTCCCTACCACCCCGGTTACTACGGCGCGTTCGTGCTGGACCCGGATGGCAACAACATCGAGGCGGTGTACCACGGCGAGGCCAGGCGCAGTGCGCCTTCGGTGAAGGTGGAGTTCTGAAACAGCCTTTCCCCGCTGACGCGGGAAAAGGGGAGCGGCGCTTGCGGACACTGACGTGCCGGAATTATGCCGGCCGACGCCTCGATGCCTTGATCCGCCGGGGCGCCGCCCGTTGTCTCAGCGCCCAGGCTGCGCAACCACCCGCGCGCGCCCGTAAGGTGCATGCGGAAGCGTACAGGTGAGGATCCAGTCGACCTGCATGCGCTGGTAGCCGTCGGCGATACGGGTGTACGTGCGGGTGTCGTCGTCGCCGGTCTCGAATTCGCGGATGCCGTGGTCCGTGCCGGGGAACACCACGGTGGTGATCGGGTGGCCTGCTTCCCCCAGCGCCACGAGACGCCGCAGGGTTTCCTCGGGAGGCGCTTCGCGATCCGCACCGGCCAGTATCCACAACTGCGGGATGCGCAGCGCCCGCAGTACCGGCATCGTGTCGTAATTCCACGTGGTGCCCTTGTCGTGCTGTGCGGCGGTGGCTTCGATCTGTTCCCGCGTGTGCTGCAGCAACAGTCCACTGAACTCGCCCTTGATCGCCGGATACCAGGGCTCGCCCGCGTAGCGGCGGCGAAGGACTTCCAGACGCTCCCAATCGGCCTCGCGGCGCGAGGCCACGACGGCCGCGGTGGCTTCGGTGATCTCGCGCGCCTTGGCCATCACCTCCTCGCCGTACCCGGCGCGGCGCAGGTCCAGCATCACCTGGTCGCGGTCCTCGGCCAGCGGGCTGTCCGCCATGCCATAGCCCACCACCACGAAGGCGGCATGGTCGGTCTTGCTGGCCGCCAGCGGCGCGACCCAACCCGCCTGGCTGCCACCCAGGAAGCCGATGCGCGCCGCGCGCGGCCCCGCCAGGCGACGGGCTTCGTGCAGGGCAGCGACGGCATCGTCGGACAGCAGATGGAAGTCCTGCGTGTAGGTGCCGGTGGACTGCCCGGTGCCGCGTTTGTCGTAGACGAACACACCCACGCCCTGCGCAGGAAACATATGTTGCGCCGCGTACAAGTCGACGCCGGAGTAGTCCTCCGACCCGTGCACGATGACCGCGATCGGCACGGGGCGATCGCCTTGTGGCAGCACCAGCCGGCCACGCAACTGTTCGCCCTTGCCGGCGAAACGCGTTTCGGTGATGTCGAAGGCGATCTTCGAGCCTGCCTGCCCATCGAAGGTGATGCGGGCATCCGCGCACTCGCCGAAGCGCACGACCTTGCCGTCGGGCCGGCTGGTCCAGCCCGTCGTGCTGCGCCATGCACCGTCCGCGGGCGACAGCAGGCCGGTGGTGCCATCCACGCGCCGCCAGCGCAGTTGGGCAGGTTCGCTGAGGCGATCGATCCCCACCACGCTGCCATCGAGGAGGCGGTAGGCGCCGGCATGGCAGGCAGGTGCATCGGCCGAACGGGCTTCGCTCGGCAGCAGAACGGCAACGAGCATGGCGCAGGAAAAGAGGACAGGGCGCATGACGCATCCCGAGAGAAGACAGGAACGGCAGGCTAGCCGACGCGGCCGGCGGAACGGCAGGGTCGCAAGTCACTTCGAGTGCTGCCAGAAGTCACTTCTGGGCGCGGCGGGCAAGCTGCAAACGCAGAAGGCCCCGCAGTGCGGGGCCTTCTCCCGTGAAACCGTGGCGGCTTACGCCTCCACGTCTTCCTTGTACGCATCCACCGGGATGCAGGCGCACATGACGTTCTTGTCGCCGTAGACGTTGTCCACGCGCGCGACCGGCGGCCAGTACTTCTGCAGTTTCAGCGTGGCCAGCGGGAACGCGGCCAGTTCGCGCGGATAGGCGTGGGTCCACTCGCTGGCCATCACCATCGTGGCGGTGTGCGGCGCGTTCTTCAGCGGGTTGTCCTCGCGGTCCAGGCGGCCGTCCTCTACCGCGCGGATTTCTTCGCGGATCTCGATCATCGCGTCGATGAAGCGGTCCAGCTCGTGCAGCGATTCGCTTTCGGTCGGCTCGACCATCAGCGTGCCGGCCACCGGGAAGCTCAGCGTGGGCGCGTGGAAGCCGAAGTCGATCAGGCGCTTGGCCACGTCCTCGGCGCTGATGCCGGTACGGTCCTTGAGCGGGCGCAGATCGAGGATGCACTCATGCGCCACCAACCCGTTGCGGCCGGTGTAGAGCGTGTCGTAGTGCGGCTCCAGGCGCTTGGCGATGTAGTTGGCGTTGAGCAGCGCCACCTGGGTGGCCCGGCGCAGGCCGGTCGAGCCCATCAGGGTGATGTACATCCAGCTGATCGGCAGGATGCTGGCGCTGCCGAAGCTGGCGGCGCTGACCATGCCCACGCCGCCTTCGCCGCCGAAGGTCTTCGGCAGGTACGGGGCCAGGTGCGCCTTCACCGCGCACGGACCCACGCCAGGACCGCCGCCGCCGTGCGGGATGCAGAAGGTCTTGTGCAGGTTGAGGTGCGACACGTCCGAGCCCCACTTGCCGGGCTTGGCCACCCCGACCAGGGCGTTCATGTTGGCGCCGTCGGTGTACACCTGGCCGCCGTGCTGGTGGACGATGTCGCAGATGGCCACCACGTCTTCCTCGAACACGCCATGCGTGGACGGGTAGGTGATCATGATCGCGGCCAGGCGGTCGCTGTACTTCTCGGCGGCGCGGCGGATGTCCTCGACATCGACGTTGCCGTTGGCGTCGCACTTGGTGACCACCACGGTCATGCCGCACATCTGCGCGCTGGCCGGGTTGGTGCCGTGCGCGGATTCGGGGATCAGGCAGATGTCGCGGTGGCCTTCGCCGCGCGCACGGTGGTAGGCACGGATCGCCAGCAGGCCCGCGTACTCGCCCTGCGCGCCGGAGTTGGGCTGCAGGCTGACGGCGTCGTAGCCGGTGCACTCCACCAGCATGGCTTCCAGCTCGTCGATGAGCTGACGGTAGCCGGCGGCCTGTTCGGCCGGTGCGAGCGGATGGAGGTTGGCGAATTCCGGCCACGTGACCGGGATCATCTCGGCGGTGGCGTTGAGCTTCATGGTGCAGCTGCCCAGCGGGATCATGGTGCGATCCATCGCCAGGTCCTTGTCGGCCAGCGCACGCATGTAGCGCAGCAGTTCGTGCTCGCTGTGGTGCGTGTTGAAGACCGGATGGGTCATGAAATCGCTGGTGCGGCGCAGAGCCTGCGGGATCAGCGACGGCGCGCTGGCGTCCAGCGCATCGACCGACGGCAGCGTCGCGCCTTCGCCGGCGAACACGCCCCACAGCGTTTCGATGTCGGCGCGGGTGGTGGTCTCGTCCAGCGAAATGCACAGCGAGCCGTTGCCGCGCACGCGCAGGTTGAGGCGGGCGGCGTGGGCGCGGGCCAGGATGGCGTCGCGGGCGTCGCCCGGTTCGATGCACAGGGTGTCGAACGCGCTGGCATGCACGGCCGGGTAGCCCAGCGTGCGCAGGCCCTCGGCCAGGATGGCGGTCAGGCGGGCGACGCGGCCGGCGATGCGCTTCAGCCCGTCCGGGCCGTGGTAGACGGCGTACATGCTGGCCATCACGGCCAGCAGCACCTGCGCGGTGCAGATGTTGGAGGTGGCCTTCTCGCGGCGGATGTGCTGTTCGCGCGTCTGCAGCGTTAGGCGGTAGGCGGCCTTGCCTTCGGCGTCGACCGACACGCCGATCAGGCGGCCGGGCATGCTGCGCTTGTAGGCGTCGCGGCAGGCCATGAAGGCGGCGTGCGGGCCGCCGAAACCGAACGGTACGCCGAAGCGCTGCGAGTTGCCGATCACGATGTCGGCGCCCATCTCGCCCGGCGGCTGCAGCAGGGGCAGCGCCAGCAGGTCGGTGGCGACGACGAACAGCGCGTTGTGCGCGTGGATGGTGTCGGCGTCCTTCGACCACTCTTCGACCCAGCCACTGGAGGCGGGGTACTGCACCAGCACGCCGAAGTAGTCGCCGGCGGCGAGCTTCTGGTGGAAGGCGTCGGTGGAGCGCACCACGTCGACGGTGATGCCCAGCGGCTCGGCGCGGGTGGCCAGCACTTCCAGCGTCTGCGGATGGGTGTCGCCGGCGACCAGGAAGGTGTTGGACTTCGACTTGGCCGAACGCTTGGCCAGCGTCATCGCCTCGGCGGCGGCGGTGGCTTCGTCCAGCAGCGAGGCGTTGGCGATCTCCATGCCGGTGAGGTCGGCCACCATGGTCTGGAAGTTGATCAGCGCTTCCATGCGGCCCTGCGAGATCTCCGCCTGATAGGGCGTGTAGGCCGTGTACCAGGCGGGGTTTTCCAGGATGTTGCGCAGGATGACCTTCGGCGTGTGGGTGCCGTAATAGCCCTGGCCGATGAAGCTGCGGAAGACCTGGTTGCGGTCGGCGACGGCGCGGATCTTGGCCAGTGCTTCTTCTTCGTTGATCGGGGCGGGCAGGGCCAGCGGCTGCGCGGACTTGATGCTGGCCGGCACGATGGCGTCCGTCATCGCGTCCAGCGAGTCGTGGCCGACGACGCGCAGCATGTGCGCGATCTCGGCGTCGTTGGGGCCGATGTGGCGTTCGAGGAACGCGCCGTGGTGCTCGAGCTCGCGCAGGGAGGGGGTGTTCGACATGGGAGGCATCCGGGAAGGGCAATGGAACCGGGCGCGCGGAAACCGCACGTGGGATGCCCCTCTGTCCTTTTGCCTGAGAGTTTGGAAGCGCGCCGACGAGGAGGTCGCGTGCTTCGTGCCCCTTCGGCGCCGGCGCTGCCGCGAGGCGGCCGGTCTCTCCAGAGTGTCGTTGCAGTGGTGGTATCGGGCCTGAGCGATTACGGGCGTTTGCGCCTTCGGCAGCCGGTCGCGGGCGACGGGCTTCTCCCACCGGTGTTGCCGGCGGATTATAGCCTGCGGGCGGGTCCGCCGGCGGTTTCGGCGTACCATGTGCCGCCCGGCGCGACCTGTTCATGGAGAACCGCCGCGCCCGTCCGGAGCGTCCCCCCGCAATGAGTGCCCCCCACGCCATCTCCAACCGCCGCCTGGCCCTGCTGCTGGGCGGGCTGGCGATGTTCGGTCCGTTCTCCATCGACACCATCTTCCCGGCCTTCCCGGCCATGGGCGCGCAGCTGGGCGCGGACAAGGTGGCGATGCAGCAGACCATCAGCGCCTACCTGTTGACCTACGCGTTGATGAGCCTGGTACACGGGCCGCTGTCGGACACGTTCGGCCGCCGGCGGGTGATCCTGGGCGGGCTGTTCGTGTTCCTGCTGGCGTCGGTGGGCTGCGCGCTGGCCACCGACATGGGCACGCTGCTGCTGTTCCGCGCCCTGCAGGGCCTGTCGGCGGGCGTGGGCTTTATCGTCGGCCGCGCGGTGATCCGCGATGCCCGCCACGGGGACGACGCGCAGCGGCTGATGAGCCAGGTATCGATGATCTTCGGCATTGCGCCGGCCATCGCCCCCATCGTCGGTGGCTGGATCCTGGGCTGGAGCGCTTGGCCGACCATCTTCTGGTTCCTGGCCGCGTTCTCGCTGCTGTTGCTGGTCGCGGTGGCCGTATGGCTGCCGGAGACGCATCCGGCCGAAGTGCGCCTGAAGGTGTCGCCGCGCCACCTGCTGCGCGACTACGTGGGCATCGTGCGCAACCGGCGCTTCCTGCGCCTGGCGCTGGCCGGTTCGCTGAGTTTCGGCGGGCTGTTCCTGTACATCGCGTCCGCGCCTGCGTTCGTGATGGACCTGCTGCACCTCAACGAGCAGCAGTTCGCGTGGCTGTTCCTGCCGACCATCGGCGGCATGGTGCTGGGCGCGTTCCTGTCGGGCCGCGCCGCCGGTCGCGTGGAAGGGGCGCGCCTGGTGAAGATCGGCTATGCCTGCATGGCGCTGGCGATGGTGGCGAACGTGGGCTACAACGCCTGGGCGGGCGCGGACATCCGGGTGCCCTGGGCGGTGCTGCCGATGATGCTGGCGGCGCTGGGCGTGGCGCTGGTGTTCCCGATCCTGACCCTGGCCATCCTGGACATGTATCCGCGCCAGCGCGGCGCGGCGTCTTCGCTGCAGGCCTTCAGCAACCTGATGGTGAACGCGCTCATCGCCGGCCTGCTGTCGCCGCTGCTGAGCCATCATGGCCTGCACCTGGCGCTGGGCATGGCCGGTTTCGTGCTGCTCGGTTGGCTGATGTGGCAATGGGAGGCGCTTGCCAGCCGCCGCCAGCCGGTCTGCCCCCGCGAACCCGTGGCGCTGCAACCCACCGATCAACTCTGACGCTTAGCGAGATTCCCATGTCCATCCAGTCCAAGGCTCGACGCGAAGCGAAGAAGCGCAAGGCGACGAAGGAGCGCAACGTGGCGCGCGCCAACGCACCGGCGATCGAGCCGCATGCCGAGCTGCGCAATCCGCAGGGCGACCTGCTGGCCGGCATCGTCCGCCAGGCGGGCGTGTGGGTGCTGGGCATGGACGGCCGCATCGCCGGCAGTTCCGACAGCGCGGCGGAAGTGCTGGCGATGATCAAGCAGGCCGCGGCCCTGCACGAGGCGCAGGGCAACCCCGTGCGCCTGGTGTACTCGGACGAACTGCGCGATACCGCCGTGATCGAGGCGGCCGCGCAGGGGCTGACGCTGGAGCAGTTCGAACAGCAGATGGCCGAGCAGATGAAGGCGAACAAGCCGGAACCTGCGCCGGACGTGAATTGACGCCATACACCTCTCTGTAGGAGCGACGTCAGTCGCGACCGCAGCCTGTCCGGGCTGGGAACAGGGGCGACTTGCAGCCTGGCGGTCGTCCTGCGTGCTTCAGCCCTTCTCGATCACTCCCGCCGCGCGGTCGCGACTGACGTCGCTCCTGCAACGGCGCCACGCCGCCATAGCGGCCAGCGAGAGTGTCGGCATCCATACCCAGCGCAGTTCCGACAGCAGCACCTCCACGCCGCGCGCGCTGAAGAAGCGGTTCGCGAACGGCGACACGTCGATCACCCGCCAGGGCGCGAAATGACGGGTGTCGGACCAGGGCCAGAGCAGCGCGACACCCAGGCCCCCGTCGGTCAGCATGTCCAGCACCGGGTGGGAGACGGCGGACAGGGCGACGAACAGTAGCGCGGTGAGGGGCGGCGCTTTCAGTATCCGCGCGAAACAGGCGGCCAGCAGACCGCACGCCAGCGCGAAGACCAGCGAATGGCTCGCGCCCCGATGACCGAAGGCATGCGCGTAGTCGATGCCCAGGGCGAACATCGCGACGTCGGCATCGGGCAGCATCGCGGCCGCCATGCCGGCGGCGACCAGGCGCGGCGGGACGCGCGAGCGCCCCAGCGCGATGCCGGCGGCGACGGGGAGCAGGGCGTGGGTCAGGACGGTGGGCATGGGGGAAACCTCGTGGGGCGGGTTTCCAGCGTCGGGTCGGCCGGTGTGGACCGGATGAAGTCTCCGTGGGGAAAGAAAAAGGCCGGCGTATGCCGGCCTTTCGCAGGAGGTCGTCTCACCGGGCTCAGCGTTCGCGCTGGGTCGTGCGGAGCGGTGCGGCCCTGCGCGGCGCAGCGGGGCGCGCAGGCGATGTGGCAGGGGTATCGGGTGTCGCAGCGACGCGCGCGCCCTGGGTCTGTACCGTGGCGCCTGCCGTAGCGCCTGCGTTGCGCACCAATGGTTGCGAGCTGTTCTCGCGGACGGGATCGGCGGCGATCCATTGCTTGATCTGGGGGAAGACCAGGTCAAGCCGCGAGTAATGGTCGCGGTTCGCGGTATTGGCGATGTTGCCCGTGTTGGCGCACGAGGCATTGCCGCCGTACAGACCGCCCCGCAGCCGGTAGCTGTTGTCGGCGTAGCGGGTGAACAGTCCCGAGCCGCTGCTGCCGCCTTCGGTTGTGCCTTCCAGCCAGCCGACCGTGAACTGTTCCGCGTAGGTGTCTGCGACGTGCTGCCCACGCGAGTATTTCTTCGCGTCGCCCGAAGGATGATGTATGGCGATCACATCCGCATTCGGCGCCAGCGTGCTGGCGTCCCAGCCCGCGAACGTCGCGCCGGCCGGCGCGGGGTTCTTCAGGCGCAGGAGCAACGCATCGACATTGGTGTCGACGAACAGGATATCGGCGCCGCCCGTCAGGGGATTCGTCTTGCGGGCGTCGCTGGTGGCGCAGCCGGTGTTCTCGTAACCCCAGTAGGTGTTGAGGGTATTGGCGACGGTCTGACTGTCGATGCAGTGCGCAGCGCTGTAGAAGTACGGCACCTGAGTGGACGCCGTGGTGTCGTTGAGCAGCGTTCCGGTGCAGATGTAGCTCTTGCCGCCGTCCACAAAGACCATATGGGCCACGGCGTTCTTCGCCTGGACATAGGCCGGCCCCAGCTGGTCGACGCGGCAGACCGCGTTGATGTTGCAGGCAGCCGATTCGCCGACCTTCTCCACGATCTTGAAATCGTTGCGGCTGTTGGCCAGCAGGTGCGACACCTGCGGCGCCTGCAGGCGTGCCTGTGTGACCGTCACGTGGGCCGGACGGTAGACCTCGATGACCTGCGTGGCGCCGTCGGTCGCCGGCGTCCAGTAAACGCCCCCCTCGTCGGCGAGCGCGAGCGCCTCGGCCGCCGTGATCTTGGCGACGACACGGGCAGGCTCGTCGGAGCCGGCGAAGCGGAGTTCGACGTGCGGGTGCAGGCGGTCGACCCGCAGACCCACGCGCAGGCCCATCGCATCGGGCGAGCCGACCTGCAGGCGCGCGACCGCCCCGCCGGATTTCAACGCCACCCAGCGCAGTGCAGGCGTGGCGCGTTCGATGCCTTCGTGGGCGAGGGTGCGCCCGACGCCGATCTGCGTGGCCTTGATGCGCTGGCTGGCATTGTGGTTCTCCAGTTCCGCCAGCCGCCGGATCGCCAGTTCCCGATAGCCTTGCCGGGTGATGTCGCGCGCCGGGAACTGCGCCAGCTTCCAGGCAGGTGCCGCCTGCGCCGGCGTGCGGCTGGGTTCGCCGGCAACCTGGGTCACCGCGGCGCTGGCCGCGAAGGGCGTAGCGACCAGCATCAGGCTGGCCAGGCATCGCAGGGTGTTCGATCGCATCATTCTTCAGACCTCCGTGTCGGAGCGTGGAGCGGGAACGGGCGGACCGACGACGGTCCGCCCGTGTACGGGGCTTACGGTTTGGCGGGCGCCGCGGCCGCCACGGGTGCGGCCGCCGGCCATCCGCAGGTCTGGCCTTCGTTCTGCTGCTTCAGCCAGTCCTGCAGCGGCGCGAAGTACTCCAGCACCGCGCCGGCATCCATCTTCTCGCCGCCGGTGAGCTCCTTCAGCGTGGCCTGCCACGGCTGGCTGGCGCCCTTCTCGAGCATCGCCCAGAACTTCTGGCCCGCCGCCTTGTTGCCGTAGAAGCTGCAGTTGTACAGCGGGCCCTTGTAGCCGGCCGCGTCGCAGAGGCCCTTGTAGAACTGGAACTGCAGCACATGCGAGAGGAAGTAGCGCGTGTACGGCGTGTTGCCCGGCACGTGGTACTTCGCGCCCGGATCGAAGAAGTCCTCGCCACGCGCGGTGGCCGGTGCCACGCCCTGGTACTTGGCCTTCAGCTCCCACCAGGCCTTGTTGTAGTCGGCCGGCTTGATGCTGCCGTCGAACACACCCCAGCGCCAGCGATCGATCATCAGGCCGAACGGCATGAACGACACCTTCGCCAACGCCATGCGCATCTGCGCATTGATCAGGGCTTCGTTGCTCTGCTGCTGTTCGCCGACCATGCCGATCGACTTCAGGTAGTCCGGCGTCATCGCCAGCACCATCGTGTCGCCGATGGCCTCGTGGAAACCATCGTGTGCGCCGGTCTGGAACAGCGGCGGCAGCTTGTTGTAGGCCAGGTAGTAATAGACGTGGCCCAGCTCGTGGTAGATGGTGGTGAAGTCTTCTTCGTTGGGCTTGATGCACATCTTCGTGCGCACGTCGCCACTCATGTTCATGTCCCACGCGCTGGCGTGGCAGACCACGTCGCGGTCCATCGGCTTGATGAACTGGGTCTTGGTCCAGTAGCTCTCGGGCAGCTTGGGCATGCCCAGGCTGGTGTAGAAGTCCTGGGCGCGCTCGGTCATCTGCTTGGCGACCTGCAGCTGCGCTTCGCGCTCGGCCTGGAACAGCTTGTCCGTGCCCGGGCCCGGACCTGCCTTGGCCAGCGCCGCCTGGTAGTCGGCCTGGTACTGCTTCTCCAGCGCGCCGGTGATGTCAAGGCTGCCGGCGCCCTTGTACGGCTCCAGCATGTCCCATAGGTTGCCCCAGTCCTGCTGCCACATGTTGCCCATCAGGTGCGCAGGCAGCAGGCCGTTGACCTGGCCTTTTTCAACCCCGTAGGTGGCCTGCAGCTTGGTGCGGGTGTAGCAGTGCAGCTGCTCGTACAGCGGCTTGACCTGGCCCCACAGGCGGTCGGTCTCGGCGGCGATCTCGGCCGGCGTCATGTCGTAGCCGCTGCGCCACATCTCGCCGGTGTCGGCGAAGCCCATTTCCTTGGAGCCCTCGTTCACCAGCTCGACGAAGCGCGTGTAGTCCTTGCGCATCGGCTGGGCGATGGTGTGCCAGCCCTGCCACGCGTCCAGCTGCGCGTCGTAGTCGCGGCTGCTGCGCAAGACGTCTTCCAGTTCGCCCAGCTGGCGGCACTTCTTCGCGTCGCCCTCGCCGGTGCAGTAGGTGCCGGCACCGTAGGTGCCTTCCATCCGGGTGGCGATCTGGGTGAGTTCGGCCAGCTTGGCCGGATCCTTCGGCGCCGGCATCGCCGTGGCCAGCTTCAGCAGCTGGATGGCGCGCGCGGTCTCGGGCGACATCTGCTGGCCTTCGAACTTCTTGGCCTGCTCGATCCAGCTGTTGAGCTGGGTCAGGTAGCGCTCGTTGCCCTTGGCGGCCAGCAGCTGGCTGTCGTCGTTGATGTAGGTGCTGGACAGCCACTGCGCGGCGGTCATCTCCGGATACATCTTCTTGAACTCGTCGTTGACGCGCGCGATGAACTGGTCCGCGGTCTCGCCCTTGGGCGCGGCAGGCGTGGCGGCCGAATCGGTGGCCGGTTCGTCCTTCTTGCAGGCGGCAAGGGTGACAAGGCCCGCGCCGATGGCGAGGGCGAGCAGGAGATGGCGATGCTTCACGGGACGTCCTTCAGGGTGCGGTGGGCGCAGGAACCTGAAGGGTAGTGAGGGGCGGCGGGGGCGGCAAGTGGGGGCGCCCAGCCTCAGCGATGCGGCAGCCCGCGTTCCTTGAGGAAGGCGCGGGCGTCGTCCGCATCCTGCTCGAACCACGCCCGTGTCGATCCGAGCCTGTAGGTGTACCCCCAGGCATCCATGTCGCCCATCAGCCGGTGGCGACCCACGCCCGGCAGGTCGTCGGCCAGGATGATCTGCAGGCAGCAGGTGGCATCCTCTTCGATCACCGAATCGGTGGCGTCGGTGTGCACCTGCGCGCGCCGTTCGACCGGAAGCACGATCAGGTGGCAGGCTTCGTGCAGCATCGAATGCACCGGCGTATCGCCGCGGACGTAGACGTTGTGGGCGATCACGCCTGCTTCCGGTTCGCCCCAGAAGCTGCCGGGAATCGGGGCGGCATCGTCGACGAAATGGAGCTGCAGGCCATGGGATGCAAGCAGGGCATCGGCAGCGCCGGGCGGCAGGTCGCGTACCCGCAGCACGTCGGGCGGGGCGGCGTCGGCGTCGGAAGAGTCAGCCATCATGGGAAAACACCTGTAGGAGCGCCCCATGGGCGCGATGCTTCTGTTTTCCGCCACGCATCGAAAAGCATCGCGCCCATGGGGCGCTCCTACGAGCAGCCCGGTCCTGTCAGGTGTTGCCTTCCGGCAACGCGACGGAGATATCGAGCACGTCGTGGTCGCCGTCCTTGATCAGGTCGACTTTGACCGCATCGACATCGACGTTGACGTATTTCTTGATCACTTCCAGCAGTTCGCGACGCAGCAGCGGCAGATAGTCGGGCGCCCCCCGCGAACTGCGCTCCTGCGCGATGATGATCTGCAGGCGGTTCTTGGCGGTTTCGGCGGTGTTCTTCTTCGCCTTCAGGAAATCGAACAGGCCCATGCTCAACCTCCGAACAACTTGCTGAAGAAGCCCTTCTTCTCCAGGGTGGTGAAGCGCAGCGGGCGGTCCTCGCCCAGCAGGCGCGCGACGGTGTCGTCATAGGCCTGGCCGGCCGGCGACTCCAGGTCGAGGATGACCGGTTCGCCCTTGTTGGAGGCGTTCAGCACGTCGCCGGACTCGGGGATCACGCCGAGGGTCTTCAGGCCCAGCACTTCCTCCACGTCCTTGATGCTGAGCATCTCGCCGCCCTCCACGCGCGCCGGGTTGTAGCGGGTCAGCAGCAGGTTGGCCTTCAGCGATTCGCCGTTCTCGGCGCGGCGGGTCTTGGAGTCCAGCAGGCCGAGGATGCGGTCGGAGTCGCGTACCGAGGACACTTCCGGGTTCACCACCACAATGGCCTGGTCGGCGAAATACATGGCGAGGAACGCGCCCTTCTCGATGCCGGCCGGCGAGTCGCATACGACGAAGTCGAAGCCGTCGTCGGACAGGTCCTTCAGCACCTTCTCCACGCCTTCCTTCGTCAGCGCGTCCTTGTCGCGCGTCTGCGAAGCGGCCAGCACGTACAACGTCTCGAATCGCTTGTCCTTGATCAGGGCCTGCTTCAGCGTCGCCTCGCCCTGGGTAACGTTGACGAAGTCGTACACCACGCGGCGCTCGCAGCCCATGATGAGGTCGAGGTTGCGCAGGCCGACGTCGAAGTCGATGACCGCGACCTTCTTGCCGCGGCGGGCCAGGCCGCACGCGATGCTGGCGCTGGTGGTGGTCTTGCCCACGCCGCCCTTGCCGGACGTGACTACGATGATTTCAGCCAACGGTGTTCTCCTTGGTCGTTCTTATGTCGGGTTGCGCCGCGCGTCAGTCCTGCGCGGCGATCTTGAGTTGGTCCTGGTCCAGCCAGATCTGCACGGCCTTGCCGCGCAGTTCCTTGGGTACGTCTTCCATCACCTTGTAGTGGCCGGCGACGGCGACCAGTTCGGCATGGAATTCACGGCAGAAGATGCGTGCGTCGGCATTGCCGCGCGCCCCCGCGAGGGCGCGGCCGCGCAGCGCGCCATAGACGTGGATGGAGCCATCGGAAATGACCTCGGCACCGGCCCCGACGGTGCTGAGCACGGTCAGGTCGCGGTTTTCGGCATACAGCTGCTGGCCGGAGCGCACGGGCGTCTTCTGGACCAGGCCGGGCTTGGTGTCGGCCGCCTTGGGCGCGGCGGGTGCCGCTGCCGCTTTCGCAGGCGCGGTTTCGGTCGCGGCCTGGCGGGGGGCGGGAGCGGTCGCGGCCGAAGCGCCTCCGACAGGTTCGTACTGGGCGCGGAACTTGGCGAGCAACGGCAGGCCCAGCTGTTCGGCCAGGGTTTCGGTGTCGCGGGTGCCGTAGGCCAGCGCCACCGGGATGACCCCGGCGCCGCGCAGGCCGTCGATCAGCGCACGCGCGGTGTCGGCATCGGGCAGGCGGGTCAGGCCGCCGAAATCCACGATCACGGCGGCGCGACCGAACAGCTTGGGGGCGCGCTCGACGCGCTCGCGCATTTCGCGGATCAACTGGTCGACGTCGAGGGTGCGGATGCGGAGGTTGGCGATGCCGACCTGGCCGATCTTCAGTTCGCCGGCCTGCTCGTAGTCCATGGGGGCTCGCGTCACGCTCATGTACCGGTCGGCCGCTGGACGCCGGCATCGGCCTGCAGGCGGGTGCGGGCCCAGGCGACATCGGGCAGGGCGTCGCCATAGGTGTCGCGCACCCAGGGGTAGCTGCACAGTTCCTTCATCAGCATGCTGGCGCGGACATTCGCTTCGGCCATCACGTGCTGGCCCACCTCGCGGAAGCCGAAGCTGCCATGGAACAGCAGCGCCGGATCGGCGCCGTGGTCGAGGAACACCTCGCACGCCAGCTGCGGGTAGCGCAGTTCGGCATAGCTCTGCACGTCGGCATAGAAGGCGCGGCCCACGCCACCGCCGCGACGGCGGCTGGCCACCACGATGCGGTCGATGTAGAAGAACTGCGGGTAGCGCTCGCCGAACCAGGCGAAGTTGCTGCTGTCGTGGCCGGCCCCGGAACCGAAGCCGACCAGGAAGCCGGCCAGGTTGCCGTCGCGCTCGGCGACGCGGAAGTACTCGGCGGTCTCGTAGAAGCGGCGGACCTTGGCCGAATCCAGCGGCAGGATCGCCAGTCCGGCATTGTTGTTGAGGGCTAGGACGGAATCCAGCTCGTGCTCGCGCACGTCGCGGATGACAATCGACATTACCTGACTCCGAACGGGTCTTGCAGGGCGGCACGCAGCCAAGCCCGGATTATCGCATGCTGCCGCAGCACCGGACAGGCGCCGGGTGAGCCGCGGATGAACCCCGCGGTCGCGTGCTCCAGGCCCGGCATGACTTTAGTTGGGACATGGGCGCGGGCGATTCCGCCTAAGATGCCCGGATGTTGGGACGACTCAGCCACCCCCGCCTGCTGCGCGCCGCCGGCCTCTACACCTGGGCCCTGGTGGGGATCCCCATCATCCTCAATGTCGTGGTGCCGCCGCCGAACGGTCAGCCCGTCAACATCCCGATGGCGGCGCTCAGCTACCTGAGCTTCGGTGGCTGCTACTGGCTGGCGACACGCGTGCTGGATGGCCGTCGGGACGGGCTTCCCCTGGCCTGGAACATCCCCCTGGCCATGGTGCTGACGGCCGCGGCCATCGGGGTGGGCGTCTACACCGAGACGGGCCTGGGCGCGGTCCTGCTGATGATCATGGCCGGTGTGCTGCCGTGGCTGCTCGACCTGCGCTATGCCATGGCCTGGCTGATCGCGGCCCACGTGGCGCTGGTGCCGGCCTTCATGACGATGACCCGGGACCAGTTCACGTTCTGGGAGGCCCTGTTCCAGTCCATGTTCTACGTGGGCTTTGCCGCCTTCGTGATGATCACCACCTACGTCGCGCGCCAGCAGGCCCAGGCCCGCGAGGAGCAGCGCCGTCTCAACGCCGAGTTGCGCGCCACCCGCGTGCTGCTGGCCGAAAGCGCCCGCGTGAACGAGCGCACGCGCATCTCCCGTGAACTCCACGACCTGCTGGGGCACCACCTGACCGCCCTCAGCCTGAACCTGGAAGTGGCCGGCCACATGACCGAGGGGAGGGCGCAGGAACACGTGCGCCAGGCGCATACCCTGGCCAGGCTGCTGCTGACCGACGTGCGCGAAGCCGTCAGCCAGTTGCGCGACAGTGGCGCGATCGACCTGGGTGCGGCCCTGGTGCCGCTGGCCGAGAAGGTCCCCTCGCTCGCGATCCACATGGACATCGAGGAGCCGCTGACGCTGGAGGACCCGCATCGCGCCCATGTCCTGCTGCGCTGCACGCAGGAGATCATCACCAATACCGTGCGCCATGCCGGCGCGCGCAACCTGTGGCTGCACTGCCGGCGCGACGGCGCGAGGATCCTGATCGATGCCCGCGACGATGGTGCCGGAAGCCCGCAGGTGGTGGCGGGCAACGGCCTGACCGGCATGCGTGAACGCCTGGCCCAGTACGGCGGCGCGCTGCGCATCGAAACGCGGCCCGGCCATGGCTTCTGCCTGCATATCGAGCTGCCCGTCAGCGAGGCCGCGCCGGCCTTCGCCCCTCTTCCCGTTTCCCCACCCGAACCCACACCCGAGCTCAGCTCCGGAGGAACCCCGTGATCCGTGTCTGTCTGGTCGACGATCAAACTCTGGTGCGCCAGGGCATCCGCTCCCTGCTGGCGCTGGACGACGGCATCGAGGTGGTGGCTGAGGCCGCCGACGGCAAGCAGGCCGTGGACCTGGTGCCGCAGGTGAAGCCGGATGTCGTGCTGATGGACATGCGCATGCCGGTGATGTCCGGCCTGGAGGCGCTCCAGGCCCTGGCCCGGGCGGGGCAGCTGCCGCCGACCATCATCCTGACCACGTTCGACGACGACCAGCTGGTGCTGGCCGGCCTGAAGGCGGGCGCCAAGGGCTATCTGCTTAAGGATGTCTCGCTGGAGCAGCTGGTCGGCGCGATCCGTACCGTGGCCGATGGCGGCTCGCTGGTGCAGCCCGCCGTCACCCAGCGCCTGCTCTCCGGCCTGGAGCATATGCGCAACGAATTCGTCAGCCTGGACCGCCCGGATCCGCTGACCGACCGCGAGACGGAGATCCTCCGGCTGATGGCCAGCGGCTTCTCCAACAAGGAGATCGCCAATTCACTGGGCGTGGCGGAGGGCACCATCAAGAACCACGTGTCCAACATCCTGTCCAAGCTGGGCGTGCGCGACCGTACCCGGGCGGTGTTGAAGGCCTTCGAACTACAGCTCGTCTGAGCGCGGCGGCGAGCCCTGACGCGGCCGCGCAGGAGGCTTCCGCCGTCCGCGGGACCGGGTGACGCACGCGGTGCGGCCCTTGTTTCATGCGAGGCACGCCCTCGGACCGGCTCCCGCAGCGGCATGCCGGTCGCGATCCGCCCGGGGTTCCATACGCCCCGGAATAGGGCGGCCAACCGGTGTCAGATGGGCTGCGCGAAGCCCGGCAACCCTGCTAGGATGCGCGGTGCATTTTTTTCACGGCCGAGGCACCGGCCCCCGGAGACTCCTGAATGACCCGTTTGATCGAGTTCGTGATTGCGTTGGCGCTGGTCCTGGCGCTGTTTCTGGTGATCGGCCTGATCCTGCCGTCCTCGCGCGAATTGCAGGAAAGCGTCGAGACCAACCGCCGCATGACCATCGTGTTCGACACGCTGAACAACGTGCGCCGACTGAAGGACTGGAACCCGCTGGTTCCAAGCGCGGCCAACGAACTCAGCTACTCCGGTGGCGAAGACAATACCGGCGTCGGCGCCAAGGTCGACTTCAACTCCGCCAACCCGGCCTGGGGCCAGGGCAGCTGGGAGATCGTCGAGAGCGAGCGTCCCGCCCCGACCGGCGGCCCGGGCAAGATCGTCTATGCGATCAACGACAAGCGCATGGGTACCGACAAGCGCAGCACCTTCGCGCTGGAGCCCACGGGCAAGAACAACCGCAACGTCAAGATCACCCAGTCCTATGAGGTCACCTATGGCTGGAACCTGATCGGGCGCTACGCCGGCATGTACGTCAGCCGCCACGTCGGCGATGCGGTCAAGGCCGGCCTGTCCAAGCTGACCAACATGCTGGCCACCGTGCCGAACTTCGACTACCGGACCGAAGGCAGCCCACTGACCGACCTGAAGCTGGTCGAGCTGCCCGCCGAGGACCTGCTGGTGGTGAACGCCGGCAACATCGACCGCACCAACGACGCCATCAAGGCCTCGATCAAGCAGAATCAGGAGTGGATCAAGCGCGTGATGGAGGCCAACGGCCTGGTGGCCGCCGGCCCGGTGCGCATCATCACCACCGACTACGGCTCCGAGAAGTACGCCTTCGACGTCGCCCAGCCGGTCCGCAAGGGCTCGGCCGCGCCGAAGGCCGATGCCGCCGCCGAGGGCGAAGCCGCCCCGGCCGCCGCGCCGGCCCCGGTCGCTTCCGCCGGTGAGCTGAAGGTCACCATTCCGTCGGGCGCCCCGGTCGAGTACGTGCGCTCCGAGCCGCGCAAGCTCGCCTTTGCCAGCTACACCGGCTACATGGCCGAACTGGACAACCAGCGCAACGCGCTGCGCGCCTGGGCGGTCACCGCCGGGCACGAAGTGGTCGATCGTCCGTTCGAGTCCTGGAAGTCGGGCGTCGACGGCGCCTTCGAGGGCGACGGCAAGTTCGACATCTATTGGGCGGTCAAGCAGTAACACCGCCCGGCCCTGCATCTTCGATGACAGGTACGCTTCCAACGCGCCGCTTCATGCGGCGCGTTGCGTTTCCGGGCATCGGTTTTCCGCAATGCCTTCCGCCACTGGCAGGATGCCGGTCTCCCTGCGAGGTCCGCTGAATCCATGAACTACGACCGGCGTCAACGCAAACCCTCCTTCCTGGCCCTGTGCGGCGGCCTGCTGGCCGCTGCCGCGGTCGGGCTGTCGGCCTACGCGTCGCACGGCGTCGGCGATGGGCAGGCGCAGGCGAACCTGCAGACGGCGGCACTGTTCGGCTTCGGGCATGGCCTGGCGCTGGCGGCGCTGGGCGCGGGGACCGCGCGTCGCATGGGCAAGGCCGCCCTGTCCCTGCTGCTGCTGGGAACGCTGCTGTTCGCAGGCAGTCTGGTCGCCGGGGCCATGGTCGGAACCAGCACGCGCCTGGCGCCGGCCGGAGGCATCATGCTGATGCTGGGCTGGGTGCTGTGGGCGATCGACGCCATCCGCCGCTGACATGCCCCGGCACGCGCGCGGCTTCGATACCGAACAGGCCTGGGACCACCTGAGCCGGCGCGATCGCAAGCTCGGCACGTGGATGAAGCGGATCGGCTACATCGAACCGCAAGCGACCTGGCGCAAGCCGTTCGATCCGGTGGACGCACTGGCGCGCCCGATCCTCTACCAGCAGCTCAGCGGCAAGGCGGCGGCGACCATCGTCGGTCGCGTGGAAGCGGCCATCGGCAGCACGCGGCTGCACTTCGACACCCTGGGGCGCATCGACGACGCGGCCTTGCGGGCCTGCGGCGTCTCGGGCAACAAGACGCTGGCGTTGCGCGACCTGGCGGCGCGTGAGCAGCGGGGCGAGATCCCGACCCTCCGGCAGATGTCGGTGATGAGCGAAGACGACATCGTCGCCGCGCTGGTGCCCATCCGCGGCATCGGCCGCTGGACGGTGGAAATGATGCTGATGTTCCGCCTGGGCCGCCCGGACGTGCTGCCGATCGACGACCTGGGGGTGCGCAAGGGCGCGCAGTTCGTCGACCGTCAGGAGGTCATGCCCACGCCGAAGGAACTGCTGGCGCGCGGCGAGAAATGGGGGCCCTACCGCACCTACGCGGCGCAGTACCTGTGGCGCATCGCCGATTTCGGCACCGAAGCGAAGACGGCGACGAAGCGGTCGCAGGACTAGGTTCGAAACCCGGGGTCAGCCCGCGAGCGCCTGCAGGCGCTCGGTCTGGCGTTGCCACTGCATGCGGTGCACGCGCGTGATGATCAGCAAGAGAACGAAGCACAGAGGCACGTTGATCGCATCGCAGGTGATGGACGCGAGCGCGGCGTCCATTTCCGCCTCCGGCGTGTTGGCCTTCATGGAATTCCGGCCGGCGAAGTTGCTCGTGATGCTGAAGGCTAGCCAGAGGAACCACCAGAGCGGAAGCCAGCCGGGAACCTCGGCGTCGTCGACCTTGTCCGGGCGAGCACTGGCGCGCCAGATCTCCTTCATGGCCTGGTAGGGCTTCCACAGGTTGGCGATGGGGAGGAAGTACCAGCCGACCGACCAGCCCGGCGTGAAATCCAGCTGCCGGGCACCCGCGAAGACGCGTCCGTTCCATGCCGCGCGATAGATCCACATGCCGATGAATACGAACGACGCCATCATCGTCATGAACTGCAGGAGCGTGGCGGCGAGAAAGGTCAGGCCCGACTCCGCATAAACGTCATCCACCGTCCAACCATTGGCCGCGGCTTCCTCGAACAACGAATACTGTCGCGCTACCACGGCGATCATCAGTAGCGAAACCAGTACGCCGGCGACCAGGCAGGCGCGGCAGACCCAGGTCAACCATGTGGGGTCCTTGAAGGCCCACGCCGTGTGCGTGGCAGGCGCCGCGCTGACGTCCGCCGCGGGCGTTTGGTACGGATTCTCCACGCGTTCCCCCTGATGGCCGGCGTTCGGCCCTGGCTTCAGCGGTCGGCACCGCCGTCACGGCCCAGATGGTACCAATGCCATGGCTCGTACACGATGCCGTGCGGGTTGCCACGCGGGTAGCTCATGACGAAGCCGAAATCGCTTGCGTGCCGGGTGAGCCAGGCGAAAGCGGTGGTGTGCTCGAAGGACTCCTCGGCGGGCGGTTCGCCCGGCGTGCCGATGTCGAGCGCGCGGCCGCTGTGGTGTTCGCTGTAGCCGGGCGCGGCGTTGACGTGGAGGATCTCCTCGACGCTTTGTCCGCGCGCGCGCTTGCGCTCGAAGATGCCGAGTTGGTAGTCGTGGCTGCGATAGCCGGAGATGGCCTCCAGCACCACGCCATCGCGTGCGGCGGCGGCGCGCATTGCCTGCCATCCGCGCCCAGCGGAACGCGTCAGCCAGAGCGGGCGGCGGTAGCGGTCGCGTCCTGCGAAGGCGAGGGCGGCCGGTTCGGCGACCAGGGGCAGGCCGGTGCGTTCGGCGTAGGCCGCATCGTCCAGTCCCAGGGCATGCAGGCGTTCCTGCAGGGCATGCAGCGGCAGCAGGCCGTGGGCATCGGTGTCGAAACCGCGGGTGGCCGCTTCGAAGCGGTCTAGGGCGTCCCACGCCTCGTCCAGGCCGGGTTGGCGCGGCAGGCCGGTCGCCAGCGGATGCACGCCGCGCGCGGACACCGCCGCCAGGTAGCGGCCATCCTGCTTGCGGCGCAGCACCGCGTACGCACCTGCCAGCACGCGGGCATCGGCGTTGCTGCGTGCGCGCAGCAGGTCGGCCGGCCACAGTTCGATCCGCGACGTGTTGAGCAGGACCGACTTCAGGGGCAGGGCGGGCAGGCGGCGCATGCCCGCAGCTTAGCGGCGGGGCAGGGGTGCCGCCAGCTCCCGCAGGCGCGCCAGCAGGTCGGCCGGGCGCTCAGGGCTGACCAGCACCAGGCTGCCGTCCCGCAATGGCAGCGCGAGCACCCGCGTGCGATCGGTGACCAGGCAGAAGGCCTTGCCGAGGTTGCGCAAGCGGAAATGCCCGGCCTTGAATCCGGGCAGGCTGAAGCCATTGGTCTTCAGGGTGGGCGAAAGCTCCGTGTGCTCTTCCAGGCTCACCACGCGGGCCTTGTCCAGGTCGATCGCCTCGATGGCGAACCGCTTCGTATAGAACGTGGCGCGGACCTGCAGTTCGCGGTTGTCCAGAACGATCGCGCGCCGTCGCATCGCCATGGACAGTACCCCGCCGACCAGCAGGATGAAGGGCAGCGTCAGCCAGGCCGCAAGCGGTGGCGGGGTATCCGATTCCAGCGTCATCGCGGCGGCAGCGGCGCCGATCGCGAGCACCAGCGGCAACCACAGCCACCCGTTCGCATGGGTTGGCACCGGTGCGACGGGGATGTCCTGCGGCTGCTGCATGAAAGGAACTCCGTGCGGTGGGGGATCAGGCGGGCTTCTTGAAGAACAGCCGCACCGAGACTTCGTGTTCGATGAAGAGCGTGCTGACCAGCTCCCAGCCCTGCGTGCTCATCTTGTCCAGCTCCTGCTGGATGCGGTCGGTCAGCTTGCCCGCGAACATCTTGTACGGGATTTCGATGACCTTGTGGCTCCATCGGGGGTTCATGGCGACTCCTTCTTGGGGGCGTCCGGCGCCGTGCCGGTCCTGGGCAGCCTGCCTGCCTTGCGCAGCGCGTCGCGCAACACGTATTCGATCTGCGCGTTGAGCGAACGCAGCTCGTCGTCCGCCCACCTTTGCGCCGCGGTCAGCACATCGGCGTTGATCCGCAGCGGGTAGGCCTTCTTGTCCTGTTTCTCGCTCACGGGCGCTTACCCCTGCGACGCAGCTGCAGCACCATCGAGACGATCAGCGCGTTGACCAGCACCACCATCGCGATCACGACACCCTGCGCCACGCGGTCGTCGCCTCCCGCCCAGTACACACCGACCGCGCCGGCCTGGATCGTCAGGCCGATCAGCACCCAGTGCAGTGCCATGCCGCGCGAACGCGGATCGCGTGCCCGGCTCACCCACGCGCCGGTGAGCAACGCGGGCAGGCCGGAGAACGCGAGGACGAGGGGTGCGAGCGCATGCATGGCGTGGTGCCTGTCAGTAGATCGAACCGGTGTTGACGATCGGCTGGGTGCCGCGTTCGCCGCACAGCACCACCAGCAGGTTGCTGACCATCTGCGCCTTGCGCTCCTCGTCCAGCTTCACCACGTCGTTCTTCTGCAGTTCGGCCAGGGCCATCTCCACCATGCCCACCGCACCGGCGACGATGCGCGTGCGCGCGGCGATCACGGCATTGGCCTGCTGGCGCTGCAGCATGGCTTGGGCGATCTCGGGCGCATAGGCCAGGTGGCTGATACGCGCTTCGATCACGTCCACGCCGGCCTTGCCCAGCCGCTCGGCGATCTGCTCCTGCAGATGCTGCGAGATTTCCTGCGGATGGCTGCGCAGCGCGATCTGGCCTTCCTCGTGCTGGTCGTACGGATAGCTGGACGCCATGGCGCGCAACGCGGCCTCGGACTGGATATGCACGAAGCTCTCGTAGTCGTCCACGTTGAACACGGCCTCGGCCGAATCCACCACCTGCCACACGATCACTGCGGCGATCTCGATGGGGCTGCCATCCAGCTCGTTGACCTTCAGTCGGCTGCTTTCGAAGTTGCGGATGCGCAGCGAGACCTTGCGCTTGCTGAAGAAGGGGTTGTTCCAGCGCAGGCCGTTGTCCTTCACCGTTCCGACGTACTTGCCGAACAGGCTGAGCACGGCGGACTGGTTGGGTTCCAGCTTGTAGAGGCCCGCCATCAGGAACATCACGACGAAGCCGAGCAGGGCGGCCACCACCATGGGCACAGGCTGCTTGTGGGCGGCGCCATTGAGGAACAGGGCGGCGACTCCCAGTGCCAGCACCAGCAGGCCCAGCAGGGTGGGAATTCCGGGTAGCGATGATTTGGCGTTCTCTTTCATGGTCTTGGTCTCGGGACAGGGTTACCGCAGCGACAGGCCGCTGCCCAGCGCAAGCAGGGCCACGGAGAGGAGAAGCAGGCCGCAGATGATCCGGGGCGCGTGGGCGGGCCAGCGACGCTGGATCTGCTTGATCACATGGAGCATGGTCGGTCCCCTGGATTGGCTTGCGCCTATCAGATATCAATTTGATATCAGATGTCAACGGTCCGGGCCGCCATCCGTCGGGCCGGCCGCTACACTGGCGACCCCCTTTCCTGGAAGTCGCCCATGGTCACGCTCGGAACGCCGCTGTCTCCCCACGCCACCCGTGTCCTGCTGCTCGGGTCAGGCGAGCTGGGCAAGGAGGTGGCCATCGAGCTGCAGCGGCTGGGCGTGGAGGTGATCGCGGCCGATCGCTACGCCGACGCGCCGGCCATGCAGGTGGCGCACCGTTCGCATGTACTGGACATGCTGGACCCGGCCGCGATCCGTGCCCTGATCGCCCGGGAGCAGCCGCATCTGGTCGTGCCCGAGATCGAGGCGATCCACACCGAGACGCTGGTCGCGCTGGAAGCGGAGGGCGCGGCCCGGGTGATCCCGACCGCACGTGCCGCGCGCCTGACGATGGACCGCGAAGGCATCCGCCGGCTCGCTGCCGAGACGCTGGGCCTGCCGCCCTCGCCGTACCGTTTCGTCGACACGCAGGCCGAATACCGCGAGGCGGTGCGCGCCATCGGTCTGCCGTGCGTGGTGAAGCCGGTGATGTCCTCTTCCGGCAAGGGCCAGAGCACGCTGCGCAGCGAGTCCGACATCGATCCGGCGTGGGACTACGCGCAGACCGGCGGCCGCGCCGGCGCCGGGCGCTGCATCGTGGAAGGCTTCATCGACTTCGATTACGAGATCACCCTGCTGACCGTGCGCCATGCCGGTGGCACCGCGTTCTGCGAACCCATCGGCCACTGGCAGAAGGATGGGGATTACCGCGAAAGCTGGCAGCCGCAACCGATGTCGCCGCGTGCGCTGGAACGGGCCCAGCAGATCGCCCGGGCGGTGACCGACGACCTGGGCGGCTGGGGGCTGTTCGGCGTGGAGCTGTTCGTGAAGGGCGACGAGGTGTGGTTCAGCGAAGTCTCGCCGCGTCCGCACGATACCGGCCTGGTCACGCTCGCCTCGCAGGAACTGTCCGAGTTCGCGCTGCATGCGCGTGCCATCCTGGGTCTGCCCATCCCGGTGATCCGCCAGAGCGGCCCGTCGGCTTCGTGCGCGATGCTGGCACACGGTCACGGCGTGCCGGTGTTCGGGAATGTGGAAGGCGCGCTGGAGGAGCCCGACACCGCGCTGCGCCTGTTCGGCAAGCCGCGCGTCGAAGGCCACCGTCGTGTCGGCGTGACGCTGGCGCGGGGCGAGGACGTCGACATCGCCCGCTCCAAGGCCCGCGCCGCCGCCGCGGCCATCACCATCGAACTGGAGTGAGGTGCGCGCGATGAATGGCCATGGCGGTTACGCGGTTTTCTTCTTCCCGCAGGCGCTCGAAGCCCTGGGCGAAGCGATCAAGCCCTACCTGACCAGCCAGCCCGAGGGCCCGCACATCTTCTGCCGGGAGATCGACACCGGCGGCGCCTTCACTGAAATGACCCTGGTGGGCAAGGACGCCGAAGGCCACGACGTGCAGGTGGAACTGATGGTGCCCGGCAGCATGATCCGGATGATCGTGTCGGCGCAGAGCGAAGCCGTGTTCGGTTTCGGTCCGCGCGTCGCCCCCGCGTCCGCCTCGGCGCCTACAGCGTAAGGTCCACCCATACCAGGTGGTGATCGCTGCCATCGGCGATGGCGGCGTCCGGATCGCTCTTCTTCGGCCAGAACACGCCGCTGCCCACGGACGTCAGGCCCGTGGATGGCAGCACGTAGTCCAGCCGCAGGGCGCCGTTGCGGCGGCCGAAATCGCCGGTGACGTGCGCGGGCGCGCCACGGCGCTGCATGCCCTTGGCGGCATACGCAAGCGCGGTTTCCTCGCCGCCCTCGCTGCGTGGGGTCGCCATGCGCAGCACGCGCGGATGCTCGAGCAGTTCGACGATGGCCGCGTGCTGGCCGTCGCCATCGGCGGGATCGTTGTTGAGGTCGCCGGCGATGACGAAGCGCGCATCGGCGGGCAGGCCCCCGCAGCGGCCCTGATCGTCGCACAACCAGGGCGCGTCACCGGGCGTCAGGTATTCGCGCCACAGCCGGATCTCGTCCGCATTGCGCAGTCCGTTGCGGTTCTCCGGGCCATCGAACACCGGCGGCGTGGGATGGGACACCAGGAAATGCACCGTGCCGCCGGGTGTGCGCACCGGCACGTCCCAGTGCGACTTGGACGACAGCCGCAACTGCGTCCAGACGTGGTCGGTGTAGAACGGCTGTCGGGTGGTGGGGTCGATCGGATTGGTGGCGCCGGGCAGCGCACTCCAGCGCAACAACTGGAAGGTGCGCACGCTGGCTTCGTCTATCGGAAAGCGCGACAGCACCAGCATGCCGTACTGGCCCGGGTGCAGGCCGTAGCCCCAGGCGTCGTTGCCGCGCTCGCGGCCCTGGGCGCCGACGCTGCCGTTGCGGTCCAGGTCCAGCCCGCTGGGCACGCCGGTGTTCACCGGCGCGAGATAGCGGTACGGGTAACGCAGCGGTTCGCCGCCACCGGGTTGGGCGACACCCAAGTAGCGCTGCTGGAACAGGTCCGCGGCGCGGTGTGCATCGTCGTAGTCGAATTCGTTCAGCAGCACCAGGTCGGGGCGGACCTTCTGCAGCACGGCCGCGATCTTGTGCGCATGCGCATCGTCGCCTTCCAACTGGCGGATCAGGCCGCCGGCCTCGTCGGAGAACAGTGAGGTGTTGTAAGTGGCGACGCGCATCGGGGTCTCGTGCGGCGGGGTATCTTCGCGCTGCGGGGCGGCGCCGCTGCAGGCGGCCAGGGCGAGGATCATCGGAAACAGGGCGGCAGGCATTCGCATGCCGCCATGATGCCATGCACGGATGACATCCCCGCGTTGGCGCCACCTACCCGGCGCGGCGCCACTGGCGACCGTCGAAGTGCTCAAGCGGCCGGAAGCGCCGCTTGTAGTCCATCTTGCGATGACCGTCGATCCAGTAGCCGAGGTAGAGATGCGAATAGCCGTCGCGCTTTGCCCACTCGATCTGGCGCAGGATGGCCAGCGTGCCCAGGCTGCGCGCTTCCTGCGCGGGATCGTAGAAGGTATAGACGGCCGACAGCGCACCGGGAATCACGTCGGTCACCGCCACCGCCAGCAGTTCGCCCGCCTCGCGCAGTTCCACGAAGCGGCCACGCGACCAGCTGCCCACCAGGAACTGGTCGAACTCGACGGCGCCATGCTCGTCCATGCCACCCAGCGGATGCCGGGCGGCCAGGTAGCGCTGGTACAACGCCAGGTGCTCGTCGCTCCGCAGCGCGGCGACGATGCGCGTTTCGACGCCGGCATTGCGCGCGGCGCAGCGCCGCTGGCTGCGGTCGGGCGCGAAATCCGCCACCGGAATGCGTACCGCCACGCAGGCGCGGCATTGCCGGCAGTGCGGGCGGTAGACGATGTCACCCGAGCGGCGGAAACCCCACGACAGCGCGTCGGGGTACAGCTGCGGAAGGCGGGGATCGCGCGGATCCAGCACCAGGTCGCGCGCCACCCGGTCCGGCCAGTCGCCGCACGGGTGTTCGCCGGTGTGGAACAGGCGCAGGTCGTCGATCGGTTGGGTGTTCTCGCCCATGGTCATGGCATCCAGCGCGCGGCGAGCGGCCAGAATGCGGCGCCCGCCAGCGTTCCCGCGATCGCACCGGCCACGAGGTCGCGCGGCTCGTGCCGGCGCAGCGCCAGGCGCGACCACGCGACCGCGACGGCGACCAGCAGCGCTGCCAGCGTCCAGATGGTACCGAGTTCGCGCAGCAGCCAGGCGGCGAACACCGCAAACGCCATGTGCAGCGACAGCTTGCACCAGCGTGCCCTGGCCATCGCGGCCAGGATCATCGCCGCCGACATCGCCATGCCCAGCGCGACCACCGGCTGCGTGCCGTGCCATGCCACCAGCGCCGCCCCGGCGGCCAGCGCCACGAACAGGAAGCGGTTCAGATGCCCCCGTTCGTGGCGCGCGCTGGCATCCACGTGCGCCCAGCGGCCGCGCCGCACCTGCCACGCCGAATAGCCCATGACGAGGGCGGCGAACGCGCCGAATCCCGCTGCCGACCAGACCGCGGTGACGCGCTCGCCACGTGCCAGCGCGAGCGTCACCACGGCCAGCGGCAGCACCAGCATCGGGTGGCCGAAGATCGACAGCGCGCGGGCGAGGGCGTGGGGCATGCCCGCAGCATACTGCGGCGCTCCCGTCGCGTGGGTCGCGACCGTTCGCCGGCTGAACGCGCCCGTCAGCGCGTCAACCCGGCGCGCAGGCAGGCGTTCTCCCTGCCAGTGGCGCATTTGGCGCCGCGTCTTCAGGAGAACATGATGAATCGCAAGACCCTGCTTTTCGTGGCCGTGCTGGCCGCCCTCGGCGCCGGTTCCGCACTGGCCGCCACCCAGGCAGGCGGCGCGCACAAACCCGCGCGCGCGAGCCTGGACGCGAACAACGATGGCGTTATCGACAAGGCCGAAGCCGCCGCGCATCCGCGCCTGGCCGAACGCTTTGCAGACCTGGACAAAAATGGCGACGGCAAGCTCAGCGCCGAGGAACGCCCGCAACGCAAGGGCATGCGCGGTCCCGGCCGCCATGGCGGTGGCGAGCGTGGCGGAATCGCCTTCAGGAAGCTGGACGCGGATGGCGACGGCAAGGTCAGCCGTGCCGAGGCGGCAGCCGATCCGTCGTTCGCCCAACGCTTCGACACGCTGGATGCCAACAAGGATGGCGCGATCGATCGCGTCGACCGCGAACTGCGCGGCAAGCAGCATCGGGACGCGTGGTTTGCCAAGGCCGATGCCGACAAGGACGGCAAGCTGACCCGAGCCGAGATCGACCAGGCCCACGCTGCGCGCCGTGCCGAGGCCGGTCAGCGCAGGCAGGCCCGCATGGACGCGCGTTTCGCGGCGGCGGATGCGAACAAGGATGGTCGCCTGTCGCGCGATGAGGCGAAGGACAGCCGCCTGGCCTCGCGCTTCGACGCGCTCGACGCCAACAAGGACGGTTCCCTGTCCAGGGATGAGCTGGCGGCAGGCAAGCCTGCCCGCCGCTGAGCGGAACGGCGTGCACCCGGCCATCCGGGTGCACGCGCCATCGGGCTTCAGAACGCGAGGCGGCCGGACATCACCAACCCGGCGATCACGCCCGCACTTGCGAGTCCGATCGCGATCACCAGCCCCCACACGCGCCAGAAGCGCTGGCGTTCGATCTGTCGCCGCGTGCCTTCCGGGTCGCGTTGAAGGTCACGGGCCTGACGCCGCCGCAGGATGCGCGGCAGCCAGATCGCACTGGCCCAGCAGATGCCGCCCATGTAGACCAGGGTCAGTCCCAGGGGAGGCACCCAGCCGCGCCCCTGCGTCAGTGCCATGCGGCCGACGAGGAAGCCGAGAATCAGCGGGGGGCAGACCGCGCCATAGAACCCCAGGCCCCGCCGCTCCCGAGCGTCCAGCGGATCCTTCAACGGCTTGCGGATGCCGAACCATACTGCGCCGATGCCGACCAGCGTGCCGAACGCGGCCGCGCCCACCGCGCCCCCCACCAGTTTGAGCAGGCCCTTGCCGGCCGCTGCGCCGCCGGCCCCCCGGACCACCGCCCCCGCCGACGGTGGCGCCGCAATGGCGATCATGCCCAGGACGCCGCCGGCGAATGCCGCCGACGGCGCCGAAGCGCGCGCGAACTCGCCGAAGCGCGCCATCAGTTCTTCGCGCACGTACTGGCGCGCACGCGACAGCCGTTTGCGCACCGCGGCGTCGGTGATGCCGAGCAGCGAGGCGACCTGCTGCGAGCGCTGGCCTTCGCGGTAGTACAGCAACAGCACCTCGCGGCTGTCTTCCGGCAGGGCGGCGATGACCTCGCGCGCCGCGGCTTCCTGTTCCGTCTGCAGCAGCGCTTCTGCAGGCGTGGGCGCGGTATCGGCCGCCAGCGTGAGCGCGATCTCGGCAGTCTCGCCGGTCATCGGTCGCCGGCGCTGCGCGCGCAGGTGGTCGCGGGCCAGGTTGCGGGTGATCTCCCGCAGCCACGGCAGGAAACTGTCGGGATTCTTCAGCGTCGCCAGCTGGCGCCAGCCTTTCAGGAAGGCCTCCTGGGCGATGTCTTCGCTGGCGTGCACATCGCGGGTGATCGCCAGGGCGATGCCCGTGACGGCGTTCTGGCACAGCGCGACCACGCGGCCGTAGGCGGCCTGGTCGCCGCGCGCGGCGGCCGGCAGTGCATCACGCAGGGAAAGTTCGATCGTCAGGGTGTCCATCGGGTCTCCGCTCGTTCGGTTCGTGCAGGCACGACGACCGACGGCGCCGAGTGTGACCCGGGCGGCGCGATGCGGGAACTAGAAGGTCAGGCGTCCGCTGCCCACCAGCGCGTACAGGATCGCCGCCAGGGCGAGTACGCTGGTCAGCGCCACCGCCTTGCGGCCGATGATGTACTCGTAGCCCCGCCGGCGCCGGGCGTTGGCGGGATGGGCCAGGATCGGGTCCATGATGCGGGGCAGGGTGACCAGGTACTGGTAGTTGATCACGCACATCCCCGCCACGGTGACGGCGAGGATCGTCCGCCATCCCGGGGCCAGCAGGGTCGCCAGCATCAGGCCGACCATCCAGGCCGCGCCGGTGCTCGCGTTGAGCGCCATGAAGCGGCGCACCTGCAGGCGTTCCTGCGCGGTCTGGCAGAAGCGGGCCAGATACCACCAGGTGAAGGCGTACCCGATCAGGCCGCCGATCACGCCGCCCACCGCGCCGCCCAGAGCGGCGGGATGGTGGGTGACGTGTTCGAGGATGACGCCCAGCGAGCCGCCGGCCACCCCGCCGGTAACGCCGCCGGTGGTCAGGCCGCCCGTGCCCAGCTTGCCCAGCAGACCCGTGCCCAGCACCCCGGAGCCGATGACCGTCGCCGCGCTGGCCGCCGGCATCGCGCCGACCAGTCCACCCAGCACGATCATCGTGAAGGCCGCGGTCGGTGCCGTGGAACGCGCGAATTCGCCGAAGCGCTGCAGGAGTTCCTCGCGCACGAGGGCGCGGGCGCGCGAGAGGCGCTTGCGCACGGCGGCGTCGCTGAGGCCCAGCAGTTCGGCGACCTGCTGCGAACTCTGACCTTCGCGATAGAACAGCAGCAGCGCTTCGCGGCTGTCTTCCGGCAGCGAGGAAATGATGTCGACCGCCACCGCTTCCTCTTCCGTCTGCAGCAGGCGTTCGGCGGGCGTCGGATCGGGATCGGCCGCCATGCCGATCGCGATCTCGGCCACTTCGCCCGACATCGGGCGGCCGTGCTGCGCGCGCAGCCAGTCGCGGGCCAGGTTGCGGGTGATCTGGCGCAGCCACGGCAGGAAGCTGGCGGTGTTCTTCAGCCGGTCCAGCTGCTGCCATGCCTTTAGGAAGGCTTCTTGTGCGATGTCCTCGCTGGCCTGCACATCGCGGGTGATCGCCAGCGCGATGGCGGTGACGGTGTTCTGGCAGGCGTGGACGATGCGGCCGTAGGCCTCCTGGCTGCCGCGCGTGGCGGCGGGCAGTTCGGTCTGCAGCATCAGGTCCAGGGCGAGGGCGTTCATGGCGTCAGGATCATCGGGTGGGCTGATGACCCTGACGGGTCGGGACGACGGATGTGACCGGATCTCACGGCCGGGCGGTCAGCCGCCGGTGGCGGGCTGGATGCGGATGCGGTCTTCTTCGGGTGCTTCGTCGGCCGGCGCCGGCTCCGGCTGCGTCGGTGCGGGGATCGGAGCGGCAGGAGGAGGCGCCGGGCGCCGCATCCACATGATGGCGGCGGCCAGCGCGATAAGCGCCAGCAGCACCAGGCGGATCCGCCAGGCCCAGGAGCGCTGCGGCGCGGCGGGTGTGTCCTGTGCGCTGCGGAAGGTCAACGTAGGGCCCTGACCCGGGCGCGTGGTCTCCAGCAGGCCGGCCTGCCGCAGCAGTTCGCGCGCGCGCGGCTGGTCTTCGGCGTGGCGCACCCACACGGCGGGCTGCAGCTGCGCCTTTACCGGCTCGGTATAGCTGAACTGTCCGCTGCGCTTGCTCTGGTAGGAGCGGCCGTTGCTGATATGCACGGCAATGCCCGCATCGGTCAGCAGCTTGGCCACGCCCTCGACGGTTTCGATGCGCTGGCTGGAAAAGACTTGCCGCATGCGGGGCGCCTCAGTCCTTCGCCGGCACGGCCGAGGCCGCTTCGGCGTCCGGCACCACGCGGATCAGGCCTTCCTGCGCCGAGCTGGCCACCAGGCGGCCCTGGCGGTCGAAGATCTGCCCGCGTGCCAGGCCGCGCGAACTGCTCGCGCTGGGGCTGTCGATCGAATACAGCAGCCAGTCGTCCGCACGGAACGGGCGGTGGAACCACAGCGCGTGGTCCAGCGAGGCCATCTGCACGTTGGGCTGGTAGTAGCTGATGCCGTGCGGGTACGTGGCGGTGCCCAGCAGCTGGAAATCGGAGGCATAGGCGAGCAGGGCGCGGTGCAGTTCCGGCGAATCGCCGACCGGCTCGCTGAGCCGGAACCAGACCTGCTGGAACGGCGGGCGCTTGGGCGGATTCAGTTCGTCGCGCGGATAGACGTGGCGGAACTCGAAGGGGCCGCGCCGCGACAGCCAGCGCTGCACTTTCGGCGGCAGCGTGCCCATGACCTCGGCGGGCACCGCCGGCGCCGGGGCGATGTCCTCCGGCTGCGGCACTTCCGGCATCGACAGCTGGTGCTCGGCGCCATCCTCTTCGGCCTGGAAGGACGCCGCGCAGAAGAAGATCGCCCGGCCGTGCTGGATGGCGGTGACCCGGCGCACGGAGAAGCTGCCGCCATCGCGCGTGCGATCCACTTCGTAGACGATCGGCGCTTCGATGTTGCCGGCACGCAGGAAGTAGGCGTGCAGCGCATGCGCGCGGCGTTCCCCGTTGCTGCCGTCCACCGTCGCCTGTGCGGCCGACAGCGCCTGGCCCAGCACCTGGCCGCCGAACACGTACTTGGTGCCGATGTCGCGGCTCTGGCCGCGGAACAGGTTGTCTTCCAGCCGTTCCAGCGACAGCAGTTCGATCAGCTCGGAGACGACGGGTTCGGGTGCGGGCACGGCAGGGCCTGGGGTCTTGGCGGACGGCGATTATACCGGCCGCCCGTGCGTGGCCCGTCAGGGCACCAGCCTTTCCAGCGGCGTCGCACGCAGCACGGCATCCCACGGGAACAGCGGGCCCGGGTCCATCTTGCGCGGCACGGTGACGGTGGGATCGTCGCTGGCGGGCTCGCGCGCAGTGTCCAGGTCCTCGTGGCCGGCGATGTAGCGCAGCGAGGGGAGTTCGCGCCGCAGTTCCGCCAGCAGCCGGGTCAGCGACGCGATCTGCGCCCCGGTGTAGGGCTCTTCCATCTTCTGGCTGCCACGCGCGAGCCAGTCGGGATACCGGCCGGTGTTCACCAGTTCGATCCCCACCGAACGCGGGTTGTAGCCACGCACGTGGTGGGCGATGCGGTCCGGCCGCACGTAGACATACACGCTGCCGTCCCGGTCGATGTAGTAGTGGCCACTGTTGCCGGTGCCCGACGCATGCAGGATGCGTTCGCCATAGTGGCGCGCCATCGCCAGGTCGGGCAGTTCGGTGCAGTGGATCACCACCAGGTCGATCTGCCCCAGGGGCCGCGCATCAAGCCTGTCCTCGTAGGGCAGCGGGTCGACGGTGGGGGCGCAAGGGGATGGCTCGGTGCTCATGCGCCGATGCTAGCAGGCGGGGCGGGCCGCAGCCCGCTCCGGTAAACTGGCGGCCTTCCTCGGCTGTCCGGTTCCCCATGCCGCCCAATCCCGACTCCCCGCTGGCCAGGCTGATGGCCACCCTGCCGCGTGCCGGCAAGGTGGAATGGATCGGCCTGCGACCGGCCCGCGACGAGGCCATGATCGCCACCGGGACCGTCGAGGCCATCGCCGGCGCCGGCCTGGTAGGCGACCGCTACAAGGGCGGCAGCGGCAAGCGCGGCATCACCCTGATCCAGGCCGAGCATCTGCCGGCCATCGCCGCGCTCGCGCAGCGTCCCGATCTGACGCCCGCGCTGCTGCGCCGGAACGTGGTGGTCTCCGGCATTCCGCTGATCGCACTGAAGCAGCGACGCTTCCGTATCGGCACGGCGGTTTTCGAGGGCACGGAAGAGTGCGACCCCTGCTCACGCATGGAAGACGCGCTGGGTCCGGGCGGCTACAACGCCATGCGCGGTCACGGCGGCCTGTGCGCCAGGATCGTCGAAGGCGGCACGTTCGGTCTGGGCGATGCGCTGGAGGCGCTGTGATGCGCGGTCACTGCATCCTCTCGCACGGTTTCGAGAGCGGCCCCGATGCCACCAAGGTCACCGCGTTGGCCGACGTGGCCGAGCGCCTGGGCTGGACCCACGAGCGACCCGACTACACCGATCTCGACGCCCGCCGCGAGGTCAGCTCGCTGGGTGATGTCGTCGCGCGGCTGGATCGCCTGCGCTCGCTGGCGCAGGCGGCCGCTGCGCGCGGTCCGGTGGTGCTGGCCGGTTCCAGCCTGGGCGCTTATATCGCCGGCCGCATCTCGCTGGAGGTGCCGGTGCGCGGCCTGTTCCTGATGGCGCCGCCGATCACGATGGGCCCGTTGCCGGAACTCGACGCCGCCGCGGTGCCGGTGTCCATCATCCATGGGTGGGACGACGAACTGATTCCCGCCCAGGCCGTGACCGACTGGGCGCACGCGCGCCGTGCCCGCCTGTTGCTGGTCGACGACGGACATCGCCTGTCCGATCACGTCGTGGCTTCGGCGGAAGCGTTCGGGCAGCTGCTCGCCGCGCTTTGAAGACCGTCATCCCGGCCTGCGCCGGGGTGGCGTCCACCATGAGGTTCCACTTTGAAATTCTTCGTCTCCGGCGCCAAGGGCCTGGAATACCTGCTCGCCGATGAGCTGCTCGCCCTCGGCGTGCCCAAGGCCACCGCCACCATCGCCGGCGTGAATGCCGACGGCGAGCTGGTCGACGCACAGCGCGCCGTGCTGTGGTCGCGCCTGGCCAGCCGCGTGCTGTGGCCGATCGCCGAGTTCGAATGCCTGAACGAACAGGCGCTGTACGACGGCGTGATGGCGATCGCGTGGGAAACGCACACACGCCCCGAACTGACGCTGGCGGTGGATGCGCACGTCTCCGGCGAGGCGATCACCCATGCGCGCTATGCGGCGCAGCGCGTCAAGGACGCCGTGGTCGACCGGCTGCGCCAGCAGGGCCTGGAGCGACCGTCGGTCGACGTCGAACAGCCCGATGTGCGCATCAACCTGTCGCTGCGCAGGAACCGCGCGACCATCTCGATCGACCTGGGTGGCGGCCCGATGCATCGCCGGGGCTGGCGGCAGGCGCAGAACGAGGCGCCGTTGAAGGAGAACCTGGCGGCGGCCGTGCTGATGCGCGGCGGCTGGCCGGCGCTGTACCACGAGGGCGGTGCGCTGCTCGACCCGATGTGTGGCAGCGGCACGCTGCTGATCGAAGGCGCACTGATGGCCGCCGACGTGGCCCCGGGCCTGCAGCGCCACGGCAATGCGCTGCCGACCCGCTGGTCGGGCTTCGACGCGGCGGCTTGGCGCACGCTGTTCGCCGACGCCGTGCAGCGCGAAGCGGACGGGCGCAAGGCGCTGCGGCCGGCGTTCTTCGGCAGTGACATCGACCTGGGCGCCATCCGCGCCGCGCGCGACAATGCGGTGCTCGCCGGTCTCGCCGGCCAGTTGCAGTTCGAGATGCGCGATATCGCCCAGTTGCCCACGCGCGAGGAACCGCGCGGGCTGGTGGTGTGCAATCCGCCCTACGACGAACGGCTCGCCGCCGACGCCGATCTCTACCGCGCGCTGGGCGACGCGCTGCAGCGCGCCGTGCCGCAGTGGCGCGCCAGCCTGCTGTGCGGCAACGCCGACCTCGGCTACGCCACCGGCTTGCGGGCGGCGAAGAAGTACCAGTTGTTCAACGGCGCCATCGAGTGCGCGTTGATCGTCTGCGATCCGGTCGCCACGCCCGCGCGCGAACCGCGCGAGGCCAGGCCGCTGTCGGACGGGGCGCAGATGGTCGCCAACCGCCTGCGCAAGAACCTGAAGAAGTTCAAGGGCTGGCGCACGCGCGAGGGCGTGACCTGCTACCGCGCCTACGATGCCGACCTGCCCGAATACGCGGCGGCCCTCGATGTCTACGAAGAAGAAGGCGGACAGCGCCGCACCTTCCTGCACGTGCAGGAATACGCCGCCCCGGCGAGCATCCCCGAGCACGATGTGCGTCGCCGCTTCAGCGAACTGCTGGCTGCCACCCGCGAGGCCTTCGGCGTGCCGCAGGAGCAGATCGCGGTGAAGGCGCGCGAGCGCGGCAAGGGCGGGTCCAAGTACGGACGCATGCAGCAGCGGGACGAGTTCATCGTCGTGCGCGAGTCGGGCGCGCTGCTGCGGGTCAATCTGTTCGACTACCTGGACACCGGCCTGTTCCTCGATCACCGTCCGTTGCGCCGGCGCATGGCGCAGGAAGCGCGCGGCAAGCGCTTCCTCAACCTGTTCTGCTACACCGGCGTGGCCAGCGTGCAGGCGGCGGTGGCGGGTGCAGCGAGCACCACCAGCGTGGACCTGTCGGCGACCTACCTGCAGTGGTGCGCGGACAATCTGGCCGAGAACGGCCTGGGCGGCGCGAAGCACCGGCTGGTGCAGGCCGATGCCATGCGCTGGCTGGAGGCCGAGCAGGCCGAGTACGACCTGGTCTTCTGCGACCCGCCCACGTTTTCCAACTCCGCGCGCGCCGACGACTTCGACGTGCAGAAGGAGCACGTCCGCCTGCTGCGTGCCGCCGTCGCCCGCCTGGCACCGGGCGGCGTGCTGTATTTCAGCAACAACTTCCGCCGCTTCAGGCTGGACGAGGACGCGGTGGCGGAGTTCGCGCGCTGCGAAGACATCAGCGCCAGCACGATTCCGCCCGATTTCGAACGCAATGCCCGCATCCACCGCGCGTGGCGGCTGACGCGGGCCTGACGTCCGTCGATCAGCCGACGATCAGCACGAAGTCGCCGCGCTGGGACGCCATCGCCAGCGCCAGGGTGCGGCCGGTGGCGGCCAGGTCGGCCGCGGACAACTGGGTGGAGGGCGGCTGGGCGCGGTAAACCGCGTCGTCGGGCAAGGTATCGCGCACGACATAACCCATCAGTACGTTGACCAGTTCGCCCAGGGCGTCCACCGCCAGTTCGTCGTCGCATTGTTCCGGTGCGAGCGAGAGCAGGGCGCAGGCCATGGCGTGCATGGTGGCGCGGCTGCACCCCACGCCGACCAGCAGCGACTCCGATCCGGACGTGATGCGCACGTGCGCGGTGACTTCGCAGGCGTCGAGTGCGGCATCGTGGGCGATCCCGGCGGCCTGGCACTGGCTGCCGACCAGACGCGGGAACAGGCGGTTGCAGACGCGGATGGCACTGGTCACCACATCGGCCAGGGAATGGCCCGCGATGCCCAGTGCCAGGGCGTGGTTGGCTTCGTCCAGGTCGCGACGATGCGCGGCCAGTTCGGTTTCCAGTTGCTCGGCGGTCAGGACGCCCTGTTCGACCAGGATCTGGCCGAACAGCTTGCGGCCCTTCTTCTGCGCCGCGAGCAGGACGTCCAGCTGGCCTTCGCTCAGCCAGCCCATCTCCAGCGCGATGTCACCGAAACGCCGGTCTGCGGCGCGCTGGCGTTCGTTGATGCGGCGGGCCTGCAAGGCGTCGAGCATGCCGTGGTGGATGGCCAGCGCGCCGAGCAGGGGATTCGACGCACGCTGCGCATCGAGGGCGGCCAGGAGCTGTGCCGGGGTGAGGGTGCCGCGTTCCAGCAGGAACTGGCCCAGGAATTTCGCTGCCATGTCGGGTGGTCTCGTACGGAAGGTGGAAGGACGTGCGCGCCGGTCAGGCGACCGCCTCGTGCAGCACGCGATCCATCACTTCCGGATCGATGGGTTTCTGCAGGTAGGACCTGGCGCCCAGCTTCAGGCACTCCTCGATGTCGCTCTGCGCACCCAGCGAACTCAGGATCACCACGCGCGCAGCGGGATCCTGCGCCAGGATCCGGCCCAGGGCCTGCTTGCCGTCGCATTCGGGCATCACCAGGTCCATCAGCACCACGTCCGGCTTCAGCGCCTGGTACTGGCTGACCGCCTCATGGCCGTTGCCGGCCTCGCCCACCACGTGGAAGCCGCAATCGTCGAGCTGGCGGGCCGCCAGCATGCGCAGGGCGCGCGAGTCATCGCAAAGCAGAACCGTCGGACGTGACGTCATTTCAAGATCCCCCCGTGGATCGTATTGCCCGCGCGGCGGATGCGGCGCGGTTCGACATGTAGGCCGTATCGGCCGGTCCGGGGAGTTCTTGAGCGCAGGGCGGTCAGCGCGCCGTGCCGGCCGCCAGTGCTTCCTCGACGAGGCTGAACGCGGAATGCGCGCCGCCGCGCGAACCGCCCGCGTCGGTGGCGAAGTAGACGACGCCCGTACCCGCCTTGCGGTCGATCCACAGGCCGGAACGGAGACCATAGGCATCGCCGGAATGGCCGACGCGCGCCACCCCGTCGTTGAACGGATCGTCACCGCATCCCGTCGTCGGAGTCGCCAGCGTCTGCACGGCCAGGCCGTAGCGGCAGAAGAAGGCCTGGTTCTGTCCGCCGCCGGTGTCTTCTTCGTGCGTCACGCCATTGCCGCCGTCGAAGCTCCATTGCGGAGCCACCATCGCGTCGACGCTGGCGGACGACAGCAGGCGCACCCCGTCGACTTCGCCGCCGCCGAGCAGCAGCCGGCCGATCTTCGCGAGTCCATTCGCCGAGATGCGCAGGCCGCCCTGTGGCGAGAACAGCGCGCCGTTCTCGCCGGCCTTCCAGCGGGCGAGGTCGCAGTCGGCCCCGTCCTCGACGACCACGGCGCAGGCCGGCTTGCCCGTGCGGTTCTCGTCGCGCACCGGTGCGCGGTCGCGATACAGCACCACGGCACGCATCGCCGTGGCCGCATCGCAGCTTTCCCAGTTGAAGCAGGCATCCAGCGTCAGCGGCTCCAGCACCAGCCGGCGCATCAGCAGGTCGAAGCGTTCGCCGGTGGCGTTTTCCATCGCCATCGCCACCAGCGGGAAATTGAGGTTGGTGTAGCGGAAGTGCGTGCCGGGTGCGTGCGCATCGTCCCAGGCCTTCGGGTCGTCGAGGATCGTCTTCAGCGGTTGCCCCAGCGGCGTGGCGTAGTAGCCGGCCGCATCGGTCAGGCTGGAGCGGTGCGACAGCAGCAGGCGCAGCGTGATCGGCGTGTCCGGGTGCCGTGGATGGCGCAGGGACCAGCCCAGGTACGTCGAGACGTCGGCGTCGAGATCGAGCTGGCCGGCTTCGACCAGCCGCATCACGCCGATCGACGTCACCAGCTTGGAGATCGAGGCGACGCGCACGGGATCGTCGGCGGTGACCTTGCGGCCGGTGGCGAGGTCGGCCATGCCTTCCGCACGCGTATTGACCACGCCGTTACCGTCGAAGGCGACGCGTACCTGCGCGACGGGCTCAACAGCGGACGCCACCGCGGATGCCACCAGGCAGGCGAGGGAAAGCAGGATGCGGAGGGAACGCAGGGACATCGGCCAGCACCTCGAGGGAACCGGCCCCGACTTTACTTCATCGTCGGCATCACGAACTCTGCGGCGTGCGTGTCCGGCCAGCGGGCGGTGACGGTCTTCAGGCGCGTATAGAAGCGCACGCCGTCCGGGCCATGCACATGCAGCGGGCCGAAGATCGAGCGCTTCCAGCCGCCGAAGCTGTGGAAGGCCATCGGCACCGGGATGGGGACGTTGATGCCGACCATGCCGGCCTGGACGCGATGGGCGAACTCGCGCGCCGCGCCGCCGTCGCGGGTGAACACGGCAGTGCCGTTGCCGTATTCGTGCTCGTTGACCAGGCGCAGCGCGCTATCCAGGTCCGGCACGCGGACCACGCAGAGTACCGGGCCGAAAATCTCCTCGCGGTAGATCGTCATGTCGGGTGTCACGCGGTCGAACAGGCAGCCGCCCAGGAAGAAGCCCTCCGCATGTCCATCGACGACATGGCCGCGGCCATCGACGACCAGGCTCGCGCCTTCCGCAACGCCGGCATCGACGTAGCCGCGCACCTTGTCGCGGTGGGCGCCGGTGACCAGCGGGCCCATCTCCGGATCGAGGCAGCCCGGCCCGATCTTCAGTGCCGCCACTTTGGGCGCCAGCGTCGCCACCAGCGCATCGGCGGTGGCATCGCCCACGCAGACCGCCACGGAAATCGCCATGCAGCGTTCGCCGGCCGACCCGTAGCCGGCCCCCAGCAGTGCGGACACCGCGCCGTCCAGGTCGGCATCGGGCAGCACGACCATATGGTTCTTCGCCCCGCCTAGCGCCTGCACGCGCTTGCCCTTGGCGCTGCCGCGCGCGTAGATGTACTCGGCGATCGGGGTGGAGCCGACGAAGCTCAGCGCCTGCACGCGTGGCTCGTCGAGCAAGGCGTCCACCGCCACCTTGTCGCCGTGGACGACGTTGAGCACGCCATCCGGCAGCCCGGCCTTCTTCAGCAGGTCGGCCATGAACAGCGCCGCGGACGGGTCGCGCTCGGACGGTTTCAGTACGAAGGTGTTGCCGCAGGCCAGCGCCACCGGGAACATCCACAGCGGCACCATCGCGGGGAAGTTGAACGGCGTGATGCCGGCGACGACACCCAACGGCGCGTATTCGGTCCACGAGTCCACGTCGCGGCCGACGTTCATCGAATGCTCGCCCTTGAGCAGGTGCGGGATGCCGCAGGCGAACTCCACCACTTCCAGCCCGCGCGTCACTTCGCCGCGTGCGTCGGACAGCACCTTGCCGTGCTCCGAGGTGATGATCTTCGCCAGGTCGCCGGCATGCGCTTCCAGCAGCTCCTTGAAGCGGAACATCACCCGCGCGCGGTTCAGTGGGGTGGTGGCGGCCCAGGCGGGGAAGGCGGCGGCTGCGGCGTCCACGGCCTGCTTCACGTCAGCGGCCGAGGCCAGCGGCACGCGCGCGGTGACGCGGCCGGTGGCGGGATCGTAGACATCGCCGAAGCGGTCGCCCGTGCCGGCGGCCGTGTGTCCGTTGATGAAGTGGGAAATCGCTTCGGCCATGGCGTTCACCGCTTGTCTCCTTCCCCTTCAAGGGGAAGGCTGGGATGGGGATGGTGTTGCATCGGTGGGGAACGAGGTCATGGTCGACACCATCCCCACCCAAC
>NZ_PDWV01000026.1 GCF_010093385.1 Pseudoxanthomonas mexicana
GGCCGTAGCCGGTCATCCATTCGGAGAAGACGACGGTGCCGTCCGCCACCGCCGTCACCGGCGTGCCCGCCGCTGCGCCGATCAACACGCCGGTGCTGGTGCGGCCATCGGGCATGCGGCCGCCGCGCGGTCCTGGTAGCGCTCGTCCAGGTCGGCGACCAGGCTCGCGCGCGTCTTGCGGTCCTTCTCCAGCTGCATGACCGCGTCGCGCTGCTGCGCACGCGCGGCCTCGAGTTGGGCGCGCCGTGCGACGATCTCCTGTTCCACCTGCTCGAGCGCCGCCAGATCGGTGGACAGCGCGTCGATACGGCGCGCCTGGTGGCGTTGCACGTAGCGATGGTAGGCCAGCAGGCGGTTGGCATCGGCCACGCGGTCCTGCGACAGCAGTACCTTCCGCGGTGCGTCGCCGCCCTGCTGGTAGGCCGCACGCACCAGCGCGCCCAGTTGCGCGCGCTGCCGCTGCTGCTGCGCCTGCAGCGTGTCGCGCCGCTGCTGCAACTCGGCCAGCGCCGCGGCTTCGCGGCGCATGGCGGCCTCCGTCTCGGCCAGCGAGCGCGACGTGCGGCCGACCTTCTCGTCGGCCTCGCGCAGCTGGCGGGATGCCGCGCCGCGTTCGCCTTCCAGCTTGCGGCGTTCCTGCGCGATCGATTTCAGTTCGCTGCGCACGCGCTGCAGCTTCTGCTCGGCCTCGCGCGAGGTCTGCGCCGGCGCGGCCGCGACGAACGACACGCCGGCCAGCAGGACCGCGACGCAGGTGGCGCGCAGGCGATGCGGCATCAGGCGACGATCAGGCTACGGCCGGTCATGTCGGCCGGTTGCGGCAGGCCCAGCAGGTCGAGCAGGGTCGGCGCGACATCGCGCAGCGCGCCACCGCTGCGCAGCGTCGCTGCGCGCTCGCCGACGTAAACCAGCGGCACCGGACCCACGGTATGGGCGGTGTGCGGCTGTCCGGTCTCCGGGTCGCGCATCATTTCCAGGTTGCCGTGGTCGGCGGTGATGATCATCGCGCCACCGGCGGCGCGCACCGCGGCGTCGACTTGGCCGATCGCCTTGTCCACCGCCTGCGCTGCCAGGATCGCGGCCTGCAGGTCGCCGCTGTGGCCGACCATGTCGGGATTGGCGATGTTGCAGACGATCGCATCGAAGCGGCCCGAACGGATCGCGGCCACCAGCTTCTCGGTCAGTTCGGGGCAGCTCATTTCCGGCTGCAGGTCGTAGGTGGCGACCTTAGGGCTGGGAATCAGGATGCGTTCCTCGCCGGCGAACACGTCCTCGCGCCCGCCGCTGAAGAAGAACGTTACGTGCGCGTACTTCTCCGTCTCGGCGATGCGCAGCTGGGTCAGGCCGGCCCCGGCCAGCAATTCGCCGAAGGTGTGCCGCAGGTCGTCCGGCGCGAACGCCACCGGCGCCGGCAACTTCGCGTCGTATTCGGTCAGGCAGACGAAACGCGCCAGCGCCGGCACGCGCGCGTCGAATCCGTCGAACGCCGGCGACACGAACGCCGCCGTCAGCTGGCGCGCGCGGTCGGCGCGGAAGTTCATGAACACCACCGCATCGCCATCGGCCATCGGCTGCGCGCCGTCGATGACGGTCGGCAGCACGAATTCGTCGTTCTCGCCGCGCGCGTACGCCGCTTCCAGCGCGGCGACGCCGCTGGGCGCGTGGTGGTCGCTGCTGGCTTCGACCATCGCATCCCACGCCAGGCGCACGCGGTCCCAGCGCTTGTCGCGGTCCATCGCATAGTAGCGGCCACTGACCGAGGCGATGTGCGCGTTACCGAGCTTCGCGCCCAAGGCCTGCAGAGCGAGCAGGCTGGGTTCGGCCGACTTCGGCGGCGTGTCGCGGCCATCGAGGAAGGCGTGTACCGCCACGCGCGGCACGCCCTGACGCTTGGCCAGCTCCAGCATCGCGAAGATGTGCTGCTCATGACTGTGCACGCCACCCGGCGAGAGCAGGCCGAACACGTGCAGGGTCTTGCCGTCGGCCTTGGCGGCGTCGCACGCGGCGACCAGTTCGGCGTTGGCGAAGAAGCTGCCATCCTCGATGGCGGCGTCGATGCGGGTCAGGTCCTGGTAGACGATGCGGCCGGCGCCCAGGTTCATGTGGCCCACTTCGGAATTGCCCATCTGTCCGTCCGGCAGGCCGACATGGCGGCCCTCGGTGTGGATCAGCGTGTGCGGCGCGGTGGCCAGCAGGCGCCGCCAGTTCGGGAGCTCCGCCTGCGCGAGCGCGTTGTCGGTGGGATCCTCACGGTGGCCCCAGCCATCCAGGATCAGCAGCACGACAGGCTTGGGACGTTTCACGGACGCGGGGGGTGCGGACACGGCGGATTCCGGTGACTTCAGGCAGGTGCCGATTGTAGCGAAGCGTGCTCCCATGCAGGCCGATGCGGCGTGTTTAAACCCTCGGGCACGCCGCCGCATCAGACCGATACGAGACCACCCGAGAGGCAACCCCATGACCCGTACCCGTACCGCACTGCTGCTGACCCTGGCCCTGGCCACCACGCCCGCCCTGGCCCAGCAGGATGTTTCCAAGGTGAACGGCAGCGTTTCCGCCGACGCCGGCCAGGCCTATGGCGACCTGGAAACCGTCAACGGCAGCGTCAGCATCGCCGCCGGCGCCACTGTCGAGGACGCCAGCACCGTCAACGGCAGCATCACCGTGGGCGACAAGGCCCAGGCCGCCTCCCTGGAGACCGTCAACGGCGCGATCCGCATCGGCAAGGACGTGCAGGTGCGCAAGGATGTGGAAACCGTCAACGGCAGCATCTTCACCGACCGCGGCACCACCATCGGCGGCAACGTCGACACCGTCAACGGCGCCATCGGCCTGGTCGGCACCCGACTGGCCGGCGGCATCGAAACGGTCAACGGCGACATCACCGTGGGCATCGGTTCGCACGTGAAGGGCGGCATCAAGGTGGAGAAGCCGCGCGGATGGAGCATGAAGCCCCGGCGCGATCCGCGCATCATCATCGGACCGAACGCCGTCGTCGAAGGCCCGCTGGTGTTCGAGCGCCCCGTCACGCTGTACGTGCACACCAGCGCCAGGATCGGCGCGGTAACCGGCGCCACCGCCAAGCCGTTCAGCACCGACACCGCGCCGACCGAGTGAATCCGCGCACCGGCGGGGCCGGCACAGGTCCGGCCCGCCGGTTATGGCTAGAATCGGGATTCCTTTCGTTGAGGAATCCCGATGTCCCGCAAGTTGATGCTGGTGCTTGCCGCCACGGCCGCATTGGCCGCGTGCAAGCGCGAACCCGAGGCGCCCGCCGCCGCGCCCGAAGCCGCCACGCCGCCCGCCGCGGCGCACACCTTCACCGCCGACATCACCGAGGCCGACTTCGCCGACATGGTGAAGGCGCTGTCGTCCGATGAATTCGAGGGCCGCGCGCCCGGCTCCGTGGGCGAGGAGAAGACCACCGCCTACCTCGAAGCGCAGATGAAGCGCATCGGCCTGCAGCCGGGCAACAACGGCAGCTATTTCCAGGACGTGCCGATGGTGGAAACCACCGCGGACGAAGCCGCCACCACGATGACCCTGGCCACCGCCAAGGGCGACCACGCGCTGAAGTTCGGCACCGACTACGTCATCGGTACCCGCACCGGCCAGACCGAGGTGAAGCTGGACGCCAGCGACATGGTGTTCGTCGGCTACGGCGTGGACGCGCCGGAACAGCAGTGGAACGACTACGCCGGCCAGGACTGGACCGGCAAGACGGTGGTGATGTTCGTCAACGACCCGGGCTTCCACGCCAAGGACGAAACGCTGTTCGGCGGCAACCGCATGACCTATTACGGCCGCTGGACGTACAAGTTCGAGGAAGCCGCGCGCAAGGGCGCCGCCGCCGCGCTGATCGTGCACGATACCGCCGGCGCCAGCTATGGCTGGGACGTGGTGAAGAACTCCTGGGCCGGCCCGCAGTACGACCTGCCCGCGAAGGACGACCCGGAGAAGCGCATCCCGCTGCAGGGCTGGCTGAGCGCGGAAGCGGCCAGGCAGCTGTTCGCCGACGCCGGGCTCGACCTGGACGCCGCCTACGCCAGTGCGGGCAAGCGCGGCTTCAAGCCGGTGCCGCTGAAGGCCAAGGCGACGGTGTCGCTGAAGAGCAGCATCACCGAGAAGACCTCGCGCAATGTGATCGGCGTGCTGCCGGGCGCCACCAAGCCCGACGAAGCCGTGCTGTACATGGCGCACTGGGACCACCTGGGCAAGCACGAGGGTGAGGAAGGCGACAACATCTACAACGGTGCCGTCGACAACGCGACCGGTGTGGCCGGCATCCTGGAGATCGCCGAAGCCTTCGCCCACCAGGATCCGAAGCCTGCGCGTTCGGTGGTGTTCGTGGCGGTGACGCTGGGGGGATCGGGGCTGCTCGGCTCCAAGTACTACGTCGCCCACCCGACCTTCCCGATGGACAAGATCGCCGGCGTCATCAACCTGGACGCGATGAGCGTGGGCGGCAAGTCGCGCGACTTCGTCGTCACCGGCAAGGGCAATTCGGAGCTGGAGGACATGCTGAAGGTCTACGCGGACCAGCAGGGCCGCGTACTCACCGAGGAAGGCAACCCGGCCGGCGGTTACTACTTCCGCAGCGACCACTTCAACTTCGCCAAGGCCGGCGTGCCGGCGCTGTACGCCAAGGGCGGCAACGACCTGCTGGAAGGCGGCGTGGAAGCCGGCAAGGCGGCGAGCGAGGAGTACGCCAAGCGCTACCACCAGGCCAGCGACGAAATGCACGAGGGCTGGAGGCTGGACGGCGTGGTGCAGGACCTGCAGGCGCTGTACGGCGTCGGCAAGGACCTGGCCGTCGAGGACAAGTGGCCCAACTGGTACGAAGGCAACCCCTTCAAGGCCGCGCGCGACACGATGATGAAGGCGGAGCCGGCCAAGCAGTAAGCCGCGTTCCGATGCGATATGAAAACGGCGCCGAAAGGCGCCGTTTTCTGTTTCTGGTCCTGCGACCGACCCTCGAACGCACACCGTGGGAGCGACGTAAGTCGCGATGAAGCACTACCGATCGCCCATCGCGACTTACGTCGCTCCCACGACAATCCCGCCTCCGGCACTCCATCCATTGCGCCCCCTCTCATGCCTCCCTCCGGCGTCGGGGGAAGATGCAAGCATGGACGCCAACCGACTCCCCGCACTACCCTGCGCCATCCTCGGAGGGAAACAGCTCATGTCCATCGCCTACTGGTGCATCCTCATCACCGCCCTGCTGCCGTACCTGTGGGTCTTCATCGCCAAGCGCTCGGGCGATCGCTACAACAACCGCAATCCGCGTGCCTGGATGGCCAAGCAGGAAGGCAACTACAAGGTGCAGCGCGCCAATGCGGCGCACCTCAACGGCTTCGAGGCGTTCCCGGCATTCGTCGCCGGCGTGCTGATGGCGCAGCTGGCCGGCGTGCCGGCAAGCCTGGTCACCCCGCTCGCCGTGGCGTTCGTCGTCGCCCGCATCTTCCACGGCTGGTTTTATCTGATCGACATGCACGCCATGCGCAGCCTGTCGTGGCTGCTGGGCATGCTGTGCGCCGTGGGACTCATGGTGCTGGCGGCGCTGCGGGTCGCGTGAGCCCTGGATCAAGGTCGGCGCGCGGCACCAACAGGTCTTCCAGGAAGAAGGCGGCCAGTTCGGACCGTCCGGCCAGCCCGGCCTTGGCATAGATCGACGCGGACTGCGCGCGCACCGTCTTCTCGTGGGTGCCGCGCAGATCCGCGATCTCCCGCAGCCCCAGGCCCTTCAGCAGCAGGAAAGCGACCTCCTTCTCGGCAGGCGACAGGCGCCATCCATCCAGCTGCGCGTCGATCGAGCGCGACAGCCCTTCGACATGACGTCGCGCCTGCTGCCGCCAGGCCTCGGCCTGCGCACGCACCCGGCTGAGGTCTTCCGCCTGCCGGACCAGACGGCGGCGCAGGCGCAGCGTGCTGCGCAGCAGGTGCACGGCGCCCAGCAGGGCCAACCCGGCCGCCAGGATGTCCAGCGCCACGTGCCAGGCGGAAGCGCCCTGCCGCAGGTCGCCCACGACATCCATCACCACCAGCAGCGCGATCAGCAGCAGGACGCCCGCGATGACGCCACGTTCGCTGCCCTGCAGGGGACGACGCTCAACCGTGGGGGACATCCTCGGCCCGCTCCTCGCGCGCATGCGCTTCATGTTCGGCCTGCTCATCGTCGGCCCCACTCCGTTCCCCGGACCCCTCGTCCGCCTCGCGGAGCATCAGCGTCTGGCCGAAGAGCGTGACCTGGCCACGGCTGGCATCGTGGCGACTCGCAACGCCTGCGCCCACCGCCGCCAGCACCGCGACGAACGCCATCGCCACCCCCGCGTGCGGGCGCACGTCGGTCTCTCCGGCGGGAATGCCGCGCTTGCGCCCGGTCACCATGCTCAACGGAAGCGCGTCGCGGTGTCGCAGTACATGCACCAGCACGCCGGCCACGTGCAGCAGCGCCACGGCCAGGAAGGCGTTGGCGAGCACCTCGTGCACCTCCTCGACCGCGTGCGGTGCCACGCCCGCGACCATCGCCAGTCCGGTGGCCGCCATGCCCAGGCCCAGCCCCATCATCACCAGCGCCGCCCAGCTGGAGGCGGGGTTGTGTCCCGCCCACGTCCACGCCTGGCCGGACAGCACGCCACGCAGGTAGCCCACCAGCGCGGCAGGGCTCAGGCTGAAATCCGACAGGCGGGCGTGACGCGTTCCCGCCACCCCCCACACCAGGCGCAGCAGCACCGCCGCCGCCAGCAGGCCGCCGGCCAGCATGTGCAGCACGAACCGAGGCGACGCGTCGTCGACCGTACTGCCGATGGTGTACGCGGCGACGAACAGGCCGGCGAAGGTCCAGTGGAAGACCCGCGTGGGCAGGTCGTAGATGCGGGGAGAGGACATGGCGACGCGCTCCAGGGGAAGGGAGCCCCACCTTCGCGTGTGCGTGCTGCGGCGTCATCGGACAAATGCCGCATCCCTTCCGCATCAAGGCGTTACCGGATCAGCGCAGATCCTCTTCCCAGCCGAACAGGGCGAAGGCCTTGCGGAACTCCGCATCCAGCGGCGCCACGGCCTCGATCCTTTCGCCGGTGGCCGGGTGCGGGAACGACAACCGCACCGCGTGCAGCAGCATGCGGTGCACGCCCTGCATGCGGAAGTGGCGGTTGTGCCGCCCATCGCCGTGGCTGGTGTCGCCGATCAGGTGATGGAAGGCGTGCTTCAGGTGCCGGCGGATCTGGCGGAAGCGTCCGGTCTCCGGCTGGCAGCGCAGCAGCGCATAGCGCGAAGTCTCGAAGCCCCCCGACGGCAGCGGCAGCTCGCCCGTCGCCAGACGCACGAAGCGCGTCACCGACGGCTTCTTCTCCGGCTTGCCCGGGCCGCCATCGAGCGGATGGTCGACGGTGAACGCCGGTTCCGGCCAGCCCCGGCAGAGGGCCAGGTAGTCCTTCTCCACGGCGCGCGACATGAACACCTTGCCCAGCGCCGACGCGCTGTCGCGGTCGAACGCCACCAGCAGGCAGCCACTGGTGGCGCGGTCCAGCCGATGGATCAGGAAAATCGGCTTGCCGAACTGCACGCGCAGGCGGTCGGCGACGAAGTCGGGCTCGCCGCCCGCCAGCTTGCTGTCGTGCGCCATCACGCCCGCGGGCTTGTCGACCACCGCGATCTGCGCGTCCGCATACAGCACCGGCAATGCGCCGTCGTCCGTCTTCGTCTCACGGTAATCCATGAATCTGCGCGCCTTTCGAATCTGCGAAACTCGGGGTTCGCCGCACGCGATGGACGCACGCGGCCCCGATGGAGAATTGAGGATGAAGTCACCCCGTTTCATTGTCGCACTCGGCCTGGCCGTGACGCTCGCCCTGGGCCAGCCGGCCTGGGCCGATGCCCCCGCCACGCTGCCCAGGGGCGTCACCGCCGGCCCCAGCATCGAAGGCATCAGCGAGTACACGCTGCCCAACGGCCTGCGCGTGCTGCTGTTCCCCGACGCCACCAAGCCCACCGTGACCGTCAACCTGGTCTACGGCGTGGGTTCGGTGCACGAGAACTACGGCGAGACCGGCATGGCCCACCTGCTGGAGCACCTGCTGTTCAAGGGCACGCCCACGCAGTCGGACATCAGCGGCGAAATGAAGAAGCGCGGCATCGACTTCAACGCCACCACCGGCCTGGACCGCACCAACTACTTCGCCTCCTTCCCGGCCAACGCCGACACCCTGGAGTGGGTGTTGAAGATGGAAGCCGACCGCATGGTCAACTCGAACGTGGCCAGGAAGGACCTGGACAGCGAGATGACCGTGGTACGCAACGAACTGGAAGCCGGCGAGAACAATCCCGCCGGCGTGCTGTTCCAGCGCATCCGCTCCACTGCCTTCCTGTGGCACAACTACGGCAACACCACCATCGGTGCGCGCAGTGATGTGGAAGGCGTACCGATCGACAAGCTGCAGGCGTTCTACCGCCAGTGGTACCAGCCGGACAACGCCACCCTGGTGATTGCCGGCCGTATCGACAGCGCCGACGTGCTCGCCCGCGTGGCGCGCCACTTCGGCCCGCTGAAGAAGCCCGCGCGCGCACTGCCGCGCTTCTACACCACCGAACCCGCCCAGGACGGCGAGCGTGAGGTCACCGTGCGCCGCGTCGGCAACCTGCGCCTGGTCGCGGCCGCCTACCACACCCCCGCGCTGGCGCACCCCGACAACGCGCCGCTCAGCGTCCTGGCCAACGTGCTGGGCCACACGCCCGGCGGGCGCCTGCACAAGGCGCTGGTGGAAGCCAAGCTGGCCGCGGCCGCCGGTGCCAATGGCGAGTCCATGCGCGACCCGGGCCTGCTGACCGCCATCGCGGTGGTACCCAACGACGGCGATGCCGCCAAGGCCGAGGCCGAACTGCTGACGCAGGTCGAGCAACTCGCCGCGCGCCCGATCACCCAGCAGGAAGTGGACGAAGCCAAGCAGCGCATCGGCAACGCATACGAGCTGTACTTCACCGACGTCAATGCCGTGGGCATGGGCCTGGCGGAGTTCCAGTCCGCCGGCGACTGGCGCCTGCTGTTCACCAGCCGCGATGCGGTGGAGAAGGTCACCGTCGCCGACGTCAACCGCGTCGCCGCCGCCTACCTGAAGTCCAGCAACCGCACGCTGGGCCGCTTCGTACCGACGCCCGCGCCGGACCGCGTGGAGATCCCCGCCGCACCGCCGGTGGCCACGCTGGTCGATGGCTATACCGGACGCGCGGCGGTCAGTGCGGGCGAAGTGTTCGACCCCTCGCCGGCGAACATCGATGCGCGCACCCAGACCTTCACCCTTGGCGACGGCCTGAAGGTCTCGCTGCTGCCGAAGAAGACCCGTGGCGGCACCGTCATCGTCGATGCGAATTTCCGCTTCGCCGACGAAGCCGCGCTGAAGGGCCGCGAAGGCGCCGCCGGCATCGCCGGCGCCATGCTGATGCGCGGCAGCAGGACCATGACGCGCGAGCAGATCGACCAGCGCCTGGAGCAGCTGAAGACCCAGGGCAGCGTGGGTGGCGGCCTGCAGGGCGCCACCATCGGCCTGCAGACGCGGCGCGAGCACCTGGCCGACGCGTTGGCGCTGGCGGCCGACGTGCTGCGCAACCCCGCGTTCCCGGAGAGCGAATTCGAGCAGCTGCGCACGCAGGCCATCACCGGCATGGAGGCCTCGCGCTTCGAGCCCGGCGCCATCGCCGGCCGCGCCCTGGCGCAGTACTTCGATCCGTGGCCGGCCGGCCATCCGCTGCGCAACCGCACGCTGGACGAATCGCTGGCCGAACTGAAGGCGCTGAAACTGGAGGACGTGCGCGCGTTCCATCGCGACGTCTACGGTACCGCCCACGGCGAGATCGCCATCGTCGGCGACTTCGATGCCGCCGCCGTGCGCGCGCAGCTGGAACAGCTGTTCGCCGGCTGGAAGAGCGGCAAGCCGTTCGCCTCCATCCCCACGCAGTACACCGATGTGGCGGCGAAGCAGGCCCGCTTCGAAACCCCGGACAACCCCAATGCCGTCCTGCTGGCCCGCCACAACCTGCCGCTGAAGGTCACCGACGCCGATTATCCCGCGCTGGTGGTGGCCAACCGCATCTTCGGTGGCGGCGCGTTGAAGTCGCGCCTGGGCGATCGCATCCGTCAGCAGGAAGGCCTCAGCTATGGCGTCTCCAGCGGCGTGCGCGCCGACGACAGCCTGACAGGCAAAGACAACGCCGGCAGCTTCAGCATCCAGGCCATCGCCGCGCCGGAGAACATGGCGAAGGTCGAGGCGCTGGTGCGCGAGGAGCTGGCCAGGCTGGTCAAGGACGGCATCACCGCCGAGGAGTTGAAGGATGCCGTGGCCGGCACGCTGACCGAGCGCCAGCAGGCGCGCGCCGAGGACGGCACCGTCGCCGGCATGCTGGCCGACCAGCTGTTCTACGGCCGCACCATGCAGTTCACCGCCGAGCTGGACGCGAAGTACGCCGCGTTGACGGTGGACCAGGTGAACGCCGCGATCCGCACGTACTTCAAGCCGGACGCGCTGAGCGTGTTCCTGGCGGGCGACTTCGCAGGGAAGGCCGGAGCAGCGGCTACCGCGGCGCCGACGAAGTAGACCGCACGACGTGACACGGAACGGCCCCGCAAGGGGCCGTTTTCGTTTTCGCGCTGGCAGAAGATCCTTTCCCGCGCAGATGTTCCCCTCTCCCCGCATGCGGGGAGAGGGTGCCGAAGGCGGGTGAGGGGCGAACGGAGAGGCGAGGCACAACGCGCGCGTACTGCTGCCAGAGGTGGCCGCGACGATACATCCCGCGTGCCAGACCATCGCGCCCGCCCCTCATCCGCCCGCCGGGCACCTTCTCCCCGCAAGCGGGGCGAAGGCAAAAGCCGTCATCGCGCACCTGAACGTCGCGAAGGCCTGGCGAGCCCCCTCCGGCTCAATTCAAGGCTTGCACACCGGCTTCGGAGCCCGGCGATGGAGCCCGGAGGCGATCTTCCGCTTCCGCCGTTACGGCAACCGCAGCGTCGCCACCAGCGGGAAGTGGTCGGAGGGGTACCGATTGTTCCAGCGCGTGGTCACCGAGGTGATCGACTCCAGCTGCGCGCCGCGGACGAAGATCCAGTCGATGCGCCGGTCGGCCTTTCCGGTAAACCCATGGAACGTGGCGTCGATGCCTTCCACGCGCGGCGCGGTGGTCCAGGCATCCTGCAATGTGCCGGCGAGCACCGCATGCGCGTCGCTGTCGGGCGTGGTGTTGAAATCGCCGGTCAGTACCACCGGCACATCATCCGGCAGCGTGGCCAGGTGGCGCGCGATGGCCCGAGCGCCCTTCAGGCGCGCGGCTTCATCCTCGTCGCGGTACGGCAGGTGGGTGTTGAACAGGTAGAAGCGCTTGCCATCGCTGTGCTGTTCGAACAGTGCCCACGTCACCATGCGGGGATGGGGGTGGCCCCAGGTGATGCTGCCCGGCACCGCGGGTGTGTCGGACAACCAGAAGTCGCCGGACTCGATGACCTTCAGCCGATCCTTCCGGTAGAACACGCCCATGTGTTCGCCGCCGCCATCGGCCTCGCGCCCGCGACCGAACCAAGCGTACTGCGGCAGTTCGCGTGCGAGGTAGTCGGCCTGCGCCTTCACCAGCTCCTGCAAGCCGATCACATCGGGCTGTTGCTCGCGCAACATGCGCACCGCAAGCGGTTTGCGCGTCTCCCAGTAGTCCACACCGTCGCTCTCCGCCGGCAGGCGGATGTTGAAGCTCATCACCGAAAGGGGATCGGTGGCACGTGCCTGCATCGACGCGAGGCCCAGCAGGCCTGCCAGCACCAGACTCCAACGGCTCATGAGCGATTCCACGATGGCGGGCCGCCATTGTCGCGCAGGCGACGCTTGAACCGCGAGCGAACGCGGGGCCGGCCTGCATCCATCGCTGGCGTTCGCTCATGCAAGATGCGTCCATCGGAAGAAGGAAACTCCATGCTCGCAAACACCCTGATCTTCGTTCTGGCCACCGCCGCGTCCGGGCAGCCTCCGCCTCCCGTGACCCTCACCCTCGACACGGGCACGCAGGCACCCGCGGATCCGGTGACCGCCTGTGCGGCGCGCCGCCTCAAACCCTTCGTCGGCCCGTACGGCGTACAGCAGGCATGGCCGGTGATGGCATCGCCGCCCGCGGGGCTGCATCACCCGATGGGAACCCCGCTGTCCGACACCGGCATGATCGCCGACGGCTACCAGCAGTTCCTGCATGTCGACACCGCTGCACGCGCGGTCTACGTGGTCGAGCAGGGCGGCTTCGCCGGTACGTTCAAGGTGTATGGTCCGTTGCCGCTGCCGCAGTGCCCGTCCGGCGTCGATACCGTAGCGCAGCCGGCGTCGCCGCGCTGAGCGGCGACGGGAGCCCGTCCTGGGAGCTCGGGTTTACGCCGAACGTCGCTGGCCGCCGTGCGTGCCCTCGGCGATTTCCTCCACCAGTTTGGCGCAGAACGCGGGCAGGTCCTTCGGCGTGCGGCTGGTCACCAGACCCTTGTCGACGATCACCTCGTCGTCTTTCCAGTTCGCACCCGCGTTCTCCAGGTCCTTGCGGATGTTGGGCACCGAGGTGACGGTACGGCCACGCAGCACGTCGGCATTGGCCAGCACCCAGGGGCCGTGGCAGATCGCACCGACCGGCTTGCCGGCCTCGAAGAACCCGCGGGTGAAGGCCAGCGCCTGATCGTCCACGCGCAGCGCATCGGGATTGAACAGGCCGCCGGGAATGACCAGCGCGTCGTAGTCCTTGGCCGACACCTCGGACAGCACATGATCCACTTCGACCTGATCGCCCTTGTCGAAATGCTTGAAACCCTGGATGCGGCCACCGTCCAGCGAGACGATGTCCACGTCGGCCTTGTGCTCGCGCAGCGCGCGCAGCGGCTCGGTGAGTTCGGACTGCTCGAACCCGTCAGTGGCGAGGATGGCGACGCGCTTTCCGGTGAGATGGCTCATGGCGTGTGCTCCTTCAGTGGGGAAGAGCGACCACCGTAGTCCCCGCGATGCGCACGAGGCGCGAAGGAATCGTTGCGAACGCGTCAACGCGCACGGACGCCGTGCTTCAATGGCGCTCCCGTTCATCACCCAGGGCTTCCGGATGGCGCGTCGCTTCAGCGTGGTGCTGCGCAGCGTGCTGGCACTTGCGCTCGCCGCGGTTGCGGTGCCGCTGGTGAACCTGACCGGCGGCGAGCTCGCGGGCCTGCTGCGACTGCCGCGGGGCGGTGATGCGCGACTGGCCTACGACCTGCTTTGGGTGTTCCTGGCCGGCGTGGCGGGCAGCGCGCTGATGGTCGGCGTCGCAGCGGTGGCGAAGGCCACGCATGCCTGGACACTGTTCGCGCTCTACCTGGCGCTGGACCTGTATGTAACGGTGATGGCGTGGGACGACTTCCCGCGCTGGTTCACCCTCGCCTGCCTGCTGACGCTGCCCGTGCAGGTGTGGCTGGGATGGTGGCTGGCCTGGGGTCGGCGACGCGCCTGATCGCGCGTCAGCGCCGCGGCCACGCCGCCAGCAGCGCCCACAGGCCACCGATGCCGGCGATCCAGGCCGAGGCCGGGACGTCGAGCAGGCGCGGACCGCCGGCTTCCAGCGCATACAGCACCGCCGCGACGATCAGCAGGCCCACACCGAGGATGGCGGCCACCACGCGGCGCTGCAGGCCCTTCATGGTCTGCGTCAGTTCGGTGAGGTCGCGGGACCGCATCGACAGTTCGTGGCGGCCCTCCACCTGCTGGCTCAGCCACGCATGCACCAGGCGCGGCATATCCGGCGCGTGGGTCATGATCTCGGGCAGGCGCTTGCGGAATTCCTGCGCGGCGCGCTGCGGGCTGTAGCGCTCCACCAGGATGCGTTCCAGCACCGGCTTGGCCACGGCCCAGATGTCGATCTGCGGGTCCAGCTGGCGGCCCACGCCTTCGATGTTGAGCAGGGTCTTCTGCAGCAGGATCAGCTGCGGCTGCAGGGTCAGTTCGTAGCGCTGCGCGGTGCGGAACAGCTTGGCCAGTACTTCGGCCAGCGAGATCTCGCTGAGCGGGCGGGTGAAGTACGGCTCGCACACCGCGCGCGCGGCGGCTTCCAGTTCGTCGATGCGGGTGTGCGCGGGCATCCAGCCGGCCTGCACGTGCAGCTCGGCGATGCGGCGGTAGTCGCGGTTGAAGATCGCCATGAAATTCTCGGCGAGCCAGTACTGGTCGTCGCGCGAGAGCTGGCCCATGATGCCGAAATCCAGCGCGATGAAGCGCGGATCGGTCTTGCGTTCGGGATCCACCCAGATGTTGCCGGCGTGCGCATCGGCGTGGAAGAAGTTGTCGCGGAACACCTGCTGGTAGAACACGCGCACGCCCTTGGCGGCGAGCGCCTTGCGGTCGATGCCGGCCGCGTCCAGCGCGGCGATGTCGTCCGACGGGATGCCGCGCACGCGCTCCATCGTCATCGCGCCCTGCGCCGTGTGCGACCAAATCACTTCCGGCACGTACAGGTCGGGCGACCCGGCCCAGTTGCGGCGCAGCAGGCTGGCATTGCCGGCCTCGCGCTGCAGGTCGAGTTCGGCGGCCAGCGTGTTCTCAATCTCGGCCACGATCTCGCGCGGGCGGATCTTGTCCGCGTTGGGATGCGCGCGCTCGACGATGGCGGCGATGCTCTCCAGCAGCGCGATGTCGCCGGCGATCTGGCTGCCGATGTCCGGGCGCAACACCTTCACCACCACCTCGCGCCCGCCCGGCAGCGTGGCGGCGTGCACCTGTGCGATGCTGGCAGACGCCAGCGGCGTGGTGTCGAAGGTCTCGAAGGCGTCGCGGATGTCGCGCGCGAGCTCCTGCTCGACCCGCGCACGCGCGCGTTCGCCGTCGAACGGCGCCACCCGGTCCTGCAGCAGGGTCAGCTCTTCGGCGATGTCGGGCGGGATCAGGTCGCGCCGCGTGGACAGGATCTGGCCGAACTTCACGAAGATCGGGCCCAGTTCCTGCAGCGCCAGTCGCAGGCGCGCACCCCGCGGCTGTGCGGCGATCTCGGCCGATGCGCGCGGCACGAAGGGACGGGCCAGCCTCAGCCAGCGCTCGACCGGCGTGCCTTCCAGCAGGTCGTCGAGGCGGTAGCGCAACAACACGCGACCGATGCGGCTGGCCCGCAGCACCGACTTCATGCGCGATGCTCCACGCGGGCGGCGAGGCGACCGATGCGCACGGCGAGGCGCTCGACGTCGTCGCGGATGGCGTCGACATCGTCATGGAAGGCGTTGAGTTCTTCGCGGCCGACCACGTCGCGCGACTCCTCGGTGACGTACTCGGCCGCGCTTCCTGCCAGGCTGCCTGCGGCGGCACGCGCCTGCTGCAGGCCTGCGCGCACGGCATTGGCGACCTGCACGCCGACGATGTCGTCGAACACCCGGGTGAAGGGCAGCGACCAGTCGGGATCGAAACGGGTGGCCAGCGTCTGCAGGCGGCGCGCCAGCTCGGCGTCGCCGGACACCTTCACCTTGCCGACCGGCGTGGCGTGGTCGCGACGGAAGAACGGCAGTTGGGCCAGCAGGCCGCCCAGCGTGCCGCGCACGGCCAGGTCGGCCTCCAGCACTTCGCTGGCGGGGCCGACCTGCAGTCGGCCGCCCCCGACCATGATGTCCATCGCCAGGGATGGCGCGTCCACGGCTACCTGGATGCGGCGTCCCTCCAGCGGACGCAGCGCGGCTTCGGTATCGGGATCCAGGGCGAGGGCGTGGTTGAGCGCGGTTTCCAGCGCACGGCCGGCGAGCGGCTTGAGGGCATCGAACGGAGACAGGTCCATGCGGCCATTCTAGCGGCAAAGCCTGCACGCCCCGCCCGCCCGTTCGCCTGCTTCATGCAGGCTCGGGGCGGGCTCGACGGCGTCCTGCCGTCCCGGCGGAGAGAGACGGTGACGCGTCAGACGCGCTTGCCGCGCAGCAGCGAGATGATCGCCAGGATCACGAACACGACGAACAGCACCCACGCGATGTTGGTGGCGGCGCCGGCGATGCCGCTGAAGCCCAGCACGGCGGCGATCAGGGCGATGACGAAGAAGATGATGGCGTAGCGCAGCATGGAAACTCCCTTTGGCATGTGGCCAGTGGTACAGCCGTTAGTGGCGTGCGCCATGCTGGAATGCGGGAAGTCGTCGCCGCGTGATTGTCGCGCAGCGCGATATGGACGGCCTTCAGCGTCGTGATTCGTGCGTGAAGGCTTCAGGGGCTCGACTACCGCCCCTGTCACGTCCGGAATACCGTATCGAACCCGTCGACTGCGTGATCTCGCGGCAGCACGCTCGTTGGCGCGCATGCGGCGAGGTGTGCGAACCGCGGGCTGAAGCCCCTCCTACACGGGATGATCGCGCAGCCAGGCCTTCAGGCGTTCGAAGCCTGCGTCCATCGACACGCGCGGCACGTAGCCGAAGTCACGGCGTGCCGGCGCCATGTCGTACCAGTGCGCGGTACTCAACTGCTCGGCGAGAAAGCGCGTCATCGGCGGTTCGCCCTTCAGCGGCAGCACCGTCCACAGCGCCTCGCACACCGCGCCGACACGGTAGGCCGCCTTGAACGAGAGGTGCTTGTCCACGTGTGGAGCGCCGGCCGTTTCCAGCAGCGCGTTGAGCAGCTTGCGCATCGGCCAGGGTTCGCCGTTGGAAATGAAGTAGGCCTTGCCCGCGCAGGCGGCACCCGGCGCGAGATGGTCGAAAGCGTCGAAGTGCGCCTGCGCGGCGTTGTCGATGTAGGTGGTATCGACGTGGTTCTCGCCGCTGCCGACGATGCGCAGCCGGCCGGCGCGCGCGCGCGACACCAGCCGCGGCAGGATCTGGTGATCGCCGGGACCCCAGATCAGGCGCGGCCGCAGCGCCACTGTCGCCAGTGATGCGTCATTGGCGGCGAGCACCGCCTTCTCGGCGATAGTCTTGGTGGTGGCGTAAGGCGCCTTGAAGCCTTCGCCGTACGGAACGATGTCGGCGGTGCCGCCCTCCACCGGATGGGTGGCGCGATGGGTCACGCTGGGGGTGGAGGTGTAGACCAGGCGCGCGATGCCGTGCAGCCGGCAGGCATCCAGCACGTTCTGCGTGCCGACCACGTTGGCATCGTGGTAACTCTTGTAGCTGCCCCAGGCGCCGGCCTTGGCCGCATTGTGGAAGATCGCGTCCACGCCGTCGGCGGCATGCCGCACCGCGTGCGCATCGGCGAGGTCGCCCTGCACCTGGCCCACGCCGAGTTCGCGCAGCACGGGGTAATAACCGCGGTTGAGGCTGATGACCTCATGCCCGCGTTCGACCAAGCCGCGGCACAACGCCTGTCCCAGAAAGCCACCACCGCCGGTGACGAGGATCTTCATGCGTGCGGCTCCTTCTGCGCAGCGGCCCATGCGGCCAGCGTCTCGCGGCCGATCTTGGCGTTGTGGCGGATATCCACCGGAAAGCCCGGGTGCGGCAGGAACCTGGCGATGCGCGCGGTATGCGGATGACGTGCGCCGATGGCGCGCAGGTCGGCCTCCAGCCGCGCGCGGTCGACGCCGACACCGGGCTGCAGTTCGTAGCAGAGCACCGGCGTTTGGCGTCCGGGTTCGCCGACCCCGACCAGCGCGGTGCGGCGGACCTGGGGATGCGTATTGAACACGGGTTCGACCTGTTCGGTGTAGAGCGGGCCGTCGGCGGTTTCGACGCGCTGTGTCTTGCGGCCGCAGAACCACAGCCGGCCCTCGCCATCGAACCAGCCCACGTCGCCCATGCGGTGCACGATGCGCTCGCCACCGTCGGGCAGCGCTTCGCGGATCTTGGCGATGCGCGTGGCCGCATCGCGGCGAAAATAGGTATCGGTGGCGGTGGGACCGGCGACCGTGATTTCGCCGACTTCGCCATCGGGCACTTCGTCGACGTCGTTCCAGTCGGCGATCGGCGCATCGACGATGCGGATGATGCGGACTTCGTTCGGCGACACGGCACGACCGACGCAGGTGCCGGCGCCGGCCTCGGTGGCGGCGCGCGTGGATTCCAGTTCGCGGCCTTCGATGACGGCAACGGGCAGGCATTCGGTGGCGCCGTACGGCGTCCAGAACTGCGCGCCCTCCGGCAGCAGGGTGCGGATCTTCGCCACGGTGTCCGGCGGCACCGGGGCACCGGCGGAGGTCACGCGCTGCACGGTGGGCAGCGGCGCGCCGTGGTCGGCCAGCACCTTCATCAGCGCCGGCGAACCGAACAGCTGGGTGACGCCGAAACGCGCGATGGCCGCGTGCAGCTTGTCCGGATCGGCGCTGGCAGGACGCGTGGGGTCCATGTCGGGAATCACCGAGGTGAGACCCAGCGCAGGATCGAACAGCGCGAACGGCGGGAACGTCGGCAGGTCCACGCCGCCGGGCTGCAGGCCGAAGGCGTTGCGCAGCAGCTCGATCTGGGCGACGAAATGACGATGGCGGTACACCACGCCCTTCGGCACGCCGGTGGAGCCGCTGGTGAACAGGATGCCGGCGACATCGTCGGGCGCCGTGTCCGCGAGTTGCGGGCCCGCCCCGGAGCCGCGCGCCTCGATCTTCGCCAGCGTGGTGCCGCCCCAGGCCCAGCGCGGGCCGACAGTCACGATCTTCTTCGCCGACTTCGCCCAGCCCAGCACGCGGCGCGCGAACTGGGCCAGCGGGATGCCGATGAAGGCTTCCGGCTCGGCTTCGTCCAGGCACTGCTTCAGCGCGCGGCGGTCGATGCCGGGGTCGACCAGTACCGGAACGGCGCCGGCCTTGAACAGCGCGAACATCAGCAGGAAGAACTCCGGCGTGGGCCGCACCATCACCACCGTGCGGCTGCCGCGGCCGATGCGGTAGGCGCCCAGACCGGCCGCGATGGCATCGCTGCGGGCATCGAGCTGCGCGTAGGTGAGTTCGCGGGTGTAGCGGCCGGCGCCGTCGGGGCAGCGCATGGCCACGCGGTCGGGCTGCTCGCGGGCCAGCCGGGGCAGGCTGGCGGCGATGTTGCACGGATCGGTCATGCGGGCATTGTCGCCGCTGGATGGTACTTGCGTCAGCCCGCGGCGTTGGCAGAATGCGCGTCCCGCCCGCGCCCAGCCGCCAGCCCGCCCCGATGCATCCCTGCCTGACCTGCGGCGCCTGCTGCGCCCATTTCCGCGTCAGCTTCCACTGGAGCGAGGCGGACCCCGAGCAGGGCGGCGCGGTGCCGGCCGCACTGACCGAGCCGCTGCGCGTGCACGAGCGGGTGATGCGCGGCACCTCGCAGAAGGACCCGCGCTGCGTGGCCCTGGATGCCGACATCGGCCGCTACAGCCGCTGCAAGATCCACGACCGGCGGCCGTCGGTATGCGCGCTGGTACCGGCCTCGCTGGAGTTCGGCGAACGCAGCGCACAGTGCGACAAGGCGCGGCTGGCGCATGGGTTGCCGCTGCTGGTGGAGGCGGATTGGGCGGGCGTGGTGGACGCCGAGAAAAATCCGCTGCCGGAGTTCTGACCCTTCTCCCCTTGCGGGAGAGGAGCCTGCGCCGTACTCGATACGGGGTGGCGCGCAGCGCCGGATGAGGGGATGCGAGCGCAGCGAGCGCTTGGGCAGCCCGCAATCAGAAGCAAGAGCGCCCCTCATCCGCCCCCGTATCAGGTACGGGGCAGGCTTTCGGCACCTTCTCTCCGCTGTCGCAGGGAGAAGGGATCAGCCCCAGGCGGAGAAAGATTCAATCCAGCGGATGACGATCCAGGAAGTCGCGGATCAGCGGCACCAGGATCTCGTGCTTGTCTTCCAGCACGTAGTGGCCGGCGTCTTCGTACGCGTGCACTTCCGCCTTCGGCAGCGCGGCACGGAAGCCGTCGAGGAATGCCGGTCGAACACGAAGTCCTTCGACCCCCACCCCAGGAATGCGGGACGGTCGGCGAACGACGGCAGCGCCTTGCCGGCAGCCTCGAGCAGTGGCCACGCCTTGTCCTGCGGCCCCAGCGGGATGTCCTGCATGAAGCGGATCGTGGCGATCCGGTTGGCCCACGTGTCGTAGGGCGACACGTACGCTCGGCGCACGGCGGCCGGCATGCGGCGTTCCACACCGATCCATGAGGCGCCGGCGGAGAACGCGTTGAAGCCGCGGATGATCCATTCGCCGATCGTCCAGTCGCGGCCGAGCGCGATCTGCCAGGGCATCTTCTTCGCCGCGGGCATCGGGAACGCCGCGGTGTTGGTGATCACCAGGCGCTTGACCTGCGCGGCGTGCGAGAGCGCCCAGCCGAAACCGATCATGCCGCCCCAGTCGTGCACGGCCAGCGTCACCGGACCGGTGATGCCCAGATGGCGCAACAGCGCCGCCACGTCGTCCACGCGCGACTGCAGGGTGTATTCGTAGCGACTGTCGTCGGGCTTGTCGGACAGGCCCATGCCGATGTGGTCGGGCACGATGCAGCGGTATTTGTCGGACAGACCCGCCACCAGGGTGCGCCAGTAGTAGCTCCACGACGGGTTGCCGTGCAGCATCACCACCACCTCGCCGTCGTGCGGACCTTCGTCGAGGTAGTTCATCGACAGGCCCGGGCGGACCTCGAAGCGCTTCGGTTGGGAGGGGTAGCCGGGAAGGTTCATCGCGCGTCGCCGCCGTCAAAGAAAAGGGCCGGCGAACCGGCCCCTGGAATGCACATGCCGGGTGGGATTACCACTCCACCTCGGCCATCGTGCAGTTCAGGCCCGAGCCGATGCCGAGCAGGGCGATGCGGTCGCCCTTCTTCAGCTTGCCCAGTTCCTTCAGCTTGCTCAGCACGATCGGCACGCTGGCCGGACCGATGTTGCCGTGTTCGGTGAAGATGGTCATGACCTTCTGCGGATCGATGCCGAAGGACTTGATGAAGGCCTGGGTGTGCGGCCGGCTGACCTGGTGGATGACGAACTGGTCCAGTTCGTCCACCGCCCAGCCCAGCGCCACCTTGGCGGCGGCGAAGGTCTTGTTGGCCAGCTTCATGCCCTCGATCAGCAGCATGCGGGTGTCGGTGACCATGCGGTCCAGGTTGCCGCGGCAGAGCTTGTTCCACTCGGTGGCCGAACGGGTCACGCCGCCCTTGTAACGCGGGGCTTCCGGGGCCAGTTCGCGACGCGCCATCACCATCGCCACGGCGCCGCAGCCCAGGGTCAGGGCGGCCAGCTCGTCGCGGAACTGCTGTTCGGTGACATCGGGCGCATTGAGGCGCTCGATGGTCTTCTCGTAGACCAGGTTGGCGGTCTCGCCATCGACCACCAGCGCATAGTCGATCTCGCCACGCTCCAGCATGCGCGCGGCGATGTCCATGCCATTGATGAAGGCCAGGCAGGCGTTGGCCACGTCGAAGGTCTGGCACTCGTCGCCCACGCCCAGGTTGCCGCAGACGATGCTGGCGGTGGACGGTTCGAGGTAGTCGCGGCTGACCGAGGTGTTGACCACCAGGCCGATCTTGTCGGCGCCGATGCCGGCGTCCAGCAGGGCCTTCCGGGCGGCCAGGGTGGCGGCGTCGGAGGCCTGCACGTCGGCGTCCCACAGGCGACGGGAGTGCACGCCGGCGATGTCGTTGAGCACGTCGGTCTTGATGCCCAGGCGATCGAGCGTGGGCTGCAGGCGGGCGTTGATCTCGTCGGACGTCAGCGTGTGCGGCGCATCGATATGCGCCAGTCCCGCGATGGAGACATTCTTGAAGAGCATCGAGGTTAGCGCCAAGGCTCGGGCAGAGGGGGCCGACAAGGGTACTCACTTCCCGCCTTCACCGCATCTTTACGCAGGATCGCGCGGGGCCCCCCTCACGCTAAAAGGTGACGCGCGTCACATTTTATCGGCTGCAGCGGAACGCCGCGAACCGCTGCTCGCCGTGGACCGGATCACCCAGGGGCTGCAGGGTATCGGCCTGCAATCCCGGCGCTTCGTTGCGGGCCAGGGTTTCCAGTTCGTCGCGGACGCGCAGGGTATTGCGCTCGTAGAACGCCACGCTGTCCTTGACCGACACCGACACCTCGCCGCGTTTTTCGCAGCCGGCCGGGGTCGCGCCGGCGGGGATCACCCGCACGTTCTTCGCGGCCGGGGCCAGGTGCACCCAGGTACAGGCGGACAGCAGCACGGCGGACGCAGCGGCAAGGACGGCAAGACGCATCGGGGGCACCTTCGGAATGTGAGTCGCGGCCATTCTGGCCGATCCCGGATGAATCGATCCGGGCCGTCAGCCGCCCCTCCGGGGAGGGGCGGCAGCGGGGCTCACTTCTTCACGTTGCCGTCGGCATCCAGCTGGACCGCCTCGCCCAGCTGCAGCGCGCGGACCGAGTCGCCCACCTTGGACAGGTCGCCCACCACCACCCAGGTCAGGGACGAGGGCGACAGCGTGGCGGCGGCCTTGGCCACATCGGCTGCGCCGATGGCTTCGTTGCGGGCCTTGTACTGGACGATGTAATCGTCCGGACGGCCGTAGCGCTGGTTGGAGACGATCTGGCCAAGCACCGCCGAGGCGGTTTCGTACGCGCCCGGCAGTTCCAGGGTGTTGGCCGCGCGGATCTTGGCGATTTCCTCCGGCTTGGCCGGGGCCTGGCCGGTGGCGAACTGGCTGATCTCCTTTTGCAGTTCCTTCATGGAATCGGCCGTGCGGTCGCTCTGCACCGCCGCGCTGGCCCACCAGGGACGCTGGCCCAGCGTGTTGCGGGCGCCGCTGTAAGCGCCATACGCCCAGTGCTTGTCCTCGCGCAGGTTCATGTTGAGGCGCGAGCTGAACTGGCCGCCCAGCACCCCGTTGGCGAAGTCGAAGTCGATGGTGCCGGCGTCGCCCGTGGGCGGTACCAGCTGCGCGGCGTAGACGTTGGACTGGATGGCGCCCGGCTGGTCGATCAGGAACACGCGCGGCTTGGTCGGATTGGCCACCTTCGGTACTGCGGGCAGCTTCGGCGCGTTGGGCGCGGGCTTCCAGTCGCCCAGGCGGGCCTCCAGCAGCGGCACGATCTGCGCCAGCGTGGTGTCGCCCACGACGGTGATGCGGGCCTGGTCCGGCTGCAGCCAGTCGCGGTGGAAGGCGACCAGGTCGTCGCGGGTCAGCGAGGCGATGGAGGCTTCCGTCCCCGAACCGGTGAAGGGGATGGCGTACGGATGGCCGGCGCCGTACAGCAGCGGCGGCAGCGTGCGCAGCGCGGCGGTCTGCGGACGCGCCTTCTCCTGCTTGATGCCGGCGATCCAGGTGGCGCGGACGCGCTCGATTTCCGCCGGATCGAAGGTCGGCCGGCGCAGCACGTCGGCCAACAGGTCCAGCGACGGCTCCAGTTTCTCGGTCAGCGCGGACAGGCCCACCGAGGCCGAATCCAGGCCGCCAGCGGTGCTGAGCTCCGCGCCCAGGGCTTCCTTGCGTGCGGCGAGCGCCAGCGCGCCGTACTGGCCCGCCCCCTCGTCCATCATCTGCAGCGCGAAGCTCGCGGTGCCCAGCTTCTTGCCCACGTCGGCCGCATAGCCGCCCGGGAACTCGACATTGATCTGCACCACCGGCGTCTCATGGCGCTCGGCCAGCACCACCTGCATGCCGTTGGACAGCGTGGCGCGCTGGACGGCGGGGAACTTCAGATCGGGGAAGGTGGTGGTCTTCGGCACGCCGGCGCTGCGGTCGACGTCGGTCTTCACCGTCTTGAACTTCGGGTCGACCTTCGGGGTGGCGGCCGGCGTAGTGGCCGGTGCCGCGAACACGGTTTCCGGCAGGGCCGAGGCCGGGGTCTCGCTGGGCTGCACGAGGATGGTGTGCGACGCGCCAGCCAGCCACTTCTTCGCGGCCGCCTGCACGTCGGCCGCGGTCGCGTTGGCGAGGATGTCCAGCTCTTCCTGGTAGCAGTCCGGCGTGCCCTGGTAGACGGCGCACGAGGCCAGCACGTCGGACTTGCCGCCGAAACCGCCGATGCGCTCGATGCCGCGCACGAATGCCGCGCGACCGGCCACCTTGGCGCGTTCCAGTTCGTCGGCGGTGGGGCCTTCGGCGATCAGGCGCTTGAGTTCTTCGTCCAGCGCCTTCTCCACCTTGGCCGGGTCCACGCCTTCCTTCACGGTCGAGACCAGGAAGAAGGTGCCGCTGATCTCGCTGCTCCACTGGTAGGCGCTGGCCTGGTCGGCGATCTTGTCGCCGTGCACCAGGCGGGTGTCGAAGCGCGAGGCCGCGCTGCCGCCCAGCACCTGGGCGAACAGATCCAGCAGCGCCGCGTCCCGGGTGCCCATCTCGGCCACCGGCCAACCGCGGTACAGGCGCACCTGCGGCACGCGGTCCGGGATGGTCTCGCGGGTATCCTGGGCATGCTTCGGAATGTGGGTCTTCATGTCGGCCAGCGTGGCGCTGGCCGGAATGTCGCCGAAATAGCGCGTCACCTTCTCCTTCGCAGTGGCCACGTCGATGTCGCCGGCCAGCACCAGCACGGCGTTGTTGGGGCCGTACCAGCTGCGGAACCAGGTCTTCACGTCGTCCAGGGTGGCGGCATCCAGGTCGGCCATGGAGCCGATGGTCTGCCAGCTGTAGGGGTGTCCGGCCGGGTACAGCGCCTCGAACATGCGGGCCATGATGCGGCGGCCATAGGGCTGGTTCTCGCCCTGGCGCTTCTCGTTCTGCACCACGCCGCGCTGTTCGTCCAGCGCCTTCTGGTCGATCGCGCCCAGCAGGTGGCCCATGCGGTCGGATTCCATCCACAGCGCCATGTCGAGCGCGGTGGTGGGCACGTTCTGGAAGTAGTTGGTGCGGTCCTGGTTGGTGGTGCCGTTCTGGTCGGTGGCGCCGACCAGTTCGAACGGCGTGAAGAACTCGCCGTCGTGGTTCTCGCTGCCCTGGAACATCAGGTGCTCGAACAGGTGCGCGAAACCCGTGCGCCCGGGGCTCTCGTTCTTGCTGCCCACGTGGTACCAGATGTTCACCGCCACGATCGGCGCCTTGCGGTCGGTATGCACGATCACGCGCAGGCCATTGGGCAGGGTGAACTCCTCATAGGGAATCACGATGTCCGCGGCGGCGGCCGGCTTCGCGTACGTGGGTGCCGGCGCATACGCCAGGCCGCCGAGGGCGGTGGACAGGGCGAGGGCAAGCAGGGCGGCGCGGGGCCGGCGGGTAAGGCGCATCGGACACTCCCTTGTAATACGGGGTCGGCAGAACAGAACACCCGATGCTAACCGCGGCCCTGGCTCATTACACTAGGCCACAAGCCATGACGGATGGCCCATGCGTCCGTGGGCCCTGCCATTCGCGCCTTCCCCGGAGGTTGCATGGACCGCAAGCACTGCCTGGTCACCGGCGCCAACCGCGGGTTGGGCCTGGAACTCGTCCGCCAGCTGCTCGGCCGGCACTGCCACGTTGTCGCCACCTGCCGGCAGCCGGGCAAGGCCACCGCCCTGAATACCCTGGCCGGCGAACATCCCGGGCGCCTGCACGTGCTGCCGCTGGATGTGGCCGATCCCCGCAGCCGCGCCGAACTGGTGCGCGAACTGCCCCTGGTGACCGACGAAGAGTCCCTGCACCTGCTGATCAACAACGCCGGCGTGCTGCGCGGGGGTGAACGTTTCGGCCAGGTCGTGCCTGCCGACCTCGATGCCAGCTTCCACACCAATGCGGCGGGCCCGTTCCTGCTGACCCAGGCGCTGGCGCCCCGGCTGGCCGAAGGGGGCGTGGTCGCCAACATCTCCTCCGAAGTCGGCTCGATCGGCCTGCGGCAGGAATTCCGCACGCCCAGCTACGCCATCGGCAAGGCGGCACAGAACATGGCCACCTCGCTGCTGGCGCAGGCGCTGTCCACCCGGCACGTCACCGTCGTGGCCCTGCATCCCGGCTGGGTGCGCACCGACATGGGCGGGCAGAACGCCGCGCTGTCGGTGGAGGAGTCCGCCGCCGGGCTGCTGCACGTGATCGACCGCCTCACGCCCGACGACAGCGGGTCCTTCCTCGATTGGCAGGGCCAGTCCCTGCCCTGGTGAAACTGAACGCCATCCCCGGCGTTCCGGCGGAACTGCAACGGTTCCTGCCTAAACCGCATCACAACCAGCACACCCCAAGCTGACCGGCCTCCGGCCCAGGTGGCGTGTTCGCAGTCACACCACACGCCCGGCCGCGTCTTGTGCATGCAGGACGGACAACCGGACGGACACGCAACCCGGACACCGGACAGCAACACTGCATATTTAAATTCAACTGGATCAACAACTTACGTTTGGCACGGTTCCTGCTCCACCTATAACAAGCCGCCCGCTGTTCCGAACCAAACCTGACTGAACCCTGAATCAACTCATCGAAACAACAGGTTTCGCTTGACCGTTCTGTCTAGGTGTACTACCTTACTACCACACCACCCCACAACATCACTACAGAGGCATGACAATGAACGCCAAGAACCTCCTCCCGCTGACCGCCGCCGTCGTCTTCGCCCTGTGCGCCGGCGCCATGGTCGTCTCCGCCACCCAGGCCGACACGGGCCGCACGGCCGCCGCCGCCGCGGCAGAGCGCATCGTCGACCTGCCGACCGTCACCGTCACCCCGGACGCCGCCGACCTGGCCCACTACAACACCTACAAGGACGCCAAGATCGTCGACCTGGCCGCCGTCAACGTGACGCCGACCGCCGAGGACCTGGCCTACTTCGTCGCCCAGCAGGCGGTGCGCGTGGTCGACATGCCGGTGGTCACCGTGCGTCCGTCGGCGGAAGACATGCAGCAGGTCGCCGTGCAGGCAGGTGTGCTGGCCAGCCAGCTGGCTTCGCGTTGATACGCAGGCAACACGTTCCACCCGCGTGATATGCAAGCCGGCCATGGCCGGAGTTCCACCGCACCACCCGCCCGCGAGGCCATGCAGCGCCGCGTAGAATGCGCGCCATGACCGACGCCCTGGACCTCGATGTCCTGCTGTACCAGCCGGAAATTCCCCCGAATACCGGCAATGCCATCCGCCTCTGTGCGAACACCGGCGCGCGGCTGCACCTGATCGAACCCCTCGGGTTCACGCTGGAAGACAGGCAGCTCAAGCGCGCCGGCCTGGATTACCACGAGTACGCCACGCTGCAGGTCCACGCTTCGCTAGAAGCGGCCCTGCAGCGCATCCGTCCCGGCCGCCTGTTCGCGCTGAGCACGCGGGGCACCATGCGCTACGACCAGCCCGAGTATCGTCCCGGCGATGCCTTCCTGTTCGGCCCGGAAACGCGCGGCCTGCCGCAGGACGTGCTGGACGGCCTGCCGCCGGACCAGCGCCTGCGCCTGCCGATGCGGCCGGACAACCGCAGCCTCAACCTCTCCAACACCGTGGCGGTGGTGGTGTTCGAGGTTTGGCGCCAGGCAGGGTTCGTGGGCGGCGCTTAGCGCGGGTGCCTTTGTGGGAGCGACGTAAGTCGCGAACACAGGCCGCAGTGCATTGAGATCCGGGAGCAGCGCCAAATGAGCGAATGGCGTGCGCATCGATAAGGACGCCCGTCGTCCTCAAAGCGCCCGGACCGCCACCGTCCGCGATCGCGACTTACGTCGCTCCCACAAGAACAGGCAGGATTTACGCGAACCGCGCCAGCCCATACGGCGCCAGCGGTATCTCCGTCGGCTGGCCCGCCATCATCTGGTCGAGCAGGCGCCCGGTCACCGGCCCCTGGGTCAGTCCCAGGTGGCCGTGCCCGGTGGCGACGAAGATCTCCTCGCCCGGCACCCGGTCGATGATCGGCAGCGAATCCGGCGTGCACGGCCGGTTGCCCGCCCATTCCGAGACCGGTTCGCCGGTGATGCCCGGGAACAGCTTGCGCGCCTCGGGGCCGAGCCTGCGGATGAGGTGATAGTGCGGATCGCGGTCGAGTGCGGTCAGTTCCTTGATGCTGGTCATGCGGATGCCCGCCTGCATCGGCGACACCACCAGGTAGCGCTCGGCCCACAGCGTGGGGCGCCCGACCACGGCCTGCGCCTGCGGATACATCAGGTGATAGCCGCGTGCGGGAATCACCGGAATCTTCAGTCCGAACGGCCGCAGCAGCGCATTGCTCCACGCGCCTGCCGCCACGACGACACGGCCCGCATGCACCGGACCATGATCGGTATCGACCTGGTAGCCGCCGTCGCGGCGCGCGATCGACGATACGCTCGCGGTCAGCGGCACGGCGCCGCGCGCGCTCAGGTGGTTGAACAGGCGCCGGCAGAAATCGCCCGGGTCGCGCATCGCCAGCGATTCGCGCTGGAACACCGCGCGCTGGAAGCCGGCACCGATCCCGGGTTCCAGCTCGCGCAGCTGTGCGGCATCGAGCACGTCGAAGGCGACGCCGTGCCTGCGCATCAGGCCGCGCTCCCACTCGCCCTTCGCGAACGTCTCCTGTTCGCTGTAGACATGCAGGTAGCCGGTATGCGCGATCAGGTCCTGCGCCTGGATGCGCTCGCCCAGGGCGAGCCACGCGTCACGCGACGCGCGGTTGATCGCGCTCAGCGCGTCGATGATCGGCAGCACGTGCTGCGGACGTCCCTGCACCAGGAACTGCAGCAGCCAGCGTGCATACGAAGGGCTGACGCCCCAGTCCAGCTTCAGCGGCGCCAGCGGGTTGGCGAGCATGCGCAGCGCCTTCACCACGATGCCCGGCGTCGACTGCGGCATCACGTTGCCGACGGAAATCGAACCCGCGTTGCCGAACGACGTCTCGCCCGCCGGACCCTTGGGGTCGATCAGCATGCAGGACAGGCCGCGGTCGAGCAGGTGGTGCGCCGTCGACAGACCGACGATGCCGCTACCAATCACCGCGACATCGGTGGTCCGCGACGGGAGGGAGGAGGGGGAGGAAGTCATTGGATCGGAACGTCGTACGCGGTCTGGGGGGAGGGCTCGGGCCGGAAGGTGAAATGCCACCATTCCATCGGGTAATTATGGAACCCGTGCCGCGACATCGCATCGAGCAGGCGCGCGCGGTTGGCCTTCTGTGCAGGCGACAGGTCGGCATGCGCGGTGTTGGCGCGGGGATCGAAGAAGTCGAAGGGCGTGCCCATGTCCAGGTCGACGCAGGCTCCGCGCTCACAGCGGGTCAGCGTGAGGTCCAGCGTGGCGCCGCGGCTGTGCCCGGAGGTTTCCGCGATGTAGCCGTCGAGCAACGCCGCTTTCTCGACGTTCGGATAGAACGCAGGCTTGGTGCGCTGGTCGGCGGCGTCGCGTGCCCAGGCCACGAAATGCTTCACCGACCGCACCGGCCGGTAGCAGTCGAACAGCTTCAGCGACAGGCCCTCGCGCTGCACGTCCGCCTGCACCTTCGCCAGCGCCTGCGCCACGGGCGCCAGCAGCAGGCAGGTGTTCGCTTCGTAGCCGGGCACGCGCGCGCCGGTGAAGTTGGCGGTGCCGGCGTAGCGCATGTCCAGTCGCACGCCCTTCGCCAGCGACGCGACATCCACCAGGCCCGCGCTGGCCGCATCGGTGGCCGGCGACACGTCGACCTTCGTCGTGGCTGCCGCATCGCACGCCGCCACGCGGGTGAAGGCGAGGTCCTGGTAGTCGTAGCTGAAGTCCGCTTCGGGATCCACGTGCGAAAGTGCCAGCGTGGTCGACCCGGCATCGGCCGAAAAATGCAGCCAGGGCTCGGCATCGACGCTGTCGTCGTCCCAGTCGACCAGCCAGCGCGCGTCCACCTGCATCACGGTGCCGGTGAGCATCGACGAACGCGCCGACGCGAAGCGCACGCGATCACCCTGCGCGCAGACCGTCGCATCGCCGAACCAGGGATCCCGGTAGCGACCCGTCCAGGCCGACAGCGCCGCCGCGGTGGCGGGGCTGCGATGACGGGTATCCGGCTTCGGCTTGGCGGCGCGTTCGCCCGCGCGCTCCTCGTCCAGCAGCGCGGCGTAGTGCGCCACGCTGGGCGTCTCGCCCGGCCGGGTGATCTGCTTGGTCAGCACCTGCCCCAGCACGGTGCGTGCGGCCTCGCCTTCGCCATTGATCAGGATGACGATGCCGGTGCGCTGATCGGGCAACAGGATCACCGACGAATACATGCCCGCCAGCGTCCCGGTGTGGGCCACCTTCCAGGCGCCGTCGACGTCGGACAGCCGCCATCCGTAGCCATAGGCGGAGAAGTGGCTGTTGTCCCAGGCGCGCATGCGCGCGCTCACGGGCATCGGCATGTGGGCCGTCCAGACGGCCCGGCGCTGCGCGGGCGACAACCAGGTCGGCTGCGCCTCCGGCGACAGCCACATGCGCATCCAGGACAGCATGTCGTCGAGGCTGCAACGGATCCCGCCGGCGGCCATCGAGGTGACGTTGGGCACGATGGTCTCGTCCTCGCGGATGACCCGGTTGCCCTGCGGCGTGCGCATGTGCGGCTGCGCCACGTTGCCTACCTCGGCGCGGTTCCATTCACCGACCTGGCAACGCGACAGGCCGAGCGGTTGGAACAGTTCACGCTTGACCAGCTCCTCGTACGGCACGCCGCCCGCAGCGGCGGCCACTTCGCCGGCGACGACGTACAGCAGGTTGTCGTAGGCGTAGGCGGCACGGAAGCTGTGCGTGGGCTTCAGGTGCTGCAGGCCGGCGATGATGTCGGCGCGCGTGAACCGGTTGGGCTCCGGCCACAGCATCAGGTCGCCGGCGCCCAGGCCCAGGCCGCTGTTGTGGATCAGCAGGTCGCGCACCTGCATCTGCTGCGTGACCCACGGGTCGTGCATGCGGAACTGCGGCAGGTGCTTCGTGACCGGGTCGTCCCACTTCAGTCTGCCGGCATCGACCAGGCGCGCCAGCACGCCGGCCGTCATCGCCTTGCTGTTGGAGGCGATCTTGAACAGCGTGGCGTCGTCGATCCGTTCTCCGCCGCCAGCTTCGCGTTCGCCCAGGGTACGCGTGTAGACGATCTCACCGTCGCGGATCACGCCGACGGCAAGGCCGGGCAGGCGATATGTTCGAAGGCCTCGTCGACGGCCCGGTCGCGGGCCGCACGCAGGCCATCGTCACCGGCCAGCACCTGGCCGCCACCCAGCCCCGACAGGGCCAGCAGCATCGCGCATGCCTGCCGCCATCCCCGGAATGGCCGTCGCAGGTTCGTTGTCTTTCGCACGCTTGCTTCCTCCGCCACCGAAGCGACGTGGCGTTCGTACTGATACGACGCGGCCGGTCCAGGGACCGGCCGCGCCTGGGGCTCCGCACTACCGCTCAGCGGAACTTGTATTCGACCAACAGGCTGTAGGCGCGCCCGCGTGGATCGGCGATACGCGTCTCCCAGCCCGCACCCGCCGCATAGTCGTTCATGTGCGCGGTGAACGGCGGATCTTCGTCGGTGAGGTTTTTCACGCCGAAGGTCAGCTTCATGTTGTCGAAGCCGGAGTACGCCAGGCTGTAGTTGTACGTGGTGTAGTTGGAGACGCGCGGATTCCAGTTCTCGGGGATGTAGCTGCCGTTGCGCACGCTGATGGGGAGCTCGTCGTTGTAGCCGTCGCGGTAGATCTGGCTGAACGTGTGCGCCCAGTCGCCCTTCTGCCAGACGAAGTTGAGCGTGTGCTTCCACTTGATCGGCAGGTTGTAGTAACGGACGTAGTCGCCCACCAGGCTCTCGGTGTACGGCAGCGCTTCCAGCGCCTTGGTCTTGAAGGTGTTGATGTAGCTGCCATTGAGGTTGAGGCGCCAGCTGCCACCGGCCAGCTCGCCCATGACGTTGCCGTCGATCTCGATGCCCCGCATCAGGCTGCCGCCCGAATTGATGTAGCGGCGGTCGATGGCGATCACCTCGCCACTCGCGTCCCGGATCCAATTGGCCGAGAACAGATCGTAGTAATCGACGAGGGTTTCCAGGGGAGCGCCACGGATGGTGTTCTCGCGTTCGATCTCCCACCAGTCCACGCTCACGTTCAACCATTCCACCGGCGCCAGCACCACGCCGAAGCTCTTCTGCGTGGACTCCTCCGGATCCAGGTCCTCCTTTCCGCCGGTCAGGATGACAGGGCGGATGGATTCGCAACCCGGCACGCTGGCATCGGCCACGGCGCCCGGGCACGTTGCCGGATCCGCGAGATCCAGGCCGGTGTAAGGGCTTTCGGTGACGCCATTGAACAGCTGGTTGAACGAAGGCACCTTGAAGCCCGTGCTGTAGGCGCCACGGAACGCGACGCCCTCGATGGGCTGGTACTTGAAGGACACCTTCGGGTTGGTGGTGCCGCCGAAGCCGTCGTATTCGTCGTAACGCGCGGCCAGCGTCAGGTCGAAGTTGCGGGTGACAGGCAGATAGACTTCCGCGAACACGGCCTTGATGTCGCGACTGACGTCGTCGAGGATGTTGGCGTTGTCGAACGGCGCATTGAAGATCAGCGACGCCTGCGACGAGGTGTTGCCGTCGAACTTGAACTCTTCCCGGCGCAGGTCGAAGCCGGTCGCGGCCAGCACGTCACCGCCCGGCAGCGAGAAGCCCAGGCTTCCGGAGAACGACGCATCCAGGGTCGTGACGATCGATTCGCCGCCGTACAACCGTACGCCGCGCGCGGAAGCCGCGGCCAGGCCCTGCATGGCAGCGGCCGACTGGCTCTGGCCGGGCAGCAGGAACGGATTCAGGATGCCGTCGCCGAGCAGCTGCTGCAGGTTGGCGGTATAGAAGTAGCCGCCGCCCAGCTCGGACCACGACTCGCTGGAAGCGCGCGACAGGCCGACGTTGTAGTCCCAGCTGCCGATGAACTTGCCTTCGAAGGCGGCCAACAGGCGATAGGCCTTGGTGGTCGTGTCGATCTGGCGGTAGCCACACTCCATGCAGCGCCAGCGATAGGCGATGCGGTTGCCGTAGGTAATGCCCCCCGGCCCGAAGTAATCGACCAGGGCGTCGTACAGCAGGTCGTACGTGTCCTGGGTGGTCGCATTCAGCGGGAACCAGGTATTGGGGTTGAACGCCGCCGTGGCGCTGGTGCTGGACGAGATCTGGTTGGGCTCGAAGATCTTGGTGACATCGACCTGCGAGCCCATGAACTCGACGTAGGCCTGGTGGTCGTCGTTGATCTTGAACGTCGCGCGGCCGATGAAATCCACGCTTTCCTGCGGCTGCTGGATGACCGCGGCGGCGGGGTAATCCCAGGCGCATGCGTACTTCGACCCTGGCACGTTCCACAGCCGGTAGTCGTAGGCCCCCATGGCATCGCCGCCGGCCTCGCACCCGCCTCCGCCCGGCAGGTTCAGGATGTTGATGGCGCTCTGCCGTGCCGTACCCTGGGGATCCTGCAGACCCGTCCCGATCATTCCGCCCGCCAGGCCGAAAATGGTGGCGAACGGGGTGCCGCGCGTATCCGGCGACAGGCCCCTGTCCGGCTGGAAGGTGTTGGAGAAGTCGCGGTCGCTGCCGCGCAGGATGTCGTTCTTCTTGAAGGTCAGCGAACCGAAGACGTTCCAGCGGTTCTGGTCCAGGTCGCCCCAGCCGGCCAGCAGGTTGGTCCGGTAGATGTTGCCGCCACCGGCCTCGGTGGCATCCACGAAGGCGGATGCCTCAATGCCGGTGTAGTCGGATTTGGTGATGAAGTTGATGACGCCGCCGATGGCATCGGTGCCGTAGACCGCCGAGGCGCCGTCACGCAGCACCTCCACCCGTTCGATCGCCGCGAAGGGGATCGAATTCAGGTCGACCGCGCGGCCTTTCAGGCCATGAGTGGCGACGCGGCGCCCATTCAACAGCACCAGCGTCGCGTCGGCTCCCTGGCCGCGCAGGTTGGCGCCCGATACGCCGTTGTTGCCGCGCTGTTCGTCGCTCACGATGCCGGCATTACTGGCGAGGTTGTCGGACGAATTGCCCGCGATGTTGAGGAACATCAGCAGTTGCTCTGCGGACGAGATGCCCAGGGCGTCGATGCGCTCCTTCTGCAGCACCGTGATCGGCAACTGGGTCTCGATCTCCGTGCGCTTGATGCGCGAACCGGTGACCGTCACCGTGTCCAGCGTGCGCGCCGTGCTTTCGGGAGGAGACGCCGCCTCCTGCGCAAGTCCGATGCCGGGAACGGCAAGCCCCAACATGATGGCGGCGGCGAGATGGCTTGGCTTGAGCGGAAGGGAGCGAATGGGCATGCGGAATCTCCGGGCTGAAAGGACGCTGCACTACATGGTCGATACGATGCACTGCATTGCGCGGAGCACGTCGCCCGTGGGATTGCGTGCGTACGGTGGGTCCTGGCAGGACATGGACACCGCATTGATGCATCCCCGGAACGTATGGATCCCCATCCGTGCCATCCGGCGCATCCCGTTCCGGACGCGCATTGCAGGCATTGCCTGATGCTTCGGTTGTTGCGCCGGCACCCCCGCCGGCTACCTCACCGTCGACCCCTACCGCGATCGACGGAAAACCCCTTTCACAGCGGTGTAGCACGCCCCTTGCGATGAGTCAATAATTTATTCTCGCGTCCCAGAAAAACTGACTGGAATATTCCTGATCAGGGCGATGCCGGAGCGGCTGGCGTCGTGTCGGCGGTGCGCGTGAGCGCATACAGGATGCGCAGGTCCTGGGCGTCCAGTTCGGTGCCTTCCATCCCGCGGAAACGGTGGTGGAATGCGCGCACGGTATCTGCCCGGTTATCGGTGGAATAGCCGATGGCCTGCAGCGCCAACCAGGGATCGAACCCGGCCGGGGGGTCCTGTGTGGCATCGGCTGGCCACAGGCCGAAACCCGCATCGTGCAGCCGCTTCCACGGGAACAGCGGGCCCGGATCGATCTTGCGCGTCGGCGCCAGGTCCGAGTGGCCGATGATCTGCGTGGGCGGAATGCGCAGACGCGTGGTCAGGTCGCGCAGCAGGACGATCAGACTGTCGATCTGCGAATCGGGGAACGGACTTTTTCCGTCGTTGTCGATCTCGATGCCGATGGAGGCGTTGTTGACGTCGGTGATCGCGCCCCAGCGTCCGGCGCCCGCATGCCAGGCACGCTTCGCGTCGCTGACCAGTTGGTAGATCTTTCCGTCCTTGCCGAGCAGGTAGTGCGAACTGACGCGCCCTCCGCTGTTGCGGCTGCGCAGCGTATCCAGCGACTGCTCGACGGACGCCTGTTCGGTGTAGTGCAGCACGATGACCACCGGCCGGCGCTCATCGAAATTCTTCGACGGGACCCAGGTGGCCAGCGGGTTGCGCGGACCGCTGTGCGCGCAGGCGGCCAACAGCACGGTCATGGCGGCGACGGCCAGGATGCGCCGCGCGGGTGGGACGGACGGGGTCATGACGGTTCCTCCGCAAAGGCAGGGTTACAGGAATAGTACGGCGCACGCACCCTGCGCACGCGCACCAGGGCAAAAGAAAGGCCTGCCGCGAACGGCAGGCCACGGGAGAGTCACAGCTTCGACCGCATGCGCTGCGCGATCAGAAGTTCCACGTCACCACGAGCTGGGTGTAGCGGGGGGATTGCCAGACGGTGCCTTCGCCGAAGTAGGGCATTTCGTTGCCCGGCGTACTTTCGTAGCGGGAGTGCACGTTGATGACGGTCTGCTTGTCCAGCAGGTTGTAGACCGACAGCCTCGCCTTGAGATCGATTCCTTCGACCGGCAGGGTCCAGGTGACATTGGCGCCCACGTCATACACCCAGGGCATGCGGCCGAAAGCTCCGCGTCCGGTATAGACCAGTTCGCGCGTAGTCCAGTCGCTGCAGCCCGACACGCAGATCCAGCCCGAGCCACCGCCACTGAATTCACCCGGACCACCGGCGCTGCGGTTGTCGTTGGGCCACCGCACACCGAAGGCCGTGATCGGACCGCCCGAGCGCACCGATACCGTCGTACCGAAACTCCACATCTCGTTGAGCTTGTAGCTGCCCCGAAGCTTGATCTGGTGGCGGTAGTCGTTGAACAGGACGCCGTAGCGCTCGTTCACTGCCGGATGGTCGTAGTACTGGACGAGGTTCGTGTCGTTGTAGCCCGTATCGGAGTTGACGGGACCTTCGATGTTGCCCTCCGATTTCGACCACAGGTAAGACGCATTGAACGCCCACTTGTCGTCCCAGGCACGGTCGATCTGGAACTCGACCGCCTTGTAGGTCCGCTTGGGCTTCTTGTAGCCCATCACCAGGCCGCTGCCTAGCGCGATGTAACCGTCGCGCGAGCTGTCGAACGTCACCCAGTCCTCGGTATCGGGGCACCACAGCGTGGTCGTCTCGCCGGGGTTGATGATGGGCCAGTCGCCGGAATACCAGTCGCACCCTTCGACATGATTTATCCGCGCATCCTCGACGGCACGGGTCACTTTTCGATAGGTCGCATTGACACCCCACGACCACGCCTGGTTGATCGCCTGCTGGAAGCCCAGGATGTATTCGTCCTGGAAGACCTGCTTGAGGTCCTTGGCCACGGCCGTGCGGACATCGTCCGGGGCGGGCACGTTGCCCTCGGTATTGACCGGACCCAACTGTTCGCCGATGTCAGGAAAGAGATAGGGCGCGCCGGTCACCGGATCGGTCCGCTCGACCCAACCATTGAGCACGTAGTAGGTGTGCTCGTCCGTGGTGCCGCCACCGAAATAGTCCGTGAGTTTGTTGGTGATGGGAATGTAGTAGCGTCCGGCGTTGCCGAAGAACTTGGTCGTGCCGTCACCCTTCATGTCCCAGCTGAAGCCCAGGCGCGGAGAGATCATGTCGCTGAAGTCGGCCTTGGCGAAGCTGGCGCCAGACGCCAGCTTGTTGTGGAACTTGTCTGCGCGCAGGCCAAGATTCAACAGAAGGTTGGGCGTGACGTTCCAGTTGTCTTCGATGTAGATCGCCTGCGCTTCCGTGGTGACGGGCGCACCGGTGACGTAGCGACGTGCATCGATATAGGCCGTCACGCCGTCGGGAATGGTGGCGCCGTTCGGCAGATCGCGATCCGTTTCGTCAGCCGCGATACCAATCGCGGTATAGCTGACGCCGTCGCCCGGATAGATGCGGGAGCTGGTGGAATCCATGATCTCCTGATCGAATCCGAAGCGCAGCAGATGGTCGCCCAAGGCCCACTCGAAATCCAAGCGGGTCGCTTCGCGCTTGTCGTAGCGGCTGCTGATACTTGCGTTGCTTGGATGGCATCCCTCACGCATTGTTGCCGGCGGAAACAGCGCGTTGTATGTGCCCGAGCGACTGACGATGCTGCAGCCTGCGTCCCAGGGGCTCCCGCCAGTGGCACTCCGCTTGTTTACACCGTACATCGCCTTGGCGACGAAATTCTCCGTCAGGTGCCCGGTGTAGGTCAGGGACCAGTTGTCACCACCCGAGCCCGCGTAACTTTCGCCTGTCTTCTCGCCACGGGCTTCCGCATCCCAATCGTAGTCATAAGAACTCGTACTGGACTCGGCCTCGTCGGAGAATGCCAGCAGCTCAAGCAAATGGTTGTCATTGATCTGCCAGTCGAGCTTGGCGCCCCAGAAATCGTTGTTGCTGTCGGTGTACCAGGCCTCGATCGTGTCGACGTCCTTGGGATTGCTGTCCCGGTTCTCGTACATCGCGAAGAAGAACAGCTTGTCCTGGACGATGGCGCCCGATGCCCAGACATTCGTCTTGTAGGACGAACCCCCGTCCCTGCTCCGGCGATCGCGCTCGTCGATGGTACCGTCCGAATGGAACCGGTCCTTCTGGTCTGCGGCCCATGCCCGCGGCTGCATGGTGAGCTCGGCACCGGCCTGGAACTCGTTGCTGCCCGACCGTGTCACCGCATTGATGACGCCGCCCGTGGTGCGTCCAAACTCAGCGGAGTATCCGCCGGTCTTGACCTGGAATTCCTCGTAGAACGCGAACGGAACGGACGAGAATCCCTGACGCCGATAAGGGTCGGTGACGTTGAGGCCATTGATGTAGACCGCGTTCTCCGCGACCGACGAACCGCCAAAAGTGAGACCGCCGAACGTGGCGCCGGACGAGACCACGCCGGGCGCGAGCAATGCCACGGACTCCACACTCTGGTCCACAGGGAGCCGCGCCAGTTCCTGGCGCCTGATGTTCGTCGCCGACTCCGTCGAACGCACGTCCACGCGGTTGATCACGCGCGAACCCACCACCTGCACGGCGTTGAGGTTCACCACGCCGCCGTCGCTGCCTAGGTTGACGGTGGTGGTGCCGCCCAGCGCGACGTTGACGGCCACGGATTCGCCCACGTCCTCGCCATTGCGCTTGACCTGCAGCTGGTAGTCGCCCACCGGCAGCTGGCTGAGGCGGTAGCCGCCGTCGCCGCCCACCGTCACCGAGCGCGTCGCGCCCGTGGCGGTGTTGGTGATCATGATCTGGTCGCCCGCGCTTGCACGGCCGGCGACCGCACCGGTCGCGCTCTGCGCCATCGCCAGGGGCGCCATCGACGCCAGGCAGGCGCCCAACGCCATGCCCAGTGCCGCCTTCTTCAGAACCTTGCCTTTCATCCCCGCTCTCTCCTGCTAAAGATGGTGTTGAATCGTGTGGTGGTGGTGTTGCGATCAGCCGCGCCCGTCCCGGGGCAGCACGGTCCATTCGAACTGGTAATCCCATTGGTCGAAGTAGAGGTTCCCGCCCCTCCACTCCACTTCACCGCGCTGCAGGTCGACCGTCTCTGAGCGCTCGTGCTGCTTGGCGGGGATGAAGTCGCGCGAATAGTCGTCGTTGAAGGCGACGCGGTAGGCATCCAGCCCGCCCAGGTAGAACCAGCGCAGGGCCGGATCGTCCGACTCCAGCTGACCGCTGGTCACGTCCATCGGCACCCAGCCGTAGGGCGCCAGGTACAGCGCGCCCCAGTCGTGCATGGTGTCGTGGCCTTCGACGTCTTCGGAATACGCCCAACCCGACTGCCAGCGCGCGGGAATGCCGTTCATCCGCAACAGCGTGATCAGCAGCAGCGTCTGCTGGCCGCAGTCGGCGTGGCCGGCGCGGAAGGCGTAGTCGCTGATGTTGCTGAGGGTGGAGTATTCGCGGGCACCCGCCCACGGTATGCGGTCCACCGCCGCGAACAGCTTCTGCGCGATGCGGTAGGGGTTGGTCTCGTCGCCGACGACGTCGGCGCTGAAGCGGCGCAGGTCGTCGCTGAAGACCACATGCGGCGCGCGTTCGGCCACGAACGGCTCCAGCTCCGGCGTCAGCGTGGGCGGCACCACGCGGTCCGGATCTATCGCGACGCGGCGCGCGTGCACGGTAACTTCGTAGGTCAGCGGGAAGGTCGTCGGCTGGCCCGCGATGGCGGACTGTTCGAGATAGGCCGTGCGTTGCAGCGCGCGCTCGGGCGCGACCTGCGGCCTGGCCGGTCGGCTCTCGACCAGGGCGATGGCTTCCTGCTGGCCGGCGATGGCGCGCGGATAGGGAATCCATGCGCGCACCGTCTCGCCAGCCGGCACCGCGTCGGGCTTGACGGTGATGCGGTGGGTGATGCGGACGCGGCGGGGCAGCACGCTGGTCGCGCCCGTCGCCTTGGATGCCTGCACCACGTCGCGGTGATGTCGATGCAGCGTTTCGTAGGGCCCCTGGACGAAGGGGCGCACCGGCGCTGCGCGGCGGGCGGCCGCTTCCGGGCTCAGCCGGAACAGGTTGGACACCGAGCGGTTGAAGTAGCGTGGCTCGCCGTCGATGTCGAGGCGTTCGATCAATCCGGCGGCGTCCCACCGCTGGAACTCGTCTTCGCGCAGGTCCGGTACCTGCGCGCGGATGCGCTGCCTGACCGCCGCACCATCCAGGCCGAAGTCCAGTCGGATGCGGCGCATGCGCTCGCGCTGGAACTGCAGCGCCCGGGCGTCGGCGACGCTGCCCGCCTGCAACGCCCGATCGATCGCCTGATCTGCCTCGTGGAAGCGCCCGCGGTCGATGTCGGCGACGATCGCCGCCAGCGGATCGCCCGCCATGGCCAGTCCCGGCGCCAGGAGTACCATCGGCCACCCGCCCAGACACAGCCACGCGGCCAGCCGGCGCTGCCGGCGCCTGCCGCGTACTGCAATGGTGTGCTGGCTACCGCTGGCATCCACGTCGAACATCCCCTAGCCGACCGGTCACGGTTGTGTAACACGAGGCAAATGCGAGGGTCAATAATTTATTCTTGATTTTTATCTCGTGAGAAATAAATATTCTTGCAGAACCCACCCCCGGCATGGCGTCATGTGCATCCAAGGGCGGGACTGATGGAGGGGAGTGGATGAACGTATCGACGCCGTACCGGCCCAGCGTGGGGCCGCGCACACCCGGACGCGGCACGCTGGCCCGCGCACTGGCGCTGGTCCTGCTGGGCGCCACGCTGTCGGCCACCGCACGCGAGCCCCTGCCGGTGCCGCGCCACGCGGTCATCGGGGTCGAAGACCACCACCTGCAGGCCGACTACTGGATCGGCAGGCTGGCCCAGCCGCAGCGCGTCCTGCTGGACGCCCCCGGGGTCGCCGCGCAGAACGCGCGCATGCGCCAGCAGGACCGCCACGTCCACGACCTGGAAGCCCTGCCCGCGACGCTGACGCGCGCCAATGTGCGTGCATGGCTGGATCCGCTGTCGGCCCCGCCCACCCGCACCCTGTACGACGACCAGGGCCGCGAGATCGCGGCGGACCGCCTGGCGGCGATCGCGGCCAACGCGGCGGTCGATGCCGTGGCCGAACATGCCCCTGCACGTTACGGTCTGGTGGTGCACCGCGCGGACCTGCGGACGTTCCCCACCCGCGAGCGCGTGTTCAACAGCGCGGACGACACCGACATCGACCGCTTCCAGGAAAGCGCACTGTTCCCCGGCACGCCGGTGGTCATCGCGCACACCAGTGCGGACGGTGCGTGGTACTTCGTGGTGAGCCCGCTGTATGCCGCCTGGATCGAGAAGCGGCATGTCGCCGTGGGCAGCCGCGACGCCGTGTTCGGTTACGGCCGCAGCGGCCCGGGCCTAGTGGTGACGGGCGCGACCGCCCGAACCGTCTACAACCCCGAGGAGCCCGGCCTGTCGGCGCTGCAACTGGACATGGGCGTGCGCGTACCGGTGCTGGCCGACTGGCCGGCCGATGCCCCGGTGAACGGGCAACACCCCTACACCTCGCACGTGATCCAGCTGCCGGTGCGGCGCGGGGACGGCTCGCTGGCCCTGCTGCCTGCCCTGCTGCCGCGTACTGCCGACGTGGCACCGGACTACCTGCCGCTGACGCCGGCCAACCTCCTGCAGCAGGGTTTCAAGTTCCTGGGCGAACGCTACGGCTGGGGCCACGGGTACGACAGCCGCGATTGCAGCGGATTCGTGTCCGAGGTCTACCGCAGCATGGGCATCGTCCTGCCCCGCAACACCAGTGCGCAGGCGGTCAGCCCGGCGCTGGAACGCATCGGCTTCGACCCCGGCGACAGCCACGAGAAGCGGCTGGCCATGCTGCGCACGCTGCAGGTGGGCGACCTGGTGTACATCCCCGGCCACGTGATGATGGTGATCGGCCACGACAACGGCATCACCTACACCATCCACGACACCACCGGCATCACCTATCGCGGCGCCGACGGCAAGACCGTGCGCGCCAGGCTCAACTCCGTGGCGGTCACCCCGCTGGAGCCCTTGCTGTTCAACAGCGAGCAGTCCACCGTCGACCGCATCACCGCCATCCAGCGCGTCCGTCCCCAAGGGGCTCCATGAAGATCACCGATATCAAGTTCGGCATGCTGCGCGTGCCGTTGAAGACACCGTTCAAGACCGCCCTGCGCACGGTGGACACGGTGGAGGACATCGTGGTGATCGTGCACACGGACACCGGCCACGTCGGCTATGGCGAGGCGCCGGCGACCGCGGTCATCACCGGCGACACGCATGGCTCCATCGTCGAAGCGGTCGGCAAGTTCATCCGGCCCCGCCTGATCGGCCAGGACATCGCCAACCTCAACCGCATCACCGACCTCATCCAGACCGCGCTGGAGCGCAACACCAGCGCCAAGGCCGCGGTGGAGATCGCGGTGTACGACCTGTGGGCGCAGCTCTACGACGCGCCACTGTACAAGATGCTGGGCGGCGGCGATCCGGTCATCACCACCGACATCACCATCAGCGTGGACTACATCGACAAGATGGTGGCCGACTCGATCAGCGCGGTGGAGCGCGGCTTCGAATCGCTGAAGATCAAGGTGGGCAAGGACATCGGCCTGGACATCGAGCGGGTGAAGGCCATCTATTCGGCCGTCGAGGGCCGCGCGCTGCTGCGCCTGGACGCCAACCAGGGCTGGACCGCCAAGCAGGCGGTGTTCGCCATGCAGCACCTGGAGGACGCCGGAGTGGTGCTGGAGCTGCTGGAACAGCCTGTGAAGGCGCGCGACCTGGACGGGCTGAAGTACGTCACCGATCGCGTGCACACGCCGGTGATGGCGGACGAGAGCGTGTTCGGCCCCACCGAGGTGATCGACCTGATCAAGATGCGCGCCGCCGACATCATCAACATCAAGCTGATGAAGACCGGCGGCATCTCCAACGCCATCCGCATCGCCGACATCGCCTCGCTGTACGGGGTGGAATGCATGATCGGCTGCATGATCGAGACCAGCATCAGCGTGGCCGCCGCCGTGCACGTGGCCGCGGCCAAGGCCAACGTCATCACCAAGGTGGACCTGGACGGTCCGTCGCTGGGGCAGTTCAACCCGGTCGAAGGCGGGGTGATCTTCAACGAATCGGAAATCACCATCACCGATGCGCCGGGCCTGGGCATCCGCGAGATCCGCGGGCTGGAGCTGCTGCCGGGCTGAGCCCAGCGGCGACGGCCCGTTGTCAGCGCCGTCCGGCCCCATCACACTCCGGCCATGACGAATCCCCTGGTGAAGATCCGTTCCGAACGCGACCAGATGTCGGCCATCGAGCGCCGCATCGCCGACTTCATCCTGGACAACGCGCACCTGCTGCGCGACTACTCCTCGCAGCAGCTGGCCAGCGCGCTGGGCATCAGTCAGTCCAGCGTGGTGAAGTTCGCCCAGAAGTCCGGCTTCAAGGGCTATCCCGACCTCAAGTACACCATCGGCGAAGCGATCGCCCGCAACGGCAACGGCCACACCCAGCTACCGGAGGCCGTCCAGGACGATGCGCCCGACGCCTACCAGCGGCTGCAGGATGGATTGCGCCGCAGCAAGTTGGCCGCCGAGGAAGAGACCCGCAGCCTCAATCCGCGCACGCAGATCGAGCCGATCGTGGAGATGATCGACCAGGCCGGCAAGGTGTTCGTCTGCGGCCTGGGCGATGACGGCCTGTTCGCGCGCGAGTTCGCCATGCGGCTGTCGTTGTTGGGACTGCTGACGGTCCATCACGCCGATCCCATCCTGATGATGGCCAACCTGTCCGCGGCGCGGCCGGGCGACGTGCTGCTGATGTTCTCCGAGTTCGGCAAGCTGCCCGAACTGTCGCAGGTCAGCCGGCAGTTCCAGGCGTGCGAGGGCAAGGTCATCTCGATCACCCGCCATACCGCCAACCCGTTGCGCGCGCATGCCGACGCCGCCCTGGTGATCTCCGCGCACGATCCTGAGGCGCACGTGGAACAGCTGCTCTACCGCTCGTCGCTGCAATCGCTGCTCGACTTCGTGTTCGTCCTGCTGTGCCAGGCCAATCCGGACCGTCACCGCCAGCTCGCCATCAACCTCGAACGCATCCATCACCTGCTGGAGTCGTGATGCCCATACTGTCGTTTCCACACCGCTCGTTGCGCGCTTTCGGCCTGGCCGCCCTGATGGCATGCGGCGCCAATGCGTGCGCCACCGGCCAACCGGCCAGTGCCCCGCAGGCCTGGCGCGATGCCCGCCAACTGGTGCTGGTGGTGACCGATGGCTGGGATGCCACCACGGGTACGCTGCAACGCTTCGAGCTTCGCGATGGGCGATGGCAGGCGGCGTCGACATCGTCGCCTATCTCGGTGGGACGCAACGGCGCGGCGTGGGGCCTGGGGCTGCATCCGGCCCAGTCCGGCGGACCGCAGAAGCAGGAAGGCGACGGTCGCGCGCCGGCAGGCGTATTCACACTTGGCGAGGCATTCGGTTACGCGGGCGAGGCCGCCACCGCCATGCCCTACCGGCCGATGCAGGCCACCAGCTACTGCATCGACGTGCCGGATTCGCCGCTGTACAACCGCATCATCGATACCCGTACCGAGGGCGAGGCGGCGGCGAAGGGCTCGACCGAGCCGATGCGTCTGGATCTGCACAACAACGGCGATCCGCGTTATCGCGAAGGACTGGTGATCGGCCACAACCCGACCGCCACCCCGCGCGCCGGCAGCTGCATCTTCGCCCACCTGTGGCGCACGCCGGGCGAGCCCACGGCCGGCTGCACCGCAATGGCGGCCGAGACGATGGACGGCATGCTGGCCTGGCTGCGTCCCGACGCCCGGCCGGTGTTCGTGCTGCTGCCGCGCGCGGAGTACGAACGCCTTGCCCATGCCTGGCGGCTGCCGGAGCGTGCGCCGTGAGGTGGCCCGGCGCCACCGCGCGCGTCCTGATCGGCCTGGCGGCCGGCGCTCTGGTCGGTCTGTCGCTGGCGCACTGGCTGCCCGCGACCGCGGGCACGGCCGTGGCCATCGCCCAGCCCCTCGGCAAGCTGTGGCTTAGCGGCCTGCAGATGACCGTCGTGCCGCTCGTGCTGTCGCTGGTGATCCTCGGCGTGGCGACCGCGAGCGATGCGGCCGCCTCTGGCCGCGTCGCCCGCCGCGCGATGGTGGTGTTCATTGCCCTGCTGTCGCTGTTCGCGGCTTATGCGGCCATCGTCGCGCCGCTCGTGCTTTCGATGGTGCCGCCCAGCGAAGCGCTGACGGCCACCCTGCGCGGCACGCTGCCCGCCGCCGGCGCAGTGGCCGCGCCCGGGCTCGCCGACTGGATCGGCTCCGTCGTTCCCAGCAACGCCATCATGGCCGCGGCGCAGGGCGCGATGCTGCCGGTGGTGGTGTTCGCCCTGTTCTTCGGTTTCGCACTGACCCGCGTGCAGGAGGACCGGCGCGCCCAGATCATCGGCTTCTGCCACGGCATCGCCGACACCATGATCGTCATCGTGCGCTGGATGCTGCTGGCCGCACCCATCGGCGTGTTCGCACTGGTGCTTGCGGTATGCGCGCAGGCGGGCATCGGCGTGATCGGCGCGCTGGCGGGCTATATCGCCCTGCAGTGCGGCATGTACCTGGGCGCGACCCTGATCTGCTACGTGCTGGTCGCGGTGCTGGCGCGCCAGTCCCCGCTCGCCTTCGCCAAGGCCATCCTGCCCGCGCAGGTGGTGGCCGCCAGCACGCAGTCATCGCTGGCGTCGCTGCCCGCAATGGTGGAAAGCGCGCGCTTCCGCCTGGGCCATCCGCGCGCGGTAGCCGCGCTGGTGTTGCCGATGGCGGTGACGCTGTTCCGCATCACCAGCCCGATCCAGTACATCGTCGCGGCGTGCTTCGTCGCCTGGGCGTACGGCATCGATGTGAATGCGGTGACGCTGGCGGCCGGTGCCGCCCTGGCCGTGGTGATCAGCCTGGGATCGATCGGCCTGCCGGGACAGGTGAGCTTCATGGCGACGGTGCTGCCGGTAACGCAGTCGATGGGCCTGCCGATCGAACCGCTGGGCCTGCTGCTGGCGGTGGACACCATTCCGGACGTATTCGCCACCACCGGCAACGTCACCGGCGACCTGACCGCCACCAGCATCGTCGCGCGCCAGTCGCCCGATGCGCGCGATGTCGACGCGCCCGGCGACTGAGACGCCACGTCACCCTCCGCGCCGCGTGGCGTCGCCACGCTGGCGCACTGCAGGCCAGTCCGCTACCTGCGCTCTTCGGGCGACCGCGACCGCAGGTAGGTGGTGACCAGCCGCCGGAGCAATCCTGCCTTTTGGGATCGGTCATCGAGGGCGACGATCACCTTGTCCCACAGCCCTTCGTGGGCCCACCGCGTGAACCGGACATACACGCTGTGCCACGGACCGGCACTCGACGACAACTGCACCCAGGGCCGGCCCGTCGCGGCGATCCACAGGACCGCGTCCACGAAGGCGCGTGTGCGTTCACCGTTGCGCGCGCGGGCGCTCACCAACGCGGGCAATGCGGCCAAGACCGCGCGCCATTCGTCGTCGTCCAGGGAGAGCATGTCGTCCATCCCCGGCGAGACCGCGTCGCGCTCCTCCTGCTCTCCCGTACGTCCCTGTTCCTCGATCATCACGCCTCTCCTGATCGCCCGAAAAACCTGCACACCTTGCATGCGCCGCGAATTCCTTCCGCCTGCAGGTTCATTCGTCGCGCCCGCCCGTGAACGGACATCCGCGCTGCATGCAAGCGCCGCAAGTTCCCCTGCCGCACGCTTAATTCATGTACTGGTCAGTTTGATATTCAGGGGATGTTGTGAGGTGAAGCGGATACTGCGCCCACCGTCGCAGTGCATCGCGATGGACACACAACAACAAACAGAAAGGCGTTCCCCATGAAGAAGTCCTTGCTTGCCCTGACCCTGCTGGCCGCCGCTCCGTTCGCTGCTTCGGCCGCGGAAGGCGTGTCCTACAACTACGTCGAAGGTGGCTACACCGCGACCAACCTGAGCGACGGCCTGCCGGACGCCGACGGCTGGGGTGTGAAGGGTTCGGTGGCCATCGCCCCGAATTTCCACCTGTTCGGCGACTACACCACGCAGGAGTTCGACGACACCAACGTCGATATCGACAACTACCGTTTCGGCGTGGGTTACAACCACGAGATCAGCCAGCGCGCCGATCTGATCACCCGCGTGGCCTATGAGCGCTACAAGGTGCCGGGCGACCATCTGAACGGCTACAGCGCCGAAGTCGGCGTGCGTGGCGCGATCGCGCCGAAGTTCGAAGGCTTCGCCACCGTCGGCTACGAGGACGGCAGCGACTTCGACGGCGATTTCTACGGCCGTCTGGGTGCGCAGGTGAAGTTCAACCAGAACTGGGGCCTGAGCGGCGACGTGAAGTTCGCCGACAACGATACCCAGTGGTTCGTCGGTCCGCGTTTCACCTGGTAACACGCAACACCGCTCCCCCGCGACGCGTCCTCTCTCCCCGCGTCGCACCCAGCCCGGCCCCTGTGGCCGGGCTTTTTCATGCGGCAAAGAAAAAGCCCGGCGGTGAGGCCGGGCTGTTCGCTTGCGCTGCGTTACTTGAACAGCGTTTCCGGATACTCCGGCTTCTGTTCGCGCGCGAGCAACTGTTGCAGGCCATCGCGCGGGGTCAGCTCGCCATGCAGCACGGCGCGTACCGCGCTGGAGATCGGCAGGTCGATGCCGTGGCGGTCGGCCTGGCGCATCACTTCATCCGCCGTCTGCACCGACTCGACCACCTGGCCGATCTCGCGCACCGCGTCCTGCAGCGACTGGCCGCGACCCAGGGCCAGGCCCAGGCGGCGGTTGCGCGAGAGGTCGCCGGTACACGTCAGCACCAGATCGCCCAGACCGGCCAGCCCCATCAGGGTTTCCGGCTTGGCGCCGATGACGGCCGACAGGCGCAGCATCTCGTTGAGGCCGCGGGGGATCAGGCCCGCACGCGCGTTGAGGCCCAGCTGCATGCCGTCGGCCACGCCGGTGGCCACGGCCAGCACGTTCTTCATCGCGCCGCCGAGCTCGGCCCCCACCATGTCGTCGCCGGTATAGGCGCGGAACGCGGGGCCATGCATCACGTCGGCCACGGCCTGCGCGAACACGGGATCGGCGCCATGCACGGTCACCGCGGTGGGCAGGCCCAGCGCGACCTCCTTGGCGAACGAAGGACCGGTGACGACGGCCAGCGGCACGTCGGGACCCAGGATGTCTTCGGCCACCTCATGCAGGAAACGGCCGGAGCCGGTCTCGAAGCCCTTGGTGGCCCACGCGACGCCCGCGCCCAGGGGACGCAGCGGCGCCAGCTTGCGCAGCGTTTCGGTGAAGGCGTGCGAAGGCACCACCACCAGCACCTGGTCGGCGCCCTTGAGCGAGGTTTCCAGATCGGTGGTGGCGCGCAGCGTGAGCGGCAGCGGGATACCGGGCAGGTAGCGCGTGTTCTCGTGCTGCGCGTCGATCGCTGCGGCGACCACGGGATCGCGACCCCACAGGGTGACGGCGTGGCCATGCCGCGCCATCAGCGCGGCCAGCGCCGTGCCCCACGACCCGGCACCCAGCACCGCGATCTTCAGCGGTGTGCTTGCTTGCAGATCAGTCATCCGTCACCCCTGTGCGAAGCGTCGCCGCCCTGACGGGATTGTGCATCACGGATCAGGCGTTGCCGGCGGGTTCCGAGTTGGCCAGGCTGGCGTCGCCCTGCGCGGCGCGCTGGCGCAGCGATTCGGCGTACAGGGCCTCGAAGTTGATCGGCTGCAGGAAGAACGGCGGGAAGCCGCCCGCCTGCACCAGGTCGCTGACCAGCTGGCGCACGTACGGGAACAGGATGTTCGGGCACTGGGTGCCCAGCAGCACGTCCACGGCCTGCGCTTCCAGGCCCATCAGGCCGAAGATGCCGGCCTGCTGCACTTCCGCGACGTAGGCGGTCTTGTCGCCGGCCTTGCAGGTCAGGGTCACGCCCAGCACCACTTCGAAGGCATTCTCGCCCAGGCGCTGCACGCGCTGGTTGAGGTTGAGCTGCAGCTCCGGCTGCACGTTCTCGGTGAAGATCGCCGGGGCGCCGGGCACTTCGAAGGAAACGTCCTTGACGTAGATCTTCTCGACAGTGAAGGCAGGGCCAGCGGCTTCGGCGGGCGCGACCGCGCCGTTGGGGGGCTCGTCGGACATTTCGTACTCCGGAATCAGGCTTGATGCAGTGAATGGAAGATTATGGCATGGCGCCGGCACGGCCCCGCTTCAAGGGGCCATACCGGCCAGGCGGACTCAGCGGCCCTTGACCAGCGGCAGGTCGGCCTGCTGCCAGGCGGCGACGCCGCCGTCCAGCACGTAGACCTTCTCGAAGCCGGCCTTCTTCAGGCGCTTGGCGGCGGCGCCCGCGGTCTGCCCGGTGCGGCACACCAGCACCACCGGCTGGGACTTCGCCCCGGCCAGCAGCTTGTGCTCGGGGCCGAAGCTGCTGGGCAGCACGTTGCGGCTGCCGGCGATGTGGCCCTTCTCGAAGTCGTTGCTTGCCGACAGGTCCACGACCAGGGCGTTCTCGCTGTTGACCAGATGGGTCAGCTCGGCCGGACGCAGGGCCTTGTAGCCGCGGAACAGGCGCGCGATCTCGGTGTACACGATGGCCACCGTCAGGGCGACCAGCGCCAGCGACAGGATCTGGTTGAAGGGCGAACGGGTGGCGAAAGCCAGGATTTCTTCGAAATTCACAGGGTTGGCGACCGTGGAGCGGGCGGCGATTGTCGCACAGGACGCCGCCGCGGACGCCGGGCGACTACTGGCCTTTCCACAGGTCGGGCATGCCTACCACCAGCCACCAGCGCTTGGCCTCGGGATCCCAGCGCCAGCGCTCGACGTAGCGTTCCGTCCGTTCGGCCATGGTGTGCTTGTTGATGACACGCAACTCCACGGCCCTTTCCACCGTGCCATCGGGTCCGCCGCGGGTCGAGAGATCGCGGTAACCGGATATCTGGATCTGCTTGTAGCGCTCGAACTCCAGCTCGGTCATGGGGTGTTCGGCGCGGTAGGCCGGATCGACGGCCTGCCAGGCGTTCTCGAAATCGCCCCAGCGGATGGAGGCCGCGTAGGCATCCTGCACCTGCTGCAGCTTGCCGCGCTGCATCCGGCTCTGGGCCCCGGCCGGCGCCAGTACCGCCAGCAGCCCCAACACCCACAGCATTCGTGCGATCACCCGCATGGCATCCCCTCCCGTTGCTGACCGCATGCTACCGCTTCGCGATGGCGACATAGCGCCCGCTGAGCGTGGTGGCCAGTCCGCCTTCAGGCAGCAGGACCTTCGCCTCGACCTGGATGCGGGCGCGCCCACGTTGCACGAGCGTGTCGATGAACGTGTCCCAGGATTGCCCCTGGGCGGGCATCGCCTCGGCGACCAGGTCGTTGTACAGCGGCGCGAGATAGCGGATCTGGCTGTCGGCCACGTAGACCTCGGCCTTCAGGCCGGCCAAACGCAACTTCAGCGTCACCAGTCCCCAGCCGGCCACCGTCATCAGCGACGTCAGGCTGCCGCCGAAGGCATTGCCCTTGTCGTTGACGTTGGCCGACAGCGGCGCTATCAGGCGCAGCGCATCGCCGCGCATTCCCTCCACCTCGACCTGCATCGCCGCCACCGGCGGCATGCCGCGGCAGTACTCACGCAGTTCCTGCAGGGCTTCTTCCAGACTCATCGCTCATAATCCGCGCATGGGACATCCAACGCCGCCGGCATGGTACGTCATCTCGCTTCGGCCCCAGGGCGGCCACGCGGCGCTGCGCCGCACCGCTCGCCGGCACGGCGCAGGTCTGCTGGCGCTGTCGCCGTGGCGCATCCGCCGTTGTGACGACGCGACCACCCGGGCCGACTTGCGGAAGGCGCTGCAGTGCCCGCGGGTCGTATTCACCAGCCCCGCCGCCGTGGTCGCCGCGGATGCGCTCGAACGGCTGCACGCACGTCCGGGACAGGCCTGGTTCGCGGTAGGCGCGGGGACCGCCGCGGCACTGCGCCGCGCCGGCATCGCCGAGGTGTCGTTTCCCGGTCGCATGGACAGCGAAGGCCTGTTGGCACTGCCCGCGCTGGCCGACCTGGGCGGTGCGGAGATCGGGTTCGTCACCGCGCCCGATGGACGCAACCTGCTGGTGCCGACGCTGGCGGCGCGCGGCGCGCGCGTGCATCGCGCCGAGGTCTACCGGCGCGAATCCGTTGCGCTGTCCCGCCGCGCGCTGGACGCCCTGGCGCAGCTGCAGGCGCCCGCCTGCTTGTTGTTGAGCAGCGGTGGTGCGCTGGAGCAGGTCCTGGCCCAGCTTCCCGAAGCGCTTCGCACGCGGCTCAGAAAGGCCGTTGTCGTCGCCGCCAGCGCCCCCTTTGCCGACGCGGCGCGAACTGCGGGGCTCGGCTGCCCGCGTCCTGCTGCGCGTCCCCGGCCGG
>NZ_PDWV01000027.1 GCF_010093385.1 Pseudoxanthomonas mexicana
TCCGAACAGCGAGCCCACGCGCTGCAGGGCTGGCTTCATCACTACAACTGGCATCGACCACATGCCAGCCTTGGCTACAGGCCACCCATCACCCGAATCCCACTGAACAACGTGGTGGGTTTACACATCTAGACGGCGAACCTATGCGCCCGCCGATACCGGCAGGCTGACGTTCATCAGCGTGGGATCGTCGGGATCCAGCTTCACGGTGAAGCCCAGGCTCTCGCACATCGCCAGCATGGTGCGGTTCTCGCGCAGCACCTGGCCCTCGATGACCTTCAGGCCCAGCCATCGCGCGTACTCGATCATGATCTGCATCAGCTTCCAGCCGATGCCGTGGCCCTTCAGGTCCGAGCGCACCAGGATGCCGTACTCGCCCTTCTCGTAGTTCGCGTCCGCGTGCAGGCGCACCGCGCCCAGCATCTCGTGCGTCTGCGGATGGATCGCCACCAGCGCGATCGAGCGCGCATAGTCGAGCTGGGTCAGGCGCGCGATGAATTCGTGGCTGAAGTGGCGCACCGACTGGAAGAAGCGCAGGCGCAGGTCTTCGTCGGTCACGTGGGTGAAGAATTCGCGGAACATCGCATCGTCCTCCGGCCGCACCGGGCGCACCAGCGCCGGCTGGCCATCGGCGAGCTCGATGGTGCGTTCCCATTCCTTCGGATACGGGAAGATGGCGAAGCGCGGATGGCCGCGGCCCTTGTGCAGCACACGCCCGCGTGCCACCGCGATGCGGGCATCGACGGCCACCACGCCTTCGCGGTCGGCCAGCAGCGGATTGATGTCGAGTTGCTGGATCTCGGGGATGTCGGCCGCCAGCTGCGCCAGTTTGACCAGCACCAGCGCGACGGCGCGCTCGTCGGCGGCCGGCACGTCGCGGTAGGCCTTCAGCACGCGCGAGACACGGGTGCGCGCGATCAGCTCGTGGGCCAGGCGCAGGTCCAGCGGTGGCAGGGCGACGGCCTGGTCGTTGATCACTTCCACGGCGGTGCCGCCCCGGCCGAAGGCGATCACTGGCCCGAACACCGGGTCGTCGGCGATGCCGGCGATCAGTTCGCGCGCCTTCGGCCGCAACACCGTCGGCTGCACCAGTACGCCTTCGATGCGTGCCTCGGGCCGGCGTTCGCGGGCGCGCTGCAGGATGCCGGCCGCCGCCTCGCGCACGGCGTTGGCATTCGCCAGGTTGAGGCGGACGCCGTCCACGTCGGACTTGTGCGGGATGTCGGGCGAGAGGATCTTCACCGCCACCGTCGCGCCCTCGGCCAGCAGCGGCGCCGCGATGCGGGCGGCGGCGTCGGCGTCGTCGGCGCGCCACAGCGGCGCCATCGGGATGCCGTACGCGGCGAGCAGCTGCGTCGTGGCCAGCGGATCCAGCCAGGTCTGGCCGGCATCCAGCGCGGCGTCGACCAGGGCGCGCGCCAGGGCCACGTCGGGACTGAAGTCCTCCGGCAGGCTGGGCGGCGTCTCCATCAACGCGGCCTGCACCTCGCGATGGCGGACCAGGTGCATGAAGCCGGCGACCGCATCCGACTCGTTCGGATAGCGCGGCACCTGCGCGGCGTCGAGCACGGCTTCGGCCTGCGGGTCGTTGCCCAGCCAGACGGTGAAGACCGGCTTCCGCGTGCCGTGGCCCGGCCGTTGCGACAGCACGCGGGTGACGGCGTGGGCGGCTTCTGATGACGACGACAGCACCGTGGGTACGTTGACGGCGAGCAAGGCGTCGTTCCCGGGATCGGCCAGCAGTGCGTCGATCGTCGCGGCGTAGCGGTCGGCATCGATGTCGGTCAGCAGGTCCACCGGATTCGTGCGCGACCAGCCCACGGGCAGGATGCGGTCGAGCGCATCGCGGGTGGCGTCCGACAGTGTCGCCAGCGTGCCGCCCTGTTCGTAAAGATGATCGACAGACAGGGCCCCCACGCCGCCGCCATTGGTCAGGATCGCCAGGCGACGGCCGTGGAACGGACGCACCTGGCCCAGCGTGCGTGCGGCGGCGAACAGCTCATGCAGCGAGCGCACGCGCAGCAGGCCGGCGCGACGGAATGCCGCGCCATACACCGCGTTCGGCCGTGCCAGGTTCTGCGTGTGCGTACTCCCGGCCGGCGTGACCTGCGCGCGGCCGCTGTGTCCGGACTTCACCACCACCACTGGCTTGGTGCGCGCGGCGGCACGCGCGGCCGACATGAACTTGCGCGCATCGCGGATGGCTTCCACATACAGCAGGATCGCGCGCGTGCGGCTGTCGGTGGCGAAGTAGTCCAGCAGGTCGGCGAAATCCACGTCCAGCGCATCGCCCAGCGACACGACGGCGGAGAAGCCGACCGGCTGGCTCATGCTCCATTCCACCAGCCCGCCGGAGATGGCGCCGGACTGGGAAATCAGCGCCAGGTCGCCCGCCTTCGGGAAGCGGCTGGCGAGGCTGGCGTTGAGGCGCGCATGCGGCGCGATGACGCCCAGGCAGTTCGGGCCGAGCACGCGCAGGCCCTTCTCGCGCGTCAGCGCTTCCAGCTGCGCGGCCGGCGAACCCGGGCCGCTGCCCCTCGCGGCGGTCAGCACGACCAGCGCGGTCGCGCCCTTCTCGGCCGCCTCGGCGGCGAGCTGCGGCACCGTCGCCGCCGGCGTGGCGATCACCACCAGGTCCGGCGTCCACGGCAGCTCATGCAGGTGGCGCACGGTCGCCACGCCGTCCATCGGCGAGGGATGCTTGTTGACCAGGCCGATGGGGCCGCTGAAGCCGGAGGCAAGGAGATTCTCCACCACCGCGCGGCCCACCGAACGCGGGCGCGACTGGCTGCCGACCACGGCCACGGCGCGCGGGCGGAAGATCGAGTCGAGGCGGTAGGTGCTCATGGCGGGAAGGCGGTCTCCTCGGTGCGGCTAGGGTAACGCGCCGCCTGTTGCGCGGACTTGCGCGCCGTCACGCCAGCCTGAGCGTATCCGGATAGGGAGGAGTATCGGGATAGTCGCCGGCGGCGAGGTGCGACTGAAGGTCGCGCCACCAGTCCGGACGGAACAGGTCGCCGTGCGCGGCCTTCAAGGCCTTCGCCTGCATCTCGGGCAGGCCCAGGAACTGCGGGAACCGCTCCGGGAACACATCGCCCGCATCCACGTGGAACCACGGCGCATCGGCCATCTGCTCTTCGTAGGTCGTGGCCTGCGGCCAGTCGCGGAAGCGGCAGTCGGTGACCAGCCGCAGCTCGTCGTAGTCGTAGAACACCACGCGTCCGTGCCGCGACACGCCGAAGTTCTTCAGCAGCATGTCGCCGGGGAAGATGTTGTTGCGCGCCATGTCCTTGATGGCCTGGCCGTAGTCGAGCGCGGCCGCGCGCGCGGCCTCGGCCTTCTGCTCGCGCAGGTACAGGTTCAAGGGCCGCAGCCTGCGCTGCACGTAGCACAGGTGGACGATCAGGTCGTCGCCATCCTCGCTCAGGCTGTGCCCGCAGCTTTCGCGCAGTTCGTCGAGCAGGGCGGGCGCGAAGCGTGCACGCGGGAAGCGCAGGTAACGGAACGTCTGCGTGTCCAGCAGGCGACCGACGCGGTCCAGATGGAAGACCAGGTCGTACTTGTCCTCCACATCCTGCCGGCTCATCGCCTTGGGGTAGGCGAAGCGGTCGCGGATCACCTTGAACACCAGCGGATAACTGGGCAGGGTGAACACCGCCATCACCATGCCGCGCGTGCCTTCGGCATGCACCAGCTGTTCGTCCGGCTGCGCGGCGAAATGGTGGAAGAAGGTGCGGTAGCGTTCGGTCTTGCCCTGCTTGGCACGGCCCAGCACGGTGTAGATCTCGTCGATCGGCTTGCCCGGCAGCAGCGAGCGCAGGAACACCACCGCGTCGCCGACCGTCGCCAGGTCGGCATGGAAGTAGCTGCGCGAGGTGCCGAACAGGTGCGCCACGTCGGCCCGGCGGGTCAGTACGGCTTCCGCCTTCAGCTGGCCGCCGTCGTTGACCAGTGCGATCACGCAGGGTGAGAACCGGTGTTCGCCGAACACGCGGCCCACCAGGTAGGCGCGGCGCTCGCGGTAGAACACGGTATCCAGCAGTTCGATGGCGCGCACCGGCTGGGCGCCCCAGTGCGCCAGGTCGTCCTGCAGCCGCACCGCGATCGCCGCCGCGCAGCGCGTGCGGTGCGCGTAGGGCACGTCGAAGCCGTAGTCCGCCAGCACCCGCGCGAAGGTCTCGGTCGGCCGCTGCTCCGACACCGCATAGCTGTGGCGCGCGACCGGATGGGTGATCGCATCGGTGGGCTCGACGTCGAGCGCGACGAACTCCAGGGCCGGGTCCACGCCGCGGATGCGGAAAAAGCGCCGGCTGAGCGTGTTGTAGAAGGTCTTGTAGAGCTCGCGGTCGATCTGTCCGGCGACCAGCGCCTCGAACGCACCACGCGCGGCCATCCACAGCGACCGGTCGTGGGCCTGCCCCAGCAGGACCGACTGCAGCCGCAGCGCGCATTCGGCGATGCACTGGTCGTACAGTTCGATGCGTTCGACGGCATCGGCGCGCGCAGCGGCCCAGTCCTGCGTCTCGAACCGCGTCTTCGCGCGGCGGGTGATCTCGGCGAACCGCGCGTGGTAGTCCGCGAAAGCGTCGTGGATCAGGCGGGCGATGGCATCGGCGGGAACCATGCGCGTGATGTTAGCGGGGCCGTGCTGGAGTCATCGCTCCACCGCCACGCCGGCCTGCTCCAGCAGCCAGGCGCGCACCTTGCGGAAGCCGGGATGGCCCAGGCTGCGTTCCGGATACCCCAGGTAGTGGGCGAAGTCGGCCTGCAGGCGCTTCTTCGTCAGCGTCCCCAGCCGTCCGGCCTTCACCAGCGGCTCGGCCAGCGTCCAGCGCGCCAGCGCCACGCCCACGCCCTGCGCAGCGGCCTGGTGCAGCGTCTCGGTGTCGTCGAACTGCGCCACGTAGCGCGCCGGCGGCTGCCCGCCGAAATGCTCGAACCAGTCCTTCCAGCGGTTGGCCGGATCGCCCAGCAGCGGCAGCCTGGCCATCTGATCCGGCGCCGGCCGGCCGTGCTGCTTCAGAAGGGCCGGACTGGCGACCGGCGTGATCCATTCGGGAAACAGGAATTCCGCGTGCACGTTCGCCCAGCGTCCGCCGCCGAGCCGCAGGGCCAGGTCGACGGGCTCGCGCTCGAAGTCGACCACATGCGTACTCGACTGCAGGTTGAGGCCCAGCTCGGGATGCGTGGCGAGGAACGCCGGCAGGCGCGGCACCAGCCAGGCCGTGGCCATGGAGGGAATGAGGCTGAGCGTCACCGTATGGTCGTTGCGCAGCGTGGCGCGCCGCAGGGCATGCTCGATGGTGTCGAGCGGCCCGGAGATCGCATCGAACAGGCGCTGCCCGTCGGGGGTCAGTTCCACGCCGCGCGGTCCGCGTGCAAGCAGCTTGTGGCCCAGCCGCTGTTCCAGCAGGCGCATGCGGTGGCTCAATGCGCTCACGGTGAGATGCATGGCCTCGGCGGCGCGGGTCAGGTTGCGCAGGCGCGCGGCCGTGACGAACGCGTCCACCTGGTCCAGGGGAAGTCGGCTCATCTTGAATCCACCTCAAGGCTGGCTTGCGGAGCTTTCGCTTTTTCGCGGCCGATCATGCGCCTACCTTGGGAGTCCTTCAAGCCGGACACCGGCGCCACGGAGCAGTCCCATGCAAACCGGAACCAGGAAGCAATGGTGGCAGCAGCTGGGCGGAATGAGCCAAGGCATGCTGTTCCTGCAGGGCCATATTGCCCACACCGACAGGTCGCCGCCCGAACCCGTCCACCGGCACCATGTCCATGATGAAGCCGGCCAGGTGCGCCATCGCGTAGCGCTGCAGCGGCTCGGTGCGCGCCGCCTGCGCGCGATGACGTCCTTGTCGCTGTTCCGCTGATCCGTGCCATGGGACAGAAGCCCCTGTAGGAGCGACGTGAGTCGCGACCGCACAGCCGGACGCGCGGGAGACTACGAGGGCAGCGGATCTACGGTCGCGACTCACGTCGCTCCTACAGACAACTCGCAACGAATTCCGCTGCCATGCGGACGTTGGCATCACCCGGTCCAGTTGCAGGGTTTCCCTCACTGAAAATGCAGGCGCGGAAACACAACGCCCGGCACAGGGCCGGGCGTTGGATCAAGCGGAGGAAGCGATAGACCTCAGGCCGACAGCGTCGCCAGCGCCTCGTTGAACGTCCTGCTGGGGCGCATCGCGGCGGCGGTCCTGGCGAGGTCGGGGTGGTAGTAGCCCCCGATGTCGATCGCCTTGCCCTGCGCGCCGTTCAACTCGGCGAGGATGGTCGCTTCGTTGTCGGCCAGCGTTTTCGCCAGTGGCGCGAACTTCGCCTTCAGTTCGGCGTTCTCGTCCTGCGCGGCCAGCGCCTGCGCCCAGTACAGGGCCAGGTAGAAGTGGCTGCCACGGTTGTCGAGCTCGCCGACCTTGCGCGCGGGTGAGCGGTTCTCGTCCAGGATGCGGCCGTTGGCCACGTCCAGTGCGTTGGCCAGCACCTTCGCCGGCGTGTTGAGGTAGCGCTGGCCCAGGTGCTCCAGCGACGCCGCCAGTGCGAGGAATTCGCCCAGCGAATCCCAGCGCAGGTAGTCCTCTTCCAGAAACTGCTGCACGTGCTTCGGCGCGGAACCACCGGCGCCGGTCTCGAACAGGCCGCCACCGGCCATCAGCGGCACGATCGACAGCATCTTGGCGCTGGTGCCCAGCTCCATGATCGGGAACAGATCGGTCAGGTAGTCGCGCAGCACGTTGCCGGTCACCGAGATGGTGTCCTGGCCCTTGCGGATGCGCTCCAGCGACACCTTCATGGCCTCGACCGGCGGCAGGATGCGGATGTCGAGATTGTCGGTGGTGTAGTCCTTGAGGTAGCGCTCGACCTTGGCGATCACCTGGGCGTCGTGCGCACGGTCCTTGTCCAGCCAGAAGATCGCCGGCGTCCTGCTCAGGCGCGCGCGGCCCACGGCCAGCTTCACCCAGTCCTGGATCGGCGCGTCCTTGGCCTGACACATGCGCCAGATGTCACCTGCTTCCACCGGCGTCTCGAACACCACCTGGCCGGCGTCGTCGGTGACGCGCACGGTGCCATCGGCGGGGGTCTGGGAGGGCTTGTCGTGGCTGCCGGACTCCTCGGCTTTCTGCGCCATCAGGCCGACATTGGGCACGCTGCCCATCGTGGCCGGATCGAACGCGCCGTTCGCCTTGCAGTCCTCGATCACCGCCTGGTAGATGCCGGCGTAGCAGCGGTCGGGGATGACGGCCTTGGTGTCCTGCAGCTTGCCTTCGGCGTTCCACATCTTGCCGGAGTCGCGGATCATCGCCGGCATGGAGGCATCGACGATCACGTCGCTGGGTACGTGCAGGTTGGTGATGCCCTTGTCGGAGTTGACCATCGCCAGGGCGGGGCTGTCCGCATACACGGCCTGCAGGTCGGCCTTGATCGCCTCCTGCTGGTCGGCCGGCAGCGCGCCCAGGCGCGCGTACAGGTCGCCGATGCCGTTGTTGGCGTCGAAGCCGATCTGCTCCAGCACCGCGGCGTGCTTGGACAGCGCCGTCTTGTAGAACTCGTTGATCACCACGCCGAACATGATGGGGTCGGAGACCTTCATCATCGTGGCCTTGAGGTGCAGCGAGAACAGCACGCCCTGCGCCTTCGCATCGGCGATCTGTTCGGCCACGAAGGCGGCCAGCGCCTTGCGGCTCATCGCCGACGCATCGACGATCTCGCCCGCCTTCACCTTCACCTTGTCCTTCAGCACGGTGACCGTGCCGTCGGTGGCGACCAGTTCGATCTTCAGCGCGCCATCAGCAGCCAGCGTGGCCGACTGTTCGCTGCCGAAGAAGTCGCCGGCGGCCATGTGGGCGACGTGCGACTTCGAATCCGCGCTCCAGGCGCCCATGCGGTGCGGATGCTTGCGGGCGAAGTTCTTGACCGACAGCGGTGCGCGGCGGTCGGAATTGCCTTCGCGCAGCACCGGGTTCACCGCGCTGCCCTTGACCTTGTCGTAGCGCGCCTTGGCGTCCTTTTCCTTGTCGTCCTTCGGTTCATCCGGATAGTCCGGCAGCGGGTAGCCCTGGGACTGCAGCTCCTTGATGGCGGCCTTCAGCTGCGGCACCGAGGCGCTGATGTTGGGCAGCTTGATGATGTTGGCTTCCGGCTGCGTCGCCAGCTGGCCCAGCTCGGCCAGGTCGTCGCTGATCTTCTGCGCGTCGCTCAGGTATTCGGGGAACTGCGACAGGATGCGGCCGGCCCGCGAGATGTCGCGGGTCTCCACGGCGATGCCGGCCGGCGCGGTGAACGCCTCGACGATGGGCAGCAGCGACTGGGTGGCGAGGAACGGGGCTTCATCGGTGAGGGTGTAGATGATGCGGGGCGTATCCGACATGGGGACAAGGGCTCTCGACAAGGGGCGACGGGGAACTCAGCGCGCCATTGTCGCGCGCCACCGCACGCAGGGCAAAACGAGGGGGTATGGACGGGGCCGGACTGTCCGGGGGCAATGGGTCATGCCGGGAAGGTTGCGGGTGGAACCTTCCGAAGCCGGTATCCGCGCAAAAAAAAAGCGGGCGTGGATTCCTCCACGCCCGAGCTTGCCCCACACACGTGGGAGAGAGACTTGCCTTGCGGATTACTTGACTTCGATTTCCTGGGTCATGCCGACGGGCTGGCCGTTCAAGGTCACGTCGACCTTGTACTTGCCGGCGGGCCAATCAGTGGCCTTGGTGAATTCGATGTTGGTGGGGCCCGCGTCCTCGGCCTTGACGGTCGCGGACTGCTTGGCGGCTTCCTGGCCGGCCTGGAAGGTCAGCTTGGCCTCGATGGTGGCGTCGGCCGGCGTGGTGGCGTCGGTCTTGACCGACACGATGATCTTGTCCTTCACGCCGAACATGCCAACGGCGGCGACGGATTGGTCCGCTGCAATCGTGTTGCCCACGGTAACGCTGGTCGCGCTGATGGGCATGGGGGCAGGTGCGGGTTCGGCGGGTGCAGGCGCCGGTTCAACGGCGGCCGGCGGCGCGGCGACGGGTTCTTCCTTCTTCTTGCAGCCGACCAGAGCGACGGTGCCGACCAGCGCGGCGGCCAGGGCGTAGGAGATGCGGTTCTGCTTCATGGGTTCGATCCTTCTGAAAAGTGGTGACAATCAGGCATCAGCGGGTTTGGGCGGCAGCTTGATCACCTGCCCGGGGAAGATGCGGTCCGGATCGTCGATGGTGTCGCGATTGGCTTCGAAGATCTGCTTCCACGCATTGGCGTTGCCGAAGTGCTGCTTTGCGATCTTCGAAAGCGTGTCGCCCTTCTCGATCGTATAGGTCTGCTGACCCACGATCTCCTCGGTGCTCTCGACGCGCGCAGTGACATCGGAGAAATCCGCTTTCTCGACGATCTGCTCGGTTGACGTCACCTTCGCGCTGACGTCCGAGAAATCGGCCTTCTTGTCTGTGCTCATTGCAACCACCCCTTCCTGGCGGGCTGTTGGGATGAGCAAGCGTTGCACGCGCACTGTTAAGAAACCATAGCGCGCGCGTGAAATCGCCTCAATTGTTAGTCGAGCAACATTACTGCCGCACGTCGCGCTTCATCGGCGGGACGCTCATGTCGGCCGTGGCGCGCCAGGGATTGATATCCAAGCCACCGCGACGGGTGTAACGCGCCTCGACCGACAGCGACGCCGGCCGGCAGTGCGCCATGACATCGTGAAAGATCCGTTCGACACACTGCTCGTGAAACTCAGCGTGGTCGCGGAAGCTCACGAGGTAACGCAGCAGTTCGACGCGGTCGATGCGCGGGCCGCGATAGTGGATCACCACCGTGGCCCAGTCGGGGTGGCCGGTCACCGGGCAGTTCGACTTCAGCAGCTCCGACGAGAGCGTCTCGTCGACCTGTACTTCAGGATCGGCGGCCAGGAACTCGGCGCGCGGGGGGCCGTAGTGGTCGATCTCCACGTCCAGACCATCGATCGATTCGCCCTCTGGCGCTCCGGCCATGGGCGGCAGGCCGAATGTCACGCCCACGTCCGCGCCGGCGCGGGCCGACAGGTCGGTGGCGATGCGCTCCAGCACAGCGGCGTCGCTGTTGAAGCGCGTGCTGTTGAGCGAGTTGAGGTAGAGCTTGAGCGACTTGGATTCGATCAGGCACGGCGATGTGCACGGTACCGTCAGAGTGGCGGTGGCCACGCGCGGCTTGCCGCGGGCATCCAGCCAGCTCAGTTCGTAGGCATGCCAGCGGTCGTGGCCGACGAACGGCAGGGCATCGGCGGCGATGCCGATCTCGTCGCGCGCGCCCTGGCGCGGGATGGGGAACAGCAGGGTGGGGTCGTAATGCGCGGGATACGCGACCTCGCGACCCAGCGAGGAATCCTGGGGGGTGTTGTTCATGCCGCCATTCTACGGACGGGGCCTAAAGCGGCGGTGTATAACCACCCGGTCTCCAGCGAGGACGCGACGATGAAGGCATGGCGGGTGATCGGGTTGTGCGTGCTGCTGTCGGCCTGCGCCAGCGGACCGGCGACGGGCGGCGGACCACCATCCGACACGTTGCCGGACGACGGCATCGTCCGACCCGTGGGCACGGCGCCGGTGGCGATGCGCGTCGGTCAGGTCCTGGAGATCGCCTTGATGTCCAACGCCAGCACCGGCTACCAATGGGAATTCACCGCAGACGGGGCTCCCGTGCTGGCGCGCACCCCGGGCCCGGCCACGCCGCCGCCGATGGATACGCAGCCGCCGATGCCCGGCGCTTCGTCGATCGCGCGTTGGTGGTTCCGGGCGGAAAAGGCCGGGGAGGCGACCGTGCGTCTGGAATACCGGCGGCCCTGGGAGACGCTGCCGCCGGTGGAGGTGGTGGAATACCGGATCGAGGTCCGCTGACGGTACAGCAGGGTCGCAATCGCGCTCCGCACAGGGCAAAGTGGCGCCTCCCCCCAGAAGGCCAGGGAGGCCGAGATGAGGTCCAACGCGACCGTCCTGCTGCTGTCGATGGCGATGGTGGTTCCCGCCATCGCGCAGACACTGCCTGCATCAGGCGCGACGCCACCGCGTCCACTGCCTGTCACCCCGGCGCCTGACGCGGCGGCGCCAACGCCCGCACCGGATCCGGTGTTCACCACCTGCATGACCAGCCTGCGCGGCGTCGCCGAGAAGCAGGGCGTCACGACGGCCAGCTTCGACACGTACACCCAGGGCCTGGCCGCCGACATGAGCGTGCTGGACCTGCTGGACGCGCAGCCCGAGTTCACCACGCCGCTGTGGGACTATCTGGCGGCCCTGGTCGACGAGCAGCGCGTAAGCGATGGACAGGCCATGTTGGCTACGCACGCCGAACTGCTGGGCCGGGTATCGCAGGCCTATGGCGTGGATCCCGCCACCGTCGTCGCGGTGTGGGGCGTGGAGAGCGACTACGGCCGCGTGTTCGGCAAGCGGCCGCTGCTGGTGTCGCTGTCGACGCTCTCGTGCTTCGGCCGGCGACAGGCGTTCTTCCGCGGCGAATTCCTCACCACGCTGAAGCTGCTGCAGGCCGGCGACATCCGTGCCGACGGGCTGACCGGATCGTGGGCCGGGGCGTTCGGCCACACGCAGTTCATGCCCAGCACGTACGAACGCATCGCGGTCGACTTCGATGGCGATGGGCGACGCAACCTGATCGACAGCATTCCCGACGCGCTGGCCTCGACCGCGAACTACCTGGTGAAGTCCGGCTGGCGCACCGGCGAACCGTGGGGCTACGAAGTGCAGTTGCCTGCAGGCTTCGATGTCGCGCAGGCCGGCCGCACCAACCGCAAACCATTGACGCAGTGGGTCGCGCAGGGGGTCGCCCGCGTCGACGGGCAGCCGTTGCCTGCGGATGACCGCGCAGCAGCGGTGCTGGTGCCGACCGGCGTCGCGGGGCCGGCGTTCCTCGTGTTCAAGAACTACGACGCGATCTATTCGTACAACGCGGCCGAAAGCTATGCGTTGGCCATCGCGCTGCTGGCCGACCGCCTGCGCGGCGGCAAGGGGCTGCTGACGGCGTGGCCCACGGACGACCCGGGCCTTGGCCGTCCGCAGCGCCGAGAGCTGCAGACACTGCTGCTGGCGCGCGGGCATGCGATCGGTACGGCCGACGGCATGATCGGCACGCAGACGCGGCGCGCGATCGTCCTTGAACAGCAGCGCCTGGGCCTGCAGCCCGCCGATGGCCGCGCCGGCGCGAAGATCCTCGCCGCGCTGAAGGCGGAAGGGCCGCCCGTCGCGCCACCGGAGCCGCAAACGCCATGAGTGCGCTACCCGCTGGCGTCACCCGCGAGGTCTGGCACGACATCGACGTACTCCGCATCGAGACGCCGTCGTCCACCGCCCGCATCAGCCTGCATGGCGGACAGGTGCTGTCGTTCGCGCCCGCCGGGTTCGACGATCTGCTGTGGCTGTCGCCGACCACGGCGATGCCGCCGAAGGCGATCCGCGGCGGCGTGCCGGTGTGCTGGCCTTACTTCGGTCGGCAGGGACAACCCGACGATGTACCCCAGCACGGTCATGCACGCGTGTCGCGCTGGCCGCTGACGGACGTGCGGCGCGAGGCCGACGGCAGCGTCGTGCTCAAGCTCGCCTTGCCGCTGCGGGATGGCGTGCCGCTCGAACTGATCCAGACCGTGCATGTCGGCCGTGAGCTCCGCCAAAGCCTGGACACGGTGCACCGCGGCGAGTCTGCGGTGATGCTGACCCAGGCGCTGCACACGTACTTCCGTGTCGCCGACGCGACGCAGGTGGCAGTCACCGGCCTGGATGGCCTTCCCTACGCGGACAAGTACGACGGCGATACGCACGTGCAGTCCGGCAACTGGTCGCTGCACGACGCGCGCGATCCCGGCCGCAGCGACCGGATCTACGCCGGCACCGGTCATCGGTTCGAACTGATCGATCCAGCGGGCGGTCGGCGCATCCGGCTGGACACCTTCGGCAGCCGTTCGCTGGTGGTGTGGAATCCGGGCGAGACCGGCGTATGCGCGATCGCCGACATGCCCGATGACGGCTGGCGGACCTTCGTCTGCCTGGAGGCAGCGAATGCCGGCGAGGACGCCATCGAATTGGAGCCGGGACAGCGGCACCGGCTGAGCCACGTGATCTCGGTCAGTTCCTTGTAGGAGCGCCCTCGGGCGCGATGCTTTTTTCGCCAAGGTTCGGGAGCAGAAGCATCGCGCCCGAGGGCGCTCCTACAGGCGCCGGGACAGTGGGCGGCTGTCCGATGCCCTACACTTGCGCACCTTTTCGCCGGTTCCGCTCCGTGAACGCCGAAGCTCCCGCACCCGCCGGCCGCCGCGCCGCCCTGGTCTTCATCTTCATCACCGTGCTGATCGACATCCTGTCCTTCGGCGTGATCATTCCCGTCCTGCCCGGCCTGGTCCGCCAGTTCACCGGTGGCGATTTCGCGCAGGCGGCGTGGTGGGTGGGCACCTTCGGCATGCTGTTCGCCGCCATCCAGTTCATCTGCACGCCGATCCAGGGCGCGCTGTCGGACCGCTTCGGCCGCCGTCCCGTCATCCTGCTGTCCTGCCTGGGCCTGGGCATCGACTTCGTGCTGATGGCGCTGGCCCAGTCGCTGCCGTGGCTGCTGGTGGCGCGCATCTTCTCGGGCGTGTTCTCGGCCAGCTTCACCACGGCCAACGCCTACATCGCCGACATCACCGCGCCGGAGAAGCGGGCACAGGCCTTCGGCATGATCGGTGCGGCCTTCGGCGTGGGCTTCATCATCGGCCCGATCATCGGCGGCCAGCTGGGCGCCATCGACCTGCGCCTGCCGTTCTGGTTCGCGGCCGGATTGGCGCTGCTGAACTTCCTGTATGGCGTGTTCGTGCTGCCGGAGTCGCTGCCGAAGGAGCGCCGCACGGCGACGTTCGACTGGTCGCACGCCAATCCGGTCGGCTCGATGGTGTTGCTGAAGCGCTATCCCCAGGTGTTCGGCCTGGCGGCGGTGGTGCTGATCGCGAACCTGGCGCACTACGTCTATCCCAGCGTGTTCGTGCTGTTCGCCGAGTACCAGTACCGCTGGAACGAACAACAGGTTGCGTGGGTGCTCGCCGCCGTCGGCGTGTGCAGCGTGATCGTGCAGGCGGGTCTTGTGGGTCGCGTCGTGCCGAAGTTCGGCGAACGCCGCACGCTGCTGTTCGGGCTGGCATGCGGCGTGGTCGGCTTCTGCATCTATGGCATGGCGGACCTGGGCTGGATGTTCCTGATCGGTCTGCCGATCAGCGCGCTGTGGGGCCTGGCCGGCCCGGCCACGCAGGCGTTGATCACCCAGCAGGTCGGGGCCGACGTGCAGGGCCGCGTGCAGGGCGCGCTGATGAGTCTGGTCAGCCTGGCCGGCATCGTGGGGCCGATGATGTTCGCCGGCACGTTCTCGCTGTTCATCGGCAAGGCGGCGCCCGCGCACCTGCCGGGCGCACCGTGGCTGCTGGCGGCGCTGCTGCTCGCCATCGGCTGGCTGGTGGGCTGGCGCTTCGCCCGGCCGCCGTCAGCGGCAGCGCATTGATGCGAAGAAGGCCGCCCAAGGGCGGCCTTCTCCGTTGCGCGGCCTGCGCGATGATCAATCGTTCTCGACGTGGATGATCTCGCCGGTGTTGGCGGCCAGGTGGATCTCGACGTCATTGCCGTCGGTACGTTCGGCCTCGGCCTTCCAGACGCCATCGTCGAAGTCGACGTCGTGGATCTTGGAATAGCCGGCGGCCGTCAGCTTGGCCTTCACGTCGTTCTCGCTGAGATCGGACACCAGCTTCTCGGCCATCACGTCGCCGCTCGCCGGATTGATGCGCACGTCCACCCGGTCGCCGTTGGCGCTGGTGGCGTCGGTTTCCCACATGCCGTCCTCGAAATCGAGGTCGTCGATGTTCGTGTAGCCCTTCTCGGTGAGCAGGGCGCGCACCTGCGGTTCCTTCAGCGCATCCTTGCCGGCCGTGGGCGCAGGCGGCTGGGCGACGGCGGCAGCGGACAGTGCAGCCAGGGCGGCAAGGGTCAGCAGGCGATGGCGGTTGCGAACAGTCATGGAAATCTCCGGGGGAGGGGTGGACCGATCCTGCCCACCCGAGCATCAGCCACAGGTGAATCCACGCCCTCCAAACTGAACACTCCACGCGGTGTTCACCTGCATGAGCCGCGTGCGAACGCGGGCTACGTGCGTCGCAGCACCAACAACGTCACCACGCCGGCCAGCAGGCCCCAGAACGCCGAGCCGATGCCTACAAGCGACAGACCCGAGGCCGTCACGAGGAACGTCACCAGCGCCGGCTCGCGCCCCCCTTCGTCGCGCAATGCCGCCGCCAGGCTGTTGCCGATGGTGCCCAGCAGGGCAATGCCGGCGATCGCGAGGATCAGCTCCTTCGGGAACGCGGCGAACAGCGCTGCCACCGTGGCGCCGAACAGGCCGACGACGACATAGAACACGCCGGCCGCGATGGCCGCCACGTAGCGTCGTGCCGCATCCTCGTGCGCTTCGCGCCCCATGCAGATCGCGGCGGTGATCGCGGCGAGATTCAGCGCGAACGCGCCGAAAGGCGCCAGCAGCAGGTTGACCAGGCCGGTCCAGCCGACGACGGGCGAGATCGGGATTGCATACCCCGACGCGCGGATCACCGCCACGCCGGGGACGTTCTGCGACGCCATCGTCACGATGAAGAGCGGCAAGGCGATGCCGACGATGGCGGCGAGCGAGAACGTCGGCGTGGTGAACACCGGCTTCGCCAGCTGCAGGGACAGGCCGTCCACGCGCAGCAGCCCGAGTCCGGCAGCGAAGGCGATGCCGACCAGCAGGGTCAGGATCACCGCGTAACGCGGCAGCAGGCGGCGGGCGAGCAGATATACCGCGAACATCGTCAGCACCATGCCCAGCTGCGTTTTCATCGCGGCGAACGCGTCGATGCCGAAGCGCAGCAGCACGCCGGCCAGCATGCCGGACGCCAGCGACACCGGGATGCGGCTGATCATCCGTTCGAAGAAACCCGAGAAGCCCGACGCCGCGATCAGCAACGCCGAAATCAGGAACGCACCGATCGCATCCGACAGTGGTAGCCCGGCGACGCTGCCGATCAGCATGGCCGCGCCGGGCGTGGACCACGCGGTCACCACCGGCATGCGGTAGCGCAACGACAGGCCGATGCAGGTCAGCCCCATGCCCAGGCCGAGCGCCCACATCCACGAGGAGATTTCTTCCGGCGAGGCGCCCAGCGACTGCGCCGCCTGGAACACGATCACCGCCGAGCTGGCGAAGCCGACCAGGACGGTGACGAAGCCGGCCGCGATGGCGGACAGGGAAAAGTCTTTCAGCAGATGGCGGGGTGGGGAACTCATTGCTGCTGCGGTACCTGTAGGAGCGACGTAAGTCGCGACCGTAATGACTGAACTATCTCGTCCTGTCGATGCGTGTGGTTCGGGTCCGAAGGTTGTCCGGGCGTGCGGTCGCGACTCACGTCGCTCCTACAAGAATCCCACGCTTGGTCACCGCCTCGCACCAGCGCCTGGCCACCGCCAGCGAGGTGGTGCACACCGCTTCATCGGTCACCGTGGTCACCGCGCGCTCGAGCAGCTGGATGTCCGCCTCGTGCTGGCGCGCCACGTGCGGATCCTCGAAGAAGATCACCCGCTGGCAGCGGTGCTCCAGCACGCGGTCGGCGATCTGCGCGTCGCCGCCGAGCGGGCCGCTCTGGAAGCGTTCCACCCACGGCGTGTCCTGGGGCCAGCCGCGGCTCCATGCCAGTTCGTTGAGGCGCAGGCCGGTGGTGCCGGTGGCCATGCGGTGGGCGAAGCGGGACAGCACGTCGAAGTGCGCGTCGGCGAAGGCGAGCATCTGCGGCTTCATCGCATCGTGCGCGATCAGTGCCAGGGTCTGGGATTCCAGCGCGTGGAAGCGGTCCGCGTTCGGGTCGGGCGCCAGGCCCGCATGGATGCGTTCCATCTCCACCCAGTCGCGCGCCGAGGCGACCGTCGACAGGAACGGCTTGCCATGGATCACGCACTGGCGCTTCAGCGCCGTGGCCTCGGGGAAGATCGAAGACGGATCGACCGGATCGATGAAGTAGATCGCGCCGTCGAGGCTGCGCTCCGCGCCTTCCAGGCCGACGACCTCCGCCACCAGCTTCATCAGTCCGCCATCGCGCCCGTAGGGATAGCGCTTGAGCCCGTCGTAGCCGCGCAGCATGCCGGCGGCGGCGATCGCATCATGTGTGCGGCCGACCGCATGCAGTGCCAGCCGCAGGTCGCGGATGCCGGGTTCGCAGGCGCGCAGCCAGCGGAACAGCGCTGCGTCTTCGGTGTGGTGGTGCAGGCGGTTGGCGGCCAGACCCAGGCGCATGATCGTAGGGAAGAAGGGGATGAACCCGAGTCTAGCCGAAGACACGCCTCACCCTGGGGCGTCGCTCACGGTTGGGGGCTTTCCGTGACGGTGTCGTCGGCAACCTGCTTGTCCTTAACCCCATCGGTCTCGCCGCTATTCGCCGGACAATCGAGGTCGGTAAGGGCTTCGATCCCGATGATCGTCCAGCGCCGGTTGGAAAGACTGCCGTCGTGCTTGGCGGCGTACCGATAGGTGGTACACGGCTCGACCGTGAGGGGGAGAGACTGGCGCGTGAGCTCGCCGTTTCGCCCGCGCTTGCTGGATGCGACCTCGAGCCAATGAAAGCCGGGACGCATCTTTACCTTCGTGGGGAGATCAGGGCGGTGTTTGCCATCCACGGCGACGACGAGGAGGTCGTAGACGTCCGGGTCCGCGCGCGTGACCACCTCGCCATCGAAGGCGCCGTAGTCGGGCCCATAGACGCTTTTCCGGTCGCGTGCGTCCAGCGACAGGCTGACGGCCAGTAAGGCCGCTAGGAACAGGATTCTCTTCATCGACACATCCCCATGGTCGGTGGCGGGCCACAGGGCACACGAGCGTCCTGCGGTATGTGCGTCGAAGCTTACCTCAGTCCAGAGCGCCGCCCGCTACGCCAACAGCAGCGTCGCGATGCTGCCGGCCGCATCACGCCCTTCGGCCACGGCGGTGACCACCAGGTCGGCACCGCGCACGGCGTCGCCGCCGGCGAACAGCTTCGGATGCGTGGTCTGGAACGGCAGACGGTCGCCGCCACCGGCGACGATGCGGCCGTTCGGCGTGCCTTCCACGCCGACCTCGGCCAGCCACGCCGGCACCGTCGGCGAGAAGCCGAACGCGATGATCACCACGTCCGCTTCCAGCACCGACCCGCTGCCTTCGATCGGCACGGCGCTCTGGCGGCCGCGTTCGTCCGGTTCGCCCAGCTTCGTCTCGACCACCTGCACGCCCGCGACCTTGCCGTCCACGCCGGCCACGATGCCCAGCGGCTGGCGGTTGAACAGGAAGCGCACGCCTTCCTCGCGCGCGTTGGCGACTTCGCGTGCGGAACCGGGCATGTTCGCCTCGTCGCGGCGGTAGGCGCAGGTGACCTTGGCCGCGCCCAGGCGGATCGCGCTGCGTACGCAGTCCATGCCGGTATCGCCGCCGCCGAGCACGACCACGCGCTTGCCCTGCAGGTCCGGCAGCTGCAACTGGTCTTCCCAGCCGGCGATGGGCCGGCCCCAGGGATCGTTGCCGCTGACGATGCGGCCGTTCTGCACCAGGAAGGGCAGGGCCGGCAGCACGCCCTCCAGATCCTGGCCGGGCAGGCCGCCATCGGTGTAGCGGTAGGCGCCGGTGCCCAGGAACACGGCGTCGTAGTCGTCCAGCAGCTGTGCCAGGGTGATGTCGCGGCCGACTTCCACGCCCAGGCGGAATTCCACGCCCATGCCCTCCAGCACCTCGCGGCGCTGCGCGATGACGCCCTTGTCCAGCTTGAAGCTGGGGATGCCGAACTGCAGCAGGCCGCCGATCTGTTCGTAGCGGTCGTAGACCACGGCCTGGATGCCGGCCCGCGCCAGGCGATCCGCGCAGCCCAGGCCCGCGGGCCCGGCACCGATGACGGCGACGCGCTTGCCGGTGGGCTGCACGGCGCTCAGGTCGGGGCGCCAGCCCTGGGCTAGGGCGGTATCGACGATGTATTTCTCCACCGCGCCGATGGTGACCGCGCCGAACTCCTCCAGCGTGCAGCTGCCTTCGCACAGGCGGTCCTGCGGACAGACGCGGCCGCAGACTTCCGGCAGCGGGTTGGTCGAATGGCAGAGCGCCGCGGCTTCCTCGATGCGGTTCTCCTGCACCAGCTGCAGCCACTGCGGGATCGCGTTGTGCACCGGGCACTTCCAGCTGCAGTACGGATTGCCGCAATCCAGGCAGCGTCCGGCCTGGTACTGCGCCTCCTCCTTGCCGAACCTGCCGTACAGCTCGCCCCAGTCGCCGGACGTGCGCAGTTCCAGCGGAATGCGCTGCGGCATCGTCCGCGGCAGGTCGAGGAACTGGAATACCTGCTTCTTGCTCATGAGGACAGTACCTGATTCCCCTCTCCCTTGATGGGAGAGGGTGGCCGAAGGCCGGGAGAGGGTGAGCCGGAGCCGGTTGCGGCGAAGCGCCACGTCATCGCATCGAGTGCACGGAAGCAACGGCACGCGTCGCTGCGCTTGCGCCCCCTCTCCTGCCCTGCGGGCATCCTCCCCCGCGAGGGGGGAGGAGAAAGGCGGTGCACGCTCATGCTGCGCGCCTCAGGGTCTCATTGAGCGAATCGATGCTCGCGGCCTTCGGCTTCACCAGCCAGAACTTGCCCACGTAGTCGCGGAACTCGTCGAGGATCTGCTGCGCCCAGATGCTGCCGGTCAGTTCGCGATGGCGGGTGACCAGCGTGTGCAGATGCTGGCGGTGGCTCTCGAAGCCTTCCGGACTGATGCGGTGGATGTCGATCAGTTCGTGGTTGTAGCGGTCGACGAAGTCGCGGTCCAGGTCGAGGACATAGGCCAGTCCGCCGGTGAAGCCGGCGCCGAAGTTCAGGCCCACCCTGCCCAGCACCAGCACGATGCCGTCGGTCATGTACTCGCAGCAGTGGTCGCCGGCGCCTTCGATGACCGCCAGCGCGCCGGAGTTGCGCACCGCGAAGCGTTCGCCCGCCCGACCCGCGGCGAACAGTTCGCCGCCCGTCGCGCCGTACAGGCACGTGTTGCCGATGATCGGCGTGCTGCGCGCCTCGAAGCGCGCGCCCCGCGGCGGACGCACGACCAGCCGGCCGCCTGCCATGCCCTTGCCGACGTAGTCGTTGGCTTCGCCCTCCAGTTCCATCAGCAGGCCACCGGCGTTGAAGGCGCCGAAGCTCTGGCCGGCGCTGCCGCGGAAGCGCAGGTTCAACGGCGCGTCGGTCATGCCATGGTTGCCATGCACGCGCGCGATGGCACCGGACAGGCGGGTGCCGATGCTGCGGTCGGTGTTGTGGATCAGGAAGCGGTGGTCGCCGCCGCTCTTGTTGCGGATCGGTTCGGCGAGCAAACCATCGAGCTGGGTGGCCAGGCTGTCCGGCGACTCGTATAGGCGCTGCGCCGCGCAGCTGCTGCTGTCGACCTGAGCGCCTTTCAGCAGGCGCGACAGATCGACGCGCACGCCTTCGCGCGGCGATACGTCGAGCTGCTGCAGCAGGTCGGTGCGGCCGACGATCTCGTCCAGCGAACGCGCGCCCAGGTACGACAGCCACTGGCGTACTTCCTCGGACAGCAGGCGGAAGAAGTTCTCCACGCGCTCGGGCAGGCCGGTGAAGTACTGCGTGCGCAGTCGCTCGTCCTGCGTGGCCACGCCGGTGGCGCAGTTGTTGAGGTGGCAGATGCGCAGGTACTTGCAGCCCAGCACGATCATCGGGCCGGTACCGAAGCCGAAGCTGTCGGCGCCCAACAATGCCGCCTTCACCACGTCCAGGCCGGTTTTCAGGCCGCCGTCGGTCTGCAGCACGGTGCGGTCGCGCAGCTGGTTCACGACCAGGGCGTGATGCGCCTCCGCCCCGCCGAGTTCCCCCGGCACGCCGGCATAGCGGATCGAACTGACCGGGCTGGCGCCGGGGCCGCCGTCGTGGCCGGAAATGGTGATCAGGTCCGCGCCTGCCTTCACCACGCCCGCCGCGATGGTGCCCACGCCGGCATGGCTGACCAGCTTCACCGACACCAGTGCGGTGGGATTGACCTGCTTGAGGTCGTAGATCAGCTGGGCGAGGTCTTCGATCGAATAGATGTCGTGATGCGGCGGCGGCGATATCAGGCCGATGCCGGGCTTGGCGTAGCGCAGCCGCGCGATCAGCTCGTTGACCTTGTGGCCCGGCAGCTGGCCGCCTTCACCGGGCTTGGCGCCCTGTGCGACCTTGATCTGCAGCACTTCCGCATTGACCAGGTATTCCGGCGTCACGCCGAAGCGGCCGGACGCGACCTGCTTGATCTTGCTGCGCTTCTCGGTGCCGTAGCGCGCGGGGTCTTCGCCGCCTTCACCCGAGTTGCTGCGGCCGCCGAGGCGGTTCATCGCGATGGCGAGCGCCTCGTGCGCCTCGGGCGACAGCGCGCCCAGCGAGATCGCGGCGGTGTCGAAGCGGCGCAGCAGGTCGGAGGCGTCGGCCACCTCGTCGATCGGGGTCGGCACATCGGCCTTCTTGAGCTGCAGCAGATCGCGCAGCGCCGAGGGCGGGCGCGAGTTCACCGCGTCCGCGTACGCCTGCCAGTCACGGGCGTCGCCGGTGCGCGTCGCACGCTGCAGCGTCATCACCACGTCCGGGTTGTACATGTGGTACTCGCCGCCGTGCACGTACTTCAGCAGGCCGCCGACGTCCGGCGATTCGCGGTCGTTCCACGCGCGCGCGTCGAGCTGGCGGGCTTCCAGATCGAGCCGTTCGAAGCCGACGCCGCCGATCCGCGACGGCGTTTCGGCGAAGCACAGGTCGACGACCTCCGGATCCAGCCCGACGATCTCGAACAGCTGCGCGCCGCGGTAGCTGCTGATGGTGCAGATGCCCATCTTCGAGATGATCTTCGACAGGCCCTTGTAGATGCCCTTGCGGTAGCTGCGGCCGATCTGCGTCTGCTCGCCGCCCTTCTTGATCTGCAGGATGCCGCGCCGGCCCAGGTCGAACAGCGTCTGGTAGGCCAGGTACGGATACACGGCGGTGGCGCCCACGCCGATCAGGCAAGCGATATGGTGCGGGTCGCGCGCGGTGCCGGTCTCGACGATCAGGTTGACGTCGCAGCGCAGGCCTTCGCGGCACAGGTGGTGGTGCACCGCGCCGGTGGCGAGCAGGGCATGCACCATCGGCCGGCCCTGTTGCGGGCGGCGGTCGCTCAGCACCACCATCACCATGCCCTCGCGCGCGGCCTGCGCCACCTCGGCGCTGATGCGCTCGATGGCGGCCTTCATGCCTTCCGCGGGGTGGTACGACAGGTCGATGTAGCGGTGCTTCTGGTCGTACGGCGCCATCTTCACGATCTGCCTCAGCTTGCGCTGGGACAGCACCGGCGAGTTGAGGATGATGTGGTTCACCGTTTCCGGCCCGGCGTGGAAGATGTTGGTCTCCCGGCCCAGCTGGGTGGTCAGCGACATCACGCAGTCTTCGCGCAGCGGATCGATCGGCGGGTTGGTGACCTGCGCGAACGCCTGGCGGAGGTAGTCGTACAGCGGCCGCGTCTGCCGGCTCAGCACGGCCATGGGCGTGTCGTCGCCCATCGAGCCGGTGGCCTCCTGCTCGGTCTCCGCGAGCGGACGCAGCACCTGTTCCACCTCCTCGGTCGTGAGCTGGAACAGCTTGTGGTAACCGCGCAGCGTCTTCTCGTCGAACGGCGCATCGGTCAGCGACGGATCGATCAGCTCGGTCTGCAGGTAGGTGACGCCCTGGTGCAGCCATTGCTTGTACGGCGCGCGGCCGCGGTTGATGCGGTCCACTGCTTCGCTGTCGAGCAGGTCGCCGCGCTTGAGGTCGATGGCCATCATCTCGCCCGGACCCAGCTTGCCCTTGCGGGTCACGCGTTCGGCCGGCACTTCCCACACGCCGGCTTCGCTGGCGACGATGAAGTGGCGGTCGCTGGTCAGCATCCAGCGCGCGGGGCGCAGGCCGTTGCGGTCCAGCGTGCACGCGGCGTAGCGCGCATCCATCGAGACGATGCCGGCCGGCCCGTCCCACGGCTCGGTGTTCAATCCGTAGAACTCGTAGAACGCGGCGAGGTCGGCGTCCTTGAACTCCAGCGACTGCGTGGCCGGTGGCACCAGGATGCGCAGCGCCTGGATCAGCTCCATGCCGCCGGCGACCAGCAGCTCCAGCATGTTGTCCAGGCTCTGCGAATCGGAGCCGTGCATCGAGATGACCGGGTCGAATTCGCCGATGTCGAAGCGCGGCGTCTTCCACACCTTGCTGCGCGCCTGCGCCCAGCGGCGGTTGCCCTCGATGGTGTTGATCTCGCCGTTGTGCGCCCGCAGGCGGAACGGATGCGCCAGCGGCCAGCGCGGCAGCGTGTTGGTGGAGAAGCGCTGGTGGAACACCACCGCGCTGCTGGCCAGCTCGGCGCGCTGCAGGTCGGGGTAGAACGTCGCCAGCTTGCCCGGCAGCACCATGCCCTTGTAGCCGATGGCGTGCGGCGACAGCGTCACCACATAGAAATCCGGCACGGAGGTGCGCAGCTGCTGTTCGCTGCGGCGGCGGGCGAGGAACAGCGCCAGCGTGAAGGCGTCGCCGCTCTGCTCGGCGCTCGCTTCCACGAACAACTGCTCGATGCGCGGCAGGGTGTCCTTGGCCAGCTGTCCGCATACCGTGTCGTCGGTCGGCGGCACGCGCCATCCCTTCACCGCCACGCCGGCGCGGAACAGTTCGGCCTCCAGCGTGGCGCGGCACTGCGCGGCAAGCGCGTCGTCGTGCGGCAGGAAGACCAGGCCTGCGGCGAAGCGCGCGCCGGGGTCGATGCCGGATTCGGCAGCGAGCGCGCGGAGGAAGGCGTCCGGTTTGCGGAGCAGCAGGCCGCAGCCGTCGCCGGTCAGCCCGTCGGCGGCGACGCCGCCGCGATGGGTCATGCGCGAGAGCGCGGCAATGGCGGTGTCGACGAGCGCGCGCGAGGGCTGGTCGTCGAGCTGCGCGATCATGCCGAAACCGCAGGCGTCGCGTTCGTCGTTCGGGTCGTAGAGACCGGGGTCAAAGCCGCCTTGGCGATGGCGAGGGGCCATGTCTTGCCTCAAACCGGAGTGACGGCGACACCGTGCCCTGCCCGCGCAGCGGCACTTCGAAATGTCACCGGAAATCCGACTAGACCATAGATGTTGCGACGCCGCAACAACACCTCTGACGCACCACTTGTTGGTTGCAGAAGCAACTTTTTGCGCGACGAAAACGTGCGCACCGGACAACGAAAAACCGCCCGCGTCGCCGCGAGCGGTTCAAGGTCCCGCGAGGCTGTCGCGAGGCGTCAGCCGCAGTTGACCGAGGCGACCGCGCCCTTCTCGTCCAGGATGATGTTCAGGCGGTTCGGGTTGAAATCCATCGTCGCGGCGTCACCCGGTTTCAGGCTGCGCACGGCGTCGGACTTGCTGTCGCTCTTCGCCTGTTCGATGTCCTTCTCCGTCGGCGTCTTGCCGATGATCCACTGCGCCTGGGTGTCGTCGCAGCTGCCGGCGAGTTCGGCCGGTGCGGGCTCGGCGGCGGGCGGCGTGGCCACTTCGCTGGCCGCGGCCTGGGACTGTTCGGCGGCGGCGGTCTGTTCGTCGGCCTCGGGCGAGGAGCAGGCGGCCAGCGAGAGGGTCAGCAGCAGGGCAGGGATCGCCGTTCGGATCATGCGGAACTCCGGAAAGGTGAGATGGGCGACAGGATTGCGCACGGCGCATTCGGGAGTCGTTAACCGGGTGCGGATCGCTTGCGCTCCAGCCACCACAGCAGCGCACTCGCGGTGAGCCAGGCCAGGAACCAGGGCCAGGCGGGTCCGCGTGCACCTTCCGGGACGGCCAGCGTCGCAGCGGCCTCCGCCCTGGCGGCACGCTGCAGGGTCTGCGAACGGACGGCGGCGCGATGCAGTGAAGGCGCATCGTCGCGGGCGCGGACGAAGAACGGGGTCGCAGTGTCCCCGACCTTCAGCTGATGCCAGCCTGCATCCCGTGGCCAGAAACCCGCGCAGCGCGCGCTGCCGGTCGCGGGATCGCGCAGCATCCGTGTCGTAGTGCCGTCGGGCGCGACGATCCGGGCCTCGTCGGCGATGCCGCACAGCGCTGCGCGTTCGCCTGCGCGCGCCTCGTCCGGGATCGCGGCGATGGCCGGCGCGCCTGCGCGCGCCAGCGTGGCGAACGCCTGCGACCACAGCGCGGCGTGCACGTCGGCATGGCCCGCCAGCACCGGGGTGTAGGTATCGCCCGGCGTCCACACGCCGACCCGGCCGCGCCCCATCACATGCCACCAGGCGAGCGGTGCGCCGGTGGCGTCGCGGAGCAGCGCCACATCGTCGCCCACCGGCATCCGGGCCGTGCGGCGCGTGAGCACGGGCAGGCCCGCCGGTACCGCATCGGCATCCACCGGCAGGTCGGCCGTGCCGGCGCCGCGCCGCGCACGCCAGGCATCGTCGTCCGGCGCCGGACGCGCAAGGCGGAATTCCATCTCCTCGCTGCCCACGGAAAGGATACGCAGCAGGCGCTCCACGGGTGCGGGGATCGGTCCGTCGGCGCGCACCAGCACGCCAAGCCCGTCGCGCACCGCCGCGCCGAGCGCCGCACGTTGCGCTTCGCCGAGTCCCGCGGCACTGCGCGCATCCAGCACCAGCAGGTCGAAGCGGCGCAGCGTCTCGGCGTTCATCGGCAGTGGCGCATCGCCGAGCTGGATGCCGCCACCCAGGCTGACCTGCAGGTGGGGCGGAATGCCCACGTCCGTCGCCCAGCGGCGGAGGTACTTACCCTCGGCATTGGGCGCACCGGCGAGCACCCACACGCGTGGCGGCGGCGAGGGCTGCGTCCAGACCGGGAGCGACGCGGCATCGACCACGCTGCCGCGCCCTTCCTGCACCTCCACCCGGAACAGAGCCGGGCCAGGCAGGCGGGCGACACCGGTCAGGCGGAAACGGCCCTGCGCATCCACGGGGCCTGCATCGATGCGCTGGCCCGCGGGGTCGAACAGCGCCACCGTCGCCTTCGGCACGTCGTTCACGCGACCGCTGGCGATGAAGGTGTCGCCCGGTGCCACGACACCCACCGGCGCGAGTTCGACGACGCCGCGCGGCAAGGCGGCAGGCGAGAACACGATGCGCCGGTCGCCGAGCGCATCGCGGTCGCGGGCTTCCAGTCCATCGCCGACGACCTGCAGCGTGCCTGCGTCGGGGTGCCGGCGCAGCGCGGTGCCCAGGTCCGGCACGCGCTCGCTGCCGTCGGTGGCCGTGGCCTCCGGCAGGGCGACGCGGGGCTGGCCCTGCAGCGCCGCGGGCAGAGCAACCTGTCCGGCGTTCGCGGTCATCACCATCAGCGGGCCGGGGGTCGATGCCTGCCGCGGCGGCAGCAGGGTGAAGTAGAGCAGCAGCGCGCAGACCGGCTGCAGCGCGCACAGCAGCAGGAAGCGGGTGCGGGCGCCGCGCACGTCCGTTGAAGCACCACGACGCCGCGCGATCAGGCGCGCCCACGCGAGCAGCACGCCGAGCGCGAGCAGGCCGGCCAGTAGCCAGGGCGGGAGCACGGGCAGGGTCATCGTGCGGGCTCCTGCTGCAGGGCATCGAGGTAGCGGCGGCCGACGTCGTCCGGCGCGGCCCGACGTTGCACCTGTGCAGGCGGTTGCGGCGACGCCGACCACAGCAACGCCCGCAGGCGTGCACGGCAGGGCGCGCAGGCCGGATCGCCGCGCACTTCATCGATGGCCGCGAACAGGTCCAGCGCATCGGGCACGCGCGCCTCGTTCGCGCGCAACCAGGTGTGCAGCGCGTCCAGGTCCGCGCCATCCGCCGGCGCGCGATCGTTGGCCAGGGCGCGCCATGCGCGGGCGGGCGCCGCATCGACGTCGTCGGGCATCGGGACGAGCGGACCGAGCGCGCGGGAGGCGATGCCCTTGCGATCGCCGCCCATCCGGCGCGTCTCGTCGATCGGCGGCAGTTCCGGTCCTACGCGCGCCAGGTAGATGCGCGTGGCCTGTTGCACCTGCTTGATGTACTCCAGCGCCTTGTGCGCGAACGGCAGTGCGCGGTCCGGCTGCCCCTGGCGCAGGTGAAGTTCCGACTGCCACATCTGGTCCAGCGCCTTCTTCAGCGTGGCGCGCGTGTCGGGGTCGAGCAGCGTCGCGGCTTCGGCGGGATCGTGCGTGTGCCCGTAGGCTTCCAGCACGTCGGCTTCGCGGCCGAAGCTCGCGCCGGTCGCCGACGTCGCATGATCGTGATCGTCCTGCACGGCGGTCGGGGCTTCGGCGTGATCGTGTCCGTCGTCGTCCGCGTGATCGTCGGCGGCGTCGCTGGTCGGCGGCGGTTGCGATTCGCCTTCGGCTTCCTCGCCGAGGAACTGGCCGTAGCGCAGGCGCAGGATGCGCTGGTCCACGCCGATCGCGTCCGAGCGCGTGACGAAGGTGTCCGTCGCCAGGCTGCGCTTCTGCTTCTGCAGGGCTTCGGCGTCGATGATGATCTGGCGCTGGCTGCGGAAGTAGGCCGGCATCACCTTCTTCACCAGTCCTTCCAGGCCCGTACTTTCCTGGCCCAGGTCTGCCGGCCAGCGCAGGATCAGGCCGGGGCTCTGAGCGGTCTGCGACGTCGGCGCACGCGTGTCGCGCACGGTGAGCTGCGCGATCAGGTCGTCGCCGACGGCCATGCCGAGCGCCGCGAGGTCGAGCGATGCGGTGAAGCGGCGTGAGGTCGCCGGACCGGTGCCGTGCAGCGTCATCGCCTGTTCCTTGAACGCGATGTTCTCGCCGCTGCCCTGCGCGCGGGTCAGCTTCAATGTGCCGGTCGCGGCCACGCCGTAGTCGTCGCGCGCTTCGAAGGCGAGCGTCCAGCGCGTCTGTCCGACCACCACCAGGCTGAGGCCGCGGTCGGGCGCCAGCACCTTCACCTGCGGCGCGCGATCGGGAATGGCATCCAGCCGCCGGAGTTTCGACGGCGGTTGCGCCTCCGTGCCGGCGGCCACCACACGGTACAGCGTGGATTTCGCGAGGGTGTGCGTCGCCCGCCAGGTGTCGCCGTTGCGCCGCAGCGCGATGCGCTGGCCGGCGTGGAAGCCGAGATCGGCGCGGGTGGGTTGCGGTTCGAAGCGCAACGTCCAGGCGAGGCGCGAGCCGACGGGGGCTTTCGCATCGAGCGTGGCTTCGTCGCGCGCCGGCTGGCCCGGGTAGGACGGCGGCGCGACGTGCAAGCGTTGGCCGACCAGGCGCGGGACGCCGGGAATGACCGGGGTTTCTTCGTCCGCAGGCGCGCGCGTGCTGGCCATCGGTGCGCGCGCCGGCCACCACGCCGCCACGGCGATCACCACGCCGGCCACCAGCCACATCGCCGCGATGCGCGGCCACGGCCACGGCGTGCGCAGGTCCGGTGCCGGCTGGCTGCGCAGCCGTTCGCGGACACGCGCCTGCTGCAGCTGTTGCAGTGGCGTCAGCGAGGCGGGCGGCGCCAGCAGAAGATCGCTGCTGTCGTCGAGGTCCTTGCGGCGTGCATCCAGCTGGCGCACCAGCCAGGCGGTGTCGAACGCGCGTGTCCGCCGCCAGGCCAGCGCGGCGAGTACCGCGATCCCGGCCAGCGCGACGGACACGGCTACTGCGGGCGATGCGAAGCGCCACACCACACCGGCGAACGCGACGGGCATCGGCGCTCCCAACACCAGCTGGCCGAGCGCCGCATGGCGACGGACCTGGGCGAGGCGGTCAAAGGCCGACAACGTCATGGCGCCACGCTCCGCGTGCGTCGCGTGGCCATCCAGCGTTCCACCAGCACCAACGCCGCGATCAGCAGCGCGAGCCAGGGTTGCAGGGCGCGTGGCGCGACGGGATAGGTCGCGCCACCGCGCGTCGGCGCGTAATCCCTCGCCAGCACGCGCGTGGGCGCGTCGGCGGGACCGTCGAACAGGGCGCGCAACCGGGGCGGGAAAGCGGCGTCGAGCAGCGCCGGCATCGCGTCGGGCCGCAGCGGTCGGGTGAAGCGCATCCCCCGGCCCTGTCCGAGCGGGGCGCCTTCGACCAGGGGCGCACCGTCGGCATCGCGCCACGGCATCGACGACAGGGCAATGCCGTCCACCGTCGCTTCATGGGCCAGCAATGCGACACCGCCGGCCGAGATCCATTGCATGACCGACGCGGGCACCGGTCCCGGTGCCAGCCACACCAGCGACTGCGACGGCGGAGGCATTGGCGCGTCGGCGGTCCCGATCTGCACGGCTGGCGCGCCATTTGGCTGCCACGCCCGTGCGGCGGCATGCAGGTAGCGCAGCGCATGTTCGTCGCCCGCCGGGTGGCGAATCGCCAGTGAAGGCGTCGGCGATTCTTTTGCCGACGATGCCGGTATCGAGCCCTCGACAACCTGCCAGGTCACCGCACGTGACAGCGCGGGCCGTTCGGCATCCGCGCCTTGCAACGTTGCAGGCACGATCACGGTCAACGCGACGCCGGGAGGTAGTTCTGCATCGAGCTGCCGCAGCAAGGAGCCAATGGCGGGCGTGCCGGCGGGCGCCGGCTCATCCAGCGACGGGAAGTCCGGCGCCAGCCAATGCAGGCGTGGGCGCGCATCGGAACGCGCACGTGCGAGGCCTGCATCCACGCCGGGCACGGCGACCGTCCATGGTCGCGTGTCGTCCAGGCCCGACAGCACCGGCCGGGCCAGCCACAGCGAGAGCAATGCGAGCAACAGCAGGCGCAGCAACAGCAGCGGCCATTCGTCGAAGCGGATACGGTGACGCGGTTTAGGCTTCTGCCGCAGCCAGCGCAGCGCGGCGAAATCGGTCGGCGTCTGCTCGTGCCGGCGCGCGAGATGCAGCAGCAAGGGCACCACCAGCGCGGCAAGCGCAGCCAGGCCTGCCGGTAGCAGGAACGCCAGGCTCATGCGTACTCCGCCGCATCGCGCGCACCGAACAATCGGCGTAGCGGCAGGTCCAGCGGTTGGTCGGTGTAGTGACGCGCGTGGCGGATGCCGGCCGCGTCCAGGCGCGCATCGAGCACACTCTGCGCATCCGCGAAGCGGCGCAGATAGTCGGCGCGCAGCGCGGCGGCATCGCCCAGCAGTTCCTCGCCGGTTTCCGGGTCGCGGAAGCGGTGGCCGCCGGTGAACGGGAAGTCGCGTTCGTCCGCGGTCAGCAGCTGGATCGCCAGCACCTCGCGGCGCGCAGCGGCCAGGCGTTCCGCCAAGGCGGGCATCGCATCATCGAACCAGTCGCTCAACATCAGCACCAGGTCGCCGGCACCGATGCGTTCGAACACGGGGCCCAACCGTTCCTGTGCGGGGAACGCCCCGTCGGCACGCAGGCCGTGCAGCGCGAGCAGCAGCTGGTCGCGCTGGCGCACTCCGTTGCCAGGCGCCACGAGCCGCACGCCATCGCCGTGCAGCACGAGCAGGCCGAAGCGGTCGCCCTGGCGCAGGGCCAGTTCGGCGATGCAGGCCGCGAGGCTGCGCGCGGCGTCGAAACGCGTACCGCGCGCGCCATCGCGTTGCGCCATCGAGGCGGTCGCGTCCAGCACGATCCATACCGTCAGCGGACTTTCGCGCTCGGCTTCGCGCACGAAGAAGCGGTCCGAGCGCGCGTACAGTTTCCAGTCGATCTGGCGCAGCTCGTCGCCGGGCTCGTAGGCGCGGTACTGCGCGAACTCCAGGCCGGCGCCGCGACTGCGGCTGTGGTGCACGCCGATTCCCTGCGCGCCGATCGCACCGCGCGCGGTCAGCCGCAGGTCCTTCAACCGGCTGCGGACATCGGCGGGGATCAGGTCGTGCGCCACGGCGTCGCTCAGGCGGAGAGCGGCGTGCCGCGCAGCAGCGCGGCGATCACATCGTCCGCGCTGACCTGCTCGGCCTCGGCGGCGAACGACAGCAGCAGGCGGTGGCGCATCACAGGCTTCGCCAGCGCGACGATGTCCTCGCGCGTCGCCGCCAGGCGCCCGTGCAGCAGCGCGCGAGCCTTCGCGGCGAGCACCAGCGACTGGCCGGCGCGCGGACCGGCACCCCAGCGCACGTACTTGCGGACTTCATCGGGCACGCCGTCGCCAGGCCGGCTGGCGCGGACCAGCTTCGTGATCCAGCGCAACAGGTCCTCGCTGACATGCACGTCGCGCACATGCTTCTGCAGCGCGAGGACGGCCTCGCCTTCCATCACGCGCGGTACCGTGCCGCCGGCGCGGCCGGTGGTCTGCGCGAGAATGTCGTGTTCTTCCTGCTCGGTGGGGTAGTCCACGCGGATGTGCAGCAGGAAGCGGTCCAGCTGCGCTTCCGGCAACGGATAGGTGCCGGCCTGCTCCAGCGGGTTCTGCGTGGCCAGCACGAAGAACGGCGAGGGCAGCGCATGGGTAGTGCCGGCGTAGCTGACGGTGCGTTCCTGCATCGCCTCAAGCAACGCGGCCTGCGTCTTGGGCGGCGTACGGTTGAGTTCGTCGGCGAGCAGCAGATTGGTGAAGATCGGGCCGGGCTGGAAACGGAAATGGCGATGGCCCGTGCCGTGGTCTTCCTCCAGCAGCTCGGTGCCGAGGATGTCGCTGGGCATCAGGTCCGGCGTGAACTGCACGCGGCGGAACTGCAGATGCAGTGCTTCGCCCAGCGAGCGCACCAGCAGCGTCTTGCCCAGGCCGGGCACGCCTTCGAGCAGGCAGTGGCCGCCGGCCAACAGGCCGATCAGCAGCTGCTCGACGACATCCTGCTGGCCCACAATGGCCTGGCCGATGGCGGCGCGGAGTTCGCCGAGCTTGGCGAGTTGTTGCTGGAGGTCGGATTCGGTGATCTGCTTCATGGCGTTTCCAGGGTGATGTCAATGCAGCGAATTGCGACAGCAAGTGCCGTCATCCCAGCGCAAGCTGGGATCCAATTTGATGGCGCTCTTGCGTTTCTGGTGCCTGGGCGAGCGCGGCGCAAAGGTCACGATGGATCCCAGCTTGCGCTGGGATGACGGCGGAGAGGGCATGGGTGCAGCCATCTTCATGTCGTCAACGCATAGATCACGAGGTTGACCGCGAACTTGGTGTTGTCCTCGGCCAGGAAGCGCTTGTTGCGCCAGTCGTAGTCCCACTCGCAGCCGTAGTCCTTGTTGCTGTAGAGCACGCCGAGGCGGCCGTTGATCTCGATGCCCTGCAGGTACTCGTGTACCAGGTCGTCGCCCCAGCCGTTGAGCTCGAAGCTGGTGGCCGGCGGGCTGTCGAACTTGAAGAACGAGGAATAGATCGCGTGCGTGTTCGGCAGTTTCTTCATCGCCTTCGCGCCGAAGATCGACGCCATCTGCGCCTCGAACGACTTGGCGAACAGCCCGTCGATGTCGTGATTGCAGTCGTCGACGAACACGAAGCCGCCGTTGCGCACATAGCGCTCGAAGTGGCGGCGCTCCATCGGGTTGAACTCCACCAGCTTGTGCCCGGCCAGGTAGCAGAACGGGGCAGCGAGCATGCGGGGGTCTGACAGCGCCAGCACGTGTTCCTTCGGATCCACCCGCAGGGTGGTGTAGTCGATCAGCGACGTGATCAGGTTGGACGGCATGCGCGCATCCACGTCCCAGTCGCCGGAGTCGTATTTCAGCCGGGTGAAATGGAAATCATAGGTGCCGGCCGCGCGTGCCTGCCTGGGCAATGCGGCCGTCACAATGCCGCCGAGCATCAGACGGAGGAATTGTGCTCGCGTTAGCCGGGAGTGGAGCAAAGCCGAGGTCTCTGAAAGCCCCTCTCCCGACAGCGACCGCAGAAAGCCCCGTGGGAGAGAGGGGTTGGGGAGAGGGGCGATGGCGTCCCGATGGTTCAAGCATCATGGACTGCGTTCGCCCCTCATCCGCCCTTCGGTCACCTTCTCCCGGGGGGAGAAGGAGAACAGCGTTACACCGCGTCCGACAGCGAGGTGAAGGTGAAGTCGCGCAGCTTCATCGGCGGGATCATCATCACGAAGCTGGACTCGTCGCCGGCCACGCGCACCGGCTTGCCCAGTTCCTCGATGTTGTTGAGCATGATCACCGGCGACTCGTTGAAGCGGAAGTTCTTCACCGGGTGCTTGATCTGCCCGTTCTCGATGTAGAACGTGCCGTCGCGGGTCAGGCCGGTCAGCAGCACCGTCTGCGGATCGACCATGCGGATGTACCACGTGCGGGTGACCAGGATGCCCTTCTGCGTCCCGGCGACCAGTTCCGCCGTGGACTTGGTGCCGCCCGCCATCAGCAGGTTGCCCGGCGAACCGATCGCGCGCTTGCCCTGCTTCTGCGCCCAGAAGCGCGAATACTCCAGGTTGACCACCTTGCCGTTCTCGACGATGGCCATCTTCTCGCGCGGCAGGCCCTCGCCGTCCCACGGCATCACTTCCGCGCCTGGATGCCACGGGTCGGCGCTGATGTTCACGCGCGGGTCGTAGACCTGTTCGCCCAGCTTGTTACCGCCGCCCTTCTTGGACAGGAAGCTGCGGCCTTCGTCTGCCTGGCGTGCGTCGAAGAAGTTCATCATGAAGGAGATCAGGCCCGCGGCCGCGGCCGGTTCCAGGATCACCGTGTACTTGCCCGGTTCCAGCGCCTTGGCCTCGGCCGATTCGCTGGCCTTGCGCATGGCGATGCGGATGTCGCTGTCGGCCTTGAACGCGCTGGCGTCCTTCAGGTTGCGACCGACCCAGCCGGAACCGCGGCCGTCTTCCGTGCGCACGGTGCAGGTGTAGTTGAACGCGGTCGCGCGCTGGTAGCCGAAGTTGCCCTTGCTGTTGGCGAAGGCGACGAAGCTCTGGCCATCCTCCAGGAAGCCGGCGGCGATCAGCTTCTCCGCCTTGCAGGGGCCGATGGAATCGGCGGCGACCTGGGCGCGGAACTCGGGCGTGATGGCGGCGGTGGACTCGCTGAAGGGGGCGCTGGGCCTGTAGGTCTGCTTCTCGACGGCCGGCATGAACTCGGGGTTCTCCGGCGCCAGCCGGGCGAGGTCTTCGGCGCGGCGGACCACGCGCTCCAGCGCGGCGTCGTCGAACTCGTTGATCGTCGCGATGCCCACGCGCTTGCCGAACGCCACCTGCACGCCCAGGTCGGTGTTGCTGACGATGCCGCTGGTGGAGACGTTGTTCAGGGCGAAACGGATGTTGCCGTCGACCGAGCCGGTGAGGGACGCGGTGCATTCGTCGGCGGTGGACAGCGAGATGACCTTGTCCAGGATGGCCTTGGCCTGCGCTTCGGTGAGGATGCTCATGTTCTAGGATCTCCTTGCGCCGGTCAGCCGAGCGAGCGGGCGGTGTTGATGACGTTGATGCCGTTGAAGCGCGCGGTGGACGACCCGTGCGACACCGCGGACACCTGGCCGGGCTGGCCCTTGCCGTCGAAGAACGAACCGCCCAGGCGGTAGTCGCTTTCGTCGCAGACGGCGGTGCAGGCGTTCCAGAATTCCGGCGTGCGGATCTGGTAGGCCACGTCCTCGATCTGCTGGGTGATCTTGCCGTTCTTGATCTCGTAGAAGAGCTGGCCGCCGAACTGCGCGTTGTAGCGCTGCTGGTCGATCGAGAACGAGCCATCGCCGATGATGTAGATGCCGTTCTCGACGTTCTTCACCATGTCGGCGACGGACAGCTTGGTCTTGCCGGCCGCCAGCGACACGTTGGCCATGCGCTGGAACTGCACGCTGCTCCACGAGTCGGCGTAGCAGCAGCCATCGGATTCGGTCTTGCCCAGGATGTGGGCCTGGTCGCGGATGGTCTGATAGTCGACCAGCTTGCCGGCACTCACCAGGTCCCAGCGCTTGGTCTTCACGCCTTCGTCGTCGTAGCCGACCGCGCCCAGGCTTCCGGGCTGGGTCTTGTCGGCGAACAGGTTGACCAGTTCGCTGCCGTACTGGAAGCGCTGCTCGCGCTTGTCCAGGGTGGCGAAGCTGGTGCCGGCGTAGTTGGCTTCGTAGCCGAGCACGCGGTCCAGTTCGAGCGGGTGGCCGACCGATTCGTGGATGGTCAGCCAGGTGTGCGAGGGGTCCAGCACCAGGTCGTACTTGCCCGGCTTCACCGACGGCGCGGTGAGCTTCGCGCGCGCCTGCTTGGCGGCGGCGATCGCGTCTTCCTCCATGTCGTAGGACAGACCATAGTTGATCACGCCGTTGGGCGAGGTGAACTTCTGGCCGGCGTCGCCATCCAGGTATTCGTAACCCAGGCCCATCGGGGCCGACAGGCCGTCGCGGGTGCGGAACTTGCCGCTGGCCTTGTCGATGGCGGTGACCGTCATCGGCACCCAGATGCGGTGCACGTCCTGGTCGATGTAGGAGCCGTCGGTGCTGGCGAAATACTTCTGCTCGTTGACCAGGAACATCATCGAGTTGACGAAGTCGGCGCCGGCGTTGATCGCGGCCGCGTTCACGCCCAGCAGCAGGTCGACCTTTTCCTTGATCGGCACGTCCATGGCGTTCTTCTTGATCGGCGTCTTCCACGACACCTCGCCGAAGCCCGGCGCCTTGGCCAGCTGCACCGGCGCGGTCTGGGTCTTGCTGTTGGCCTTGGCGATCGCGGCGGCCTGGCGGGCGGCGCTGGCCACGCCTTCGGCGGTGAGCGTGTTGGTGGCGGCGAAGCCCCAGGCGCCGTTGGCGATCACGCGGATGCCGGCACCGGTGGACTCGGTGTTCACCACGTTCTGCACCTTGTCCTCGCGGGTGATCACGAACTGGCGCAGGTAGCGGCCGATGCGCACGTCGCAGTAGGTCGCGCCGGCCTGCCTGGCCGCGGCCAGGGCGGCATCGGCGAGGCGCTTCTTGAAGGCGACGTCGAGGGTGGACTGGAGCTGCTCGGCGGCGATCGCCTTGCCGAGGAAGGACGGCACCATCAGGCCGCCCAGGCTGAGGCCGGTCATGGCCAGGAAGTCACGACGTTGCAAGGCAGTTCTCCACCAGTTGGGCCTGCAGAGCAGGCGGGGCTGCGACGATAGTGCGTCGGCCCGCGCAGTCCCCGCGCAGGTCGTTCCTGATTCTTGCCCCGGGGCCGAGACAGCGTCAAATGACTTTAGGCATACATGGCCCCACATCGCCTGTAGGAGCGCCCTCGGGCGCGATGCTTTTCATGTGGCGGAACGAAGAGCATCGCGCCCGAGGGCGCTCCTACGGCCGGGTGGTCATCCGAGGCTGCGCGCGGTGTTGATGATGTTGATGCCGTTGAAGCGCGTGGTGGCCGAGCCGTGCGACACCGCCGATACCTGGCTGGGCTGGCCTTTGCCGTCGAAGAACGAACCGCCGAGGCGGAAGTCGCGTGCATCGCAGATCGCGGTGCACGCATTCCAGAATTCGGGCGTGCGGATCTGGTAGGCGGCGTCCTCGACCTGGCGGGTGACCTGGCCGTTCTTGATCTCGAAGTACAGCTGCCCGCCGAACTGCGCGTTGTAGCGCTGCTGGTCGATGGAGTACGAGCCGCGACCGTGGATGTAGAGGCCGTTCTCGACGTCCTTCACCATCTCCGCCACCGTGAGCGGCGCCTTGCCCGGCGCCAGCGAGACATTGGCCATGCGCTGGAACTGCACGCTGCTCCACGAATCGGCATAGCTGCAGCCGTGCGAGGCGTCCTCGCCGAGGATGTGCACCTCGTAGCGGGTCGCCTGGTAGTTCACCAGCACGCCGTCCTTCACAAGATCCCAGCGCCGCGTCTTCACGCCTTCGTCGTCGAAACCCACGGCGCCGAGGCTGCGCGGCTCGGTCTTGTCGGCGGTGAAGTTGACGATCGGACTGCCCCACTGGAACTTCTGTTCGCGCTTGTCCAGCGTGGCGAAGCTGGTGCCGGCGTAGTTGGCCTCGTAGCCCAGCACGCGGTCCAATTCCAGCGGATGGCCGACGTTTTCGTGGATGGTGAGGAACAGGTTGGACGGGTCCAGCACCAGGTCGTACTTGCCCGGCTTCACCGACGGCGCGGCCAGCTTCGCGCGCGCCTGTTTCGCCGCCGCCACGATGTCCTCGCGCAGGTCATATGACGCGCCATAAGCCACCACGCCACCCGGCAGCGCGAACTTGTCGGCAGCGTTGGCATCCAGATACTCGTAGCCCATGCCCATCGGCGCGGACAGACCGTCGCGGGTCTTGAACCGGCCGGTGGCCTTGTCCACCACGGTCACCGTGAAGGGCACCCAGATGCGGTGCACATCCTGGTCGATGTACGACCCGTCGGTGCTGGCGAAATACTTCTGCTCGTTGATCACGAACATGCGCGACGCCGCGAAGCTGGCGCCAGCGGCGAGCGCGGTGGCATTCGCGTCCAGCAGCAGATCCCCCTTCTCCTTCACCGGCACCGCCATCGCGTTCTTCACGATCGGCGTGCGCCAGCTCACCTCGCCGACACCCTTCAACGGCGCCAGCTGCACTGGCTTGCCCTGGATGCGTGCATTGGCGCGCGCGATCGCCACGGCCTGGCGCGCGGCGGCGGCGACGCCATCGGGTGTCGGGTCGTTCGTCGCCGCGAAGCCCCATGCGCCCTGCGCGATCACGCGTACTCCGACCCCGGAGGATTCGGGGTTCACCACGTTCTGCACCTTGTCCTCGCGGGTGATCAGCGACTGCCGCAGGTAGCGGCCGATGCGCACGTCGCAGTACGTGGCGCCCGCGGCGGTCGCCGCTGTCAGCGCGGTGTCGGCCAGGCGCTTCTTCTTCGCCACGTCGCCCGGCTCCAGCAGGGCCTCGGCAGCGATCACGCGCGTGCCGGGCAGGGCCCGGCCCGCAAAGGCCAGGCCGCCGAGGGTCAGGAAGTCGCGTCGCTGCATGCGCGTGTCCGGGCAGAGGAAGCCCCGGACTGTCGTCGGCGTGCCGTACAGCGTCAAGTGACGCCGGTCATGGGCGGGTGACGTGGTGCACAATGCGCGCATCCCGCACAGGAACGCGCCCGCATGAAGTCCCGTCCCTCCGTACGCCCCGAGAGCGAAGACGAGCAGCCGCGGCTCGCCGTGCTGATCGATGCCGACAACGCCCAGCCCGCGGTGATCGAGGGCCTGCTGGCCGAGGTGGCCAAGTACGGCGTGGCCAGCGTGAAGCGCATCTACGGCGACTTCACCAGTACGCGCATGACCCAGTGGAAGCAGGCGCTGCTGAAGCACTCGATCAACCCGGTACAGCAGTTCGCCTACACCAGCGGCAAGAACGCGACAGACAGCTCGCTGATCATCGATGCGATGGACCTGATGTATACCGGCCGCTTCGACGGGGTCTGCCTGGTGTCGAGCGACAGCGATTTCACCCGCCTGGCCCAGCGCCTGCGCGAGGAAGGGCTGACCGTGTACGGTTTCGGCGAGCGCAAGACGCCCGATGCCTTCGTGCAGGCCTGCGACAAGTTCATCTACGTGGAGGTGCTGCGCAGCGAAGCGGCGGCACCGGCCACCCCGACCTCGCCGCCGAAGCCTGTAAAGAAGGCGGCCAGGCCGGCGGCGAAAAAGCCCGCCGGGCAGGCCGAGCCGACCGCCGCACCCGCGGCCGAATCCGGCAGGCACGAATCGCTGCCGCTGAAGCTGATCCGCCAGGCCATCGAGGAAGCCAGCGACGACCAGGGGTGGGCCTTCCTCGGCAGCGTCGGCAGCTACCTCAGCAAGGTGCGGCCGGACTTCGATACCCGCCTTTACGGGCACAAGAAGCTCAGCGACCTGATGAAGGCGCACCCGCGCCATTTCACCGTCGAGGAGCGGGCAGGCGAGGGCGGTGCGAAACGGTTCTATGTGCGGGCCGCGTAGCGTGCGCTCCGTGCACGGCGTCATGGTCGTTCGGGCACTACGAGGTCGTGCGCGTGGCGCACGCTACGCCTCGTGACCAAACCCTTCGCGCCATCGTGCGAGCGCAACCAGGGGCCGATCCTGGAAGTGCTGCAACGCCACCTGGGCGCCACGCGCCGCGTGCTGGAGATCGGCAGCGGCACCGGCCAGCACGCGGTGCATTTCGCCGCCGCGATGCCGTGGCTGACATGGCAATGCAGCGACCGTGCGGACAACCTGCCGGGCATTGCGGCGTGGCGGGACGAGGCAGCGCTGGCGAACACGCCGCCCGCGATCGAACTCGATGTCGAGGGGCCGTGGCCCGAGAACGGGTTCGACGCGGTCTTCACCGCCAACAGCCTGCACATCATGGGGTGGCCGCAGGTGGAGGCGTTCTTTGCCGGTGTCGGCAAAGTGCTGCAAGAAGACGGCCTGCTGATCGTCTACGGCCCCTTCAACTATGGCGGCGAGTTCACCAGCGGCAGCAACCGTGTGTTCGATCAGTGGCTGAAGGACCGCGATCCCGCCTCGGGCATCCGCGACTTCGAGGCCGTCGATGCGTTGGCGCGCGGCGTCGGCCTGTGTCTGGTCGAAGACAACGCCATGCCGGCCAACAACCGCTGCCTGGTGTGGCGCCTTAGCGCGCGCCATGCGCACGACAAGGCATTGCCGCAAGCATCGTGAGGTCGTGCGCGTAGCGCACGCTAAGAAGAACCCCGCCGGAGCGGGGTTCCATTTTTTTACGCCGCCTGCACGATGTGCAGCGCCCTCGGGTTGCGCCACAGGCCCAGCAGCTCGGCCTCGCGCGCCTTGGCGGCATGCAGGTGCTTTTCCTTGACGTGTCCGTAGCCGCGGATGTGCTCCGGAATGCTGGCGATCTCCACCGCCAGCCCCAGCTTGTCCCCATCCAGTGCGCCCAGCAGTTCGCCCACGGTCTTCTCGTAGTCGGCGATCAGCTGGCGCTCGCCCTTGCGCTCGTCGGTGTAGCCGAACACGTCGAAGGTACCGCCACGCAGGAAGCGCAGCTTCGCCAGCAGGCCGAAGGCCTTGAACACCCACGGGCCGTATTGCTTCTTCATCAGGCGGCCGTGCGCATCCTTCTTGGCGAACAGCGGCGGCGCGAGGTGGAAGTGGACTTCGTAGTCGCCTTCGAACTGCTGCTCCAGCCGGCGCTTGAACTCGCCGCTGGTATACAGGCGCGCGACTTCGTATTCGTCCTTGTAGGCCATCAGCTTGAAGAAGTAGCGGGCCACCGCCTCGGTCAGCGCCGTCGAACCCGGCGCGCGGGTGTTCTCGGCGTTGCGCACCTTGGCCACCAGGTCGGTGTAGCGCGCGGCGTAGGCGGCATCCTGGTATTCGGTGAGGAAGTCCTTGCGGCGCGCGATCAGTTCGTCCAGCGAGCGCGATAGGCGCAGATCGTCCAGTGGCAGGAACGCGACGTCGCCGCCGTGCGCGCCGTCCTCGGGCAGGCCGCGGAGTTCGCTCTCGTTGCCCGGATTGCGCGGCGCGGCGTTCGCGCCCCACTCGGTGCTTTCCCATTCGCCCGGCGGCAGCACCTGCAGGGCGCGCGGGGTGCGCTCGCTCTCGGTCTGCGCATTGCGGATCAGCCCGGCGGCCTCCTGCACGGCCTGCGGATTGACCACCGCCAGCCGACCCCAGGCGAACGCGGTCTTGTTCATCTCGATGGCGGCGCCGTTGAGCTCGACGGCGCGCATGATCGCCTCGTAGGAGATCGGCACCAGCCCCTGCTGCCAGGCGTAGCCCAGCATGAACAGGTTGCTGGCGATCGCATCGCCCATCAGCGCGGTGGCCACTTGGGTGGCATCGACCAGCATCGGCTCGCGGCCGCCGAGGGCGACCTTCACGCCGGCGATGATGTCGGTGGCCGGGAACTGCATGTCCGGATGCGTGGTGAACGTGCCGGGCATCGCCTCGTAGGTGTTCAGCACGACCTGCGAGCGCTCGCCACGCACCTTCGACAGCACCCAGTAGTCGTTGACCACCACCATGTCGCAGCCCAGCACCAGGTCGGCTTCGCCGGCGGCGATACGCACGGCATGGATGTCCTCCGGCGTGCGCGCGATGCGGATGTGCGTGGTCACCGCGCCGCCCTTCTGCGCCAGGCCGGTCTGGTCGAGGACGCTGGCGCCCTTGCCTTCCAGGTGGCCGGCCATGCCGAGCAGCGCGCCGATGGTCACCACGCCTGTGCCGCCGACGCCGGTGATCAGGATGTTCCACGGCTGGGACAGGTCCGACTTGAACGCCGGCGCCGGCAGCGAGGCCAGCAGGTCCGCCGCACTGGCTTTCTTGCCCTTGCGCGGATTGCCGCCGTGCACGGTGACGAAGCTGGGGCAGAAGCCGTCGACGCAGCGGAAGTCCTTGTTGCAGTTCGACTGGTCGATCTCGCGCTTGCGGCCGAATTCGGTCTCCTTCGGCAGCACCGACACGCAGAAGCTCTTCACGCCGCAGTCGCCGCAGCCTTCGCAGACCAGCGTGTTGACCATCGTGCGCTTGGCCGGGTCCGGGAGCTTGCCGCGCTTGCGGCGGCGGCGCTTCTCGGTGGCGCAGACCTGGTCGTAGATCAGGATGGAGACGCCCTTCACCTCGCGCAGGCGGCGCTGCACGTCGTCCAGGTCCTTGCGGTCGAAGAACTCCACGCCCGAGGGGAAGATCTCGCGCTTGCTCCACTTGCCCACTTCGTCGCTGACCACGACGATGGTGTCCACGCCCTCGGCGCGCATCATGTGGGCGATCTGCGGCACCGACAGCGTGCCGTCCACCGGTTGGCCGCCGGTCATCGCCACCGCGTCGTTGTAGAGGATCTTGTAGGTGATGTTCACCCCGGTGGCCACCGACTGGCGCACCGCCAGCGAGCCGGAGTGGAAGAACGTACCGTCGCCCAGGTTCTGGAAGACGTGCTCGGTCTCGGTGAAGGGGGCCTGTCCGGACCACGTCACGCCTTCGCCGCCCATGTGGGTGAAGGTGTCGGTGTTGCGGTCCATCCACGTGACCATGTAGTGGCAGCCGATGCCGCCGAGCGCGCGCGAGCCTTCCGGCACCACCGTCGAGGTGTTGTGCGGGCAGCCGCTGCAGTAGTGCGGCACGCGCGGAAAGTTCGCGCGCGGCAGCGCCATCTCGGCTTCCTTCTCTTCCATCCAGCGCAGGCGCTGCTCGATGGACTCCGTCGTGAAGAAGCGCTGGATGCGCTTGCCGATCACGCCGGCGATGGTGGCCGGGGTCAGCTCGCCGGTGGACGGCAGGATCCACTCGCCGCCTTCGTCGTACTTGCCGACGATGGACGGACGCGTGCCCGCGTTGGCCGGCCAGTTGTAGAAATACTCCTTCATCTGCCGCTCGATGAAGGCGCGCTTCTCCTCCACCACGACGATGTCTTCCAGGCCCTTCGCGAACGCGGTGATGCCCACCGGTTCCAGCGGCCAGGTCATGCCGACCTTGTAGACGCGGATGCCGATGTCGGCGCAGGCCTGCTCGTCCAGGCCCAGGTATTCCAGCGCCTGCAGCACGTCCAGATAACTCTTGCCGGTGGTGACGATGCCCAGCCGCGCGCGCGGCGAATCCAGCACGATCCGGTCCACCCTGTTCGCACGCGCGAACGCCTGCGCTGCGGCCACCGCGTACTTGTGCAGGCGCATCTCCTGGTCCAGCGGCGGGTTCGGCCAACGGATGTTGAGGCCGCCGGCCGGCATGGCGAAGTCCTCCGGCAGCACGATCTCGCGCGCGAACGGGTCCACCTGCACCGATGCCGACGACTCCACCGTCTCGGCGATCGTCTTGAAGCCGATCCAGCGGCCCGTGTACCGGCTCATCGCCCAGCCCACCAGGCCCAGGTCCAGGATGTCCTGCACGCCGGCCGGGTTGAGGATCGGCATCATCGCGCTGACGAATTCGTCCTCCGAGCCGTGCGGCAGGGTGGAGCTGCGGCAGTTGTGATCGTCCGCCGCCAGCGCCAGCACGCCGCCGAACTTCGACGTGCCTGCCGCGTTGCCGTGCTTGAACACGTCGCCGCAGCGGTCCACGCCCGGACCCTTGCCGTACCACATGGAATACACGCCATCGACCTTGGCGCCGGGGAACAGGTTGGTCTGCTGCGTGCCCCACACCATCGTGGCGCCCAGGTCCTCGTTCAGGCCGGGGGTGAACTTCACACCCGCCGCCTCCAGATGCTTGCGCGCGCGCCACAGCTCCAGGTCGAAGCCGCCCAGCGGCGAGCCGCGGTAGCCGCTGATGAACCCGGCCGTGTTCAGGCCCGCGGCCTGGTCGCGCAGGCGCTGCATCAGCGGCAGCCGGACCAGCGCCTGCACGCCGCTCAGGTAGATGCGGCCGTCGGTGCGGGTGTACTTGTGCTCCAGCGTGTAGTCGCTGTCGATCACCCCGAGCTGCGGCGTGTTGGCGGACGAGGGTGAGGTGAGTTCGGCGGTGCTGGTCATGGCGGGCCCGTGCAAGCGGCTGGCGAGGCCCGACAACCCCCGGGCGCGAAGGCGCGCATTGTAACAGCGCCCTTTTCTGTGACGCCGGTCACTTCGTCATTGTGCGTTGCAGCGGTTAGCATGGGGCCGGGGTACATCGGCTGTCTGGGGGACGTTCGTGAAATCCGGTAAGTACATGCTGCTGGCCGCCGTGCTGGCATCCGTGGTCTTTTCCGCGCACGCGCAGAGCGTGCCGAAGCCCAAGGAGTTCTATTTCGACGAGGACAAGACGACGGCGCGACCGATCGTCGTGGTCGAGGGTGAGGGAGAAGCCCAGGTGCAGGCACTCGTGCGCGAACGCGACCGCGGCCGCCGGCAGCTCGAGGCCACCGCGCAGCTGGCCCACATCGCTTTTAGCGACGGGCGTATGGACCTCGGCGGCCAGCTCTACCAGCAGGTCCTGGCGCAGACGGACGCCAAAGGCACGCTGGGGCGCGCCGTGCGGTGGAACTATGCGTGGGACCTTTTTCGCGCGGGCCAGGTCGAGCCCGCACTGACGCGCTGGGTCGAAGTCGCCAGCGCCTACGGATCACCCTCGTGGGCGCCGCCCACCTTGGCGCTAGCACTGTGGCGCCTGGACCGGAAGCAGGAAGCGGTCGCCTGGTTCGGCGCAGCCGTGCGCACGGAGCCCACCATCTGGATCGACGCGCGCAACTTCGCGTCGCAACTCCCCGACTGGAAGCAGGAAGATCGCGACACGCTGGCGGAAGTGCTGGGCGCCTGGCAGGCCAATCCGCCCACCTGGCCGTAGCGCGTAAGATCGACGGTCGAAGGCGCGCACCGCGCGCCATACTCGGCCTGCCATGCGAACCCTTGCTTCGCTGTGCCTGGCGACGGCGCTGACGGCCGTTGCCGGTACTCCCGCCTCTGCCGCCGACCGCATCGCCGGTCGCGCGTTCGCCACCCGCTCCGATGTCATCGCCCCGCACGCGATGGCGGCCACCTCGCATCCGCTGGCCACGCAGATCGCGCTGGACGTGATGAAGCAGGGCGGCAGCGCGATGGATGCAGCCATCGCCGCCAACGCGGCGCTCGGCCTGATGGAGCCCACCGGCAACGGCATCGGCGGCGACCTGTTCGCCATCGTGTGGGACCCGAAGACGAAGGAGCTGCACGGCTACAACGGCTCCGGCCGTTCGCCGAAATCGCTGACGCTGGATTACTTCAAGCAGCACGGCATCACCGACATTCCCGCGCACGGACCGCTGCCGGTCAGCGTGCCGGGGACGGTGGATGCGTGGTTCGCGCTGCACGGGCGCTTCGGCAGGCTGCCGGTGAAGGACCTGCTGGCGCCCGCCATCCGCTACGCGCGCGAAGGCCACCCGGTGCACCAGACGATCGCCTACTACTGGGAGCGCTCGGTGCCGCGGCTGTCGAAGTTCCCCGGCTTCACCGAGCAGTTCACCCTCGACGGGCGCGCGCCACGTACTGGCGAGATGTGGAGGAACCCCTATCTTGCCGACACGCTGCAGAAGATCGCCGACGGCGGCCGCGACGCGTTCTACAAGGGCGACGTCGCCCGCACCATCGACGCCTACTTCAAGGCCAACGGCGGCTTCCTGTCGTACGAAGACATGGCCGCGCATCACGGCGAGTGGGTCGAACCTGTCAGCACCAACTACCGCGGTTACGACGTCTGGGAGCTGCCGCCGAACGGGCAGGGCGTCGCGGCCCTGCAGATGCTCAACGTGCTGGAAGGCTACGATTTCTCGAAGATTCCGTTCGGCAGCCCCGAACACGTGCACCTGCTGGTGGAGGCCAAGAAGCTGGCCTTCGCCGACCGCGCGCGCTGGTACGCCGACCCCGCCTTCCAGCCCGCACCGGTCGCGCGCCTGATCTCCAAGCCGTATGCGCGCGAACGCGCCAGGCTGATCTCGCCCGCCAAGGTGCTGCGCGAAGTGCAGCCCGGCACGCCGAAGGAACTGGACGAAGGCGACACCATCTACCTGACCGTCGCCGACCAGGACGGCATGATGGTCTCGCTGATCCAGTCCAACTACCGCGGCATGGGTAGCGGCATGGCGCCGACGGGCCTGGGCTTCATCCTGCAGGACCGTGGCGAAATGTTCGTGCTGCAAGGGTGTGAAGGTGCCGCGCCACATCCCAACTGTTACGCGCCGGGCAAGCGCCCGTTCCACACCATCATCCCCGCCTTCATCACCAGGGATGGCAAGCCGTGGGTCAGCTTCGGGGTGATGGGCGGCGCCATGCAGCCGCAGGGCCACGTGCAGATCGTGATGAACCTGGTCGACTTCGGCATGACTTTGCAGGAAGCCGGTGACGCACCGCGCGTGCAACACGAAGGCTCGACCGAACCGGTAGGCAGCGCCACCGCAATGACCGACGGCGGCGTGGTGCAGCTGGAGTCCGGCCTCCCCTACGAAACCGTGCGGGCGCTGATGGACAAGGGCCACCACGTCGAGTGGGCGCTGGGCCCCTATGGCGGCTACCAGGCGATCAAGCGCGACCCGGAGACCGGCGTGTACTACGGCGCCAGCGAGAGCCGCAAGGATGGACAGGCGGCGGGGTATTGAGGGGCTCGAAGGCACTTCAAAAGTGGGGGATGAACTGAGTGAGCCCCAACGTCACTGCCGTGGAACGTCTGCGTGTTGGGGGTTATAGGCTCACCTCAACCTGTGGCAACTCATCTGACACATGGAACTGGAGACTTGGATGCGCGACGGAATGATCGTGGCACTACTGATGTGGATGGCCTCTCCTGCAATCGCTAACGAGGCGAAAGGAGAGCGCTGGCAAACATTGTGGGAGAAGCAAGCGGCACAGACCGCGACATGGGAGGGCTCCTCCTATGAACAGCGATTGATTGCCAGCCACAATGCGTTCTGGCCAAGCCTGTATACCAAGTGCTCTGGTGCAGCAATTGAGGGGGGCGTCAACGAGTTCAACGCGGTGGCGGTGATAGATGCGGAAGGTAAGGTCATCGAGTTCGTGATCTTCTCGAACAACGAGGCCTTGAACTGTTTCTCCAAGGAAATGGTCGGCAGAGAATACCCGGCTCCTCCTGTTGCGCCTTTCCATGAAGGATTCACCATCACCCTGACGAAGCAATGATGAAACAACGGGCTTCGCTTAACTCGCCCTGCGAATCCGGACATGCACATGGCCGCACTCCCCAATCTCCCCGGATTAACCCCCGGTCTCTACCGCCACTACAAGGGCAACAACTACGAAGTGATCGCGGTGGCGCGTCACAGCGAAACGCTGGAGCCGGTGGTGGTGTACCGCGCGCTGTACGGCGAAGGCGGGCTATGGGTGCGGCCGTACGGGATGTTCTGCGAAGAGGTGGTGGTAGACGGGCGCAGTGTGCGGCGCTTTGCACCGATCGGATGAGCCGCCCATGACCACCCACATCGCCCTGCTCCGTGGCATCAACGTCGGCAAGGCCAAGCGCATCGCCATGGCGGACTTGCGCGCGCTGCTGGAGGATCTCGGCTACACCGACGTCGTCACGCTGCTCAACAGCGGCAATGTGGTCTTCAAAGCGGGCAAGGGCGTGCCGAAGAAACTCGCTGCCGACATCTCGGCCGCCATCGCGACGCACCTTGGCATCGAGGTTCCCGTCATCATGGTGTCGACCAAGGAATTGGCGTTGATCGTCCGTGAGAACCCGTTCGTATCGGCCGACGATCCCTCGCGCCTGTTGGTCGCTTTCGTGCCGGAAGCCGCCACGCTGTTGGCCATGTCGGCGATCGAGCCGCATGTCGTCGCACCGGAGCAGTTCCATGTCGGCACACACGCCGCCTACCTGCATTGCGCCAGCGGCATTCTGGAAAGCAAGGCGGCCGAAGCGCTGCTGGGCAAGGCCGGCAAGGCCGCCACCACCCGCAACTGGGCCACCGTGCAGAAGCTGCGGGCTCTGGTGGAGAAGATCGACGGCTGATCCGTTGCGAGACCAATCGTCGAGGCGCGCGAAGCGCAACATCGTTCTTGTGGGAGCGATGTAAGTCGCGAAGAATGACCGTGCAGGCGTTATCGCGACTTATGTCGCTCCCACAGAGGAAGGACGCTCTCGCCGCACTGCTTACAGATCAAGCCCCAGCAACAGCGGATCGTGATCGGAGCTGCGGAACGGCACCGTGGGGTCGCCGTCGGCGTAGCCCTGCGCGTCCTGCTCGTCGGCGTTGATGTGCCACTCGGCGGCGCCGCGCAGCTGCTTGGCCAATGACGGGCTGAGCAGGGCGTGATCGAGGCGACCGGTGAGGCCGCTGTAGACGTAACTGTAGGGTTGTTCGATGCCGGCCTGCTTGAACGCGTCCACCCAGCCGGCCTCGTCGCGCAGCCAGCGTACCGGCGCTTCCATCGCGTAGGCGTTGAAGTCGCCGAGCATGACGATGCGGTCGCTGCGCGTGCGCATGGGGTCGGCTTTCAACCACGCATCCAGACGCTTGGCCGAATCCAGGCGCAGCGCGTTCCAGCAGCCGGCGCCGTCCTTCTGGTCGGCGTCCAGGCCGGTGGCTTCCGAGCAGCCTTTCGACTTCAGATGATTGGCGACCACGACGAAGGGTTTGCCGCTGTCGCGCACGAACGCCTGCGCCAGCGGGCTGCGGCTGCGTTCGCCGAACGGGCCTTCCACCAGCGTGGCGGACTTGCCGGTGGGCTTCACCCTGTCGCTGCGGTAGATGATGCCGACGCGGATGGTGTCCGGACCCGGGCCCTGCTTGGCGTCGATGAAGCGCCAGGAGCCGCCACCGGCATTCAGGGCAGCGACCAGCTGCGCCAGGCTGGAGTCGGCGCCGTAGCCATCGTTCTCCAGCTCCATCAGCGCGGCGATGTCGGGATCCAGGCCGCGGATGGTGGCCACCAGCTTCGCCATCTGTGCTTTCAGTTGCTCCGGCGTCTTGGCGCCGCGCTCGGTGGGAAAGCCGCCGCCGCGGCCGTCGCCGTTGAATAGGTTCTCCAGATTGAACGCGGCGATGCGCACATTGCCGGCGACCTGCGGCGCGGCCGGGCGCTCCGGTGCGGCGATCGTCGGCGCGGTGGTGAGCTGCAGGCGCCAACTGCCCAGGCGCTGTTCCACGATGCCCTGCACGCCGGTCAGCACGGTGCCGGTGCGCAGCGGCTGGCCGTCCTTCACGTACCACACGCCGGCGGGGTCGCGCTGGGCACTGCCGTCGTCCAGCAGCAGGGTGCGGCGCGCGTTGTCTGCCGCGAGGCGCTGGGCGTCGGCGCTGCCGGGTACGGCGAGTTCGCTGGGCTGCCAGAGGCGGCCGTCGAAGCTGGCGATCAGCTCGCCGAAGCGCTCGAGCGTGTGCGTCCCGCTGAGCGTGAGCGGGGCGTCGATGCGGACCAGCATGCCTTCCAGCGGTTCCCAGTGGGCGGGCAGTGCGGTCAGCACGGTGGGCGCGATATGGCCGGTGCCGCGCGGCTGGATCACCGGTGCGTGCAGCGCGGTCAGCGTGTCGTCGCCACCGGCCTTGCGCTCGCCGACGATGCCGCGCACGCGGACACGATCGCCTGAGGCCATGGCCGGTGCGGGAACGCCTTCCTCGAAGGCCACGAACAGGGCGTCGGAGGTCGTCGCCTGCCCGTCACCGGCGTCCTGCACGAAGAAGCCGCCCAGACCAGGAAAGGTCGCGGTGACGATGCCTTCGACCGTGACGGTCTGGCCATCGAGCGCACTGCGTGCGCCGTCGCCCTGTATCTGGCCGATGGGCGTGACGTGCTTCTGCGGTGTGGCTGCGCAGGCGGGCAGTGCCAGGGAGGCGAGCAGGGCGAGGATGGGCAGCGAGCGGGGAGGCGTCATCGAGGGGCGACCGTTGAAGCGAGGCGGCAAGGGTAAACGGAATGGGTGACGGGCAGAGGCGAGGCCTGCGCGGCTCCCTCGCGCCGTGTGCGGGGAGAAGGACATTCACGTCAACGTTGGGTGCCGCGCAAACGAAAACGCCGCCCCGGGGGCGGCGTCTCGTGAAAGGCGCGAAGCCTTACTTGCTGTTGGCCAGCATCCAGTCGACGGTGGCATGCACCTGCTCGTCGGTCAGGGCCGGATTGCCGCCCTTGGGGGGCATGATGCCGCCGTCCGGGCCGGTGAAGCCTTCGATGGCGTGCTTATACAGCGTGTCCACGCCCTTGGCGGCGCGCGCGCCCATGCCGGCGGCATTCAGCATGGGGGCCTTGCCCACACCGTTGGTGTGGCAGGCGCCGCACAGGTTCTTGTAGATCTCGCCGCCGTCCAGGGTGCCGCCGTAGGCGACCTGGGACGAAGCAGCGGCGGCGGCGGCGGCCGCGGCGGCGGCCTGCGCCGCCGCACCGGTTTCGCCGGCATAGACCGCGCCGGCGGGCGCGATGCGCGCCTCGGTGATCTGGGCGGCCTTGGGGTTCACTTCCGGCGGCAGGCTGTCGTGCAGGAAGTACGCGCCGACGATCAGGCCCGCGGTAACCAGCATCAGGAAGCCGATCACCATCGAGAAATGCTTGAGGAATTCGAGGTCGTAGTTACGCACTTTCCACCTTTGGCAGCACGGCCGCGGGGCCGCGCATGGCTACGAAACGGGGGCCGGCGGATGGCGCAGGGCGCGATCCTGGCGGGACCGGGCGCCGGAACGCCGCGGGCAAGGCGGCATTATAAGCAGTGAGGCCGTCTTTGCCTCAACACCGGCGCGTGGCGGTCACTGCGTCAGATAGACCTGCAGCGGGGCGCGAAGGGCCTGCAGCACGGCGCGGCCGGGATAGCCGGCGCCGCGTCCCTGGCCCGAAAGGGCCTGCTGCAGCACCTGCCGCTTCTCGCCGCCCTCGATGTGCAGGTACAGGCGGCCGGCATCCCGCAGCACGGGCAGGGTCAGGGTGATGCGCGGTTCGCCTGCGCCGGGGGCGCGCATCGGCAGGACGGTGGCGGTCGTGGCCGGGTCCATCGCGTCGGCGAGACGGTCGCCGCCGGGGAAGAACGAGGCGGTGTGGCCGTCCCCCCCCATGCCCAGCACGACCACGTCGAGCTTGGCCGGCAGGGCGGCTGCCACGTCGGCCAGCACCTCGTCCGGTGAAGCCGCCGGGCGGTACAGCGGCACGAACCGGGCGGCGGCCGCCGCATCCTGCAGCAGATACTCCTTCACCAGCCGGGCGTTGGAGCGCTCGTGGCGGTCATCCACCCAGCGTTCGTCGACCAGGGTGACGGTGACGTTCGCCCAGTCCAGCGGCTGTCGCGACAGTGCCTGCAGGAAGCGGCGCGGGGTGGTGCCGCCGGACAGGGCGATGCTGGCCTGGCCGCGAAGCGAGAGGGCGGTGCGCAGGTCGTCGGCCACGGCTTGGGCCAGCGCCTGGGCGACGGCGTCGCCGTCCGGGAACGGGTGCAGCTGGATCTGCAGCGAGAGATCGGTGGGGGGC
>NZ_PDWV01000028.1 GCF_010093385.1 Pseudoxanthomonas mexicana
ACTACATCGAGATGTTCTACAACCCGATCCGCCGGCATGGTTCCGCTCGCGGACTGTCACCGGTAGAGTTTGAAAGGCGCTACGCGCAGAGCGGCGACTGAGTGTCTACAGAGCTCTGGCCGGTCCAGCACGTCGATGCAGGGATGAACACACCTCGCTGCGCCTGCGCGGGCGGCAATGTGAGCCGGAATGCGACGCACGCCACAGCACGCGACGGCCCTTCGACTTGCCGCGCATCAGGAACGTGCGCGGCCGGTAAGCGCGTCCAGCAGGCCTTCGGTGGTCAGGATGGCGTGCGCGTACGTGGGGGCGTTGATCTCGTGCGCGGCGTGCATCGCCGCCGCGCTGGCGGCGGCGGTGGCATCGCGGACGAGGGTCACGTGATAGCCCCGTTCGGCCGCGCACCGGCCCGTGGCCTCGACGCAGGTGTTGGCGATCAGTCCCACCAGGATCACGTGGCTGATGCGGTGCTGCTTGAGCAGGTAGTCCAGGTCGGTGTTGGCGAATCCGCTGCTGCCCCAGTGCTCGCTGACGATGATGTCACCAGGCTGCGGGGCGAAATCCGGATGCCACTGTCCGCCCCAGCTGCCCCGGGCAAAGGGCTGCAGGCGCGCCGCCCCCAACTGGTAGGGCGTGGGATGGTCCCAGCCCTTGAAGTCGGCGGGTTCGGAGCGGTGGTGCGGCACGATGAACACGGGCAGTCCCGCCTGCCGAATGCACGACAGCACGGCTTCGAGCCGAAGGTGCAGATCCACGTGGCGCGCCACCTCCGCCACCAGCGGCCACAGCTTGCCCTCCTCGGCGAGGAAGTCGTTGTAGGGATCGATCAGGAGTAGTGCGGTGCGCCCCGCGGGATAGGCCTGCATGGACATGGTGGCGTCCCGTGTAGCGCGAGTGGTGGCTCGCGTCGCCAGCATGGTGCAGTGGGCGCGGATCGCCTTGCATCGACGTGCGGGAACGCGCGCGTGTCCCGCCTGCTGCTACTTTGCGTCGGGCGAGCCTGGGGCGGCTGCCGGGGCCGCTGTGCGAGGCAGCGCGGCCGGTCCGCCTTCCTGCAGCGCGTGCACCTGCCAGGGAGGAACATCCAGTGCATGATCCAGCGCATCGGCCACCAGCAGCCGCACCAGCGCGTCATGCAATGCGCGGTCGCGCATCCTCAGTGCGGCCAGGGCGGCAGCCTGGTTTTCGTCCTGCATGTCCGAGTACGCATCGAACAGGCTCATCGCCCGCGAGAGCGATCCTGCGTCGGATTCATGTGCTGCCACCCGGGGCGAGTAGGCGGGGGTACCGTTTTCCGGCATGCATGACGGTGTCGGAGGAGGGGATTCGTATTGGTTCACACACCAGAGTTCGCCCTACGGGCGTGGATCAGGACGCCGTCGGTCGCACCGGCGTCCCTGGGCTACCACTGCTCGGGCAGCTCGCCTTCGCCAAGGTGGCTGAACAGGAAAGCGCGCGCCTTGCGCCAGTCGCGCCGTACCGTGCGTTCGGTGACCTTCAGCACGTCGGCGATCTCCAGTTCGCTGAGGCCACCGAAGTAGCGCATCTCCACCACCTGGGCCAGACGGGCGTCCAGCTTGCCCAGGTCCGTCAACGCCTGGTCGAGGATCAGCAACTGCTCCAGCCGCGAGGTCTGGACCGGCTCCGTGGTCTCGTCCAGAGGCAGCAGGTCCATGCCCTCGCCGCGTTTTTCCGCCAGTGCACGCCGTACCTCATCGAGCAGCACGAACCGCATGGCCCTGGCCACCAGCGCCACCAGATGCGCGCGGTTCTCGACGCTGAAATCCGCGCTGGCCAGCTTCAGCCAGGTCTCGCTGATCAGCGACGTGGGCGAACGTACGTGCGAGCGGCGCTGCTGGCGGATTTGCGCGCGCGCGATCTGGTGCAGGTCGCGATAGAGCAGCGCATAGATCCGGTTCCACGCGTCGGGTTTCCCGCTGCCGGCATCACCCAGCAGGCGGGTCACGGATTCCTCGTCCGGCATCGGCATGGCCGCGTCGCCTTGCGTCCACGGGTCCAGGCGGGTGCTTGCCGTAACGCTGCCTGGTTGCCGCCGCGCTGTCATGTCCGGACTGGGCCTGTCATCACGATTCCATCCCATATATGCCCCCGCGGGCGATTCGCACGCAAGCCGTAACACAGGTTCTGTGCGAGCGGTCCGTCGGGAGCGAAGGGAGTCGCGCTGGCCTGGGGAACGAACGGCATGGAGATTTCCACGTAGATGATCGGCAACGAGTATGTCATGCGCGGGTTTAACGAAGCCTGCAGTCGGATGGCGTCAGTCACGACGGAGGGATGGGGGGTGGCCATGGCCGGAGGTCGCCCGCATGGGGAATGACGGAATGATGGAGGGGCGGCACCCGCAGGACGAAGGCAGTGTGAGGAATGCCCACCACGCCGCGGCCTCGCTACCCGCCAGAAACTGGCCCATTCCCCCGGGGTTGGGGCCGCGCGCCACGAGTCAGTGGCCGATCATGCAGCGCCTGACCGAAGACGAATGGAAGGTGCTGATGCAGGCCCTGCCGGGCCGGGTCGGTGCGCGTGCGCGTCAGGGTGGCAATGCGCGCCGTTTCATCGAGGCCGTGCTATGGGTGGCGCAGACCGGTGCGTACTGGTCCGACCTGCCACGCGAATTCGGTTCGTGGCATGGCATCTACGTGCGCTTCATACGCTGGGCGCAGGACGGCAACTGGGAGGGCGTGCTGGCATGTCTGGCTCCACAGGACCCGCGTGCGCTCGACCTGCATGCCCTGGTGCAGCGCTACCTGCATCGCAACAACACCAAGCATCTGAGTCGGGCGATGCGGGCGTCATGAAACATCGCCGGAAGCCTCGAGGGCCGGAGGATGCCGGCCAGGAAATCCAGAGGGGAGGACGGGCCGGCCGTTGAACGTGTCTGCAGGCCATCCATGACCCTCTAGGTCTATCTGCCGACGTCCCCTGTCTGGCAGTTAGAGGGCGCCTCCCCTCCCCAGGGGGGCGACCCTGTCGCCTGCCATGCCCGACACATGGCAGGCATCGCGCTTCGGCGCCAGAGGGGGAGGTGCAATGCCTCCCCCTCGCTTTTTTCTCACGCAATGCCACGCAGGACTTGACGCAGCGGGCATGGCGGGTATTCCCGGCAATGGGAGCAGGCCAGATGAGCACGCACGTCTTCACCCCACAGGACGCCTGCGGAGGACGCTGCCGGATCCAGGTTCCCCGCAACGAGGAGGGCGCGCAGGCGTCGCGCGCGACGGCGGAGGCACATCCGTTCTAGGTGCTCGAACAAGGCGGTCGCGTAGGCCGCGTCGACAATGACACCGTCCAGCGGATGGGTACAGGCACCTGTGTCACACGCGTACACGACCGAAAGCGCCCTGGACATCCTTCGCATTGGTACGAGCGGTCGCTGCATCCTCGGGCGCTCGCGGAGTGCAGTGCCGCCGCCACAGGAGGCGCAGTGCGACGGTGTGTCGGCTCCAGCGTGCCACGGCGCCCGGCAGAGGTTACAGCACAACGTCGGGAGCATAAGCGCGCGAACCTGCGTGCGCACGCGATGCGCCGCGGGCCTGATCGCCTTCTTTCCACGGCGTGACCGACATTGCAGCGGTCCGCTCCGCACCTTCCACGCAGAAGTCCTGTTGCATTGCAGCGCGCGACGCGGCGCGTATGTCGATGACCGGTCGGCCAGCCGGTGCGCACTCGTCGTGCGATATTCGCTATCGCACTGATTTCCATGGCCAAGTCGCGGGTCATCGCGTTTCTGTTACTCGATAATCGTCGTTTTCCTTGCGATTGTATCGATCCAAATTTGACGCAATCGATGCCGCACGTCGAAGCTCCGGCCCGTCATGCTCCGGCGCTCACGTGTGCGAGGGGTCCGACGACACAGCCAATTCATCTCGACGCAAGGAGTTCACGATGTTCGATCGATTCCGCCGGATCCGGCGCACGAAGCGGTCTCTGCTGCTCGCTGCACTTCTCTGTCTTGTTTCGTTCCACGCTTCCGCCGATTCGGCCATCTATGGCGGCGGGCCCTTCTATCACGGAGGGCAGGCCGTCATGGACGACCTGCGCGCGTCAGGCTTCACTACGGTGATCCTGTTCGGCGTGCATGTGCAGACCAACGGCGATCTGCACTTCAATAATGATCCGATCATTTCCAACGGCACCTACATCGGCGACCCCGGCTGGCCTGCGCGCTTGGCGACGCTGAAGACGGCGCCGACCTCGGTCACCCGCATCGAGGCTTCGGTCGGCGGCTGGGGCACGGGCGATTTCCAGAACATCAAGAACCTGATCGCTGCGCAGGGCACCGGTCCGACCAGCGTTCTCTACAAGAACTTCCAGACACTGAAGCAGGTCACCGGCGCCGATGCGATCGACTTCGATGACGAGAGCACCTACGACCTGGGCTCGTCGACTGCATTCGGCAACATGCTGTGGGGCCTGGGCTATTCGATCACGCTGGCGCCCTACACGAACATGACCTACTGGAAGAGCCTGGCGGACAATCTCGCCGGCAAGGTCGACGGCATCCACCTGCAGGTCTACGACGGAGGTGCCGGCAACAATCCGGCCACGTGGTCCACCACGCTGGGCATGGCGGTCGACCCGGGCGTCTGGTCGAAGCACGGCAGCGGATGTACGGCGGGAGACAGTCCTGCCACGGTCCAGAGCAAGATGACGAACTGGAAGAATTCCGCCGGCATCGTCGGTGGCTTCATCTGGCTGTACGACGATATCCAGGCATGCTGGTCGCAAGGCACCACGGCCCAATACGCTGGCGCGATCAATGCGGTATTCGGCGGCAACGCAGCGCCCGTCGCCAACTTCAGCTCTAGCGTTGCAGGATCCACCGTGGCCTTCTCGGACGCATCCACCGACAGCGACGGGACCATCGTTGCGCGGCAATGGACCTTCGGCGATGGCGCCACATCCACGGCGACCAACCCCAGCCACAGCTATGCCGCCAATGGCACCTACACCGTCACGCTGACCGTGACCGACGACGACGGCGCCACCGCGAGCCGCAGCAATGTGGTCACGGTCGGCGCCAACCTGGCGCTCAATCGGCCTGCGACGGGATCGATCGTATGCAACGCCAATGAAAGCGCGGCGAAGGCGGTCAACGGCAGCGTTTCGGGCGGCACCACAGACAAGTTCTGCTCGCTCGCATCCTCGAAGTGGCTGCGCGTCGACCTGGGGTCGTCCCGCACGGTCCGTAGTTTCGTGATCAAGCATGCCGGAGCAGGCGGAGAAGCCACCGCGTGGAATACCAAGGCCTTCACGCTGCAGACCTCCACCGACGGCGCCACATGGACCACGGTGGCGACGGTGAGCGCCAGTAGCGCCAGCGTGACTACGCACGCAATCACTCCGCGCACGGCGCGCTACGTACGGCTCAACATCAGCACGCCGACCCAGAACGGCGATCCGGCCGCACGCATCTACGAACTCGAGGTGTATTGATTCACCATGGACGCGCCGTGCGTTCGCTCCATGCGCACGCACGGCGCCAGCGTCAGTAAACGGCAGAGGCGTGCAGGGGGGCGGGGTGCGTCCAGCCGGCGCGCGCATCCAGGAAACCCAGTTCGACCAGGACGGCCGTGCCCACGACCTGTGCGCCCTGCCGCTCGACCAGCACGAGAGCGGCTTTCAGCGTGCCACCCGTCGCCAGCACGTCGTCGACGACGATGACGCGCGCACCGGCCGGAAGCGCATCGGCATGGATCTCCAGGCGGTCGCGTCCGTATTCCAGTCCGTAGTCCTGCGACAACGTATGCCCGGGCAGCTTGCCGGGTTTGCGGACCGGCACAAACCCCACATCGAGTTCGCGCGCCAGCGTCGCCCCCAGGATGAAGCCGCGGGCCTCAACGCCGACGACGGCATCGAGCGCCACGCCGCGCCACGGCTCGGCCATCGCCGCGATTGCGTCGGCGAACGCATCGCCATCAGCCAGTACCGGCGTGATGTCCTTGAACAGGATGCCGGGCTTGGGGAAGTCGGGGATATCGCGCAGCAGGTCGGTCCAGGCCATGGGCGGTGGAATTCCAGGTGGGCCGATGATGCTATCGCAGCCTGCGGGGTCTGGGATGCAGTCTCCCGCGCCGGGCGGCTAATCAGCGTGCCGCCGCAAGGCTATCCTCGCCTTCCACCTCTCCCGGACATGCCCCATGAGCAACGCCCTTTCGATGTACCAGGCTTCGGTCCCTGTTCTTCTCCGTGCGCTCGCGAACCTGCGCCACGTGCTGGCGAAAGGCGAGGCGCATGCGCGGGACAAGGGCTATGAGCCCACGATCCTGCTGCAGTCGCGGCTGGCGCCGGACATGTTTCCGCTGGTGCGCCAGGTACAGTTCGCCACGGATACGGCGAAGTTCGCCGTCGCCCGCCTCGCCGGCGTGGAATCGCCGCGCTTCGACGATGTGGAAACCACGTTCGAGGAACTGTACGCACGTCTGGATGCGGTCAGCGCCTATCTGCGTACTTTCGACGAAGCTGCGCTGGAAGGCAGCCAGGACCGCAGCATCACGCTCACCACGCGCACGCGCGGCGAGCTGAAGTTCGACGGTCGAGGCTACCTGCTGGGCTTCGTCCTGCCCAACCTGTTCTTCCACGCCACCACCGCCTACGCGATCCTGCGCCACAACGGCGTACCGCTGGGCAAGCTGGACTATCTCGGCCCCCAGGCCTGAGCCGGCGCCGGGGCGGCCTGTCCGCTCCGGCCGCCCACCGGCGTTGGACAGGAAGAGCCGCGCGATCCCTGCCGCGCGGCGGCTTCCTCCGAGAAGCCGGTCGCCTGCGGCGACGGAGTGCTGCGTGTGTCACGGCATGCGACGTGACCCTCCGATACTGTCGTCCGGGCCTCCACGCCTTGCGACAAGCGTCGCCTGCGCGGATGCCGGGACCACTCCAGCGAGGGAAGCAGCGATGGCGACCGCACTACGGATCCTCTGCGTACACGGCGTGGGCCAGCATCCGCCCGGCGGGGCGTGGCAGCAGGCCTGGGAGGCCGCGATCCACGAGGCGTGCCGGCAGGTCGATGCCGAACGCGCGCTCGACATCCAGTACTGCCACTACGACGACATCTTCGCCCAGCACAAGGTGGGACTGGGCGACACGCTGGAAGCCCTGGCGCGCCTGCTGGCCAACGGCATTACCGCCCCGTTCCGGCGTGCGCGCGGCGACGATTCGCGCCTGCGGCATACCGCGGGCATGGTGGTGAAGTGGGTCGAAAGCCCCACCTTCCGCAAGCAGACGCGCGACCGCCTGGTCGAGCGCATCGACGCGGTGAAGCCGCATGTCGTGCTCGGCCACAGCCTGGGCTCGCTGGTCTGCTACGACACCTTCACCCACGAGGAGTCGCGTGCCACCGCCAGCGGGCGCTACTTCGTCTCGCTGGGCTCGCAGATCGGCAATCCGTTCGTGCGCGGCGAGTACCAGGCCGGCCGCCTCAGCGCCATCGAGAAGGCGCGCTTCTGGTACCACCTGTACAACCGCTTCGACTCGGTGTTCACGGCGCGCGTCTCGATCGCCGCCGACAACTTCCGCCAGGTGGACACGCACTTCGACATTCCCGGCAATGCCGACCACGCGGCGGAGGAATACCTGCGCCATCCGCAGGCCGTCAGCACGTTCTGGTACGACGTGCTCAACGACGAGACCGCGCGCATCACCCGTGCGCTGCGCGAACAGCGCCCCGTGTCCGCGCGCGTGGCCCCGCCGCGCAAGCGCGCGCTGCTGATCGGCATCAACGACTACCCCGATCCGGACCAGCGGCTGGCCGGCTGCGTCAACGACGTGTTCCTGATGAGCGCCATGCTGCAGGAACAGGGCTTCGACGCCGGCGATATCCGCGTGGTGCTGGACGAGCGGGCCACCGCCGACGGCATCCGTGAGCGCGTGGACTGGCTGCTGGACGGAGTGCGTTCCGGCGACCAGCGCATCCTGTACTACAGCGGCCATGGCGCGCAGCTGCCCACCTACGGGCTGGGCGACCGGGTGGACCGCATGGACGAGACGCTGGTGCCTTACGACTTCGACTGGACCGAGGACACCGCGCTCACCGACGACTGGCTGTTCGAGCGCTACGTGCAGCTGCCGTACGACGTGGACTTCACCATCCTGCTGGACTGCTGCCATTCCGGCGGCATGGCCAAGGGCGGCCCGGCGCGCATGCGCGGCCTCAATCCGCCCGACGACATCCGCCATCGCGCGCTGAAGTGGGACGCCGCGCGCGAGATGTGGGTGCCGCGCGAACTGGAGGTCGCCGAGCGCAAGCAACTGGCCGTGGACCAGGACACCATGCCGCTGGGCGACATGAGCGGGCGCTTGGGCTACGCGCTGCCGGTACGCACGCTGCCGCTGGGCGAAGCGCGCCAGCTGCGCAAGGCGCTGGGCCACAAGGGGCCCTACATGCCGCTGCTGGTCTATGCCTGCCAGGAGGGCGAGTTCGCCTACGAATACGAACACGGCGCCATCCAGCATGGCGCGTTCACCTACGCACTGGTCAAGAACTGGCGGCGGATGCTGCGCGGTGGCGCCGGCGACCGGCGCCGCCTGAAGGTCAGTGACCTGGTGAAGTACACCTCGCAGGAACTGCGCGAGCTGGAATACGACCAGACAGCGGCGCTCGCCGGGCCGGAAATCCGCCTGTCGCGCTGGATGTAGCGCGCCTCAGCCCGCCGCGGCGCATTCGCGTGCGCGCGCCAGCAGCAGGGCCTGCTCGCGCGCGTTGCGGGTCATCGCGGCGGCGCGCTCGAACTCGGCGCGCGCTTCGTCGTGCCGCGCCAGTCTAAACAGCAGGTCGCCGCGCACGCTGGGCAACAGGTGGTAGTGCTTCATCGCCGGATCGTCCTGCAACCGGTCCACCAGCGGCAATGCGCTTGCCGGTCCGGTCGCCATCGACACCGCGACCGCACGGTTCAGTTCGACCACCGGCGACGGATTCACCTGTGCCAGTGCCGCGTACAGCGTAGCGATCCGCACCCAGTCGGTGGCGTCGGCCGTGCGCGCGCGGGCGTGGCACGCGGCGATCGCGGCCTGCAGCGCCTACGGGCCGAAGGCGCCGCCCAGTTGCTCCGCGCGCGCCAGCGCCTCCAGGCCGCGCCGGATCAGCAGCTGGTCCCAACGGCTGCGGTCCTGGTCGAGCAGCAGCACGGCTTCGCCGTCCTTGCCCACGCGGGCGTGCAGGCGCGAGGCCTGGATCTCCATCAGCGCCACCAGTCCGTGCACCTCGGGTTCGCGCGGCGTCAGCGCGGCCAGCATGCGGCCCAGCCGCAACGCTTCCTCGCACAGCGCCGGCCGCACCCAATCATCGCCGCTGGTGGCCGCATAGCCTTCGTTGAACACCAGGTAGACCACGCCCAGCACGCTGGCCAGGCGTTCCTGCAACGCGTCGCCGCGGGGCACTTCGAACGCCACGTCGGCTTCGGCCAGCGTGCGCTTGGCGCGCACGATGCGCTGCGCCACCGTCGGCTCCGCCGCAAGGAACGCGCGTGCGATCTCGTCCGTCGTCAGGCCGCACAGCAGGCGCAGCGTCAGTGCGACCCGCGCTTCCATCGACAGCACCGGGTGGCACGAGACGAACACCAGCCGCAGCAGGTCGTCGTCGATGTCGTGGTCCAGCGCGTCCTCGTCGCGGCTGCGGCGTTCGTCCTGTATGTCTTCCAGTTCGCGCGCGAGTTCTTCGTGCTTGCGGTCGAGCAGCTGCAGGCGGCGCAGGCGGTCGATCGCGCGGCGCTTGGCGGTGGTCATCAGCCACGCCCCCGGATTGTCCGGCACGCCGTCACGGGGCCAGGTCTCCAGCGCGGCGACCAGCGCGTCCTGGGCCAGGTCCTCGGCCAGGTCCAGGTCGCGCAGCATGCGGGCGAGGCCGGCGATGACGCGCGCCGATTCGATGCGCCAGACGGCATCGATCGCGCGATGGGTGGGCGATGTCGTGGACATGGCGCGCATCAGACCACGGCGCTGCGGCCGGTGAAAGCCGCAGCGCAACGTAGGCAGTCAACATGGCGTCCACGCCGCGTCCGCACCGTCATCACGCATCCTTCTCGCAGTTGATCATCCACGGCACGCCGAACCTGTCCACCAGCATGCCGAAGCGCACCGCCCAGAACGTCTGTGCCAGCGGCATGGTCACCTGGCCGCCGTCGGACAGCGCGGCGAAGACGTGCTCGGCCTCCTTGATGCTGTCCACCGACAGCGACACCGAGCAGCCCTTCACGCCCTCGTAAGGTTGCGCCGGGTGGTTGTCCGATCCCATCAGCACGGTCTGCCCGAACATCACGTGCGTATGCATGATCTTCTGCCGGTAATCGGCCGGGATGTCGCCGCAGCCCTCCATGCCGTCGAACCGCATCATCGGCCCCAGTTCGCCGCCGGTCGCCTGGGCATAGAAGGTGAAGGCGGCTTCGCAGTCGCCGTTGAGGATCAGGTAGGGATTGACGTTCATGGTGGGCTCCTCGGGTGGTCGGGTGCAGGGCCGGCACGGCCTGCTCGTGTTCTCCGACGAACCGGCGGGGCCGGAATCGACAGCATCGGAGATGAAGATGCATCCGGCCTGCGCGCCCGTCAGCGGACGGCGTCGCCGGGATCCGCGGCGGCCCCGGCGATGGCCTCGCGCTGGCGCCGGCTCAGCTTCGTCAGGGCGTGGCGGTACGACCACGCCACCAGGTCCTTCAGGTAGGCGCCCGGCACCGAGGACACGTCCACCACGGTCACCCAGCGGTGTTTGCCCAGCCAGCGCGCGGGCTTGATGCCCGGCTGGTCGGTCAGCTCCAGGAAGCGCTCCGGCGCCACCTTGAAGCTGAAACGCCAGCGCTCGGGCTCGCTGGTCTTGAAGTAGGCGAAGCGCTTGCCGCCTACCTCGTACACCAGGATGTTCGAAGGCTCTCCATGCAGCGTTTCCACGCTGCCCGGCAGGGCGCGGCAATGGCGTTTTAGGGCGGCGACATCCATGCCGAGATGCTAGCGCTGCGAACGCGCGCGTGGCATGCAGGCTCGGCGGGGCGAGGGCGGTGGCTGCCCTCAAAGCGGCGTGAGGCCCGCCGCACGGCGTTCCGCGGCTCCGGCTACAGTGGCGCCACGTCGTTCACCCCTGATCCCGGAGCCGCCGATGAGCCGCCCATCCGCCTTCACCCGCCTGGCCAAGAAAGCCTCCACCTTCACCGGCCGTCCCGCCTGCTTCGCACTGGCGCTGGGCATCATCGTGGCCTGGGCGGTCACCGGGCCGCTGTTCGGCTTCAGCGATACCTGGCAGCTGGTGATCAACACCGGGACCACGGTGATCACCTTCCTGATGGTGTTCCTGATCCAGAGTACCCAGAACCGCGACACCGAGGCCATGCAGATCAAGCTGGACGAACTGATCCGCGTCTCGCGCAGCGCCAACAACGCGCTGCTGGACCTGGAGGAGCTGGAGGAGAAGGAACTCGACGACCTGCGTGCGCATTACGAAGACATGGCGCGGCAGGCGCGGGAGATGCAGGCGCGAAAGATGCGATGATCCGGGGACGGCTTACGCATGGAGGTGGGGCATGAAGGGAATATTCGGTGTATTGCTCACGATCATGCTGTGTCCTGTCATGGCCCAGACGCCGGCCAGTGGCAAGGCCTTCCGCTTTTCTGACGGGGGCACGTCCACCGTATACGAAATCGTGCGGGGCGATCCGGCGGCGGTGGATACGCTGGTGTTCACCTATGGCGGATCGGGGTGCACTGATCTTGCGCGTTATTGGTTACCGACACTCGCGGATGGCATGGCTATCCCCGCTCGTTTTATGGCGCTCAACAAACGGCACGTGGCGTCGGGCCAGGCGCAGAGGGGCGGTAGCGACACCTGCTCGCGTGCATTCAGGGCATGGAACCTGCCGCGGCACTGGATGGCGGACTACATGGAATTCGTCTCGCGGACGCTGGCAGCGGAGCCTGGGCGCTGGAAGAACGTGGTGTTGGTGGGGGGATCCGAAGGCGGCGCGCTCGCTGCCCGGGTTGCACGCGCGCGTAGCGACATCACCCACCTGATCGTGGTCGGAGATGGCGGCTGGAGCATGCGCGACAACCTTTCTTCGCTGATGGGCGCGGATGTCGTGGAAGCGGCATGGAAGGACATCGCGCGGCATCCCGACAGCGCGGAGGCGCTATGGCGCGGTCATCCGTACCGTTACTGGTTCGATACCTTCGATCACGCGCCCCTGGTCGACTACCTCGCCCTAGGGATTCCGGTGATCATCGGATTCGGTGAGCTTGACAGCAGCGTACCGGCCGCGTCCGCGCACGAAGTCCTGCGTGCGGCCCGGGCGGCTGGCAAGCAGAACATCGGTCTGGTGGTGTACCCCGGCGCAGATCACAGCCTGCAAGCGGAAGGGCACGATCATCTGCGTGAGTTCCTGCGGGGAGCAGGACAGGGCATTGCGAGCGGTCGACTGGACTGAGTGCGGGTGTTCGCGATGCAGCGACGTGCGTGCGGAGGCGTCACCATCGCTTCTCCATCCGGTAGTTGTGGATGTCCACGCCGTCCAGCACCAGGTCGTTGCGGCCGAGCAGGGTGAAGTCGCGGCGTTCGAACAAGGGGCGGGCGAGTTCGCTGGCTTCGACGAAGATCCGGTGCAGGCCGCGGCGCCGTGCATGCGTTTCGAGCGCGGCATACAGTTGCGAGCCCACGTGCAGGCCTTCGGCTTCCGGCGCGACGTACAGCATGTCGAGATGACCGTCGGCCTCCAGGTCGGCGAACCCGAGGAGCCTGCCGGCCTCATCCTGCGCCACCACCACGTGGCGTCCATCGCCGCAGCGCGCCGCCGTGTGGGCGACATCCGCGGTCGCCGCCCACACCGCAACCTGCTCGGGTGTGTATGCCCGCGGCCCGTAATGGCGCACGGAGCGGACGTACAGCGCGGTCAGCGCGGCGGCATCGTTGGGATGGTAGGGACGGAGGGTGGGCATGACCCGCTCTTCTCACACTAAGGCTATCGCGAGACCGAAAAAGGTCCGCTCTTCTCTCACCAAGGGTGTCGCGAGGACCAAAAAGGTCCGTTCTTCTCTCACTAAGGGTGTCGCGAGGACCAAAAAGGTCCGCTCTTCTCTCACCAAGGGTGGCGCGAGAACGAAATAGGTCCGCTCTTCTCTCACTAAGGGTATCGCGAGGCCCAAAAAGGTCCGTTCTTCTCACACTAAGGATAGCGCGAGACCCAGAAAGGTCCGCTCTCCTCTCGCTGACGGTATCGCGAGGGCCCACAAGATCCATTGACGGCTGCCGGGGCGCATGACCCGGGGGCGATGTCACGGGCGCAGCAGGTCGTCCAGCGCCCTCTCCAGCGTGGGGAAGCGGAAGGCGAAGCCCTCCGCGAGCGCGTGCGCGGGCAGCACGCGTTGGCCGGTCAACAGCAACTCGGCCATTTCACCGAAGCCCAGGCGCAGGGCGAAGGCGGGGGTGGGGATGAGTGCGGGCCGGTTCAACGTCGCGCCCAAGGTGCGGGCGAAATCGCGGTTGGTCACCGGCGTAGGCGCGGTGCCGTTGTAGGCGCCGCCGGCCTGGTCGCGTTCCAGCAGCCACTGGATCATTCCCACCAGATCGTGGCGGTGGATCCAGCTCATCCACTGCCGGCCATCGCCCATCGGGCCGCCCGCGCCCAGCCGGAACGGCGGCAGCATCTTCGCCAGTGCGCCGCCGTCGGCACCCAGCACGATGCCCGTGCGCACGCGGCAGGTGCGCACGTCCAGGCCCTCGGCCTGCATCGCTTCGGTTTCCCAGTCGCGGCAGAGGTGGGCGGCGAAGTCGTTGCCGGGGGCGGCGGATTCGTCCAGCGCTTCGTCCCCGCGCGGGCCGTAATAGCCGATGGCCGAACCGGAGACCAGGACGCGCGGGCGGACCGATTGCCGCGCCATCCAGCCGATCAGCGCGCGCGTGGTGTCCAGCCGCGAGGCCCGGAAGGCCGCCTTGCGCGTGGTGTTCCAGCGTCCGGCCATCAACGGTTCGCCGGCCAGGTTGACCACCGCCTCCACATCGCGCGCCTCGTCCAGCGACGCCAGCACCCGCGCGGCGGGCGGCACCTGGGACCGCGCGCGGGCGGGATCGCGCGTCAGCACGCTGAGGGTATGGCCGGCCTGCAGCAGCGCGGCGCAGAGCGCCTGGCCGATGAAGCCGGTACCGCCGGTGATCAGGACATGCATGGGAAGGCTTCCGTAAACCCGGACAGCTTACGCAGCGGCGTGTGTTGCGGATGTGGAACGGACCGTCGGCGGTGGCCGCCGGTCGGCCGGCGGGGCCGCGCCTACACTATGCGGATGGCTTCCCTTCCCCTGGTCCTGCTGCCCGGCCTGCTGTGCGATGCGCGCCTGTGGCGCGACCCCGCGGCCGCACTGGCCGACCTGACGCCGGTCCATCACGCCGACCTGACCCTGGACGACAGCGTGGCCGGCATGGCCGCGCGCGTGCTGGATGCTGCGCCCCCGGTGTTTGCGCTGGCCGGGCTGTCCATGGGCGGCTATGTCGCGTTCGAGATCCTGCGCCAGGCACCGGAGCGCGTGGCGCGTCTGGCTTTGCTGGACACCAGCGCGCGCACCGATCCGCCGAAGCGGCGGGCCGTGCGCAAGGCCGGCCTGGCGCTGGCCGAATCCGGACGCTTTGCCGGCGTCACCCGCAAGCTGCTGCCGCAGCTGGTGCATGAGAGTCGGGTGGAGAGCGAGGTGGGTGACGCGGTGATGGCGATGGCGCAGCGCGTCGGCCGCGATGCCTTCCTGCGGCAGCAGCGCGCCATCATCGACCGCCCCGATTCGCTGCCGCTGCTGCCCGCCATTGCCGTGCCCACGCTCATCGGCGTGGGCGAGGACGACCGCATGACCCTGCCGGAGGAATCGTGGCTGCTGCACGAACGCATCCCCGGCGCGCGCCTGCATGTGTTCGCGCGCTGCGGCCACCTGCCGCCGATGGAAGTGCCGCAGGAAACCACCGCGGTACTGCGCGACTGGCTGCAGGCGTCATGAGGCGTCGGGTACGCACACCGGTGCACGTCGTCGCCACGCCGCGCGGCGACAATGGCGCACCCTTTTCTTTTCGTTGAACGCACGGGAGTACACATGGAACTGGCGATGATCGGGCTGGGGCGCATGGGCGCCAACATGGCCGAACGGCTGGTACGCGGCGGGCACACGGTACGCGGCTACGACCCCGGCGATGCGGCGCGCCAGCAGGCCGAGGCGCGCGGGATCGTTCCGCACGCGAACCTGCAGAACGCGGTCGCCGCGCTGCCCACGCCGCGCGTGGTGTGGCTGATGGTGCCGGCCGGGCAGGTGGTGGACGACACGATCGCACAGCTGCGTCCGTTGCTGGCCGCCGGTGACACGGTGATCGACGGCGGCAATTCCAACTACAAGGACACCCAGCGCCGCGGCGCGCAGCTGGCCGACGCCGGCATCCACTACATCGACTGCGGCACCAGCGGTGGCGTGTGGGGCCTGGCGGAGGGCTACAGCCTGATGATCGGCGGCGATGCCGACGCGGTGGCGCGCCTGCAGCCGGTGTTCGCCACGCTGGCACCCACGCCGCAGACCGGCTGGGGCCACGTGGGGCCGAGCGGCGCCGGCCACTTCGCCAAGATGATCCACAACGGCATCGAGTACGGAATGATGCAGGCCTATGCCGAAGGCTTCGCCATCCTCAAGCACAAGCAGACGATGGACTTCGACCTGGGGGCGCTGGCGGAGATCTGGCGCCATGGCAGCGTGGTGAGGTCGTGGCTGCTGGACCTGACCGCCGATGCGCTGAAGAAGAATCCGCAGATGGACGGCATCGCGCCGTACGTGGCCGATTCCGGCGAAGGCCGCTGGACCGTCGCCGAGGCCATCGACCTGAACGTCTCCGCGCCGGTGATCACCCTGTCGCTGCTGGAACGCCTGCGCTCGCGCGACGACGATTCCTACGCCGACAAGCTGCTGGCCGCGATGCGCAACGAATTCGGCGGACATGCGGTGAAGCAGGGCTGATCACCCGGCCTTATCGCCCGCAGTGCCAATCTGCGGGCCTGCACTGGAGGACATTCCATGAAGATCCTGATGGTACTGACGTCGCACGACCGCCTGGGCGATACCGGGCACAAGACCGGTTTCTGGCTGGAGGAATTCGCCGCGCCGTACTACGTGTTCAAGGATGCCGGCGCGCAGCTGGTGCTGGCCTCGCCCAAGGGCGGACAACCGCCGCTGGACCCCAAGAGCGACGCGCCCGATGCGCAGACCGCGGCCACCGTGCGCTTCAACGAGGATGCTGAGGCTCTGTCGGCGCTGGCCAACACGCGCCGGCTGAAGGACGTGCTGGACGAGACGTTCGACGCCGTGTTCTATCCCGGCGGCCACGGACCGCTGTGGGATCTGGCCGAGGATGCGGATTCGATCCGGCTGATCGAACAGGCCTTCTCCGCCGGCAAGCCGGTGGCGGCGGTCTGCCACGGCCCGGCGGTGTTCCGGCATACCCGTGGCGCGCTGGGCGAGCCGCTGGTGAAGGACAAGCGGGTCACCGCGTTCTCCGACGAGGAAGAGGAGGCCGTGGGCCTGACCGGCGTGGTGCCGTTCTCGCTGGAGGATGCGCTGAAGAAGAACGGTGCGCACTACGAGCGGGGCCCGGTGTGGCAGTCGTATGTGGTCACCGACGGCAAGCTGGTGACGGGCCAGAACCCGGCCTCGTCCGAGGCGGCGGCCGAAGACGTCCTGCGCCTGCTGCGTTGAGGCTTCACGAGGGTTTACCGCGGCGCGCGTAGCGTGGCGCCTATGCAAGGAGGTCATTCATGAGTGAGGCGCCCGGACATCTGTATACCCGGCAGGAAGACATCGCGCGGATGGAGGCGCTGGTGTCGCAGCTTCCCGACGAGGCGGTGGTGGAACTGCACCTCACCGATGGCGGCTCCATCACCGGCGTGGTCACCACGCGCCCCAGCGTGCAGGTGTTCCGCGATGGCGACGGCCACGAGGGCTTCAATGCGGTGGTGCGCATCGACGACCACCGCCGACCCGATGTCACCCATTACCTGTGGCTGGACCGCATCGCGTCGGTGACGCCGCTGGGGGCGGCCTGATGCCGCACCTGCCGACCGCCGACATCACCTGCCCCTACTGCGGTGAAACCATCACCCTGGTGGTGGACGATTCGGCCGGCGACCAGCGCTATGTCGAGGACTGCCACGTCTGCTGCCGGCCGATCGAAGTGCGGGTGAGCGTGGACGACGACGGCATGGTCGCGGTGGATGCGTGGGGACAGGATGAAGCCTGACGGCGTCGCGGAACCGTAACGCGCGTATCGCCACGGGCAGGCGTATGCTCGGCCCCGGTCCGACAACCAACCCTGGGGAGGGGAGATGAACACGACCACCACCGTTGCAACCAAGCGCTCGCTCGGCTTCTGGATCACCGGCCTGTTCGCACTGGTCTGGAACCTGATCGGCGTGGCCATGTGGTACCTGCAGGTCAACATGTCCGCCGATCAGCTGGCGGCGATGACCGAGGCCCAGCGCCAGGTCTACGAGGCCACGCCCGGCTGGCTCAACATCGCCTTCGCGGTGGCAGTGTTCGCCGGCGTGCTGGGAGCGCTGGGCATGCTGCTGAAGAAGAAGTGGGCGGCGACGATGTTCCTGCTGTCCCTGATCGCGCTGCTGGTGCAGATGATCGGCGCCTACGTGGTGACACCGGCGTGGTCCGCCTATGGTCCCGTGGGGCTGGTGATGCCGGCGGTGCTGCTGGCGATCGCGCTGTTCCTGCTGTGGTACGCGAACAAGGCGCAGGCGCGCAGCTGGTTGTCCTGAGCTTCGCTCGATAAAGAGAAAGCCGCCGGGAAACCGGCGGCTTTTTCATGCCGAGACGAGCTTCGTAGGTGGGCCTTGGCCCACCATCATCCCCCATGCCATCTTCCGCGAGCGATCCGGCACGGCGGCGGTGGGCCAAGGCCCACCCTACGTCCATCGTCATGCTTCCGCGTCTTCCAGATCCACGCCGATGAAACCACCGGACTGGCGGCGCCACAACGCGGCGTACAGGCCATCCTGCTGGAGAAGTTCCTCGTGGCTGCCGCTTTCGATCACGCGGCCGCCGTCCATCACCACCAGGCGGTCGAGCACGGCGATGGTGGACAGGCGGTGCGCGATGGCGATGACCGTCTTGCCTTCCATCAGGGCGTAGAGCTGCTCCTGGATGGCGGCCTCGACTTCCGAGTCCAGCGCCGAGGTGGCTTCATCCAGCACCAGGATGGGTGCGTCCTTCAGCAGCACGCGCGCGATCGCCACGCGCTGGCGCTGGCCGCCGGAGAGCTTCACCCCGCGCTCGCCCACCTGGGTGTCGTAGCCGCTGCGGCCCTTGGCATCGGTCAGCCCACGGATGAACTCGTCCGCATGCGCGCGCCGTGATGCCTCCAGCAGTTCCTCCTCGCTCGCATCCGGCCGGCCATAGCGGATGTTGTCGCGGATCGAGCGGTGCAGCAGCGAAGTGTCCTGGGTGACCATGCCGATGTTCCGGCGCAGCGATTCCTGGGCGACGTGCGCCACGTCCTGGCCGTCGATCAGGATGCGCCCGCCTTCCACGTCGTAGAAGCGCAGCAGCAGGTTCACCAGCGTCGACTTGCCGGCGCCCGAGCGGCCGACGATGCCGACCTTCTCGCCCGGCTTGATGACCAGCGACAGGTCGTCGATCACCTTGGCCTCACGACCGTAGTGGAACTTCACGTGGTCGAAGCGAATTTCGCCCTGCGTGACCTGCAGATCCTTGGCATCCTTCGCATCGGCGATGGCCAGCGGCTGCGCCAGCGTGCCCATGCCGTCCTCGACCGTGCCGATGTTCTCGAACAGGCCGGCCACCTCCCACAGGATCCTGTCCGACATCGAACGGATGCGCATCACCAGCGCGCTGGCCACCGCGATCGCGCCCATCGAGATCGACGCCTGCAACCAGGCCCAGATCGCCACACCGGCCACGCTGGCCAGCAGGAAGGCGTTGAGCGTATGCAGGGCGACGGTCAGCTGGGTGACCAGCCGCATCTGCGCGTGCACGGTGACCATGAACTCGTCCATGGCGCCGCGCGCGTAGTCCTGCTCGCGCATGGTGTGGGCGAACAGCTTGATGGTCTGGATGTTGGTGTAGCTGTCGACGATGCGGCCGGTCATCTGCGCGCGCGCGTCCGACTGCGCCATCGACACCTTCTGCAGGCGCGGGACGAAATGGAACACCAGCACCAGGTAGCTGGCCAGCCAGACGACCAGCGGCAGCACCAGCCACACGTCGGCCTGCGCCACCAGCACCACAGTGCCGACGAAGTAGACGACGACGTAGACGAACACGTCCATCAGCTTCATCACCGTCTCGCGGATCGACAGCGCGGTCTGCATGACCTTCTGCGAAATGCGGCCGGCGAATTCGTCCTGGAAGAAGCCCACGCTCTGCCGCAGCAGGTAGCGGTGCGACAGCCAGCGGGCGATCATCGGGTAGTTGCCGAAGATGGTCTGGTGGATGATCAGCGACTGCACCAGCACCAGCAGTGGGTAGGCCACCACCACCAGCAGGCCCATCCACAGCAGTTTCTCCCCGTGCACCTGCAGGAAGCTGTCGCGGCCGGTGCTGCCCATCCAGTCGACCAGCTGGCCCATGTAGTCGAAGAAGGTGATCTCCAGCGCGGAGATCACGCCGGTCAGCACCGACATCGCCAGCAGCCACGGCAGCAGCGGACGCGAGTAGTGCAGCAGGAACGGCAGCAGCTTGCGGGGCGGCGTGGTCGGCTCGCCCTTCGGATACGGATTGATGCGGGTTTCGAAGAATCGGAACATCGGTCGGTCCATCGTGGGCGCGCATCGGCGCGCCGGGGAAAACGTGCCGGCTCAGCCGGCGGGGTAGGGCCAGGCCGCGCGCGCCTGGCGGAGCGCGTGGCCGTACCAGGCCAGCTGGTCCAGCATGCGGCGGGCGGCGCGTTCGCTGGCGTCGCCGTCGCGCGGCCTGCCTCCGGTGTCGAAGCGGTCCCACGCCTGAGTGAAGTACACGCCATCGCGCACCGGCACCGCATGCAGGCCGGAGAACACCTGCCGCAACTGTTCCGCCGCGCGGACGCCGCCGCTGTGGCCCCCATAGGCGACGAACGCGACCGGCTTGGCCTGCCAGTGGGCCTGGACCGAATCGATCACGTATTTTAGCGCGGCGGGGTAGCCGTGATTGTACTCCGGCACCACCACCACGAAGGCGTCGGCGCGCCAGATGCGTTGCTGCAGATTCACCAGGTCGGCACTCGGTGTACCGCCGTGGCGGCGCGGAAGATCGAGCAGGGCCGGGTCGATGGCGTCGACGGTGTAGTCGTGTCGCAGGGCCAGCTGCGCACGCAGCCAGTCCGCGACGGTGTCGCAGAAGCGGCCGTCGCGCGTGCTGCCGTACAGCAGGGCCAGATGAAGCGGATCTTGCATGGGGATGGGTTGCCAGGAGACGGGACGGCAGGGTAGAACCTCAAGCATTCTTGAGGTCAATGCGCCATGCCGGGAAAACAGCATCCTCCCATCGAAACGGAGCTCACCGTCGGCCAGGTGGCCGCGCGCGCGGGCGTCGCGGTCTCCACCCTGCATTTCTACGAGTCCAAGGGGCTGATCCACAGCTGGCGTAACGCCGGCAACCAGCGCCGCTACCCGCGCGAGGTGCTGCGTCGCGTGGCGGTGATCAAGGTGGCCCAGCGCACCGGCATTCCCCTGGCGGAAATCCAGGCGGCGCTGTTGTCGCTGCCGGAGAACCGCACGCCCACCGCCGCCGACTGGAAGAGACTCTCGGCACGCTGGCGGGATGCACTGGATGCCCGCATCAACAGCCTGATCCGTCTGCGCGACCAGCTCGACGGTTGCATCGGCTGCGGGTGCCTGTCGTTGAAGGCGTGCCCGCTGCGCAATCCCTGGGACGAGTTGGCCGATGAGGGGCCGGGGGCGCGGCTGCTGGAAGGCGACACCTAGCCCGCAGTCGGGATGCCGTATGCTGCGGCGGCGCCAAGGTCGGCGCGGTGAGGGAATACGCATGAAGAAGTGGATGCTGTGCCTGTTGTTCGTCGTGATCGCGCCTGCCACCGTTCACGCAGCGCCCGCCAGTGAGGCCTCCGTGCACGAACTGCTGGAGGTGACCCGGGCACGCCAGATGCTGGAGCAGGTGTACGGCCAGATGGAATCCATGTATGCCGGTTCGATGCAACAGGCACTGGGCGACGAGGTGACGCCGGAGACCCAGGCCCGGATGCAGCGCTTCAGTGCCCGCATGACCGCGCTGATGAAGCAGGAGATGGGTTGGGACGTGATGGCGCCGATGTACGTCGACATCTACAGCAAGTCGTTCAGTGAGGACGAGATCCGGGGCATGCTGGCGTTCTACCGTACTCCGGCTGGCCAGGCCGTCATCGAGAAGATGCCGCTGGTGATGCAGAACACCATGCAGGCGGTGCAGCAGCGGATGGGTGCCATGATGCCCGCCATGCAGAAGATGATCGCCGAGGAAATGGAACACACGCCTGCCGCGGCCGAGTGAGCGCCCGCACGTGCCTGACCTGGCCCTGTTCGACTTCGACGGCACGCTGACCACGCGCGAGACGTTTCCGGCGTTCATGCGTTACGCGGTTGCACGGCCGCGTCTGCTCGCCGGCGGCGTGCTGCTGGCGCCGGTGGTGTTCGGCTACCGGCGTGGCTGGGTGGCGGGCAATCCCACCCGTGCCAGCATCGTGCAGGTGGGATTGCGTGGCGTGGATGCGGAACGTCTGCGGGCGCAGGGCGCTGCGTTTGCACGCGATGTGCTGCCCGGCGTGCTGCGACCGGAGGCCATGGCGCGGCTGGCGTGGCATCGCCAGCGCGGCGATCGCGTCGTGGTGGTGTCCGGAGGGCTGGATGTCTATCTGGCGCCGTGGTGCGCGGATCAGGGCGTCGAACTGCTGTGCTCCGTGCTGGCGGAGCGCGGCGGACGCATCACCGGTTACGCGGGCCTGCAATGTGTCGGCGAGGAAAAGGTGCGCCGCGTGCGCACGCTGTGCGATCCGCAGGCCTACGCCGCCATCCACGCTTATGGCGATACGCATGAAGACCAGGCCATGCTGGCGATGGCGCATCACCGGACCTATCGCGGGCACGTGGTGGCCTGAGTGCCCTGCTTTTTTTTGTAGGAGCGACGTCAGTCGCGACCGCAGACCCTGGCGCGTCATGGCGTCGTCCACGAGCACGCATCCCATCCGTGCTCTTGATCGAACTGTATGGGGGATGGCGTGCGGTCGCGACTGACGTCGCTCCTACAGCAGTGAGGTCAGTCCACGGGAAGGCTGCGCTGTTCCTCGCTGCTTCGCACCCCCAGTTCGATCAGCCGCATGACGTCCAGCGCCTGCTGTGGCGTCACCGGCGGTGCGGGGCCCTGCAGTACGGCATCGCGGAAGGCGGCGTAGTAGCGGCGGTAGTCGCCAACCTCGGCGGGGGCGACCTCCGAGACGAGTCTTCCCCCGCGCTCGCGCACGAGTTCTCCCGCGCGGGTGTCCACGCCCCAGCCTGGCGCGCCCGGGACCACACCGGCGCGCAGCTGGTCTTCCTGCACGTCCAGGCCGTGCTTGAGGTAGCTGCCGCGCGTGCCATGCACGGCGAAGCGCAGGCCGTTGCCCGCCACCAGCGTGCCCGCGTGCAGGTGCGCGCGATGGGTGGGATACCGCAGCGTCGCGTGCACGTAGTCCGGCGCCTGCGCGCCATCGCGCAGGCGTGCGATATCGACGCTGATCGCCTCGGGCAGGCCGAACAACTGCACGGCCTGGTCGATCAGGTGCGGTCCCAGGTCGTACCACAGGCCGCCGCCGGGCGCGTCTTGCTCGCGCCAGCGATCCTGTACGACGGGGCGGAAGCGATCGAAGTGCGAATGGAATTCCGCCACGCGCCCGAGCGTGCCGTCACCGACCAGGCGCTGCACGGTGAGGAAATCCCCGTCCCAGCGCCGATTCTGGAACACGCTGACCAGGCGGCCCGCCCTGCGTGCCGCGTCGACGACATCGCGCGCTTCGGTCAGCGTCACCGTGAACGGTTTGTCGACCACGACATGCTTGCCCTGCGCGAGCGCGGCCATCGCCAGCGGCGCGTGCGAGTCGTTCGGCGAGGCGATCACCACCACATCGACGGCAGGATCGGCAAAGGCCGCGTCGGGATCACCCACGACCTGCACATCGGGCCAGTCCGCATGCACCTTGCCGGCATCGCGCGAGACGACGGTGTGCAGGACCAGGCCGGGCGTGGCCTGGATGAGCGGCGCATGGAACACCTTGCCGACGAAACCATAACCGACCAGGGCGACGCGGAGGGGAGCGTTCATGCGTGCATGCGGGCAGGGAGCGATGCGGCCATTTTAGTGGATCGCACGTGTCGACCTGGCGTGCACCAGGATGAATCCCGCGCAACCGCTGGCTGAACATGTCGGTGCATTTCACATGCACTGTACGGAGGCGCCACGAGACTGGCGGCGCGACACCACAAGGAGGCATCTCCCATGAAGCACGTACGCACCCGTTCGCTGTTGGCGGCCACGTTCGCCACTGCACTGCTCTTCTCTGCCGGCCATGTGCTGGCCGACAACCCGCCGAACGAGCCCGAGGAAAACGCACAGAACGACTCCTCACAGCCCGTTACCGACACCTGGATCACCACCAAGGTGAAGGCCGACCTGCTGGCCACCGAGAACGTGTCGGGACTGGACATCAAGGTCGAAACCGTCGATGGCGTCGTGACCCTCACGGGCGCCGTCACCAGTCAGGCGCAGAAGGACAAGGCTGTCGAGGTCGCCAAGCAGATCAAGGGCGTCAAGCGCGTCGAAGCCGGCGGCCTCAAGCTCGCCTCGAGGTAATCGCCGCCCGGGTTGTGGCACGAAGCGGGCGCATCCCAGCGTAGGATGCGCCCGCTTCTCTGTCGGGGCACGGCTTCCCACCTTTCAGGAGTGAACTCATGAGTCATCGCTTGACGGTGCGCGGCGTGATCGCCGCAGCGCTCGCCTTCTGTTCCGCGGCGGCAAGCGCTGCGCAACCGGTCGCTTCGGTGCCCGAGCTCGATCTGTCGCGCTACGCGGGCCAATGGCACGAGATCGCGCACCTGCCGATGTTCTTCCAGCGCCAGTGCGTGGGCGACATCACCGCCCGCTACTCCCTGGACGGCCCCGGCAGCATCGGCGTACTTAATGCCTGCAGGACGAAGGACGGCAGCATGGATCGGTCGCAGGGCGTCGCCCGGCCCGTGGAAGGCCATCCTGGCCGACTGGAGGTGCGTTTTGCGCCCGACTGGCTGTCGTGGCTGCCCGCGGTATGGGCCGATTACTGGGTGATCGCGCTGGACCCGGACTACCAGTGGGCGATGGTGGGTGAACCCGGCCGCGACTACCTGTGGATCCTGTCGCGCGAACCGTCGATGGATCGCGCGCTGTTCGAGCAGCTGAAGGCGAAGGCGGAAGGGATGGGGTACGACCTGTCGCCGCTGGTCATGCCCGCGCCGCTGAAATAGAGGATGCATGTTGCCGTGGTAGGAGCGACGTAAGTCGCGACCGCACGGTGTGATGGTCCTTGTAGCGCCAGTATTCGCGGCGCTTGCGGCGGGTTCCCTGGAGACTCAGTGTTCGCGGTCGCGACTCACGTCGCTCCTGCAAAAGCCGAAACGTCAAAGCCGGTGCGTATAGCGGAACTGCAGGAAGTTCTCCCCCGGGTTCGGATTCTTGATCCGGCCGTTCGAGAAATGCTGGAAGCGCAGCGACCACTCGTGCTGCTGGTCGTCGCCGAAGCGCTTGCCGATGGCGATGTGGTCGCCGAAGTTGAAGGTGGTGCTGAATTCCTTCTTCCGCGTGTCGTACTTGGGGAAGATGACGTTCACGCCGATGCCGCCCTCGACGAACCAGCCATTGTCCCAGCCGTTCGGGCGCCAGCGCAGCGCTGGCGTCACGCCCAGCTGCGTGCTGTTCTGGCTGTCGCTGGGCCAGCGCGCGGCCTCGCCCTGCCCCGGGCCGCTGATGTGGCCATAGCGGTACTGCTTCTCCCACTGCCAGTCGCGGCTCATGCCGACGGTCAGCGACTGCGCATCCTCGGCGACACCGCCCTGCACGTACCACGCGCTGCGCGGCTCCGCGGCGAAGGCCTGGGTCGCGGCTGCGGCCATGAGCAGCCCGAGCGCCAGGCGGGGCAGGGCATGGGGGCGAGAGGTCGAGGGAAGGCGGGCAGAGCTTGGCGCGTTGCGGTGTGGAGCGGACACGGATGACACTCGGAGGGTTGAAGAGGGCCGCGCCCGCAGGCGCGGCATGTATCGCATCATCGGGGAAGCGGCCTGACGGTCCGCTCAGGGCTGCGCCGCCAGCGCGGGCGCAACATCCTGTTCGCCCCAGCCGCCCAGCGACTTGTAGATCGCCACCACGCCGACGTTGACCCCGGCCTCGGCTTGCGCGAGCGCATCGTCCGCCGCCAGCTGCGTGCGCTGGGCATCCAGAAAGGTGAGGAAGTCCGACGAGCCGGCACGATACCGGACTTCGGCCAGTTCTGCTGCACGGCGCGCGGCAACGGATTGTTCCAGCCGGAATTTCAGCTGGGCCTGCTGCTTGGCATAGGACAGCAGTGCGTTTTCCGTATCTTCCAATGCGCCCAGCACGGTCTTCTCGTACTGCGCGGCCACGCCATCGGCCTGGGCTTCACTCGCGCGCAATCGTGCCCGCACGCTGCCCATGTCGAACGCGGCCCAGCTGATCGACGGCGTCACCTGCCACGCGCGGTTGTCGCCATTGAACAGGTTGCCCCAGCCGCCGGACAGGAAGCCGACGAAGCCGCGCAAACTCACCCGAGGGAACAGGTCGGCGGTGGCGACGCCCACGCGCGCGGTGGCCGCGGCCAGGCGACGTTCTGCGGCGCGCACATCCGGCCGCTGACGCAGCAGTTCGGTGGTGTCGCCGATCGGCAGGGCCTTGGCGAACGCCGGGGCCTCGCGCGGGGCGAGCAGCGCATCGAGTTCGCCCGGACGCTTGCCCACCAGCACCGCAAGGCGATGGCGCGACTGGCCTTCGGCGGTTTCCAGCAGCGGCACCTCGGCTTCGACCGCCTTCACGCGGGCGAGGCTGCTCTGCACTTCCAGTTGGCTGCCGGCGCCGCGGTCGAAGCGCGACTCGGTCAGGCGCTGCGTTTCGCCCAGGCTGAACAGGATGCGCCGTGCCACGTCCAGCCGTTTCTGCGTGCCGCGCAACTCGAAGTAGTTGCGCGCCACTTCGGCGGCCACGGTCACCTGCATCGCCTGCAGGTCGTTGCGCTGCGCCTGCAGGTCCGCATGCGCGGCCTCGGCACTGCGGCGCACGCGACCGAACAGGTCCAGTTCCCAGGCCGCATCGAAGCCGGCCGAGTAGCTGTCGGTCTCCACGCGGCCCTGGCCTTCGACAGGCTGCTTGGTGCGGGTGCCTTCCACGCCGGCGGTCACGTGCGGCGCCAGGTCCCAGCGACGTTCGGAGAACACCGCACGCGCTTCGTCCACGCGCGAGACCGCAATGCGCACATCGGGGTTGGCGAGCAGCGATTCGCGCACCAGCTGGTCGAGCACCGGGTCGTCGAACTGGCTCCACCACGCGGCGACCGGATGGTCGGCCACGTAGTCGGCAGAAGCCGCGTGCTGCAGCGTGGCCGGTGCGGTCTGCGGCGCCACGTAGTCGGGGCCCACGGTGACGCAGCCGGCCAGCACCACCGATGCGACGGCGATGACGAGCGGACGGCTCACCATGGCAGCACCTGGTCGAAGTAGTAGTAGCCCCCGGTCGGGCCGTCGTTGCCGATCAGCGCCAGCCGCACGCTGGTGCGCGCGCCTTCCGGCACGGAGAGCTCGCCGTTCTGCTGGTCGCCGGACTTGTTCATCTCGGTCTGCACGTAGCCCGGATGGATGGTGTTGACCTTGATGCCGGCGTCCTTCAGCTCGTGCGCCAGGTGCACCGTCCACGCGTTCACCGCGCTCTTGGAGACGTTGTAGGCCGGCACGCCCTTGAACGCGTAGATGGGAGACGCCGGGTTCTGGTGCTCGGAGATCGACCCCAGCAGGCTGGACACGTTGACGATGCGGCCGGCGTTGGACTTGCGCAGCAGCGGCAGGAACGCCTGCGTGGTTTCGATCAGGCCGAACACGTTGGTGTCGAACGTGGTGCGCCAGGTCTCGAGCGACTGGCCGGAGACGCCCTTGCTGCCGTCGTCGACCAGGATGCCGGCATTGTTGACCAGGATGTCGAGCCTGCCATGGCGCTGCTCGACCTCCTTCACGGCGGCGGCGATGCTGGCGCTGTCGGTGACGTCCAGCGCGATCGCTTCGACCGGCAGGCCCTGCGACTGCAGGTCCAGCGCGGCTTCGACGGCCTTTTCGCGACTGCGGCCGGCGAGGATCGTGTGGACGCCGGCTTCGGCCAGCTGGCGGACGGTTTCGCGGCCGATGCCGCGGGGGGCGCCGGTGACCAGCGCGATCTTGGATGCGGTATTCATGTGGGTTTCCTTTGTCGGGTGGGATGCCAGGGATCGCACGGAGCGACCCTGGCGGGATAGGTCATCCGTGCGTCACGGCGGGCGCGTGGGACACCAGCGGACGATTGGCCAGCTTGCGCAGGGCCACGTAGAAGACGGGGGTCAGGAACAGGCCGAACAGGGTGACGCCCAGCATGCCGGCGAACACCGTGATGCCGGTGACCGAGCGGACTTCCGCACCGGCGCCGGACGACAGCACCAGCGGCACGGTGCCGGCGATGAACGCCACCGACGTCATGATGATCGGACGCAGGCGCAGGCGGCAGGCCTCCAGGGCGGATTCCACGATGCCCTTGCCCTGCAGTTCCAGCTCGCGGGCGAACTCGACGATCAGGATCGCGTTCTTGCACGCCAGGCCCATCAGCACCACCAGGCCAACCTGCACGAACACGTTGTTGTCGCCGCCCATGACCCACACGCCGAACAGCGCCGACAGCAGCGTCATCGGGACGATCAGGATCACCGCCAGCGGCAGCGTCCAGCTTTCGTACAGCGCAGCCAGTACCAGGAAGGCCAGCAGCACGGCCAGCGGGAACACCACCAGTGCGGCCTTGCCCTGGGTGGCCTGCTGGTAGCTCAGGTCGCTCCAGTCGATGCCCATGCCGGGCGGCAGCACCTGCTGCGCCAGCTCGGTGACCTTGGCCATCGCCTCACCGGACGACAGCACGCGCGGGTCGGCTTCGCCCAGCAGGTCGGCGGCCGGATAGCCGTTGAAGCGGATCACCGGGTCGGGGCCGTAGGTCTGCTTGATGTTCACCATGCTGCCGATCGGCACCATCTCGCCGTTGGCGTTGCGGGTGCGCAGATTGGCGATGTCCTCCACCTGGTCGCGGAAGCCGCCGTCGGCCTGCGCGATCACCTGCCAGGTGCGGCCGAACATGTTGAAGTCGTTGACGTAGGCCGAACCCAGGTAGGTCTGCAGCGTGTCGAACAGCTCGGTCAGCGGCACACCCTGCGCCTTGGCTTTCCCCCGGTCGACCTCGGCGTCCAGCTGCGGGACGTTGGCCTGATAGCTGCTGATCGGAAAGCCCAGGCCCGGCGTCTGCGACGCCGCGCCCTGGAAGGCCTGCACGGCGTTCTGCAGTTCGCCGTAGCCCAGGCGCGTGCGGTCCTCGATGAACAGCGACCAGCCCGAGCCGTTGCCCAGGCCCTGGATCGGCGGCGGCATGAAGGCGAAGGTGAAGCCCTCCTGGATGCCGGCGAACTTCTGGTTGAGCTCGGCGGTAATCTGCTCGGCGCTGTTCTTGCGCTCGCCGAACGGCTTGAGGTTGAAGAACACCACGCCGCTGTTGGGGGTGTTGGTGAACTGCAGCGGGTTCAGGCCGGGGAACGCGATCTCGTCCTGCACGCCCTCGACCTCCATCGCCAGCTTCGCCATCTTCTCCAGCACGGCGTCGGTGCGCTCGATCGAGGCGCCTTCCGGCATCTTCACGCCGGCGATCAGGTACAGCTTGTCCTGCACCGGGATGAAGCCGGCCGGCACGGCCTTGAACATCGCGCCCGCGCCGATCAGCAGTACCACATAGACCGCGAACACCGCACCGCGCTTGCCCAGCGCACGCGACACCGCGCCCTCGTAGCGCTGCGAGCTGCGGTTGAAAAAGCGGTTGAACGGACGGAACAGCCAGCCGAACAGGCGGTCGATCAGGCGCGAGGGTCCGTCCTTCGGTGCGTCGTGCGACTTCAGCAGCTTGGCGGCCAGCGCCGGGGACAGGGTCAGCGAATTGATCGCCGAGATCACCGTGGAGATGGCGATGGTGACCGCGAACTGCTTGTAGAACTGCCCGGTCACCCCGGTCAGGAACGCCATCGGCACGAACACCGCACACAGCACCAGTGCGATGGCGATGATCGGCCCTGAGACTTCCTTCATGGCCAGATGCGCGGCTTCGAGCGGGGTAGCGCCATGTTCGATGTGGCGCTCCACGTTCTCCACCACCACGATGGCGTCGTCCACCACGATGCCGATGGCCAGGACCAGGCCGAACAGGGTCAGCGTGTTGATCGAATAGCCCAGCAGGTACAGCACCGCGAACGTACCGACCACCGACACCGGCACCGCCAGCAGCGGGATGATTGAGGCGCGCCAGGTCTGCAGGAACAGGATCACCACCAGCACCACCAGCAGGGTGGCTTCCAGCAGCGTGGAAACGACCGACTTGATCGAGTCGCGCACGAATACCGTGGTGTCGTACACCGAGGTGATCTCGACGCCCGGCGGCAGCGTCTTGCGGACCTCCTCCATCTTGGCGACCACCGCATCGCGGATCTGCAGCGCGTTCGCGCCCGGTGCCTGGAAGATGCCGATGGCCGCTGCGTTCTGGCCGTTGAGGCGTGCGCGCAACGTGTAGTCGCCGGCGGCCAGTTCGATGCGGGCCACGTCGGCCAAGCGCACGATTTCGCCATCGGCGCCGCTCTTCAGCACGATGTCGCCGAACTCTTCGACCGTCTCCAGGCGGCCCTTGGCGTTGATCGGCAGCAGGAAGTCGCTGCCGTTCGGCATCGGCTCGGCGCCCAGCTGGCCGGCCGAGACCTGCACGTTCTGCTCGCGCTCCGCGCGCAGCACGTCGCTGGCGGTCATGCCGCGCGAGGCGACCTTGTCCGGGTCCAGCCACAGGCGCATGGCGTAGTCGCCGCCACCGAACAGCTGGGCGTCGCCGACGCCGGCGATCTTGGCCAGTTCGTCCTTCACATGCAGGCGCATGTAGTTGCGCAGGTACAGCGAGTCGTACTTGCCGTCCTTGGACACCAGGTGGACGACCATCAGGAAGACCGGCGACTGCTTCTGCGTGGTCACGCCCTGCCGGCGCACGTCCTCGGGCAGCCTTGCCTGCGCCTGCGCCACGCGGTTCTGCACGCGCACCGCCGCCTCGTCGGCATCGGTGCCCGGCTTGAAGGTGACGGTGAGCTGCAGCACGCCGTCGGAGCCGGCGACGGACTTGATGTACATCATGTCCTCGACGCCGTTGATCGCTTCCTCGAGCGGCGTGGCGACGGTTTCGGCGATCACCTTCGGGTTGGCGCCCGGGTACACCGTGCGCACGACCACCGAGGGCGGCACCACTTCGGGGTATTCGCCGATCGGCAGCAGCGGGATCGAGATCAGGCCGGCGGCGAAGATCACGATCGACAGCACGGCGGCGAAGATCGGCCGGTCGATGAAGAATCTTGAGAAGTCCATGGGTGGATTTCCTGGAAAGAAGAAAGAGCGTCCCCGCCGCCTGCCGCGGGAGCGGCAGGCGTGGGTTCCATCATTGCGGTGCGGGTGGCGTCAGTTCTTGGCGACGGCCTGGGTCGGCGCGGGCGCCTGAGCGCCCATCGCGACGGCCTTGGCGTCCACCGGCATGCCGGGGAAGAACACCTTCTGCACGCCGCTGACGATCACGCGGTCGCCGGCGGCCAGGCCCTGCTCGACGATGCGCAGGCCGTCGGCCATGCGGCCGATCCGCACGTCGCGGCGCTGCGCCTTGCCGTCCTTGTCGACCACGTAGACGTACTTGCGGTCCTGGTCGGTCAGCACGGCCTTGTCGTCCACCAGCGCGGCCTTGAACTCGCCGCTGCCCAGCAGCCGCACGCGGGCGTACAGGCCGGGGGTGAAGACGCGGTCGGCGTTGTCGAGCACGGCGCGGGCGCGGATGGTGCCCGTGCTGCGGTCGACCTGGTTGTCGAGGAAGTCGACCACACCCGCGTGCGGGAAGTCGCTCTCGTCGGCCAGCGCGACCTGCACCGGCACCTTGCCGTCGCGTTCGCTCGGGCGTTCGCCCTTGCGCGCCATTTCGGCGTAGCGCAGGAAGGCGCGTTCGTCGGCGTCGAAGTGCACGTGCACCTTATCCAGCGACACCACCGTGGTCAGCACGCTGGCGGCGTCGCCGGCGCTGACCAGGTTGCCGGCGGTGACCAGCGCACGGCCGGCACGGCCGTCGATGGGCGCGCGCACCTGGGTCCACTCCAGGTTGAGGCGGGCGCTTTCCACCGCGGCCTGGGCGGCGGCGACGTTGGCCTGCGCCTGGTCGGCGTTGGCGCGGCGCTGTTCGTACTCTTCGGTGGACAGCGCCTGCAGGTCAGCCAGGCGCTTGGCGCGCGCGGCCTCGCTGCGGCCCAGTTCGGCCTGGGTGCGGGCGCGGGCCAGCTCGGCCTGTGCGCGCGCCAGTTCGGCACGGTAGCTGCGGGCGTCGATGGTGAAGAGCACGTCGCCCTTCTTCACTTCCTGCCCTTCCGTGTAATTGACGCGATCGAGTAGCCGGAGACGCGCGGCCGCAGGTCGACGTGTTCGATGGCTTCCACACGGCCGCTGAACTCGTCCCACTGGCTGACGGTCTTGACCGGCACCGCGGCCACGCTGACCTGGGGCGGCGGGGGCGCGCCCTGCTCGGCGGCCTGGCCGCTGCAGCCGGCCAGCACGGCCAAGGCGAGGATGCTGAAAGCGCCCATCGCAAGCAGGCGTTGCGGGCGCGGAAGGGAAAAGAGATGCGTGTTCATGGTGGTGGTCTCTTTGGGGGAGAGGAGAAAGCGGCAGGCGAGGATGCGACCTGAAGTCAGGTTGAGGTCAAGCGGAAGATCGAGGCGTTGCTGCGAGGACGGCGGAGCATGCGTTGGCGTGACAGTCAGGCCGAGGCGCGACCGTTGCGCCGGGCGCCGGCGACCGCCCACAGCGTCTCTTCGAAGTCGCAGGCGAGCGTCTGCTCCGGTGGCCTGGCGTCGCGTGCGGACCAGGGGACGATGGACTGCGAGGCGCGGTCGCCGCGGGTCAGCAAGGACACCGCACTGCGTCCGACGGCCAGTGCGTCCGGCCATTCGGCGCAGGCATTGATGGCGTTCTCGGGCGTGCATACGGGCTTGTCGACCGACAACAGCTGCACGCGCACGCCCAGCGCATGCGCTTCTTCGTGCAGGACCTGCGCGAGCATGCGCATCGCCGCGCCCGTCACCGAGGCGTGTCCGTAGCCGGACCAGCCGCGCTCGGCGTACGGACCGCCGATCAGCACGTAGTTGGCCGCGTGCTGGCCTTCGGCGAGCAGCGGCAACAGGTGGCGTGCGGCGGCCAGGTGGGGGATCAGGTCCGCTTCCAGGCGTTCCAGCAGGAAGCTCGCGGGGCGGTCCAGCAACCGACCGCTCTGCGGGGGCGTGCCCATGCTGGCGAACACCGCGCGCAACGGACGGCCGCGTTCGCGGACCTGTTCGGCCAGGCGCGCGGCATCGCGGTCGTCGTGGATGCACGGCGCATGCAGCAGGTCGAGCCCGGGCTCGTCGTCGAAGTGCTCGGCCAGCGCGCTCATGCGAGGACCTTCGCGACCCACCGCCAGCACGGGGCTCCCCGCTTCGAGCAATGCGCCGACCACGCCGAAGCCGACGTTGCCGCCTGCACCGAGCACCAGCGCACCTGGGGTCAGGCTGTGGCGGCTAAGGCTCATTGCGGGCTCCGCTGGCGCAGCGGCATGACGCGCGCGCTGGCGCCCGTCGTCTTCACGCGCAAACGCGAACGCTCGCCATCGTTGAAGGCGCGCGGCGCGGTGAATTCACGGAACCCCAACGCCTTGCCGGCGAAGAGTGCACGCGGAACCGGCCGACCCGTCGCGGGGGAGGAGGACGACGGGACGGCCGATGCGCGGAACACGCGGGCGACCAAGCGCACGCCGGCGTCGAGCCAGCATCGCGCGGCGCGGAGAAGGGAACGAGGCATGCCACGCAGTGTGGCGGCGCGCTGGACACGACCGATATCCGGATCCTGCGCTTCCGTTGCACGATCCTGTGCCGCCGCGGCGAACGGCTGGCAATGGCCTAGGCGCAGGGATGCCGGCGCCTCGGACGGCGTGCCGCTCGTCGGATGGCGATGGGCGACTGTCCCGCTCATGGGACGAATACTCCCGCGACGGGGATAATCCCATCGGCCGAGGCCAGCCGGGCAAGACGCCGGCCAGCGCTGACGACCCCTCCACGCTGCGAACGTGGCGCCACCACCGGCCACGCGACTTCCTGCCGGATCAGGTGCTTGGAGCGACGAAACGCTTGATGGGACGGGGCCTCCCGGGAGGCGACCGGGTGGTTCAGAGTCTGGAAGAGGCGGGCGAGCAACATGGCGAGGGAACCCGTGCTGTGACGATGGATGTGACATTACGCCCCCAATGAGGACTTGATTAGTCCTGATTTAGGGGAATAATCATCCCGTCAGCGGGCCAATGCCCCGCCCCCCCCCGGAGTCAAACGATGAGCCACGATCTCAACGACACCCTGATCTTCGTCAAGGTGGTGGAACAGGGCAGCTTCATCGCCGCCGCCAATGTGCTGCGCCTGCCCAAGACCACGGTGAGCCGCAAGGTGCAGGAGCTGGAGACGCGCCTGGGCGCGCAGCTGCTGCACCGGACCACGCGCAAGCTGGGTCTTACCGAAGCCGGCAATGTCTATTACGAGCACTGCCAGCGTATCGCCCGCGAACTGAGCGAAGCGGCGAGTGCGGTCAGCCAGTTGCATGCCGGTCCGCGCGGCTGGTTGCGGTTCACCGCGCCGTACTCGATCGGCATCGACAAGATCGCGCCGCTGCTGGGCGAATTCCACGCGCAGTATCCCGAGATCCGCGTGGAGATGGTCCTCGCCAACGACAACCTGGATCTGATCTCGGGTGAGATCGCCGTGGCGCTGCGCATCGGCAGCCTGCCGGATTCCAACCTGGTGGCACGCCGCCTGAGCACGCTGCGCACGCAGGTGTACGCCAGCCCGAAATACCTGGCGCGCTATGGCGAGCCGCTCCACCCCGACGACCTGCAGCACCATCGCGTGCTGGCGATGCAGAAGCACCGTCGCGGAAGCGGCTGGGCGATGACGCTGCATGGCACCGATGGCGAGCACGACTATCCGATCAATCCCATCCTGGTGGCCAACGATCCGGCCGCACTGAAGGGCGCACTGTTGTGCGGCGAAGGCCTGATGCTGGGCGCGGACGTCATGGTGAAGCCGTACCTTGAGCAGGGCCACCTGCAGCGTGTGCTGGCGGGATGGACGGGGCCGGAGTACGAATTCAACGCGGGGTTCCCGCGCGGTCACGTGCAGTCGCCGAAGGTGCGCGCGTTCGTCGATTTCCTGGTCGAACGGATGAAGTTCGACGTCGACTACATGATGGAACACTGCCCGGTGTACCTGAAGCAGCAGGCCGAAGCGCGCGCCGCGGCGGAGGCCGTGCCGGAAGGCGAGGAGGCCACGGTGGCGGTGGGTCGCAAGGTGCTGGCCGACGTGTTGAGCTGAGGCGAAGAGGCGGGTTGGGGCGGAGGAAGGCCCGTCATCCCGGCTGGCGCCGGGACGACGGCGCTCACTAACGATTCCCGAACGCAATCGCGCGCCGGGCTGGCTAGCATGGGGCATCGCCGGCGTTGCGTTGTCGCCGGGGATGGCCTGCCGCACTGCGTCTCCACCTGACAGGAACCCGCATGATGAAGACACCGATGGCCGTGTTCGCGGCACTGTGGCTGGCGGCCTGTACGCCCGCCACGCCCGATACCGCCGCGTCGACCCCGGACGCCGCGCCGGCCGGTCGCGTCGCAGCGCCCCCTGCCGCCGCAACCGCGATCGCCGATGACCCGGCCGCCGTCAACCAGGCCATCGATGAGGCGCTGGGCGACCATGTCCGTTACGAGGCGGTGATCCGTCAGCTCCAGCAGGCGGTGGCGGCGAACGACGCGGCCGCTGTGGCGGCCCTGGTCGACTACCCGTTCGCCACCGTGCGCGACGGCCAGCCGCTAAAGATCGCCGACGCCGAGGCCTTCGTGCGCGACTACGACCGGATCATGACGCCGCCGATTGCGGAGGCGATCAAGCGACAGAGATATTCCGAGTTGATGGTCAACTACAAGGGCGTGATGTTCGGTAATGGCGAGGCGTGGGTGAACGGCTTCTGCAGAGACGATGCCTGCAAGGACGTCGACGTGCGCGTGGTGGCGCTGCAACCGACGTCGTAATCCGTGACAGAGTCACTGTAGGAGCGACGTCAGTCGCGACCGCACGGCCTCGCATGTCATGAAGCGTTGGAAAGGCGGGTACGCTGGAGGCCAGGCGCTTTCCCGCTCATATAGGGGCGAGGCTTCCGTATGAGGATGGCGTGCGGTCACGACTCCCGTCGCTCCTACAGAAACGCAAAAAGAAGGGCGGCCATTGGCCGCCCTTCTTCTGAAGCATTGCGCGTGCGCTTATTCCACCAGCACGTCCACGCGTCGCGCTTCGTCGGCATCGCCGCTGCCGGTGGTCTGCGCCGGCTTGTCCAGCGTGATGCGATCGGCCGCCACGCCATTGACCACCAGCCATTGCTGGATGGCTTCGGCGCGCTGCTTCGCCAATGCTTCGTTCGCGGCGGCATCGCCGCTGGCATCGTGGAAGCCGGAGACGCGCACTCGCTTGCCCGGATCGGCGCTCAAGGTGCCCAGCACGCCTGAAAGGCGCGCACTGGTGTCGGCCGGCACCACAGCCGAGCCGCTGTCGAACAGGATGCGCGCGCTGCGTCCGTCCACGACGTCGGCGGCCGCCATCGGAACCGCATGCGCGGACGCCTCCATCGAAGTGGCGCTGCCCAGCCAGCCATTCACCGGCAGCACCGGCACCAGCAGCAGCGCGACGATGTTGATGATCTTGATCAGCGGGTTGATCGCCGGGCCTGCCGTGTCCTTGTACGGATCGCCGACGGTGTCGCCGGTGACTGCGGCCTTGTGCGCCTCGCTGCCCTTGCCGCCGTGGTGGCCGTCCTCGATGTACTTCTTGGCGTTGTCCCATGCGCCGCCGCCGGTGGTCATCGAGATGGCCACGAACAGGCCGGTGACGATGGTGCCGATCAGCAGCCCGCCCAGCGCCTGCGGACCCAGCAGCAGGCCGACGATGATCGGCACAACCACCGGCAGCAGCGAAGGCACGACCATCTCCTTGATCGCCGACTTGGTCAGCATGTCGACCGCGCGGCTGTAATCCGGCTTGGCGGTGCCGGCCATGATGCCGGGAATCTCGCGGAACTGCCGGCGCACTTCCTCCACCACGCTGCCCGCGGCGCGGCCGACCGCTTCCATCGCCATCGCGCCGAACAGGTACGGGATCAGGCCGCCGATCAGCAGGCCGACGATCACCAGATGATTCGACAGGTCGAAGGTGAAAAGCGTGCCGGGATGCGCCGTCTGCAGGTTGTGCGTGTAGTCGGCGAACAACACCAGCGCGGCCAGCGCGGCGGAGCCGATCGCATAGCCCTTGGTCACCGCCTTGGTGGTGTTGCCGACGGCGTCCAGCGGATCGGTGATGTTGCGGATCTCCGGCGGCAGTTCCGCCATCTCCGCGATGCCGCCGGCGTTGTCGGTGATCGGGCCGTACGCATCCAGTGCCACGATCATGCCGGCCATCGACAGCATCGCCGTCGCGGCGATGGCGATGCCGTACAGGCCACCCAGCGCGTACGCACCGAGGATCGCGATGCACACCGCCACCACCGGCCAGGCGGTCGACCGCATCGACACGCCCAGGCCGGCGATGATGTTGGTGCCGTGGCCTGTGGTCGACGCCGCGGCGACATGCTTGACCGGTGCGTACTGGGTGCCGGTGTAGTACTCGGTGATCCACACGATCACGCCGGTCAGTACCAGGCCGACCAGCGCGCAGAAGTACAGGTTCAGCGCCCCGTACGACGAATCCGCCATCAGCTGCGTGGTGATCGGATAGAACGCGATGGCCGCCAGCACCGCCGACACGATCACGCCCTTGTACAGCGCGCCCATGATCGAACCGCCGCCCTTCACCCTGACGAACATCGCTCCGATGATCGACGCGATGATCGACACCCCGCCGAGCACCAGCGGGTAGAGCACCGCATGTTCGCCGGCCTGCGCGGCCATCAGGCTGCCCAGCAGCATGGTCGCGATGATGGTGACCGCATAGGTTTCGAACAGGTCGGCCGCCATGCCGGCGCAGTCGCCCACGTTGTCGCCCACGTTGTCGGCGATCACCGCCGGGTTGCGCGGATCGTCCTCGGGAATGCCCGCTTCCACCTTGCCTACCAGGTCCGCGCCGACGTCGGCGCCCTTGGTGAAGATGCCGCCGCCCAGCCGGGCGAAGATCGAGATCAGCGACGAGCCGAACGCCAGCCCGACCAGCGCGTGCAGCGCGTCGGCTTCCGTGTAGCCCATGTGCAGGTGGAGCACGGCGAAATAACCGGCCACGCCCAGCAGGCCCAGGCCGACCACCAACATGCCGGTGATGGCGCCGCCCTTGAAGGCGACGTCCATCGCCGCGCTCATGCCCTTGTTCGCCGCCTCGGCGGTGCGCACGTTGGCACGCACCGAGACATTCATGCCGATGTAGCCGGCGGCGCCCGACAGCACCGCGCCGATCAGGAAGCCGATGGCGCTGGCCCAGGACACGAAAAAGCCGATCAGCACCAGCAGCACGATGCCGGCGACGCCGATGGTGGTGTACTGGCGGTTGAGGTAGGCGCTGGCGCCTTCCTGCACGGCCGCCGCGATGTCCTGCATGCGGGCGTTGCCCGCGGGCTGTTTCATGATCCAGCGCGCCGCCACCACGCCGTAGATGATCGCCACGCCGGCGCAGATCAGCGCCAGCGTCAAACCGTGTTGTTCCAGCATGACCCCTCCCAAGGTTGATGGATGTCGTCCAGCAGAACGCATGAACACGCAACCCAATCCCGGTGGAGCCTGTTGAACGATTGAGCGCACTCGACCGCTGCGATGGACTGCAGCACGAAACCCTTGTTCAGACATCCCTGGAGCTGGCCCGAGTATGACCCGATGCGCTGCGGGCCGCCAGCGGTGACGGACCGGTTCAGCCATTCCGTGCCAGCCTTGCGGCCCCGATCGCGTTTCCGTATCCGTTTCAAGGAGTTGCCATGCGTCCTACCGTCGCACGTCCGTTGCTCGCCGCCTGCCTGGCCATCGCAGCGCCCGCGTGGGCGTCCGATCCGAAGCCCGAGATCGAACGTCCCGCCGCCACGCCACAGGCGGTGGGGACCGTGCATACGCTGCGACAGATCCCCGAGGCCTGCGCACGGCTGGAAGGCGCCTTCACCGGTGATGCTGCACAGCCCTATCGCTACGCGTCCGTGCGCACCAGCCCGCAGTGCCAGCCGCGTGCTCGCTTCATGGACTTCGACCAGGCGAAGCCCTCCGTCGCGGCGGGCTGGAAGCTCAACGACGTGATCCGCGTACCGAACGCGGCGTGTCCTTCGCAGCAGGCGGTCGTGCGCGTCTGGCGCAAGCCCGGCAGCGCCGCGCCGCCGCCGCTCGATGGCCAGGGCCAGTCGCGCATCTATCTGCAGGACGCGAAACAGCAGGCCGGTACCGCCGCGCAGGCGCCATCGCTGACGCTGTTCGCCGCGAAGCTGGGTGTGGAAGGCAACGCCTGCAAATGAAAACGGCGGCGGCCCCGCAAGGGAGCCGCCGCCGCGATGCATCGTGGCCCGGCGTTACTTCTTCGCGGGCTTGAGATCGTCCGCCATGGCGTTGAACACGGACTCGTCGGATGGTGAAAGATTCGGTCGGCCCGCCATGAAGCCCATGGTGATCGAGCCCTGCACGTAGTAGGTCTCGCCGGCTTCCACTTCCAGCGTCAGCACGTCCTTGGCCTCGGAGTGCACCGTGTACTGGTGCGTGCCCGGCGCGACGGAGGCGACGAAGTACGTGCCGCTGCCGAGCTTGCCCAGTTCGGTCTCGCCTTCGCGGACCTTGTACTTGATGGCGGCGCCAGTGAACTTCTTCTCGCGGAAAAACACGACCTGTCCCATCCCCTCCGCAGGCGCGCCGACCAGGCTGTTGCCGGCAGCCGGCGCCGGTGCGCTGGCGGCTTCCGTCGCCGGTTCCGCGGTAGCGGATTCCGCAGGCGCGGGCGTGGCGGTGGCCGGATCCTGCGCCTGGACGGCGGCGATCGGCAGCAGCAGGGCGAGACAGAGCAGTGAACGGTTCAGCGGGTGGCGCATGCGGCTTACTCCTGATGGTCGGGTGGTGGGGTAGCGGAAGGGGAAGACAGATCCGGCGCCGCGGTTACCGATGTGGTTGGATCGGCCGCGAGTGGATCGGGTACGGACTCGGGCGTGTCGAGCGGGAAAGGTTCGGCCAGCTTGGCGGTCGCAGCCGTCAATGCCGGAATCTCGATTTCCTTGCCGTGGATGAAGTGCGCGAACGGACCGATGCCCAGGGCGACACCGAGGGCGACGCCGCTGGTGTCGCGTCCCGCACCGCCGAGCTTGAAGCCGCGCAGTCGCAGGGTGCGGTCGCCCACCTGCAGGCGTCGCGCGGCCAGGATCAGTTCGCCCGGCTTCCCGCCGCCGCGCGACGGTTCCGCGTGGACGATCTCGCCCACGCCTTCGATGCCGGCCGTCAGAACGGTCACGCCGTCGAACGTCACCGGCTCCTTCAGGCGGAGACGGAACATGTCGCCGCGCTTGACGCGTGCCGAGCTGATGGGGTCGAGGATCTCGAGCACCAGCGGCGTCCCGTCCGGGAGTACGCAGCAGGTTGTCGGCGGAGCCGCGCTGTCGGCGACGACGGGCAGCGGCGGTGCCGCATCCGTTGCCGGAGCTTCCTGTGCAGCGCTCGACCAGGCGCACAGCATGACCAGCAGGCCCGTGCCCGCGCACTTCCATGGTGTCCGCATATTCCCCCCTTGCCGCTCACGCTAGCGCAAGGTCCGCTCGCCGCCAAGCGGGGGAATCGGCCAATCTTTCGCGGAACGTCGGCGGCTCGTGGCGATGTGGCGACGCTTCCATGCTGGCACCACCGCAGGCCCCGGACCGTTGCCCGAATTCACCCTGCGACGAGGTTGGCGCCGCGTTCGGACAACAGCGTGCGGAGCACGGACCGGTGGCAATGCGACTCGTCCTCGCAATAACAACCCACCGAGAAATCGCTGCCATGCGACAGCGCCGCCAGCAGGTCCAGCGTTCGCGCGTTCTCGGGCTTGCCCATTTCGGCACGGTACTTCTTCAAGAAGGCGGCCCATGCCTTGGGCGTGGCGGCCTCCTGCGCCTCCTTCACCAGGTCGGCGCTCGGTGCCAGGTTGGGATACCAGACGTCATACCAGTCCTGAGAGGCGAACTCGGATTTCGGGACGCCGCGTGGCGGCCTGCGCACGGTGCCGATGCGCAGGCCTTCGTCCCTGGCGCGCGGACTGCCGAGGCGGACGATCCGGATGGCCATCGCGCGGTCACCCCTCCCAGGCGGGCAACTTCTTCTTCACCGCCACGTTCTTCAACGCCACGTACTTCGGCAGGCCATCGGTGCCGTATGGTGGGTAGGCTTCGCCGCGGATCAGCGGCTGCAGGTAGGTGCGCGCCTTGTCGGTGATGCCGTAACCGTCCTTGCGGATGAAACCGGGCGGGAATTTCTTCTCGTGGTTCGCCACCTTCGACAGGGGCGCGGCTTCGATCTTCCAGCGGAATGGCGCGTCGGAGGTGCGCACGATCACCGGCATCACCGCGTTCTGTCCCTTCAGCGCGAACTGCACCGCCGCCTTGCCGACCGCCTGCGCCTGCTCCCAGTCCGTCTTCGAGGCGATGTGGCGTGCCGAGCGCTGCAGGTAGTCGGGCAGGGTCCAGTGCACCTTCAGGCCCAGCTGGTCCTTCACCCGGCCGGCAAGATACGAGGCCACGCCACCCAGTTGGGTGTGGCCGAACGAATCCTTGCCGCCGCCGGCATCGGCGACGAAGCGGCCGTCGGCATGCTGGATGCCTTCGCTGGCCACCACCACACACCAGCCCACGCGGTCGACGACCTTCTTCACCTGCGCCAGGAACTGCGCCTCGTCGTAGGCGCGCTCGGGGAACAGGATGATGTGCGGGGCGTCGTCCGGCGACTGCCCGGCCAGCCCGGCGGCTGCGGCCAGCCAGCCGGCATGCCGGCCCATGGCTTCGTAGACGAAGCCCTTGGTGGAGGTTTCCGCCATCGCGGCCACGTCCAGCGCGGCCTCGCGCACGGAGACGGCCGTGTACTTGGCCGCCGAGCCGAAGCCTGGGCAGGTGTCGGTGACGGCCAGATCGTTGTCCACCGTCTTCGGCACGCCGATGCAGGTCAGCGGGTAGTCGAACGCCTGCGCCAGCTGCGAGACCTTCCACGCGGTGTCGGCCGAATCGTTGCCGCCGTTGTAGAGGAAGTACCGCACGTCGTGCGCTTTCAGCACCGCCAGCAGGCGCTCGTACTTGGCCCGGTCGGCCTCCAGCGATTTCAGCTTGACCCGGCAGCTGCCGAAGGCGCCGCCCGGCGTATGGGCCAGGGCGCGGATGGCGGCGGCCGATTCCTTGCTGGTGTCGATCAGGTCCTCGCGCAGGGCGCCGAGGATGCCGTTGCGTGCGGCCAAGACCTTGATTTTCCGGGCCCGCGCTTCGGTAATGACGGCGGACGCAGAGGCGTTGATGACGGCGGTGACACCGCCGGACTGCGCATAAAGTAGGGGGCCAGAGGCCATGTGGGGTTCGTTCCGGGGTGCGAGGATGCGGTAAGCTTCACACAGATGACGCGGTGCAGCGCGGCGCCCGGCGCCAGGCGCGATTCACCGCCCGCAGGATTCCAGTTTGGGAGTGACAGCATGCGATTGGTTCTACTGGGCCCACCCGGGTCGGGCAAGGGCACCCAGGCAGCGCGCCTGAAGGACTACCTGCAGGTACCGCACATCTCCACCGGCGACCTGCTGCGCGCCGAAGTGGCCGCCGGCAGTCCGCTGGGCCTGCAGGCCAAGGAAGTGATGGCGCGGGGCGAGCTGGTCAGCGACGACATCCTGCTGGGCATGCTGGAGGACCGCTTCTCGCGCGACGACACGAAGGCCGGCTTCATCCTCGACGGCTACCCGCGCAACCTGGTGCAGGCCGCGGCGCTGGGCGAACTGCTGGCCAAGCTGGGGCAGAAGTTCGACTTCGCCGTGCAGCTGGAAGTGCCCACCGAACTGCTGGTCGAGCGCATCGCCGGCCGCGCCCAGGCCGAGGGCCGTGCGGACGACAATCCGGAATCGGTCCGCAAGCGCCTGCAGGTCTATACCGACCAGACTGCGCCGGTGATCGATTTCTACCGTAAGCAGGGCGAACTGACCGTCGTGGACGGCGTGGGCTCGTTGGACGAGGTTTTCACCCGCATCACCGAGGCGCTGGCGCCGGCCAAGGAAGTGGGCTGAGCCTGCGCGGCAGGTCCATCGTGCTCCGAAGCCCCGCATTCGCGGGGCTTCGTGTTTCTGACATGCCACGACGCGTGCCGAAGCCCATCGGCTCGGCTAAAGTCTGCGCAGTCATTCCGGAATTCCCGTCTTGAAGATCCACATCCTCGGCATCGCCGGCACCTTCATGGGGGGCGTGGCCGCCCTGGCCCGCGAACTCGGCCACACGGTCGAAGGCAGCGACCAGGCCATCTATCCGCCCATGTCCACCCAGCTGGAGACGCTCGGCATCGCGCTGGCGCAGGGTTACCAGCCGCAGAACATCGCACCTGACTGCGACGAGATCGTCATCGGCAACGCGCTGTCGCGCGGGAATCCCGCGGTCGAGGCCGTACTGGACCAGGGCCGGCGCTACATCTCCGGCGCGCAGTGGCTGTCCGAGCGCGTGCTGCCGGGACGCGACACGCTGGCCGTGGCCGGCACGCACGGCAAGACGACCACCACGACCATCCTGACCTACCTGCTGGAAGCCGCCGGCCGTTCGCCGGGTTTCCTGATCGGCGGCGTGGCCGAGGACTTCGGCGTATCCGCGCGCATCGGCGGCGGCCGCGAGTTCGTGGTCGAGGCCGACGAGTACGACACCGCCTTCTTCGACAAGCGCAGCAAGTTCGTCCACTACCGCCCGCTGGTCGCCATCCTCAACAATCTGGAATACGACCACGCCGACATCTTCCCGGACGTGGCCGCGATCCAGCGCCAGTTCCATCACCTGGTGCGCACCGTACCGCGCCGTGGCCGCCTGATCGTCAATGGCGAGGACGCCCGCCTGGCCGAAGTGCTCGCGATGGGCTGCTGGACGCCGGTGGAACGCTTCGGCTTCGATCCGTCGCTGGACTGGAGCGCACGGCTGATCCGTGAGGACGGCAGCGCCTTCGCGGTGCGCCACCACGGCACCGAGATCGGCGAGGTGCACTGGCCGATGCTGGGCCGTCACAACGTGCTCAACGGCCTGGCCGCGCTGGCCGCGTGCCATGCGGTCGGCGTGGACGTTGCCACCGTGCTGCCGGCATTGGCGGCGTTCCGCAGCGTGAAGCGGCGGCTGGAAGTGATCGGCCAGCACGACGGCATCACCGTCTACGACGATTTCGCCCACCATCCCACCGCCATCCACACCACGCTGGAAGGCCTGCGTGCGCGCGTCGGCGAGGCGCGCATCCTGGTGGCGATGGAGCCGCGCAGCAATTCGATGCGCTCGGGCGCACATGCCGATGCGCTGGCGCCGTCGCTGGACATCGCGGACGTAGTCGTCTTCCTGCACCGACCGGAACTCGCATGGGATGCCGGCAGGATCGTCGCCGCCATCCGTGGCGACGCACGTACGGTGCCCGATGCGGATGCGTTGATCGCGGCGCTGAAGACGCAGGCGCGCCCCGGCGACCATGTGGTGTTCATGTCCAATGGCGGCTTCGACGGCGCGCCGCGGCGGTTCCTGGCGGCGCTGCCAGGCTGAGTGGCCGGCGTGGCGTACGAATCCCTGCCGCTGTTCCCCCTGCACGAGGTGTTGCTGCCGGGGGCGGCAATGGATCTGCGCATCTTCGAACGGCGCTACCTGGACCTGGTACGCGACTGCGGGCGTTCCGCAAGCGGGTTCGGCGTCTGCCTGATCCTGGAGGGCGACGAAACGGGGGCGCCCGCGATACCAGCGGCCTACGGCGTCGAAGCGCGCATCGAGAACTTCGACCTGGGCGAGGACGGGCTGCTGTCGCTGCGCGTGCGCGGCCACCGGCGTTTCCACGTGGTCCGCACGCGTGTGCGCGACAACGGGCTGGTGATGGCGGACGTGGAATGGCGGTGCGCCGACGAGGACGGGGAAATCCGTCCCGAGCACGCACTGCTGGGCACCCTGCTGCAGACCATGATGGAGAAGGTGGGCACCGACCTGGCCAAACTGCCGCCGCGGGTCTTCGAACACGCGGGCTGGGTGGGATGGCGCCTGGCCCAGGTACTGCCGATCACGCCCGAGCAGCGCGTCTCCCTCCTGCAGGAAGACGACGTGCATGCCCGGCTGCAGCGCCTGCTGGAGTGGATCGACTGACGCCGTCCCTCCTGCGAAAACCTGCCTGCTGAGTCAGGGCAGGGCAGGGCCGTCTGCAGTGCAGACCCGCAGCACCGGCAGCCCCGACGCGGGGTGAGGTGCGATCGCATGGTCGAGTCCCGCCGTGGCCCGCGTCACCGCATCCAGCGCCGTGCGCGCTTCGCGCAGGGGCCGCCACAGGCGGACCAGATTGAACGCACGCTGCTGCTGCAGCACCTGGGCGCTGCCGATCCACAGCGGCACGTCGCCGGGCAGCAGGCGCGTGTCGGCCGGCCACAGGCGCAGCACGAACACTTCGCCGGGCTGGTCGCCCTTTCGCACCATCAGCAGGCTTTCGGCGCGCGTGTCGAGCGTGGCGGGGAGCACGGGTTGCTGATCGTCGGGCAGGTCGCTGTCGAGCAGGTTCAGGGCCTCTTCCCAGCCGGCCTGCGGCTGTTCACGCCATCCGTCGGCGGCCAGGCTGGTCTTCAATGGCGCCAGCGGCCCGGCGACCTGCACATCCAGCGGCCAGCGCTGTTCGTCGTCGAACTCGTTGCGGCGCGCGGGCAGCGACTGCCAGCCCTGCGTCCACCAGTCCTGCAGGGCGACGCTGCGCTCGATGACCGGTGCCTGGAACTGCGCCAGCATGCGTTCCACGTTGCGTGGCGCGTGCCACAGGCCCGCCAGCACGAAGCTGCCGTAGAAGAGCCAGGCGATCGGCTTGATCCAGAACGACCGCACCATGCGGCGGCGGTAGGCGATGCCCAGCACCAGCAGCCATACCAGGCCGAACAACATGCCGCCGATCACGTCGCTGAGCCAGTGCGCGCCCAGGTAGAGCCGCGCGAAGCCGATCAACGCCACGACGATGCCGGAGACCAGGTAGGGCCACACCCGCGTGCGTCCCGGCAGTTCGCGTGCGATCAGCACCGCGAAGAAACCGAAGATGATGGTGGACATGGTTACCGCGATCGACGGAAAGCCGAAGCCACTGCTCACCGACGGCGGCTTGGGAATGTCCACCGACGCGCCCAGCCATGCGGTCAGGGCCAGGCCGAACGCCAGTGCCGCCAGCCAGTGACCGGCCGCCATCCAGCGCTTGCGCCAGCACAGGTAGGCCAGCACCAGCAGCGAGACCGGCGCCAGCACCTGCTCGTCGCCCAGCGAGGCCAGGGCCGCCAGCGGCCGGTCGGCCAGCGGATTGCGCAGGGCGCGCATCAGCTCATGCACCCATAGATCCATCGCCAGCGGCTCGCCATGGCCGATGACGATGATCAGGAAGGCGAACCACACCCATACGATGGCCAGCAGCAGGATCGCCAGCAGGGCCAAGGGCACCGATTCGCGCCGGGTAGGATCGAAGACCGCGGCCGTATGGCGGCCCAGCACCGGGTGCGCGTGCGACCACGCCAGTGCGCGCGCGAGCAGCGCATCGGCATGGGTCGCGAACCACCGATAGGTGTACAGCACCAGCGCCCATGCCAGGGCCAGCACCGCCACCAGCAGGCCCAGCACCAGGGCCAGACGGCCCGCCACCGCGGCGACGGCGTCGTAGGCATGGCCCAGCACCCAGCCCGGCAGCAGGAACGACACCGCCCACGCCAGGCACGCCACCGCACTGGCAGTACCGTAGCGGCGCAGCGGCATCCGCGAGATGCCGGCCACGGCCGGCACGAAGGGTCGGATCGGGCCCACGAAGCGGGCCACGAAGATGCTCTTCCATGCATTGCGGCGGAACAGCACCTCGCCCCGGTCCAGCAATTGCGGATAGCGGCGGAACGGCCACACCGTCCGCAGTTGCGGGCCCCAGCGGTGGCCCACCCAATAGCTGCTCGCATCGCCTATCAGCGCACCCAGGGTCGCGCACGCGACGGCGTAAGGCCCCGAGATTTCGCCCAGCCCGATCAGCACGCCCACGGCGAACAGCAGGGGAAGCGCGGGCACGATGGCGCCCAGGATGATCACGGCGTCGCAGAAGGCGATGGCGAAGATCACCAGCCCTGCGGCCACGGGATGCGCGCTGATCCAGGCCAGCAGGTTGTCGAACCAGGAGGATTCCATCGCGGGATTATAGGCGGCGCCTGCTGACCGGCGCCCCCGTGCCTGCGGACGGTAGAATGATCGCGTGGATCTGCGCCCGCCTTCCGAAATCGCCGCACTCAAGGCCGACAGCTTCGGCCGCATCTCGCTGATGCAGGGCGGCGACGGTCCGTTCGTACGCCGCGATCTGGCGCACGTGCCGCTGTGGCTGCGACTGCCGGCCTGGTGGCTGGCGCGGCGCGAAGCGCTGGCCCTGCGCAAGGTCGCCGGGATGGCCGACGTCCCGCAGTTGCTGGCCTGGACCGGACGCCGCCTGGACCGCAGCTACATGGAGGGCGCGGCCATGTACCAGCGGCCGCCGCGCGGGGACGTCACCTACTTCCGCAACGCGCATCGGCTGCTCAAGCAGCTGCATCGCCGCGGCATCGCCCACAACGACCTAGCGAAGGAAGCCAACTGGCTGGTCCTGGAAGACGGGCGCCCGGCGATCATCGATTTCCAGCTTGCCACCCGCGGCCATCCGCGTTCGCGCTGGATGCGCCTGCTGGCGCGGCAGGACCTGCGCCATCTGCTCAAGCACAAGCGTACGTACTGCGCTGCGTCCCTCACCCCCACCGAGAAGCGCGTGCTCAAGCGCACTTCCTGGCTGCGCGACCTCTGGTTCCGCACCGGCAAGCCGGTGTACCGCTTCCTCACCCGGCGCGTGCTGAAGTGGGAAGACAACGAAGGGCAGGGGCCGAAGCCGTGAGCACGTCCGCATCCACCCGAATTCCCTTCCGGAGCACGCCATGACGTCACTGGCCGGCAAGACCCTCTTCATCACCGGTGCCTCGCGTGGCATCGGCCTGGCCATCGCCCTGCGTGCGGCACGCGACGGTGCCAATGTGGCCATCGCCGCCAAGTCGTCGGTGCCCAATCCCAAGCTGCCCGGCACCATCCACACCGCTGCGCAGGCGGTCAACGACGCAGGCGGCCGCGGCCTGGCGCTGAAGTGCGACATCCGCGAAGAGGACGAGGTGAAGGCGGCGATGGCCGCCACCGCCGATGCCTTCGGCGGCATCGACATCCTGGTCAACAACGCCAGCGCCATCTGGCTGGCGGGTGCGCTGGACACGCCGATGAAGCGCTTCGACCTGATGCAGCAGGTCAACGCGCGCGGAAGTTTCCTGTGCGCGCAGGCCTGCCTGCCCTACCTGAAGGAGGCCGCCAATCCGCACATCCTCACGCTGGCGCCACCGCCATCGCTGGACCCGAAGTGGTGGGCGCTGCACACCGGCTACACGCTGGCCAAGATGGGCATGAGCTTCGTGACGCTGGGCCTGGCCGGTGAGTTCGGGCCGCAGGGCGTCGCGGTGAACGCGCTGTGGCCGCGCACCATCATCGCCACCGATGCGCTGAACATGATTCCCGGCGTGGAGATCCCGCGCTGCCGCACGCCGCAGATCGTGGCCGATGCCGCGCACGCCGTGCTGGTGCGCGAGGCGCACGGCTTCCACGGCCGGTTCCTCATCGACGAGGACGTGCTGCGCGAGGCCGGGGTCGCCGACTTCTCCGGCTATGCCGTGGATCCGTCGCAATCGCCGCTACCCGACCTGTTCCTGGACTGACCCCGAGCTCACCATGAAATACCTGCACGCCATGATCCGCGTCCACGATCTGGACGCCACGGGCCGCTTCCTCACCGACGGCCTGGGCCTGCGCGAAACCCGCCGCATGGAGAGCCCGCAGGGCCGGTTCACGCTGGTGTATTTCGGCGCACCGGTGAATCCCGAAGCGGAAATCGAGCTGACGTACAACTGGCCGCCGGAAGACGGCAGCCCGCCCGAGGACTACGGCAGCGCCCGCAACTTCGGCCATCTGGCCTTCGAAGTGGACGACATCTACGCGCTGTGCGCGCACCTGCAGTCGATGGGCATCCCCATCAACCGGCCCCCGCGCGACGGCCGCATGGCCTTCGTCCGCACGCCGGACCTGATCTCCATCGAACTGCTGCAGAAGGGCACTGCGCTGCCGCCGCAGGAGCCTTGGCTTTCGATGCCGAATACGGGAAGCTGGTGACACGCCCCCGCAAGGAGTTGTGCAGATGAATCTGGCCCTGCTCGTGATCGATGTGCAACGCGGCCTGTTCGAACCGCAGCCGCCGCCGGCCGATGCCGATGCGGTGGTCGAGCGCATCAACGCGCTGTCGGCGAAGGCGCGCGAGGCCGGCATGCCGGTGGTGTTCGTGCAGCATGAGCGCGCGGGCGACCTGGAAGCCGAGTCGCCTGGCTGGGCGCTGCATCCGGGCCTGCAGGTGGCCGAGGGCGACTACCGCGTCCGCAAGGCCACGCCGGATTCCTTCCTGCGCACCGGCCTGGACGAAGTGCTGTCGTTCTGCGGCGTGGAAGGCGTGGTGCTGTGCGGGTATGCCACCGAGTTCTGCGTGGATACCACCGCGCGCAGCGCGGCGGCGCATGGTTACCACGTGGTGCTGGTGGCGGACGCGCATACCACGCACGACAAGGCGCACGCCGATGCCGCGCAGATCCGTGCCCACCACAACGCCACGCTGCCGGCCATCCGCAGCTTCGGCGTCAGCATCCGGGCGCTGCCTGCCGGTGAGATCGCATTCGCCGCCTAGGTGTGTAAACCCACCACGTTGTTCAGTGGGATTCGGGTGATGGGTGGCCTGTAGCCAAGGCTGGCATGTGGTCGATGCCAGTTGTAGTGATGAAGCCAGCCCTGCAGCGCGTGGGCTCGCTGTTCGGA
>NZ_PDWV01000029.1 GCF_010093385.1 Pseudoxanthomonas mexicana
TGCTTGAGCTGATCATCGTATTCGCCCTGGTCCTGCTGAACGGCTTCTTCGCCATGTCCGAGATGTCGGTCATGACCTCGCGCAAGAGCCGACTGAAGCAGATGGCGCAGACCAGCCATCGCGCCCAGCGCGCACTGGACCTGTCCGAAAAGCCCGAGAGCTTCCTGTCCACGGTGCAGATCGGCATCACGCTGATCGGCGTGCTGACGGGCCTGTTCGGTGGCGAGGCCATCGGCATGGCCATCGCCGAGCGGCTGCAGGGCCTCTTTCCCTCCCTGGCCGCCAGCTTCACCCTGGTCGGCGAACCCCAGCCCTGGTCGGAGTTGATCGGCAAGACGCTGGCGGTCGCCCTGATCACCTTCATGACGCTGATCTTCGGCGAGCTGGTACCCAAGCGCCTCGCCATCACCGCGCCGGAGACGATTGCCGGCGTCGTCGCGGTGCCGATGGGCTGGCTGGCGAAGGCCGCCTTCCCCTTCGTCTGGCTGCTGTCCCACAGCACCCGCCTGGTCCTGCGCATGCTGGGTCTGGGCAAGGACGAGGCCACCACCATCAGCGAAGAGGAAATCCGCATGCTCGTGTCCGAAGGGCACGAGGCCGGCGTGATCGACGCCGACGAGCGCAACATGATGAACCGCGTGCTGCGCCTGGGCGACCGCACCGCCGACAGCCTGATGACGCCGCGCAAGAAGATCACCTGGTTGGACGCCGCGGCGTCCTACGAGGACAACCTGCAGACCATGCACGAGTCGGCGTTCTCGCGTTTCCCCGTGTACCGCGGCGACGACCAGGACGTGATCGGCGTGCTGGAGGTGAAGTCGCTGCTGGACCGCTTCGGCGTGGAGAAGCCGGACCTGTTCGTGAAGCTGCGCGAGCCGCTGTTCGTGTCCGAGTCCACCCATGCGATGAAGCTGCTGGAAATCTTCCGCGAGGAGCAGCAGTCGCTGGCGCTGGTGGTGGACGAGTACGGCGAGATCCAGGGCCTGGTGACCCAGAGCGACCTGATGGGCGCGGTGGTCGGCCGCCTGCAGGCGGCAGAGAACACCGAGGACGCGCCGCTGGTGGTGGTGCGCGACGACGGCTCGCTGCTGGTGGACGGCTCGCTGCCCAACGACGACCTGCGCGAACTGCTGGGCGGCGTGGCGCTGCCGGACGACGACGAATACAACACCCTGGCCGGCATGATGATCGAGCGCTTCGGCCGCATCCCGCACGTCGGCGAACGCCTGGACTGGGCGGGCTGGCGCTTCGAGGTGGTCGACCTGGATGGCGCGCGCATCGACAAGCTGCTGCTGCACAGGCTGCCCGACGCCGACGACGAAGACCTCGTCGCCTGACATGGCCCGCGAAGACAACCACACCACGACGGTGGCGCTGCTCGACGGCTTCGCCAACGGCGATCCCGACGACGTGCTCCGCCTGGGCGACCTGCTCAAGGACTTCGGGCCCGCCGCCTTCGGCATGCTGCTGTTCCTGGGCGTGCTGCCGGCCTTCATCCCGGTCCCGGGCGTGGGCGGCGCCGTCGGCGGGCCGCTGGTGATCCTGGTCGGCGTGCAACTGCTGCTGGGGATGCGCAAGCTGTGGCTGCCCGGATTCCTCGCCCGGCGCGGCCCGCACCGCAGCGCGATGATGCGGTTCCGCCAGCGCATGGCGCCGTGGCTGCGACGCCTTGAAAAGCTGGTGCGTCCCCGCATGACGGCCTTCCTGGACAACCGCATCGCCCTGAGCTTCACCGGCCTGCTGCTGGTCCTGCTGGGCGTGCTGCTGGCGCTGCCCATCCCGTTCACCAACTACGTCTTCGGATTCCTGCTGTTGCTGTTCGCCTTCGCACTGCTGGAACGCGATGGCGCCCTGCTGCTGGTGGCATGGATCGCAGGCAGTATCGCCGTGGTGGTGTTCGGTTTCCTGTCGGGCAACCTGGTGGAGGCGACCACCGCGCTCCTCGCGCGGTGGTTTTGAGCAGGCAGGGTTCTGTAGGAGCGATGTAAGTCGCGACCGCAGGTCTTCAGCGCCTTGATGCCGTCACGACACGGATAACGTGTGGTCGCGACTGACGTCGCTCCTACAACAGCGCCGCTTCTCACGCCACCAGCTGCGCGAACTCCGCTGCGGTGACCGGATATCCCAGCCAGTAGCCCTGCGCCAGGTCGCAGCCGCGTTCGCGCAGCAGGTTGAACTGGCCTTCCTTCTCCACGCCCTCGGCGACCACGGTGATGCCCAGCGAGTGGGCCATGGCGATGATCGCAGTGGTCAGGGCGAGGTCGTCGGGGTCGCGCAGCATGTCGGCGATGAAACTGCGGTCGATCTTCACGCCGTCCACCGGTACGCGGCGCAGGTGGCTGAGCCCTGAGAAACCGGTGCCGAAATCGTCCAGCCATACCTTCACGCCCGTGCGGTGCAGCGTGGCCAGCAGTGCACTGGCATGCGCCTCGTCGCTGATGACGGCGGTCTCGGTGAGTTCCAGGTGCAGGCGCGAGGCCGGCAGGCCGGTGTCGCGCAGGCACTCGGCCACCACGTCGGGCAGGTCGCCGCTGCGCAGCTGGCGCGGCGACACGTTGACCGAGACGAACAGCGGATCCATCGCTTCGCGGTTCCCGCCCCAGCGCGCGGCAGCCGCACAGGCCGCGCGCAGCACGCGCGGTCCGATGATTTCGATCAGGCCGCTCTGCTCGGCCACGTCGATGAACACCGAGGGCGCCACCATGCCCAGTTCCGGATGCTGCCAGCGCAGCAGCGCTTCGGCACCCACGATGCGGCTGTCGGCCATGCGGAACACAGGCTGGTACATCAGGCTGAGTTCGCCGCGCTCCCAGGCGCCGCGCAGCTCCTGCTCCATGCGCACGCGGCGCTCGACGGCCTGGTCCATCGCGCGGCTGTAGAACCGGTAACAGTTCTTGCCCGCCACCTTGGCCTGGTACATCGCGATGTCGCCGTTCTTCATCAGCGCGGTGGCGCCGGACGCATCCTCGGGGAACAGGGTGATGCCGATGGACGTGCCCAGGAACACTTGGCGGTCCTGCACCACGATCGGACGGCCCAGTTCCGCCACCAGCTTCTCCGCCAGGCGCGTGGCGCTGCCGCGCACGTCACCGTCCTGGATCAGGATGACGAACTCGTCGCCACCGAAGCGCGCCAGCAACGCATCGTCGCCGCCCATCTGGTCGACCGCATCGCGGATGCGGTGGGCGAACTGCTGCAGCACCTCGTCGCCGGCCTCGTGGCCCAGGGTATCGTTGACGCGCTTGAAGTCGTCGATGTCGGCGAACAGCAGCGCCAGCTGGCGGCCCGCGCCACGCAGCATCATCAGCCGGTGGTCCAGGCTCTCGCGGAACGCCAGCCGGTTGGTCAGCCCGGTCAGCGAATCGGTATAGGCCATGCGCCGCACGTCGCGGTCGTGCCGGGCGATGCTGTCGCTCATCGTGCCGAACGCGCGCACCAGTTCGCCGACCTCGTCCTGGCGCTCGCTCACCATGCGCTCGCCGTTGTAGTTGCCCACCTCGATGTCGTGGGCCGCCCGCGCCAGCTGGCGGATGGGCCGCACCAGGGTGCGCTGCGCGTACACCATGATGGCCACGCAGACCAGCACCAGCGCCGCCAGCAGCAACGCGATCCAGCCCAGGTGGCGCGCGCCGAGTTCGTTGAGACGCGCGCGCGCGGCGTTGATCGCCTTCTCCTCGTACGCGCGCACCGAGGCCACCGAATAGCCCACGCGCACGCCGCCGATCCGCTCGCTGCCGATCATGATCGGCTCGGACACGTCGACGATCTGCGCCGACCACTGCGTATGCATGCCGCGCGAGTTGACCGCCTCGTAGGCCAGCGGGTCGGTCATCGTCTGGCCGTACACGGCGATGTCGGCCGTGCCGTCGTGGATGATGCGGCCCTGGTTGTCGTAGACCAGCACATAGCTGACATCGGGCTCCTTCTGCGCGGAACGCACGATGCTGCCGATGGCATCCAGGTCGAAGTAGTACAGCGGGTTGGCCAGCGCATCGCCCAGCTGGTCGACCGTCGCCTCGCCGTGCCGGCGCAGGCTGTCCTCGACCATGCGGTGCATGGCGTCCCGCCCCAGGTCGGCGACTTCCTGCTGCATTACCTTCTGCCGGTGCAGCAGGGTACCCAGCAGGGCGAGCACCACCGCCAGCATGATCGCCATCGCCGCCAGGAAGCGCGCCTGCAGGCCGAAGCGCATGGACCTCATTCCAGTTGCTCCCGGACGCGCGTCACGCCGCGGCGCAGGTCGTCCAGGGCCTGCTGGGACGCCGGATCCACCGGCAGGAAGCGGGTCGTGCGGAAGAACACGCTCAATGCCTCGCGGGCGGCGGGATCCTGTGCGGCTTCGAGCAGCACTTCGCGCAGGCGCGCCTCGATCTTCGGGTCGAGGTCGCCACGCACCATTTCCAGCGCACGCGGGAAATCCTGCGTCTCATGGATGACGCGGAAGTCGCGCCGGAACGCGGGCGGCATCCGGCGCACATCGTCCCAGTCCAGGTTGCTCACCACCCCCGCATCGACCAGCCGCTTGTGCACCCAGGCGGCGATGTTGAGCTCCGACCGCGCGAACACGTAGCCGACGGCATCCGCCGAAGGCCGGTCCATGGGCGAAAGCAGGATTTCAAGACGCTGGCCGGCATCGAGCAGGGCGGTCGCCGGCGCGAAATAGGCGCTGGTGGACGCCGTGTTCTGGAAAGCGATGGTCCGGCCCTCCAGATCCGACAGCCGTTCCAGCCCGCTGTCGCGGCGCACGAAGAACACGCCGTGGTAGCGGCTCACCCCGCCGCGCTCGGTGAGCAGCAGCGGGCGGGCGCCAGCGCGCTGCTGCAGCTGCATGCCGGTACCGGCGGTCTCGGTCACCCAGTCCACGCGTCCGCGGCGCAGATAACTGGTCATCTGCTGCGCGTCGCGCGCCATCAGGATGCGGCCCTCGGTGATGCCGACATCGCGCATCCGCGGCACCACGTAGTCCAGCAACGGCTTGAGCTGCTCGTAGTGGGCCTTGGGATCGTCGCTGATCCGTCCGAGGACCAGCACGCGCTCGTCGCCGGCGGCATGGGCCGGCGCGATGAGGCTGGAGAGCAATGCTGCGCCGATCGCGGCCAGCGCCAGGCTGAACCAGGTTGTACGCAACGATAGACGCCCGCCAGAACGATGGCGGCAGCCTATCGGAAAACGTGACTTCAAGACAGTGATCCGGTCCCGCCACCGCCTGCCAGGCGGGCCATGCGCTGGGCATCGGCCAGGATGCCCCGAAGCAGGCGCACCTCCTGTTCGTTCAGCTGGGCCTTGGCGAACAGCCGCCGAAGCTTGCGCATGGCCGAATCGGGCGTGCGTCCCTTGTGGAAGTCGATGGCGTCCAGCGTATCGCCCAACTGGGTGAAGAAACCCTCCATGTGGGCATGGCTGGCCGGGACCTCGTCCGGGTGGACCGGCTCGTCGGTCGCCGGCGGGGCTCCCTCCAGCAACGCGAGCCTCAGCTCTTAGGCCAGAACCTGCACCGCCGCGGCCAGGTTCAACGAGCTGTACCCGGGGTTGGCCGGGATATGCACGGCCGCGTGGCAGAGCTGCAGTTCCTCATTGCTCAGGCCGGTGCGCTCGCGGCCGAACACCAGCGCCACTTCCCCGCCTGCGGCGGCACGCGCCACCGCCAGGGCGGCGGCCTGCCGGGGCGCGTGCTCTTCCAGCTGCACGCGGCGGCTGCGCGCCGTACAGCCGAGCAACAGGTGGCAGTCCGCCACGGCTTCGGCCAGCGTGTCCACCACCGGGGCATCGCCCAGCAGGTCGTCGGCCCCGGCAGCGCGCCGGTAGGCCTCCTCGGCCGGGTAGTCCTCGGGGGCGACCAACACCAGGCGCGCCAGGCCCATCGTCTTCAGCGCGCGGGCCGCCGCGCCGATGTTGCCGGGATGCTGCGTGCCCACCAGCACCACGCGCAGGCGGGCGGCAGCGGCCAAGGAAGCGGGATCCGCAAAGGCGGATTCGATGAGGGAAGGAGGCGTGTTCATGGGGCCAAATGGTAAACTGCGCGGGCCGGCCGCTGCGCCGTGCTGCTCTTTTCCACTTGTTCGCCCCGCTCCCACGCCTGTCCGAGGTCCGTTCGCATGCAGAAGCCCGTCGTCACCGTCATGGTCAAGGCCGCCCGCCTGGCAGGCAACGTGCTGTTGCGGAGCATCAACAAGCTGGACGCCCTGAACGTGGTGCAGAAGGAGCGGATGGACTACGCCAGCGAAGTGGACTCCGACGCCGAGAAAGTCATCATCAAGGAGCTTCGCCGGGCCTATCCGGACTACGGCTTCGTCGGCGAGGAAAGCGGTGCCCAGATCAACGGGCGCTATACCTTCGTGATCGACCCGCTGGACGGCACCAGCAACTACCTGCGCGGCTTCCCGCACTACTGCGTGTCCATCGCCCTGGTGGACAACGGCGAACCCACCGACGCGGTGATCTTCGACCCGCTGCGCAACGATCTTTTCACCGCCAGCCGCGGCGCCGGTGCCCAGCTCAATGAGCGCCGCATCCGTGTCACCGATCGCAAGGAACTGGCAGGCGCCATGATCACCACCGGCTTCCCGCCGCGCGAGCGCGCCCGCGCCGGGGCGCAGCTGGAATGCGTGCGCGAGCTGCTGGTGCATGCCGAAGACATCCGCCGCACCGGCTCGGCCGCGCTCGACCTGGCCTATGTGGCCTGCGGCCGCTCGGATGCCTATTTCGAAGCCGGCGTGAAGGACTGGGACATCGCCGCGGGCGTGCTGCTGGTGCGCGAGGCCGGCGGCAAGGTGTGCGATTTCCGCGGCGCCGCGCTGGGCAAGATCGACGGCCGCCCCGCCCTGCCCCGCCAGATCGTGGCCGGCAACCTGAAGGTCGCCGAGGCGCTGCAGAAGACGATCGTGTCGTCCGGCTACGCGGCTTCGTTCAACGGCTGAAACACGACACCGTTCTGCTTTCTGTAGGAGCGACGTAAGTCGCGACCGAAAACTGGAACACCCGGTATACGATCAGCCAAGGGGCTTTCCTGGCCTGGTCGACCATTTCCAAACTGTTTGAACCGGTCGATCTGGCCGTGCGGTCGCGACTCACGTCGCTCCTACAGAGACGACACCAACAAAAAAGGCCGCGCACTGCGCGGCCTTTTTCTTTCGATCATGTGTTCCGCTTACGGGCGGCGCGCCAGCAGCGCCTCGTCCTTGGCCTTCGGCATCAGGTCCTGCTTGGTGACGGTCAGGAAGCCGATGGTCAGAAGCGGACAGGCAACGAAGATCGAGGAGATCGTGCCCAGCACGATGCCGATCATCTGCGACAGCGCCATGCCTTCCAGCGAACCGCCTCCGTACAGGTACAGCGCGAACACGGTCAGGAAGGCCACGAACGAAGTGATGATCGTGCGCGACAGCGTCTGGTTGATCGAGCGGTTCAGGATCTCCATCGGTTCGGCGCGCAGGTTGCGGAAGTTCTCGCGCACGCGGTCGAACACCACGATCTTGTCGTTGATCGAAAAGCCCATCACCGACAAGAGGCCGGCCAGGATGGTCAGGTCGAACTCGATGCCGCTGAAGGCAAAGAAGCCGGCCACGATCAGCACGTCCGCCAGAGTGGTGACGATGGCGGACACGGCGAACTTCCATTCGAAGCGTACGGCGATGTAGATCAGGAAACCCACCACCACGAACAGCAGCGTGTAGAGGCCGTTGAGCGCCAGCTCCTTGCCGACCTGCGGGCCGACGAACTCGCTGCGCATCACCGTCGCCGTGTTGCCGTCACTGGATGCCAGGCGCAGCACGTCCTGTGCGGTGCGGTCACTGGCCGCGGTGCCGGCCGCCGCGCCGGCGTCCTGGCGGGGCTGCAGGCGCACCAGCAGGTCGCTGCCGGTACCGAACGTCTGCACCTGGGCGCTGCCATAGCCACCGGCCTCCAGACGTTCGCGAACTCCATCCACGTTCGGCGGGGTCTGGAAACGCAGTTCAACCACGGTGCCGCCGGTGAAATCCAGCGCGAAGTTGAAGCTCTTCAACGCGATGGCGCCGATCGCCGCGAACGCCAGCAGCGCGGCGATGCCGATGGACACCCAGCGCACGCGCATGAAGTTGAAGTTGGTGGTGTGCGGGATCAGCCGCAACGGGAAAAGGCTCATCTTCTGTCTCCCGTCAGATGGCGATGGACTTGAGCTTGCGACGGCCACCGTAGATCAGGGTGGCGATGCCGCGGGACACGGTGACCGCGGTGAACACGGACGTCAGGATGCCGATGACCATCGTCACCGCGAAGCCCTTCAGTGGGCCGGTGCCGAACGCATACAGCGCCACGCCGGCCAGCAGCGCGGTCATGTTGGAGTCGAAGATGGTGCCCGACGCCTTGTCGTAACCCGTCGCGATGGCGGCTTGCGGCGGCACGCCCGCCCGCAACTCCTCGCGTATGCGTTCGTTGATCAGCACGTTGGCGTCCACCGACATGCCGATGGTCAGCGCCAGGCCGGCGAAGCCGGGCAGCGTCATGGTGGCGCCGAACAGCGACATCACCGCCACCACCATCACCAGGTTGAGCAACAGCGCCACGCAGGTGATCAGACCGAACATGCGGTAGTACACCAGGAAGAACGCCAGCGCGAAGACGAAGGAGTACACCACCGCCTTGGTGCCGCGGGCCACGTTTTCGGCGCCCAGGCTGGGGCCGACCACGCGCTCCTCGATGAAATCCATCGGCGCGGCCAGCGAGCCCGCGCGCAGCAGCTTGGCCAGGTTGTCGGCCTCGGTCTTCTCCAGGCCCGTGGTCTGGAAGTTCTTGCCGAACACCCCGGCGATGCGGGTGGGCGCCAGGGCCTCCTCGCGCACGCGCACGCTGCGTACTTCCTTGCCGTCGACCATGGTCACCGTCGGCACGCGCTCGATGTACACCACGGACATCAGTTTGCCGACGTTGGCGCTGGTGTAGTCGAACATGCGCTGGCCGGCGACGTTGTTGAGGGTCACGTCCACCGCGGGCAGGCCGTTGTTGTCCACGCCGACGCGGGCGTTGACCATCTCGTCGCCCGACGCCAGCACGCGCTTGTTCAGCAGCACCGGGCCGCCGTTGTCGCGCAGCTGGTAGACCTTGGCTTCCGGCGGGATGCGGCCGCTGGCGACGGCGTCGGCGGCGTTGCCTTCCACCACGGCGCGGAATTCCAGCGTCGCGGTCGCACCGATCAGGCGCTTGGCCTCGGCGGTGTCCTGCACGCCGGGCAGCTGCACGACGACGCGGTCGTTGCCCTGGCGCTGGATGATCGGCTCGGCCACGCCGATCTCGTTGATGCGGTTGCGCAGCGTGGTGAGGTTCTGCTCGATGGCTTCGCTGGCGATCTGCTCCAACTCCGCCTGCGGCAGGCCGATGGTGATCTGCTGGCCCGCGGCCTGGTAGCTCAGGCCCGAGCCCGCGGCCAGCGTTCCGCCCGTGTTGCCGCGCGAGCTCAGGGTCTGCGCCAGCACCTGCTGCGCGGCGGCAACGTCTTCGCCATCCGCCAACGTGACCACGATGCTGTTGTTCGGGCGACGCTCCACGGAGGTGTAACGGATGCGCTTGTCGCGCAGGGTGACGCGCGTATCTTCCAGATAGCCGTCTACGCGCTTGTCCAGCGCGGCCTTCTGGTCCACCTGCAGCACGAAGTGCACGCCGCCCTGCAGGTCCAGGCCCTGCACCATGGGGCGTGCGCCGAGATTGCCCAGCCAGTCCGGCACGGTGGACGCAAGGCTCAACGCGACCAGATAGTCATCGCCCAACGTCTTGCGCAGCGCGTCATTGGCCGTGGTCTGCGCTTCCAGGCTCGGCAGGCGCACCAGCATGCTGGTGGCCTCGGTATCGACTTCCTTGGCCTGCACGCCCGCGTCCTTCAGGGCGGCATCCACGCGCCCGCGCAGGGCGGCATCGATGGCGAAGCCACGGTTGGCGGTGATCTGTACGGAGGGATCCTGGGGGTACAGGTTGGGCAGCGCGTACAACGCGCTCGCCAACACGACGATCAGGATCAGGACGTATTTCCAGCGTGGGAATTCAAGCATCGGGGCGACCCGCACAGGCCCTTCCCGGGCATGCGCTCAGCAATGGTTCGGATGGAAACGCAGGATCCGCACCGCCGCACGGGCGGCGGTGCGGGATGGATCAGGCGGACTTCAGCGTGCCCTTCGGCAGCACGTTGCCCACGGCGGCCTTCTGCACGCGCACACGCACGTTGTCGGCCACTTCCAGGGTGACGAAGTTGTCGCCGATGTCGGTCACCGTGCCGGCGATGCCGCCGGAGGTGATGACCTCGTCGCCCTTGGACAGCTTGTCCAGCATGGCGCGGTGCTCCTTGGCGCGCTTCATTTGCGGGCGGATCATCAGGAAATACATGATGGCGATCAGCGCGATCGGCATCAGCAGGCCGAAGCCGCCCATGCCCGGCTGGGCCGGCGCGGCCTGGGCGAACACGGGGGCAACGAAGAAATCAAGCAGATTCATGGACTTGTCCAGTCGGTATCGAAAGCAGCCGGGGATTATGCCACGCGCCGGGAGGGCCCGCCCGGCCTCCCCTGTCGGCCCGGACCCGAAAAGACCGCGTCGGCGCCGGATGGTTCCCGGTCGGCGCCCGAAAGCGGCCCCGCCGAAGGACTCCGCCTTGTCCTGTAAGCGTGTGGCAGCGCCGCTCGCGCCCTGGGGGGGGATGCCGTCAAGGTGCCCAAGGGGAAGCACGCGGGCATGGCCCGCTCCTACAAAAGGCCTCTGGCGCATCGCGGGCTTGGCTTGCGCCCCCCAGACGCCTGTTGATGCGTCGTGGGCAACAGCGACCTCCGCCGAACCGAACCTCGCTCTGTAGGAGCGCCCCATGGGCGCGATGCTCTTACGCACGACCCACGGAAAGCATCGCGGGCATGGCCCGCTCCTACAGGCGGGAAGGAGATGCGACGACTACAGTGGCGGGGGGGCCACGCCCCGCGCCGCATAGAAGGCGGCCCGGAAATCCGGGAACCTCGCCTCCGCGATCGCCGCGCGCATCTGCGCCATTACCTGCTGGTAGTACCAGAGGTTGTGCAGGGTGCCGAGCATCGGGGCCAGCATCTCGTTGCAGCGGTCCAGGTGACGCAGGTAACTGCGGGTGAAGCCGTTGCGGCAGGCATAACACCCGCAGCCGGGCTCGATGGGCTGCAGGTCGTGCTCGTACTTGGCGTTGCGGATGCGCACCGTGCCGAACGAGGTGAAGTAGTGGCCGTTGCGCGCGTTGCGGGTCGGCATGACGCAGTCGAACATGTCCACGCCGCGCGCCACCGCTTCCACCAGGTCCTCGGGCCGGCCCACGCCCATCAGGTAGCGCGGCTGGTCCGCCGGCAGCTGCGGGCAGGTGTGCTCCAGCATCGCGTTGCGTTCGGCCTCGGTCTCGCCGACCGCCAGGCCGCCGATCGCGTAACCGTCGAAGCCGATCGCCTTCAACCCGTCCGCCGAGCGCGTGCGCAGGTCGTGGTGCACACCACCCTGCACGATGCCGAACAGCGCAGCGTCATTGCCCTCATGGGCGTACTTCGATCGCCCCGCCCAGCGCAGCGACAGTTCCATGGACCGCTCGATCACCCGCTTGTCCACGGGCTTTCCATTGAGGTTCACCGGCGGGCATTCGTCGAAGATCATCACGATGTCGCTGTCCAGCACCTTCTGGATGCGCATGCTCTCTTCGGGCCCGAGGAACACCTTCGCCCCGTCCACCGGCGAGGCGAACGTCACGCCCTGCTCGGTGATCTTGCGGCGGTGCGCCAGCGAGAACACCTGGAAGCCGCCGGAGTCGGTGAGGATCGGCTTGTTCCAGCGCGCGAACCCATGCAGGCCGCCGTGTTCGCCGATAACCTCCAGCCCGGGCCGCAGGTACAGGTGGAAGGTGTTGCCCAGGATGATCTCCGCACCCAGGTCCTCGACGTGCTCGGGCAGGATGCCCTTCACCGAGCCGTAGGTGCCCACCGGCATGAAGGCCGGCGTCTCGATGGTGCCGCGCGGGAACGTCAGCCGGCCACGGCGGGCCGCGCCGTCGGTGGTCAGCAGATCGAAGGACATGCGGCTCATGCGGCAGGCCTCAAACCGAGATGCTTCCGCTCGTCATCCCGGCGCAGGCCGGGAAAACGGTAGATGGAAAGTCGCGCGCTCATTGCGTGTGCTCTGGAAACAGGAGCATCGCGTCTCCGTAGGAAAAGAACCGGTACTGTTCGCGCACCGCATGGGCGTAGGCGGCCATGATCCGGTCCTTGCCGGCGAACGCGCTGACCAGCATCAGCAGCGTGCTTTCCGGCAGGTGGAAATTGGTGACCATCGCATCGACGCTGCGGATGCGGTAGCCGGGGAAGATGAAGATCTGCGTCTCGCCGGCGAACGGTTGCAGTTCGCCGTCCCGCATGGCGGACTCCAGCGCACGCACGACCGTGGTGCCCACCGCGATGACGCGCCCGCCGCGGGCGCGCGTCGCGCGCACCTGCTCGACCAGCGCTGCGCCGACATTGAGCCACTCGCTGTGCATGCGGTGTTCGTGGATGTTGTCCACGCGCATCGGCTGGAACGTACCGGCACCGACATGCAGCGTCACGTGGCCGAATTCGACGCCGCGGTCGCGCAGCGCGGCAAGCAGCGCATCGTCGAAGTGCAGGCCCGCGGTCGGCGCCGCGACCGCGCCCAGTTCGCGCGCGAACACGGTCTGATAGCGCTCGTCGTCGTCCTGCCCGGGCGCACGCTGTATGTAGGGCGGCAGCGGCAGGCGCCCGGCCTTCTGCAGCCAGCTTTCCAGCGAATCCGGGACATGGAAGCGCAGCTGGTAGAACTCGCCGTCGCGGCCGACCACTTCCGCTTCGCCGCCGGCATCCAGCTGGATGCGGCTGCCCGGCTTAAGCGACTTGCTGGCGCCCACCTGCGCCCGCGCGGCGTTCTCAGGCAACAGGCGCTCGATCAGGATCTCCACGCGGCCGCCGCTTTCCTTCTGCCCGAACAGGCGAGCAGGAATCACGCGTGTGTCGTTGAAAACCAGCAGATCGCCCGGCTGCAGCCATTCGGGCAGGTCGCGGACGTGGCGATCCGCGAATGGCGCGTCGCCCGGCGGCACCACCAGCATTCGGCTGGCGGAACGCTCCGGCAGCGGCGCCTGGGCGATCAGCGCCTCGGGCAGGTCGAAATGAAAATCGGACTTCTTCACGGTCGGGGCCTTGCGGGGGCGTGCATTGTACGTGACCGGCCCGCGCGGCCCGGCGCCGCTCAGCGCTCGAACTTGGTCGACAGCACGATGGACGAGGTGGTGCGCTCGACGCCCTCCAGCGCGCCGATGCGGTCGGTCAGCAGGTCCATGTCGCCGACGCTGGGCACCGCCCCGATGGCGATCAGGTCGTGGCTGCCGCTGACCGAATGCAGCACGCGCAGCTCCGGCATGGCGCGCAGGGCGGCGACCACCGAGGTCATCTGCTTGGGATGCACGGCGATCATGATGTGCGCGCGCAGGTGGCTGCGGTCGTACTCGTCATGGACGCGGACGGTGTAACCGCTGATCACACCCTCGCGTTCCAGCCGCTCGATCCGGCTCTGCACCGTGGTCCGCGAGAGGTTCAGCCGGCGGGCGATCTGGGCGGTGGAGGCGCGCGCGTTCTCACGGAGCACTGAGAGCAGCTGCTGGTCGGCGTCGGTGAGCTTCATGGGGGGCTTTGTTTCGTCGAATCGACGAAATATCCATGAATTTAGCGCAGATCACAACTGTCAAGCGACGAGTTAATCCCGATAATAGGGGTTTGCCCCTCTTTTCCGGAGCTACGCCATGGCCCTGACCGACGCCCTCGCCCCCCTGCGCGCCCACAAGGGCCAGCGCCTGACATATGGCCTGGACGATGCCACCGTCGAACGCCTGGCCAAGGGCCACCCGGACCTCGCCGCCGTCATCGAGGTCGCCGCCGCCGAGCACGCACGCCTGAAGGACGAGTTCGCCGAACTGTTCGACCTGGATGAAGCCGAGCAGCTGCGCGCCGTGCAGGCCGGCTACGTCAACTTCTATGCCGACGACGCGGTCAACCCGTACATCGCACTGGCCGCGCGTGGCCCCTGGGTGGTCACCCTCAATGGCGCCGTGCTGTACGACGCCGGCGGCTACGGCATGCTGGGCTTCGGCCACACGCCGGCCGCCGTGCTCGACGCAATGGCCCGCCCGCAGGTGATGGCCAACATCATGACCCCCAGCCTGTCGCAGCTGCGCTTCGACCGCGCCCTGCGCAAGGAGATCGGCCACACCCGTGGCGGCTGCCCGTTCGCGAAGTTCCTGTGCCTCAACTCGGGTTCCGAATCGGTCGGCCTGGCCGCACGCATCGCCGACATCAACAGCAAGCTGATGACTGACCCGGACGGCCGCCATGCCGGCCGCACCATCAAGCGCATCGTGGTGAAGGGCAGCTTCCACGGCCGCACCGAGCGTCCGGCGCTGTACTCGGACTCCTCGCGCAAGTCCTATCAGCAGCACCTGGCCAGCTACCGCGGCGAAGATTCGGTCATCGCAATCCCGCCGTACGACGTGGATGCGCTGAAGCAGGCCTTCGCCGATGCGGAGGCCAAGGGCTGGTTCGTCGAAGCCGTGTTCCTGGAGCCGGTGATGGGCGAAGGCGACCCGGGCCGTTCCGTGCCGCCGGCGTTCTACGCAGCCGCGCGGGAACTGACCCGCAGCCACGGCAGCCTGTTCCTGGTGGATTCGATCCAGGCCGGCCTGCGCGCGCACGGCGTGCTGTCCATCGTCGACTACCCCGGCTTCGAGGGCCTGGACGCGCCGGATATGGAGACCTACTCCAAGGCGCTGAACGCCGCGCAGTACCCGCTATCGGTGCTCGCCGTGAACGAGCGGGCCGCCGGCCTGTACCGCAAGGGCGTGTACGGCAACACCATGACCACCAACCCGCGTGCGCTGGACGTGGCCTGCGCCACCCTAGCCCAGCTGACCCCGCAGGTACGCGAGAACATCCGCAAGCGCGGCGTCGAAGCGGTGCAGAAGCTGCAGCAGTTGCAGGCGGAACTGGGCGGACTGATCACCAACGTGCAGGGCACCGGCCTGCTGTTCTCGTGCGAACTGTCGCCGGTCTTCAAGTGCTACGGTGCCGGCTCCACCGAGGAATGGCTGCGCCAGCACGGCCTGAACGTCATCCATGGCGGCGCCAACTCGCTGCGCTTCACCCCGCACTTCGCGATGGATGCCGAAGAGCTGGACCTGCTGGTCGGCATGGTGGGCAAGGCGCTGCGCGAAGGCCCGCGCATCAGCCAGGCCGTGGCGGCCTGATTTCCGCAGACGCCTCACGGAAAAGGCGAGCTTCGGCTCGCCTTTTTCTTTTCCGTAGGGCGGGCCCTGGCCCGCCGCCCGGATCCCGCCGGTGGGCCAAGGCCCACCCTACGGTTGTGCGCTGAAACGCTCCAGCGACGCCTGGATCAGCGCCTTCGCTTCCTTCGCATCGCCATAGCCGTTGAGCTGGACCGGATTGCGCCCTTTCGGCAGATCCTTGTAGATGCGGAAGAACGCCTCGATGCGATCCCGTTCGATCTGCGGCAGATCGGCCAGGTCGCGGATGCCGGCATAGGTGGGATCGACCTTGTCGGTGGGCACGCCGATGATCTTCTCGTCGTGCTCGCCGTCATCGAGCATGCGCAGCACGCCGATAGGCCGGAACTTCACCAGCACGCCCGGATGCAGCGGCTCGCGCGTCAGCACCAGCGCGTCCAGCGGATCGCCGTCGCCGGCCAGCGTGCGCGGCATCGACCCGTAGTTGGCGGGATACGCCACCGGCATCGACTGGAACCGGTCGACGAAGACCAGCCCCTCGTCGTTGATCTCGTACTTGGTGAAGCGGCCCGCCGGGATCTCCACGGCCAGAAGCACCTCCTCCGGCGCGGCCTCGGGCTGCTGGGCGAGGAACGGATGGCGGATGTGGGCTTCGCGCGCGTGGGCAGCGCCCGGCGATACGGCGAGCATCATCGCGAGCAACAGCGGGGTCATGCGCTTCGACATGCCGAACGTCCTTGGATAGTCAGAGGAAGAGGTCATTCCCAGCACCGGTCGGCGCGGCCCTTCAGGGTCTCGGCACGGGTGCAGGTACGTTCTTCGATGCGGCCTTCCGCATGCTCGACAAGCTGCTTGCCGGCCGCTCCGCCGTCGACTAGGTCGAAGGCATCGTAGAGACGGCCTGTCGCCGTGCGGGCTTCGTAACGCAGGCGCGGCCCATCGAAGCGCAGTACCTGGAACAACTGGGTGTCCTCGGCGACCGGCCGCATGGTCTTGCGCGCTTCCTCGGAAAGCCGGTACTGCTTGGCGCCGGTGACCGACACAACGAACACCGGCGTCGGTGCTTCGTTCCTCAGGCGGCCGTAGACGTGGTCATGGCCCTGCAGCACCAGGTCCACCTTGCGCTTGCGGATCACCGGCAGCAGGTGCTGGCGCAGCAGCACGTTGTCGCGCCCTTCGCGCGGGGAGAAGAACGGCTGATGGGTCAGCACGATGCTCCAGCGGTGCGGATTCGACGCCAGCGCCTGGTCCAGCCACGCGGCCTGCGCCTTCGCCGTGCCCAGGTCGAGCGCGGAGGTGCCATCGATCACGACCACGCGCACGTCCTGGTAGTCGAACCAGTACGTCGTGCGCCTGGCCTGCGCCACGCCATTGCCCGGCAGCGCGAACGTCACCGGCCAGTGCGCGCCCAGCACGCGGCGCTCCTGCGGCGTGTCCTCGAACTCCTCGAAGTATTCGTGGTTGCCCGGCGCCGGCGCCACGACCAGCGAGGTCGGCAACACCTCGTTGGCTTCGAACCACTCGCCCCACTCGTTGTCGTCCTCGCCGTCGCCGCCGCTGACCAGGTCGCCGGCAAACAGGGCCAGGCGCGCCTCCGGTGCCGCGCGCATCGCTTCGCGCACCATCCGTGTGGTCAGGCTGACGTTCTTGTTCTGGGTGTCGCCGAAGTACAGCAGCGTCAGCGGCGCAGTCGCCGCGGCCGCCGTGCGGGTGTGATGCCAGGCGCTCCAGGTGCGGTCGCCCTGTACGCGCCAGGCGTACAGGGTGTCGGGCTGCAGGCCGTCGACGTCCGCGCGATGGTGGTGGGCTTCGCCGTTCTCGGTCTTCAGCGGCGTACTGGTCGCCTCGATCCGGCGCGGCTCACCCATGTCGGGCGAGTCGCCGGCGACGACGATCTCCAGCTGCGGCGCGCTGACACGCGTGTCGGTGCGCCAGGCCACCGAGAAGCCCGTGGACGCATCCTGCGCGGGCGAGGCCACGATGCGGTCCGGAAAGCCGCTCGGCGCGTAACGCACCACGCCCTTGGGCACGCGGGTGTTCGGTTCGGGCCGGCGCGCTTCCTGCGCCAGGGTCGTCGCGCAGAAGCCCAGCAACAGCGCGGACAGCACCCACCTCATTACCGCACCCCCTGCACGCTTCATTCCGCACGGCACTCCGGCAATGACAGCGCCTTCGCAATATCGCGCCAGTCGAACGCCGCCACCGCCTGGTCGTCATCGACGGCGTAGAACGCGCCCTGCGGGAAGCGTGCATCGGCGCTCTGGTCCAGCCACACGCCGTCGGTGTTCGCGGTCCTGTTGCCGGCGAACGCGCCCTTGTAGGCCAGCGTGGTGCGGTCGAACACATGGAACACGCTGCGGTCCTTGAACTGGTCGGTCGCGATCCAGTAACCGGTGCCGTCCGCGCACTGCGCCAGCGCCATGCCCTCGGCCTGCGCCTTGAACAGGTCCGCGCCGATGTCGCGGCCGCGGTACGTGCCGTCCAGGCCGTACTCGCGCAAGCGCGTGCCGACGGCGACATCCTCCTCCGCAAGCAACAGACGGTCGTTCGCCGCATCGCCGAACACCGACTCCGCGATGCGGATCGCACCCACCTCGCCGGTATCGCCGAAGGTGCCGGCCAGGGTGGCCTTCCAGCCGCCTTCCACGCGCTGCAGGTGGTAACGCTTGAAGCGCTGGCCCAGTTCGGCCAGCGGCGGCGGCGCGTCTCCGTTCTGCGGCGACATGTAGTTGTCGCTGACGATCACCTCGTAGGCATCCTTCTGCGGGCGCACCCAGAGGCCGTACGGCTGTTTCAGCTCGTCCGCGCCGAACACGAGCAACGGCGTGAAGTCCGGCAGCTGGAAGACCTGCACGCGCCGGTTGTCGCGCTCGACCACCAGTACCAGATCGTCGATCACCGCGATGCCGTTCGGCCGCTGCATCTGCCCGAGCTCGCTGCCCGGGCCGGACACGGTGCGCAGTTGCTTGCCCGTGCTGCCGTCGTAGACGACCAGGCGGTGCGTGTCCTTGGCGGTGGCGATCAGCCAGCGCGTCCCATCGGGCGCGCGCCAACTGGCGGGCGAATCGACGTTCTCCGCCGGCGTCGCGGGGGTGATGAAGGCTTCCGGCACCACGACGTGCGCGATCTTCGCCTCGCTCAGCAGCGGATCCTTCTCGACGTTCTCGTCGGGCTCTTTCTCGCGCGCAGGCGCCTGTGCCACCGGGTCGGCCGCAACCGGCGCATCGGGCTTGCCGCCGCAGGCGGCCAGCAGGGGAGGGAGGGCAAGCAGGACGAGGCGTGGTTTCACCGGGTTCCCCATGACATGTAGGCGTCAACAAACTGCCATGTTCTACGCAGGCGTGATGACATTTTCGTGTCAGCGCACCGCGCGCAACTACCTGTCATCGCGCGGGAACCTGACTGTCATGTGGCCGCCATGTGACGTGCTTACAAAGTGCCGTTTACTTTCGTCACGGGGACGACACACATGAAACGCAATGCCTTGGCCGCCTCGCTCGCGCAGGCGCTGTTCTGCGCTGCCCTGCTTCCGGCCAGCCTCGCTGCCACCGCACAGAACCAGGCGCCGGACGCGGGCACCGCAGGCGATCCCAAGCAACTGGACACGGTGGTGGTGCAGGCCGAGATCGCCTACCGCGACCGCACCGACGACATCGCGCCAACCCTGGTCTACGACCTGGAATATTTCCAGCGCTTCGAACCGAACACCGTGGGCGACATGCTCAAGCGCGTGCCGGGCGTGGGCTTCGTCGGCTCGGACATCATGGAATACGACGGCGTGCAGCTGCGCGGCCTGGGCGGCGGCTATACGCAGGTACTGATCAACGGCAAGAAGGTGCCGGGCGCCGGCGACGACCGTTCGTTCTATGTCGACCGCATCCCCGCGGAGATGGTGGACCACATCGAGATCAAGCGCAGCGCCAGCGCCAACCGCAGCGGCGATGCGATGGCCGGCGCGATCAACATCGTGCTGCGCGATGCCTACGAATTCACCGGCAGCTACATCCGCGTCGGCGTGAACCGCTGGGACGATGGCGAGATCAACCCGACCTTCGGTGCCGTGACCTCGTTCGAAGCGCTCGGCGGGCGCCTGCTGGCGGGCGTGAACGTGCAGGACCGCTACCGCGCCAAGACCAAGCGCTCCGACCGTTTCACCGACGACACCCTCGAAGAGAAGGTCAGCTGGGAAGATCAGACCGAAGTGAAGGACGGGCGCGACTACTCGGCCAACCTGTCCTACACCGCGGACGTGGGCGACACCGGCCGATTCAGCATCGACGGCTTCTACGTCAAGACCGATCGCGACGTGACCGAAGTGTCGTTCGAAGAGGAGCTGGACGACGACGAGACCGTCAATATCCGCGTGCCGGGCCGCGACCCGTACGACCAGAAGAACTATGGCATCGGCGCGGAGTACACGTTCGACATGGCCGGCGGCACCACCGCCGTGAGTGTCGACTACGCCCGCTTCGAGAACTCGCAGGCCACCACGGAAGGCGAGCAGGTTTACGTGAGCGGTGCGGAGAACTGGGACGACACCTGGAGCATTCCGGCGGACGCGGAGTGGGACGAAACCGTCTATGAAGCTGAATCCGTCACCGCCAAGGACGCCGAAACCGGCTTCCGGCTGACCCATGCGCGCCCGCTGGGCGGCGCCGAACTGGAGTTCGGCGTGGACTACCGCACCAAGAAGCGTGAAGGCCTGCTCATCACGTACGAGTGGGAGGCCGAGGAGGAGGGCCAGACCCCGGCGTCCCTGGCGGACTACGACCTGGACGGCAGCGTGGCTTCGGTGATCGAGGAAAAGCGCCTGGACCCGTACATCATGCTCAGCGGCAAGGGTGACGCTTTCTCGTGGGAAGCCGGCCTGCGTTACGAGACCACCAAGTCGGAGGTCGAGTATCTCGAGGATGACGAAAGCGAAGGCCGCGTCAGCAAGGACTACAACGAACTGCTACCGTCAGTGAACCTGCGCTGGAACCTGGGCGATGCCGACCGCATCAGCCTGTCGCTGGCCAAGACCATCAAGCGCCCGAACTTCAACGAACTGCTGCCGGCCCTGCTGGACGGCGAGTTCGGCGACAACGACTACATCGGCAACCCGGAACTGGACCCGGAGACAGCCAACGGCCTGGACCTCGGCTTCGAACACCGCCTTGGCCGCAAGGGTGTGGTCGGCGTGAACTTCTTCTACCGCGACGTGAAGGACCTGATCGAGATCGTCAATACCGGTGTGCCCAGCGAAGAGATGCAGGACACCTGGGAAGAGATGATCGAGGACGGCGACGCCGTCGACCTGGCCGACGCGATGGCCCAGGAACCGGCGTCGAGCTGGCTGTATACCTCGGACAACGTGGGCGACGGCAAGGTCTACGGCTTCGAGTTCGACGTGTCCACGCCGCTGTCGGCGATCGGCCTGGAGAACACCGGCATCTTCGCCAACTACTCGTGGGTCAAGTCCAAGGTGGACGACTTCCTGGGCGAGCGCCGCTTCAACGACCAGGCCAAGTCGGTCTACAACATCGGCTTCATCCACGACCTGCCGACCCTGGGCGCCAGCTTCGGTGCCACGTACCGCAAGCAGGGCGACGCTTACACGCGCCTGCTGGGTGAAGAAGTGCTCATCCGTTACGGCGGCGAGCTGGACGTCTTCGTCGAGAAGCGCTTCGGCACGAATGTCTCCGTGCGTCTGAGTGCCAACAACCTGCTGGATGCCAGCAAGGACGAGTTCTTCGACAAGTTCGACACCTTGCAGGACCAGATCGACCGCGACTACGACGAGTACGAGCTGGAAACCGAGGAAGCCGGCCCGAGCTACCAGTTGGTCATGCGCTGGGCGTTCTGATCCGGATCTGCAGCATCTCCATGCTCCAGGCAGAAAGCCGGCTCACGCCGGCTTTCTGTTTTGTGAGGCAGCGGGGTTTGATGCAGACTTCCCGTATCGCCAGCCGCCCTGCCCTCGCCATGAAGACCGTCGAAGTCCGCCACCCCCTCGTCCAGCACAAGATCGGCCTGCTGCGGAATGCCGGCCTCAACACCAAGGATTTCCGCGAACTGGTGACCGAACTGGGCACGCTGCTGGCCTACGAGGCGACGGCCGACCTGGAACTGACCAGCGAGACCATGGCGGGCTGGGCGGGTCCGGTGCAGGTGAAGAAGATCGCCGGCGCCAAGATCACCCTGGTGCCCATCCTGCGCGCCGGCCTGGGCATGCTGCCCGGCGTGCTGGCACTGATCCCCACCGCGCGCGTGAGCGTGGTGGGCCTGCAGCGCGACGAGGAAACCCTGCAGCCCGTGCCCTACTTCGAAAAGCTGACCGGACGGCTGGAGGAGCGCGATGCGCTGATCCTCGATCCGATGCTTGCCACCGGCGGCACGCTGATCGCCACGATCGACATGCTCAAGCGCGCCGGGGCGAAACGGATCAAGGGCATCTTCCTGGTCGCCGCTCCCGAGGGCCTGAGGGCGCTGGAAGCCGTGCATCCCGATGTCGAGGTCTACACCGCGGCCATCGACGAACGCCTCAACGACAAGGGTTACATCCTGCCGGGGCTCGGCGATGCGGGGGATCGCATCTTCGGTACGCGGATCGGCTGAAACTTCACCGGTCGTAGCGAAGTTTCTTGTTGTGGGCTTCGGAGGTCACGCCGCCAGGGGGCGTGCGTGCAGTTCCGTTACCTCGTGCGCCACACCGAACTTGCCCTTCTCGTCGCGGGTCACCTGCGCCAGCGCGCAGCCCGGGTCATGGGTGAAGAACAGATGGACGTTGCGTACCAGTTTGTCTTCCAGGAACGCGCGTTTCTCGTCGATCAGCAGTTCGGCATTGCGGTCGTAGCCCATGGTGATGGGCACGTGCACCCAGGAACGGCCCGGGATCAGGTCGGCGCAGAACACCACGCCGCCGTGCAGCTGGCCGTCGATGCATTCGGCGCCGACGATTTCGGCCAGCATCAGCCCCGGCGTATGACCATCGCTGAAGCTGAAACGGACCGCGTCGCCCAGCGCGTGCGAATACTCGCCCGACACGAGTTCCAGCCGTCTACTGGATTCCAGCAGCGGCTGCAGTTCCGGGATGAAACTGGCGCGGTCTCGCGGGTGCGGCTTCAGCGCACGCTGCCAATGCTCGGCGCCGACGATGAAAGTCGCGTTCGGGAACAGCAGCTCCGGTGGGCGGCCGTCCTGCCACGGCGCCAGCAGACCGCCGGCGTGGTCGAAGTGGAGATGGCTGAGCACCACCACGTCGACGTCCTCGTGCGAGAAGCCGGCCGCGCGCAGCGAATCCAGCAGCACGTGGCGGTCTTCCTGCACGCCGAAGCGTGCGCGCAGCTTCGGCTCGAAGAACGCGCCGATGCCGGTCTCGAACAGCACCGTCTTGCCGTTGAGCGGCTGCGCCAGCAGCGCGCGGCAGGCCAGCTCGATGCGGTTCTCCGCATCGGGCGGCGACCATTTTTCCCACATGGCGCGCGGCGCGTTGCCGAACATCGCGCCGCCATCGAGTTTCTGGGAATTGCCCAGCAGCGACCAGAGTTTCATGGCCCGGATTCTACGCCTCTCAGCGCGACGGGGCCGACTCGACGACCTTGGCGGCGCCGACCGGATTGCGCGGGTCGCTGCCACCCATCAGGGTGTTGGTGGCCTTGTCCCACTCCACCGTCTGCAGGTTGCCCCAGACATGGCTGGAACCGCGACCGCCCTGTGCGGCGTTGCCCGGCACCTTGAACCTGTGGCCCATGGCCTCCAGCGTCTGCTGCGTGCCGGGGCTGAGTGCGTCGGTCTCCATCTCGATCAGGTCCGGCATCCACTGGTGGTGGAAACGCGGCAGCGCGGCGACCGCCTGCGGCTCCAGCCCCGCGTCGTAGCCCAGGATGCCCAGCAGCACCATGGTGATGATGCGGCTGCCACCCGGCGTACCCAGCACGGCGACCTTCTGCGGCGACTCCAGGAAGGTCGGCGTCATCGAGCTGAGCATGCGCTTGCCGGGCTTGGGCGCATTGGCGTCGTAGCCCATCACGCCGAAGGCGTTCGGCGTGCCGGGCTTCAGCGCGAAGTCGTCCATCTCGTTGTTCAGCAGCACGCCCGTGCCCGGCGGGATCAGGCCCGAGCCGTACAGCAGGTTGACGGTCTGGGTGCCGGCGACGCGGTTGCCCTCGGCGTCGATGATGGAGAAGTGGGTGGTTTCCTCGTCCTCCAGCGGCGTCTGCTGGCCCGACAGCTGGTCGCTGGGCGTCGCCTTCTGCGGGTTGATCGTCGCGCGCAGGCCGGCCGCGTAGTACGGGCTGGTCAGCGTCTTCATCGGGATCCGCACGAAGTCCGGATCGCCCAGATAGAACGTGCGATCGCGGAATGCGCGGCGCATCGACTCGACGATCAGGTGCGTGCGCTGCGCCTCGTCGAGCTTCGACAGGTCGTAGGCGTCGAGGATCTGCAGCATCTGCGTCAGCGCCACGCCGCCGGACGACGGCGGCGGCGCGGTGGTCACCTTCCAGTCGTTGTACTGGAACGTCAGCGGCTCACGCTCGCGTACCGTGTAGCCGGCCAGTTCCTTCGCGGTCCACTGCCCGCCCTCGGCCTTCACGCCGGCCAACAGGCGCTTCGCGGTTTCGCCCTTGTAGAAACCGTCGAAGCCCTGCGCGGCCAGGCGTTCCAGCGTGCGCGCCAGGTCCGGCTGCCTGAAGAGGTCGCCTTCCTTGATCGGCTGTCCGTTCGCGAGGAAGACCGCGCGCGTGCCCTTGTACCGTTCCATCACCTCGCGGCGCGCCTGGTAGCCACGTGCCATGCGTGCATAGACGGGGAAGCCTTCGCGCGCAGTACGGATCGCGGGCGCCAGGGATGTCTTCAACGGCAACCTGCCGTACTTCGCCGCCAGGTGGACGAAGGCGGCCGGCAGGCCGGGGATGCCGGCAGCCCAGGGGCCGTTCTCGGCGCGATCGCGGTTGAACTCGCCATTCGGCAGCAGGTACTTGTCCGGCGTCGCAGCCGCAGGCGCGGTCTCGCGCGCATCGATGAAGACGTCCTTGCCGGTCTTGCCGTCGTGCAGCAGGAAGAATCCGCCGCCGCCCAGACCGGAACTGATCGGCTCCACCACCGACAGGGTGGACGACACCGCGATGGCCGCGTCGAAGGCGTTGCCGCCCTGCGCGATGACATCCAGTCCCGCCTGCGTGGCGAGCGTGTGCGCGCTGGCGATGGCGACGCCGGGCGGATGCGCCGGGGCGGACGGACGGACAGCGTCGGCCGCCGGTGCGGCGGGCACGAACGCGCCGAGCAACAGCAGGGCGAACAGATGGCGCTGGGTCACGATCTCTCCTGGACGATAACCGGGACGGAACACCGCCAGCGGAGCGGATCAGCCGGCCTGCAGCCGCAGCATCTTCGCCAGCAGTGCTTCGTGGGTCTCAGGATACGCCGGATCGGGATCGATGCACTCCACCGGGCACACGACGACACATTGCGGTTCGTCATGATGGCCGACGCATTCGGTGCAGCGCGCCGGATCGATCACGTAGATCGTCTCGCCCATCGAGATGGCCTGGTTGGGACAGGCCGGCTCGCAGACATCGCAATTGACGCAGAGCTCGTTGATCTTGAGGGACATCTTTTTCCGTCATTCCCGCGAAAGCGGGGATGACCTACCGGCCAAGGCGTGGCCGCCCATGGGCGGCCACGCGCGGAAAGGTCACTTGGCTTCGACGAACACGTATTCGGCGCCGCTCGGCGCCACCGCGGTCTTCACGCGCTCGCTGTCCTCGGCCTTGCCGATGAACAGGATGCGCACACCCTTGAAGGTGTCGGCTTCCACGCCGGCGAACGCGGCCACGGCCAGGTCCGCGATCTTGACGCTGGACGGCGAACCGAACGCGATCAGGTTGCCGCTGGTCACGCCACGCGCCACCGCGCCCTTGGCCTGCTCCAGCTGGCGGCCGTACTTGGCCTCGAACTCCGGATCGGTCTCGGCCGGCAGGTAGTAGACGTACGGGGTGTTGGTGATCGTGCCCATGTTGGCGTCGACCACCTTGCTCAGGTACTCCTTCCACGGGCCGTCTTCGGTCGTGGTCGGCGCCACCAGGGCGACTTCGGCCGGCCCGGCCGGGGCTTCGTCCTGCTTCTTGCACGCCGCGAACGGCAGCACGAGGCAGGCGGTCAGCAGCATGCGGGTTGCGATGTTCTTCATGGGTGTTCCCCCTCCTGTTGGATCTGTTGTCGGAATGCGGGCGCTCAGACGCCCTTCTGTGACTGCCATTGTGCCTTGAGCGCGGCAACCACCGCCGGCGGCACGAAACCGGACACGTCGCCGCCCAGGCGCGCGATCTCGCGCACCAGCGACGAGGAAATGAAGCCGTACTGCTCGGCGGGCGTGAGGAACAGCGTTTCCACCTCGGGAATCAGGTGGCGGTTCATGCTGGCCAGCTGAAACTCGTACTCGAAGTCGGACACGGCGCGCAGGCCGCGCAGCAGCACGCCGCCGCCGACCTCCTTCACGAAATGGGCCAGCAGCCCGTCGAAGCCGCGCACCTCCACGTGGGGGTGCCGGGCCACCGCGTCGCGCGCCAGCGCCACGCGCTGGGCCAGCGGCAGCGCCGGGCCCTTGCCCGGGCTTTCGGCCACGCCGATGATCACCCGCTCGAACAGCGGCGCGGCGCGGTCGATCAGGTCGATATGACCGTTGGTGATGGGGTCGAACGTGCCGGGATACACCGCCGTCCGGTTGCGTGCCACAGTCATTCAGTCGTCGCCGGCGAATCGTCGTGGCGCAGTGTACCAGCGCCCTGCGGGGCCGGGGCGCGATACAGGGCGTAGCGCACGTCGCGCGTCTGGCCTTCGCGATGCAGGACCCAGCCCGGGGGCGCGGGTGGCACCGTTCCGGCCGGCGATTCCACGTAGACCCACGCATCCGTCGCCAGGCGCGGCTGCAGCGCCGCCAGCGCCGGTTCCCACAGTCCGTCGGCGAACGGCGGGTCCAGGAAGACCAGATCGAAGGTCGCCTGCTGTCCTGCCAGCCACGCCAGCGCGTCCTGCGCCACCACGGTCGCCTGGGCGCCCAGGCGCACGCACGCGTCGCGCAGCGCGGCCGCTAGGCCGGGGTCGCGCTCCACCAGGGTGGCGTGTGCGGCTCCCCGGGACAGGGCCTCCAGCCCCAGCGCGCCGGTCCCGGCGAACAGGTCCAATACCCGCGCGCCCGGCAGCACCGGCATCAGCCAGTTGAACAGGGTCTCGCGCACGCGGTCGCTGCTGGGGCGCAGGCCGGGACGATCGGGCACCGCCAGCTTCGTGCCCCGCCAGCGGCCACCGATGATCCGCACCTGGCCGTTTCCGCGCGGCGCGGAAACGGCCAGGTGCGGATCATCGGCACGACGGTGATGGGAGTTCCCCATGATACGTCCCCGCACAGCGCGCACGGTTGAGAAAGCCGGACCCGGCCCATACACCGGACCCCATCGGCCGCAGCCTGCGGCCCGCAACCGATCCACGGAGCACGACCACGATGACCACCGAAACCCGCAAGGAAACACTGGGCTTCCAGGCCGAAGTGAAGCAGCTGCTGCAGCTGATGATCCACTCGCTGTACTCGAACAAGGAGATCTTCCTGCGCGAGCTGGTCTCCAACGCCGCCGATGCCGCCGACAAGCTGCGGTTCGAGGCGCTGAAGGACCCGAAGCTGCTGGAGGAAGACCCCAGCCTGCGCATCCGCATCGGCTTCGACGCCGACGCGCGCACGATCACCATCGACGACAACGGCATCGGCATGAGCCGCGACGAGGCCGTCGCGCACCTGGGCACCATCGCCAAGTCCGGCACGGGCGAGTTCCTGCGCGCCCTCAGCGGCGACCAGAAGAAGGACGCCAACCTGATCGGCCAGTTCGGCGTGGGCTTCTACAGCGCCTTCATCGTGGCCGACCGCGTGGACGTGTTCAGCCGTCGCGCCGGCCTGCCCGCCAGCGAGGGCGTGCACTGGTCCAGCGCGGGCGAAGGTGATTTCGAGGTGGCCACGGTCGACAAGGCGGAGCGCGGCACCCGCATCGTGCTGCACCTGAAGGAAGGCGCGGAAGGCTTCGCCGACGGCTGGAAGCTGCGCGGCATCATCAAGAAGTACTCCGACCACGTCGGCCTGCCCATCGAGATGCCGAAGGAGCGCTACGGCGAGGACAAGCCCGCCGCGCCCGAATGGGAGGCCGTCAACAAGGCCAGCGCGCTGTGGACGCGACCCAAGGCGGAGATCAAGGACGAGGAGTACACCGAGTTCTACAAGCACATCGCCCACGACTTCACCGACCCGGTGGCGTGGAGCCACAACAAGGTCGAAGGCAAGCTGGAGTACACCTCGCTGCTGTACGTGCCCGGCCGCGCGCCGTTCGACCTGTACCACCGCGACGGCGCCAAGGGCCTGAAGCTGTACGTGCAGCGCGTCTTCATCATGGACCAGGCCGAACAGTTCCTGCCGCTGTACCTGCGTTTCCTGCGCGGCGTGGTGGACTCGTCGGACCTCTCGCTCAACGTCTCGCGCGAGATCCTGCAGTCCGGCCCGGTGGTCGACTCGATGCGCTCGGCGCTGACCAAGCGCGCGCTCGACATGCTGGAGAAGCTGAGCAAGGACAAGCCGGAGGACTACAAGGCGTTCTGGACGAATTTCGGCCAGGTGCGGAAGGAAGGCCCGGCCGAGGACTACGGCAACCGCGAGAAGATCGCCGGACTGCTGCGGTTCGCCTCCACCCACGACGCCTCGGGCGAACCCAGCGTGGCGCTGGCCGACTACGTGGCACGCATGAAGGAAGGCCAGGACCGGATCTACTACCTCACCGGCGATGCGTACGTGCAGGTGAAGGACAGCCCGCACCTGGAGATCTTCCGCAAGAAGGGCATCGAGGTGCTGCTGCTCACCGACCGCATCGACGAGTGGATGATGGGTTACCTGAGCGAGTTCGACGGCAAGTCCTTCGCCGACGTCGCCCGCGGCGACCTGGACCTGGGCGCGCTGGACAGCGAGGACGAGAAGAAGGCCCACGAGGAAACCGCCAAGGCCAAGGAAGCGCTGGTGGAACGCCTGAAGACGGTGCTGGGCCTGGACGTGGCGGACGTGCGCGTCTCCCACCGCCTGACCGATTCGCCCGCCATCCTGGCCATGGGCCAGGGCGACCTGGGCGTGCAGATGCGCCAGTTGCTGGAGGCCAGCGGCCAGCAGGTGCCGGAGAGCAAGCCGGTGTTCGAGTTCAACCCCGACCACCCGCTGATCGCCCGGCTGGACGCCGAGAGCGACGCCAACCGCTTCAACAGCCTGACCCGCGTGCTGTTCGACCAGGCCGCGCTCGCCGCAGGCGAGAGCCTCAAGGACCCGGCCGGCTACGTGAAGCGGCTCAATGCGCTGCTGCTGGAATTGTCGGCCTGAAGGACCCCTTCTCCCCGCATGCGGGGAGAAGGTGCCCGAAGGGCGGATGAGGGGCGAACGGAGAGGCGGGAAGTGAGACGTTTCGTGCGCTGAAGAGGCGTGTCACTCGACAGGGACATCGGTTATTGCCGCATCCCGGCTCCGTCCGCCCCTCACCCGCCTTCGGGCAACCTTTCCCCGTAAACGCGGAGAGGGAGAGCTCACATGGATGCCGGCGTTACGCGCTTACATCCAGCAAACTGCCCAGCGTCTGGTCCGCGACCTTCAGCACGAACACGTTGGCGCCGGCCATCGCCTTGTAGGTCTGCGGGGCGGCCACGTCCTCGAGCGGCGGGGCCGGTTCGGGGGGCGCCCCGCCCACGGCCGCCGAAACGCCCCCCGTCGGGCCGGCCGACAGCCCCACCGTCTGCCGCGCGGCGTCCGGCGTGGCCAGGTTGGCGATGTGGTGGGCCGCGGCCTGCATGCCCAGCGCGGCGGCGCGCAGGCCGGAGGTGGCGATGCCGGCGATGGGGGTCATGCAATGACTCCAGAGGGTTTGCAGCCTCGATATCGGCCACCGCCGGCCCCACTTTAGCCCGGCGTCCACGGTCCGCCGACAGGCCGGTGGTAGCATGTCGCCCTCTTCGAGATCCCCCCTGAAATGATCGGTTTTTTCCGCCGCAAGAAGCCCCAGGACGGCCCGGACGCCGCCCAGACCCGCCCCAGTACCGAGGAACTCGCCGCCGCCTTCCCGCGCGCACCGGGCGAAGCGCTGCCGGCGGACACGAACCCCGCTTCCGACCGGGCGGCGGAGGCACCGGCGCCTGCATCGGCGGTGGCCAGCGTCGAGGCCGCCCCGATGGCCTCGCCCGTCACGCCTGCTATGCCGGCCGAAGACCGGGAGTCCGCCGATTCGGTTCCCGCCGCCGCCGCGGGCAAGTCCGGCTGGCGCGACCGCCTGCGCCGCACCAGCGCCGCGCTGGGGCTGGCCGGCCTGTTCACGCGCAATCCGCGCCTGGACGACGACCTGCTGGACGAGATCGAAACCGCACTGCTGACCGCCGACGTGGGCGTACCCGCCACCACGGCGATCATCGAGAACCTGCGCAAGCGGATGAAGGAACGCGAGTTCGCCGATGCGCAGGCGCTCCTGAAGGCCCTGCGCACCGACCTGATCGCGCTGATCGCGCCAGTGGCCAAGCCACTGGTGATCGATGCTTCGCGCAAGCCCTTCGTCGTGCTCACCGTCGGCGTCAATGGCGTGGGCAAGACCACCACCATCGGCAAGCTGGCGCGCCGCTTCAAGCAGGATGGTCACAGCCTGATGCTGGCCGCTGGCGACACCTTCCGCGCAGCGGCCGTCGCCCAGCTGCAGACCTGGGGCGAACGCAACGGCGTGCCCGTGGTCGCGCAGGGCCAGGATGCGGATGCCGCGTCGGTCGCGTTCGACGCATTGCAGTCCGCCAGGTCGCGCGGCTTCGACGTGCTGATCGCCGACACCGCGGGCCGCCTGCACACGCAGACCGGCCTGATGAACGAACTGGGCAAGATCCGCCGCGTGCTGGGCAAGATCGACGACACCGCGCCGCACGAGGTGCTGATGGTCATCGACGGCACCACCGGGCAGAACGCGCTCTCCCAGCTGCGCCAGTTCCACGCCGCCGTCGGCGTCACCGGCCTGGTGGTCACCAAGCTCGACGGTACGGCGAAGGGCGGCGTGGTGTTCGCGCTGGCGCGCGAGTTCGGCATTCCCATCCGCTATGCCGGCATCGGCGAACGCGTGGAAGACCTGCGCGTGTTCGATGCCGAAGCGTTCGTCGATGCATTGCTGCCGGAAGCGCTGGGTGGCGGCTGACATCGCCACATCCTTTGTAGGAGCGGCCCATGGCCGCGATGCTTTCCCCTTCCGATCGAGCAGGGGCATCGCGGCCATGGGCGGCTCCTACGGATGCATTTCTGGATGATCTCCGACCGCATCGCCTTCAGCGCCCGCCTGCTGGCCTGGTTCGACCGCCACGGTCGCCACGACCTGCCCTGGCAGCATCCGCGCACGCCGTATCGCGTATGGCTGTCGGAAATCATGCTGCAGCAGACGCAGGTGGCAACGGTCATTCCGTACTTCCTGCGTTTCATCGAACGCTTTCCCACCCTGCCTGATCTCGCCGCGGCCTCCACCGACGACGTGATGGCGCATTGGGCCGGGCTGGGCTACTACGCCCGAGCGCGCAACCTACACGCGGCCGCGAAAGCCTGCGTGAACGGGCACGGCGGCGAGCTGCCGCGCGACATCGAGGCCTTGCACGCGCTGCCGGGGATCGGTCGCAGCACCGCCGGCGCGATCCTGTCGCAGGCCTGGAACGACCGGTTCGCCATCCTCGACGGCAACGTCAAGCGCGTGCTGGCCCGCTTTCATGGCATTGCGGGATGGCCCGGGTTACCGGCGGTGGAAAAGCAGCTGTGGGCGCTGGCGGAACAGCACCTGCGCGACGTACCCGACGGCCGCCAGGCCGACTACACGCAGGCGCAGATGGATTTCGGCGCCACCCTGTGCACGCGCGCCAGGCCGGCATGCGCGGTATGCCCGCTGCAGGACGACTGCGTGGCGCGCCGTGAAGGCCTGGTCGACGCGCTGCCCACGTCGAAGCCGTCGAAGCAGCTGCCCGAGCGCGAGGCCACCGCGCTGTGGCTGGAGAATCCCGCCGGCGACATCCTGCTGCAACGGCGCCCCGAAACCGGCATCTGGGCCTCGCTGTGGACACTGCCGCAGGCCGATACCGATGCGGACATGCGCGACTGGTTCGCGCGGGAGGCGAAGGGCGACTACGACGCGGCCGAGACGCTGCCGGTGGTGGTGCACACCTTCAGCCACTACCGCCTGTACCTTCAGCCGCTGCGGCTGCGCAAGGTCGCCCTGCGCGAGCGGGTGCGCGACAATGACGGCCCCGTATCCAGTACGGGCCAAGCTCTGCGCTGGGTCGCGCGCGGCGAACTCGCCACGCTGGGCCTGCCGGCGCCCATCCGCAAACTGCTAGGAAATTGACCGATGGCCCGCACCGTCTTCTGCCAGTACGAACAACGCGAAACGGAAGGGCTGGATTTCGTGCCTTACCCCGGCGAGCTGGGCAAGCGCATCTTCGCCAACGTCGGCAAGCCCGCCTGGGCGGCATGGCTGGCGCACCAGACCATGTTGATCAACGAGAACCGGCTGTCGCCGCGCGATCCCAAGCACCGCGCCTTCCTGGAGACGGAACTGGAGAAGTTCCTGTTCGGCGGCGGCGCGGAGAAGCCGGCGGGCTACGTGCCCACGCCGTAGGGTGCATGGCGGCGCTTCAGGACTTTGTTTCGCGCTCCACGGCCGACGCCTCGCGCAGTTCCTTCTCGCTCGCCCGCAAGGCCTTCACGTCGAGGGGGCGGATGGTCTGGATGCGGCAGGGGATCTTGATGCTGGAAGTGCCGGCGCCCAGCGGCAGCACGTCGTCGAAGCGCGCCGACACGCGGTTGCCGAACTGGGTGATGCTGATGGCCATGGCGTACTCCAGGTCCGGGCAGCGGCCACTCAGTTCCAGCAGATAGGCTTCGCTGGGCTTGGTCCAGACGGCCAGGGCGGCGTCGCCCAGGGGGCTCCAGCCGTTGAGGGTGCCGAAGTAGCGGAAATCCTTGACGGGTTCGCCGGCGTGATCGCGGTAGAGGGCCAGCTTTTCGGTGGTGCTCAGCTTGGGGCCAGTGGCGCAGCCCGCCAGCAGGGTGGCGGCCAGCAGGGCCAGGGGGATCAGGCGCTTCATGGGGCGGACTCCTGTCTTTCCGGTGGGGCTTTCGACAGCGCAGATGATGCGCCGGTGGTGGACAGGTGGCGCGCGGCGGCCGGCGCCACGTTCAGCCCGGGTGCGGCTTGCCATCCCCCGCGCCGATCCGTATCATCTGCGGCCTTCGCACCGGCTCGGCCGTCCTGCGACAGATCCTGGCCTGGTAGCTCAGTTGGTAGAGCAGCGGATTGAAAATCCGCGTGTCGGTGGTTCGAATCCGCCCCGGGCCACCATATCGAATCCGGAAGGCCTGCAGCGATGCAGGCCTTTTGCGTATCCGTCGCCACCCTCGCCTCTTGCGGCGCCGCGCGGCGCGACCCTCTCCGCCTGCCGAGCCCTCCGGTCCCCATGTCCGAGCCCATCCGCCTTGCCAAGCGCGTTGCAGAACTGACCGGTTGCTCACGCAGCGAAGCCGAGCAGTACATCGAAGGTGGCTGGGTCACGGTGGATGGCGAAACGGTCGAAGCGCAGCAGCACCCCGTCACCGACGAGCGGGTGGAGATCGATCCGGCGGCCGAACTCGGCGCCGCCGAGCCCGCCACGCTGCTGCTGCACAAGCCCGAAGGCATCACGTGGCAAGACGCGGCTGCGCTGGCGACGCCGGCCACGCACATGGCTGGCGACGACAGCGGTGTGCGCCCGTTGAAACGCCACCTGCACCGCCTTACCGCGCTCGTGCCGCTGGATACCGAGGCCAGCGGCCTGATGGTGCTCAGCCAGGACGGGCGCGTGTGGCGCCGCCTGAGCGAGGACTATGCACAGATCGAGCAGGAGTTCCTGGTGGAAGTCCGCGGTGAACGCGGGCCGTACACGCTCAGCCGCATTGGCCACGCGGCCACCTATCAGGGCCGCGGCCTGGCGCCGTGCAAGGTCAGTTGGCAGAACGAGGTGCGGTTGCGGTTCGCCATCAAGAACGTGCAACCCGGCGAGCTGCGCCACCGCTGCCGCGAAGGCGGGCTGGAGGTGGTGTCGATCCGCCGCCTCCGGATCGGCCGCATCGCCTTGGCGAAGGTGCCGGTGGGCCAGTGGCGCTACCTTCCGCCGGGCACGCGCTTCTAGGAGCGCCCCGGCCCCCGCGGCGACCGATGTTCTGAATCGCCGCGGGTTCGGTAGACATCTCCCCGCCACTCCTCGCGGCCATCGGAGGCAGACATGCAGGGGAAACGACATGCCGTTGACTCCCGCGGCATGCAGCCTGCCTTGACCCGACCGTGACTTACGACCCACGACACTGGGGGCCTCACCGGCAAGACTCGGCCCCATGTACCCGGATACTCCCCCGACATCCGTGTCCTACCGCTACGGCCTGGCCACCTTCATCAAGGTGCAGGAAGGCGCGCGGGACGCATTCATCGACGTGCTGGGCGAAGTGGCCACCGTCGCCTGCCAGACGCCCGGCTGCCTGGAGTACATCATCAGCCTGGTACCCGGCGAACCGCATGGCGTCTTCGTCACCGAGTTCTGGCGCAGCATCGACGACCAGCGCGGCGCGCTGCACCGGCCCGAGATCGTCGCCCTGATCGAGCGCTGTTCGCCCCTGATCGACCGTGTCGAACAGAGGGCGCTGGAGCCCGTGGCCGGACGCCACCGGCACTGCGCACTTACGGCTTCGGCGCGTCCGGCTTCGGAATATCCGCCTTCGGCGCACGACCCGAACCGATCATCGCCACCGCCCGCAGTTCCACCACCGCGCCCGGCGACAGCAAGGCCGACGTGCCCACGGCGCTCCATGCCGGATAGTGCGAGGGGAAGAACTCGTGGTGGATCGGCGCGAAACGCGCGAACTCGTCCTGGAACCCCGCCGCATCGGTCGGCCCCGTGTGGAACGTGGTCAGCTCCACCACGTCCGCATACGTCGCACCCGCCTGCGCCAGGTCCTTGCCCAGCGCCACGAACATGCGCCGCACCTTCTCTTCGTAGGTCCCGGGCCCGGCGGCGGGAATGCCCGACACGATGACCATCTGGCCCACCTTCACCACCGGCGTGTAGTGCCAGTCGTGATAGGCGGCTTCATGCCCGGGACGGGCGAAATGCTCGCGCGTGGGGGCGTCCTGCGCGAAGGCAGGCAGGGCGGCAAGCGACAGCAGCAGGCAGGTCGAGCGCAGCGGCATGGCATTACTCCGGATGGGACGCGCGAGTCTTGCCCTGGCACCGGCCATCGCCATGTCCCATCCGTCACGCCTTCCCCACGTCGTTCACCTGCGGCTGAATACCGCACCGGATGCGGCCGTCATCGCGGATCGCTTGACGCAGCCTGCACGCGCGGTGCCGCAAGGTCTGCACAGCCGCTTTCCGGAGCCCGCCATGGACATCGTGATGAAGAACGCCCCGCACGCACTCCCCGAACGCTTCGTCTGGCACCGCACCCCCGAAGGCTGCGAACTGCGTCTGGACGATGTCGCCATCGCCGAGGTCAGGCCCCTCAATGCGGGGCTGGTGCTGCGCGTGCTGGTGGAGGCCGGCGACATCGCGCCGTTCGAAATGGCCGTGCGTTGCGAAGAGCGCGCGATCGGCTGGGCCACGCAATGGGCCCGCCAGCGCGCCGGGATGCTCTGCCGGCACGTGGACCGACAGCGCACCGTCGCCTCGGCAGCGCAGGCGCGCGAGGCGGACGCCCCGTCACTCGCCTTGGCCGTCTGATCGGTCGACCGTCGGTGGCGGCGGCACCGCACCTCCCTCGCGCAGGCCGTGCAGAAACGCCACGCTGCGCTCCATCGCCTGCCGTCCGGCCTCGCTGTCCAGGTTGAACTGGTATTCGTGCGGCAGCGGCGGCGCGTGATCCCTGGGAAAGAACAACGCGTCCACGCGCACGCCCTGCTTCTGCAGCGCCGCGGCCATCACATGCGAATGCGGCTCCAGCGGATCGGCATTGCCGGCGCTGATGAAAGCGGGCGGGAACGCGGGCGTGACATGACGCGCCACGGAAAAGGTGTCCAGTCGCGGATCGTCGAGAAAATCCTTTCGTCCCATGTAGGACCACAGGACGGTCCGCATGAAGCCGGCGAACGGGCTGTCCCATTGCACCAGGCCGGCATCGTAAGGCCCGCAGAACAGCAGCGTACCGGCGAGCTGCCGCGGCGCCAGCGCAGGCGTGATGCCGATGCGGCGCGCATGATCCGGTGAGGTGATGGCGTTGGCCAGCTCGGCGGCGATCTGGGCGCCGGCCGAATCGCCTGCCAGCACGATGCGGTCGGCATCGATGTTCAATGCCTCGGCGTGCGCCTGCAGGTAGGACAGCGCCGCGTTGACCTGGCGCGTGGGCGTGGGCCAGGTGGCGCCGGGGGCGATGCTGTAGTCCACGTTGGCCACCACGAACCCGCGCGCGGCGAGGATCTTCAGGTAGTGGGCCACGTCCTGCCGCCGGCCGGACATGAAACCCCCGCCATGCACCCACACCACGGTGGTCAATCGTTCGTGGCCGCCCTGCACGTTCGGCGGGTAATACACGTCCAGCAGCGCGTCGGGATCGGTCGCGTAGTAACGCACTGCAGCGCGTTCCGTCACCCCGCGGGCAGGTGCTTGCGCAGCGCGTCGCTGGCCTCCGCCGCGCCCCGGTCGAACACCCAGCGGATCAGCAGCACCGAGGGCCAGGGACTCAGCTGGAACACCGCCCATGTGCCGACACCCAACACGCCCAGCGCCAGTGCCACGCGCAGTGCCCAGCGGCGCACCTTTCCCCCGCGTCCTTCTCCCGCCGTCATGTCCGCCCCCGCCGACCGTTCGCTGGCGCCGATGGTGCGCCATTGCGCGCCGGATACAAGGGCCAAACACAAAAAAGCCACCGGGCTGGCGCGTCGCCCGGTGGCTTGGGGTCGCACGCCGGCCTCTCGCCGGCGCGCACCGCACTCAGTGGCCGCTGCCGGCCGCGAGCTTGTCCAGGTCGATGCCCTGGTTGCGCAGCGTGCGGGTGGCCGCGATGGCGTAGAACGCCAGGTACGCGAAGCACGCCACGCCGACGATGAAACTGAAATGCACGCCGACCTTGTCGGCCAGCAGGCCCTGCGCAAGGCTGACCAGGCCGCCGCCCATGATCATCATGATCAGCAGGCTGCTGCCCTGGTTGGTCTTGTCGCCCAGGCCGGTGATGGCCAGGGCGAAAATGCATGGCCACATGGTGCTGCAGAACAGGCCCACGCTGATGAAGGCCACCACGCTGGTCCAGCCGGTGGTGAACATGCCGATCAGCAGCGCCGCGATGCCGCAGGCGGCGAAGTACAGCAGCATCCGCGCCGGATTGCCCTTGCTCGCCAGCGTGGCCAGGATCATCAGCACGATGACGGCGGCATAGCCGAAGAACTGCGAGACCTCGTGCTTCATGATGGCGTTGACGGCCAGGAACACGCCGAACGCCACGTAGGGCAGCAGCAGCGTCAGCCAGCGCTTGGCACCGGCGCCCACGTTGAACGCGCCCGCCGCGCCGCCCCAGCGGCCGATCATCAGGCTGGCCCAGTACAGCGACACGAACGGTGCGATCTGCGACGTCTCCAGGCCCAGGCCTTCCGGCGACTCCAGGTACGCCGGCAGGTTGCTGATGGTGGACACTTCCACGCCGACATAGACGAAGATGGCGATCATGCCCAGCACCAGCTGCGGGTAGCCCAGCGCCGATTTCCCGTGGATCAGCTTGCTGCTGTCCTGTGCTTCGGATTCGGACAGCTTCTCCAGGTCGATGTGGTTGGGCACCGAGGAGAACTTCAGGAAGATCGCCACCAGGATGAAGGCCACGCCCAGCACCAGGTAAGGCGTCTTGACGCTCTCGATGCTGGCTTCGGTGCCGCCCGACAGCACGCTGCCGAAGATCGCCACGCTGACCAGCAGCGGGCCGATGGTGGTGCCGAAGTTGTTGATGCCACCGGCCAGCGTCAGCCGCTGCGCGCCGGTCTTGGGGTCACCGATGACGATGGCCAGCGGATTGGCCGCGATCTGCTGCAGCGAGAAGCCTAGGCCCACGATGAACAGGCCGGACAGCATCAAGTTGAAGGAACCGGTGTTGGCTGCGGGATAGAACAGCAACGTGCCCAGCGCGGAGATCACCAGGCCCAGGCAGATGCCGTTCTTGTAGCCGATGCGGTTGAGCAGATCCAGGCCCATGACCTTGGATATCGCCACGTAAATCAGCGAGCCTACGGTGTAGGCCACGTAGAACGCGACGGCCACGTACTGGCTTTGTGCCTGCGTCAGGTTGAAGGCTTTCTTGAACACCGGGATCAGGATGTCGTTGCTGGCCGCAACGAAGCCCCAGAAGAAGAACACGGTGATCAGCACGCCGAACTGCGACCATCGGGTGGTTTGGGTGGTCATGTATTGGTATGCCTACTGGTAAGGTATCCGGACGGAACGGCCAGCCTACGTAGCCGCCGCGCGATTGCAACTTGCACTGCGGCAGCGCCCCGCGACGACATCGCGGGACGCTGCGCGAATGGCCTTACTGCGCGCACTTCACCACGTCGGCGCCATCGGCCGCGCCGGCCACCACCCGGATGTCGGTGAAGGCCGCGGCGAACGGCGCATCGGCGGTGATGCTGAAAGGCGTATCCACGCCGGTCAGGTCGGCGCCCAGCTTGCCGAAACAGGCCAGCGGCACCTTGACGGTCTGCTTCCTGCCGACGGCGTCGCCGGAGAAGGTCGCGGTCAGGTCCAGGCTCGCGCCGCACGCCGCGCCGCACCCCAGGGTGAACTGCACCGGCTTGGCCGGCGCCTGCTTGACCACCACGTCGAACTGCACCACGCCCCGCGCCGTCGCCATCGCGGCCAGGTTGTTCTTCGACGGGTTGCGGGCGAAGAAGCGCGCGGGCGCCAGCCAGGTCACTTCCTTGGCATCCTGCTGCGTGTTGACCTGCACGGTGGCCACCTGCAGCGCGGGCTTGGCCTGCGGCCAGCGCTGGGTGGCGTTCATGTCGTTGCCCACGGCCTGGGTCGCGCCGCCAGCTTCCATCTGCAGGGTGAAGGGCGCGATGTCGGACTGCTTGAAGATGCCCAGCGCGGTGGCCTCACCGCAGCTCGCCGTCGCGTCTTCGGGCAGCGTGCCGACCGGCTTGGTGTCGCCGTAACGCAGGCCGCTGTCCAGCGCGAACTGCGGCGTGCTGTCGGCGTTCGGACAGGCCACCGCGGGCCACGGGAACGTCAGCTTGCCGCGGAAGTCGTGCGCCGGCTTGCCGTCCGCACCCGCCACGAGCACGTCGGTGATGCCCTTGCCTTCCGTGCCCGGCAGCCACGCCGCGACGAAGCTGCTGGACAGGTTGAGCAGATCGTTCGCGTACAGCGCGCGGCCGGACAGGAACACCGTCACCACCGGCTTGCCCGTGACCGCCGCAGCCTTCAGCACGGCCAGGTCTTCGGGGTGACGACGGCTGTGGGCCATCGTGTCGGACGGCACGATGTCGCCGTTGGTCTCGGCATACGGCGTTTCGCCGATGGCCGCGCCGACGACGTCGTAACTGGCCGGGTCCACGCCCTCCGCGCTGTCGCGCAGGATGACATTGGCCTCGCCCAGCTGCTCGCGCAGCCCGGCGGCGATGCTGTCGGCGTTGGGGAAGTCGGCATTGGTGTTGTCGGTGCCCTGCCAGGTCAGCGACCAGCCACCGGTCTGGTGGGAGATGCTGTCCGCGCTCTTGCCCACCAGCAACACACGCTGGCCCTTCTTCAGCGGCAGGGGGGCGCCATCGTTCTTCAGCAGTACCAGCGACTCACGCACGGCACGGCGGGCCAGGTCGCGATGCACCAGCGACTCGGGCTTGCCGGCGAACTGGCTGGCGGACGGCTTGTGCTCCCACAGGCGTGCGCGCAGCTTCACGCGCAGGATGCGGGTGACGGCGTCGTCGATGCGGGCCTGCGGGATTTCGCCGGACTTCACCTGGGCAATGGTGTTGGCGATGAGGACTTCCATGCATCCGGCACCATCACCATGTCGATGCCGGCGTTGATCGCCTGCGGGCAGCTGTCGTCCTTGCAACCGGTCACCTGGCCGATGCCGTTCCAGTCGGACACCACGAAACCGTCGAAGCCCATTTTCTCCTTCAGGGCCACGGTCAGCAGGTCGCGGGAGCCGTGCATCTTGCCGTAGTCCTTGCCGGCGGCGATGTCGTTCCAGCTGTTGAACGAGGCCATCACCGTCTGCACGCCGGCCTCGATGGCACCGTAGTACCCCTGCCCGTGCACGTTGATCATCTGCGCCTGCGTGACCAGCGCATTGCCCTGGTCCTTGCCGCCGTCGGTGGCGCCGTCGCCGATGAAATGCTTGGCGGTGGCGACCACGTTGCCGTCCTTGTCCAGCAGCCCCTGCATGCCCTTGACGTAGGCGGCCGCGTATTCGCGGATCAGCGCGGGCTGGGAGGAATAGCTCTCGTAGGTGCGTCCCCAGCGCGCGTTCTGCGCGACCGCGACGGTCGGCGCGAACGTCCAGGTCACGCCGGTGGCGCGCGTGGACTGGCCGGTCGCTTCGGCGATGCGCTCGATCAGTTCGACGTCATGCGCGGCGCCCAGGCCGATGTTATGCGGGAAAATGGTGGCGCCGTAGACGTTGCTGTGTCCGTGCACGGCGTCGGTGCCCCAGATCACCGGCACCGGGATCTTCGCATCCGTGCCCATCGAGGCGTCGTAGTAGGCATCGGCCAGCGCGACCCAATCCTGCACGCTGGCGTGCTTGTTCTTTGCCGGCCAGGAACCGCCACCGTTCAGCACCGAGCCGATGTAGTACTGGCGCACTTCCTCCGGCGTGATCGACTTGATCTCCGGCTGCACCATCTGACCGACTTTCTGCTCCAGCGTCATGCTGGCCAGGATTTCGGCCACGCGGGCCTCGATGGCCGGGTCCTTCGCGAACCGGCTTTCCAGTGCCGGCCAGTCCTTCAGTTCGGCGGAGGCATCCGCGGCGGCGACAGGCGGGGTTTCGGCATCCTTCTGGCCGGTACACGACAGGCAGGCCAGTAGGCTGGCCCCCAGCAGGGTCATTCGGATTGACTTCACTCGCATCTCCCTCGGTGTTGGCGGCGCGCACGCGGTCCGCGGCAGGACCTGCGCGGCGCCGGAATGGCCGACGGGATGCGGGGGCATGCCCCCGCATCCCGTCAGGTACTGCGGCACTCACACGTTGTGTGCGATCACAGCTTGTAGCGGAAGCCCAGCAGGTACTGGCGGCCGTACTCCTTGTATTCCGACGGCAGGAAGATCGTCTGGTCGATACCGCCCGCCGTGGTTTCCGTGCGATAGGGCTCGTTGGTCACATTGTTGACCTGCAGCAGCACGGACAGGCCGGAAAGCTTGCTCGTCTCGGGGAAGTCGTAGCCCACCTGGAGGTCCATGGTGCTTTCGGCCATGGTGTTCTGGTAGATCCTGTCCCCGAACAGCGAGGCGTACTCGCCACGGTACTCATCGCGATAACGCTGGCTGATCCGCGCCGAGAAACCATGCTTTTCATAGTACACGGTGGCATTGGCGACGACCTTCGACAGGCCTGGCAGGGTATCGGTGCTGGAACCGCCCGGACCATCGGGATCAATGGACGACTCGGTGTAGGACGCATTGAGCAGCAAGCCGAAGCCGTCCAGCGAAGGATGGATCATGTCGCCGCCAATCGCCCCACTGAGTTCCGCGCCGCGCATGTAGCCGCCGCTGCCATTGACGGGCGTGCTGAAATTGCCCCAGTTGGAGATCGGCGTGATTCCCAGATCGTCGTACCCGGTGAAATCCCAGCGCACGTTCTGCGTGTAGATGTAGGTTTCGAGGCTCTTGTAGAACACGGCCAGGGCCGCGTAGGTGGTGGGGCCGAAGTACTTCTCCAGGGAGATGTCATACGCCGTTGCGCGATAAGGCTCCAGCTTCGGGTTGCCACCACTTCCGCTCCATTCGCGCGTGGTGACATCGACACCGGCCGTGGTGTACGCGCCCATCTGCTCGATGGGGCCGCGCATCAGCGTTTTCGCCGCAGCGAAGCGCAGCAGCAGACCATCACCGAAGTCGGCCGACAGATTCATGCTGGGCAGGATGTCGCCGTAGGAGGCTCCGATGGTCTGTCCGCCCGCGATCACCCAGTCATTCGACGCATCGCGCGCCACGGTCGGACCGGTGGAACTCTGCTCGGAGCGGACGTACTGCACGCCGACATTGCCGCGCAGACGGATCGTGTCGGTCATGTCCAGGTCGATGTTCGCCTTGGCATAGAAGGTCTTGATGTCCTCCTCGATGCCGTAGTTCTTCATCAGGTCATTTTCGCTGGCTTCGTAGCGCAGATCGTAGAAACGACCGAGCAGGTCCCTGGCATTGAAGTTGATCACGTTGCCCAGACCGATGAAATCCATCGATGCGTGACCATGCGGCACGGCGTCCATCCGGATCGGCGTGCGGCCGTTCTTCAGGTCGACGTAGTAGGCCACGTAATCGCGGTCCTTGTTCCGGCGCGTGACGTTGACGCCCACGTCGTAACTGCGCAGGAAGTCCGACGACTCGACGAGACGGTTAAGCTCGATCCGCCCCGACTTCAACGTATCCTCGGTCGACGCCACGTCCGTTCTGCCGTCACGTCCCCAGCCCATCGCATCCATGCCCAGGTAGATCTGGGTGGGATCGTCCAGTCCCGGGATGTTGAAGCTGTTGAAACCCTTGCCGGTCTGCAGGTTGAAGTCGATGGTCCGCGGCGTGCCGAACGCGGATTGCAGTTCCAGTGTCGAGCGCGTGCTCTCCGCGCGGGAGTAGCTCAGATCGGTCTTGAGGGTGTAGATGTCACCCCACTTGATGGTGTTCGCCCAACCCGCCGAGAACAACTTGTCTTCGCGCGTGTTGACTTCATTGAGCATGTTCAACGCGCCGACATTGTTGAGCGTTCCGCTGGTGACCACCGGAACTCCGCCCACCGTCGTCGTGCCGACGTTGGTGTAGGTCACCGGATTGCCACCCGCGTCCCTCCACCACGGGTCGTTGTTCCACATGATGCTGTTTTCCACTTCGTCCTGATCGAATGTGGAGTGGTAGACATCGAGGATGCTGTGGAACGTGTCGCTGGGCTTGAACTCGAACACCGCCATGACGCCGTCACGGGTGATGTCGCGCGACTTCAGCGAAGCTTCGCCCGCCTGCCGCGCCACCGCGTCGGCGGGCTTGCCCGCCTGGGGAGCGCCCCAGGTGTCGGGATTGCCCCACCACCATGCTTTTTCCTGCTGCTCCTGGAAGGGCGAATCCATGCGGGCCACGCCGATGGCGAAGCCGATGGTGTCGTTGGCGAACTGGTCAACGTACGACGCACTGGCGCGGTAACCCTTGTCGCTGCTGCCGTCGATCAGCTTGCCCAGCGAGTTGTACTCGCCCTGCCCACTGAAAGTGATCCGGCGGCCGTCGAAATCCAGCGGACGGATCGACTGCATGTCGACGGTACCGGAGAGTCCCTGCCCCACCAGCGAAGCATCCGGCGTCTTGTAGACGGTGACGCCGTTGATCAGTTCGGCCGGGTACTGGTCCAGCTCCACGCCGCGACTGCCGCCGGTGCTGACCTGCTCGCGGCCATTGAGCAGCGTGCCGCCGAACTGCTCGGACATGCCGCGGATGTGGATCACCTGGGCGCGTCCATCCACGCGCTGCATGGTCAGGCCGGGCAGGCGAGAAATGGAGTCGGCGATGCTGATGTCCGGCAGCTTGCCGATGTCTTCGGCAGATACCACTTCCACGATCGACGTGGATTCGTTCTTGGTCTCGACCGCGGTCGCGATGGCGGCGCGGATGCCGGTGACGCGGACGGTGTCCAGCGTCTCGACGCTCTGCTCGGCGGGCGCGGCCTCCGCCTGCTGGGCCTGCGCGGCCAGCGGGAATGCGAGCGCCAGGCAGCACGCCATGGCCAGTTGTTGCTTGCGCAGGGCATGACGATGCGCGCGCGGGCTCATGCCCGCAGCGGGGTTTGTTTGGTGCATATGGTCCCTCTCCGACCGTGGTTGACAGCGCTGTCATATCGAAGCTCCAATGCACTGTCAACAAATTCGTAACATCCCCGTACCGTCGGAGCGCACAGGATTGAATTTGCTTGATGCGCGCCACCTCACAGAGAAATCGTCGCTGCACTGCAGCAAACGCTTTGCGCGGATTCCGGGAGGGATTCGCGGCGCAGCCACGACATCCTCAGAACCAAGGACTCCCGCATGACCCGACCTTTTTCCGGCCGCTTTCATCCCCTGCTCGCCAGCCTCGTCCTGATGGCATGGGCAGGTGCGCCGCGGGCCGCCGAGCAGCCCGCTCCCGCCGAAGTGTCGGTATGGATCACCACCGCCGACCGCACCCGCGCACTGGCGCCTTCGGCCCCGGCGCGTTTCGCCGGACGGGCGTCCGCGCGGCCGCAGATCGTGGTCGACGACACGCAGCGCTTCCAGGAGATCGTCGGCTTCGGCGCTTCGCTGACAGATTCGTCCGCCTGGCTGATCCAGCACACGCTGGACGCGCGCCAGCGCGATGCCCTGCTGGAAGAGTTGTTCGGCCGCGAGGGGAACGGCCTGGGCTTGAGTTTTTCGCGTCTGACCATCGGCGCGTCCGACTTCTCGCGCCACCATTACAGCCTCAACGACACGCCGGACGGCACGCCGGATCCCGACCTGAAGCACTTCAGCATCGACCAGAACCGCGGCGACGTCATTCCTGTCGCGCGCGCCATGCTGGCCATCAACCCGCAACTGAAGATCATGGCCTCGCCGTGGAGCGCGCCGGGCTGGATGAAGGACAGCAACAGCCTGATCCAGGGGCGCCTGCTGCCGCAGTACTACGATGCCTTTTCCCGCTACCTGCTGAGGTACGTGGATGAGTATGCCGCCGAAGGCATACCCATCTTCGCGCTGACCGTGCAGAACGAGCCGGACTACGAGCCGAAGGACTATCCCGGCATGCGCCTGAACGCACCTGCGCGCGCGCGGCTGATCGGCGACCACCTGGGCCCGATGATCGCCCGGCGCGGCAGCGGCCCCCTGATCTTCGACTGGGACCACAACTGGGACAAACCGGAAGAACCGATGGGCGTGCTCTCCGACCCGGTCGCCGGCAATTACGTGGATGCCGTGGCTTGGCACTGCTACGGCGGCGACGTGGCGGCGCAGTCGCCCGTGCACGACGCCTTTCCCGACAAGGACGCCTACATGACCGAGTGTTCCGGCGGCGACTGGGAACCGGTGCGCAGTGGCGGACTGCCCCTGCAGATGAAGAACATCATCATCCGCAGCATGCGCCACTGGGCGCGCGGTGCCCTGTTCTGGAATCTGGCGCTGGACGAGAACAATGGCCCCTATGCCGGCGGATGCCACACCTGCCGCGGCGTGGTGACCATCGACTCGCGTACGGGGGACATCACCCGCACGGACGAGTACTACGCACTGGCGCACGCCAGCCGCTTCGTGCGCCCCGGCGCCCACCGGATCGCCTCGAGCGGGCCGACCGACGATCTGGACAACGTCGCTTTCCGCAATGCCGATGACGGTTCACTGGTCCTGCTGGTGAGCAACTCCGCCATCCAGCCCCGCCGCTTCAGCGTGGCGCATGGCGAGCGCCGGTTCGCCTACACGTTGCCGGCACGCAGCGTGGCGACCTTCGTATGGCGGTCTGACGCAACGCAACACGACTGATTCGCCCGGCTGCGTCCCGAAGTGTCATCCGGGGCGCCATACGCCGTAGTATCCTGCCGCTTTCCCCATGGAGCAGCGGCATGATGCGGCGTATTTCCCTGCTGGTACTGATGGCGACCTCGGTCCTGCTGGCCGGCTGCGGCAGCGGCATGGTCCGGCGCGTCTCGGATCCCGCCGTGAGCGTGCAGCAACTCACGGTGAAGGCGGATGGCCAGTGGATGGTCGAACTGCGCCTGCAGAACTACAGCAGCATCCCGATGCGCTTCGACACCGTGAAGGTGGAGGTCCGGGTGGGCGACCAGGCCGCCGGGACGCTCCAGGCCACGCCCGGCCTGTCGGTCGGGCCGGAATCGGCCGACGTCGTGACGGTGCCGTTCGCGCCCGCCAGTGCGGCGCGCATCGTGGTCGCCGACGCGCTGGCCGGACGGCGTGGCCTGCCGTACACCCTGACGGGCAGCGCCGAGGCGACGCCCGAGGACGCCAAGGTCCGCAGCTTCGATATCGACACCCGCAACACCCTCAATCCCGTCCCCGGCCTGGACGGCGTGCTGCGCTGAGCGGCACCCCTCTGCCCGACTTCCCGAGACCCTGCATGAGCGCGTCCTACAAAGCCCCCCTCTCCGACCTCCGCTTCGCCCTGTACGACGTGCTGGGCGTCGAGCCGCTGTTCCAGCGCCTGGGCTATCCCGATGCCACCCGCGACATCCTCGATGCGGTCCTGGACGAAGCCGCCCGCTTCTCCGAAACCGTGCTCGCCCCGCTCAACAGCGTCGGCGACGAGATCGGCAGCACGCTGGACAAGGCCACCGGCGAAGTGACGACCCCACCAGGCTTCAAGACGGCGTACGCCCAGTTCGTGGAAGGCGGCTGGACGGGCCTGACGGCCTCGCCCGACTTCGGTGGGCAGGGCCTGCCGCACACCATGGGGGTGCCGCTCAACGAGATGGTCAACGCCAGCAACCTGGCGTGGGGCAACTTCCCGCTGCTGTCGCACGGCGCGGTGGAGGCGCTCAAGCACCACGGCGAGGCGTGGCAGCAGGAGGTCTTCCTGAAGCCGCTGGTCGAGGGCCGCTGGACCGGCACCATGTGTCTGACCGAACCGCATTGCGGTACCGATCTGGGCCTGCTGAAGACCAAGGCCGAACCGAATGCGGACGGCAGCTACGCCATCACAGGCACCAAGATCTTCATCACCGCCGGCGAGCACGACCTGACCGACAACATCGTGCACCTGGTGCTGGCCAAGCTGCCGGATGCGCCGCCCGGCGCGAAGGGCATCTCGCTGTTCGTCACCCCGAAATTCAAGGTGGCGCGCGACGGTACGGTCGGCGAACGCAATGCGCTGGCCTGCGGCTCGATCGAGCACAAGATGGGCATCAAGGCGTCGGTCACCTGCGTGATGAATTTCGACGGCGCGCAGGGCTATCTGGTGGGCCAGCCGCACAAGGGGCTGCAGGCGATGTTCACCATGATGAACACCGCACGCCTCGGCGTCGGCCTTCAGGGTATCGGCCTGAGCGAACGCGCTTACCAGAATGCGCTGCGCTATGCGCGCGAGCGCCTGCAGACGCGTTCGCTGAGCGGTCCGAAGTTCCCCGACAAGCCGGCCGACCCCATCATCGTGCATCCCGACGTGCGCCGCATGCTGCTGACGATGAAGTCGCTGATCGAAGGCAGCCGCCTGCTCGCCCTGCATGCCGGCAGCCTGATCGACGTGGCCAACCATGCCGAAGATCCGGCCGAGCGCGAGCGCGCCGACACACTGGTCAGCTTCCTCACCCCGATCTCGAAGGCCTGCCAGACCGAATGGGGCATCGAGAACACCTATCACGCGCTGCAGTGCTTCGGCGGCCACGGCTACATCCATGAGCACGGCATGGAACAGCTGGCACGCGACGCGCGCATCACCACCCTGTACGAAGGCACCACCGGCATCCAGGCGCTGGACCTGATGGGCCGCAAGACGGCGTCCACGCAGGCGGCAGGCCTGAAGCTGTTCCTCGCCGAGGTGCATGCGTTCGCCCAGCAGCACAAGGACGACGCCACGCTGCGCGAGTTCATCGATCCGCTGCAGCAGAAGGCCGCCGAGTGGGCGGGACTGACGAAGAAGGTGCTGGAACGTGCCGCGACGAACCCGGAGGAGATCGGCGCCGCGAGCACCGACTACCTGTTCTATTCCGGCTACGTGGTGCTGGCCTACTGGTGGGCACGCAGCGTGGCCGCGGCGCAGGCGTCGGCGCATGGGAACGCGTTCAAGCAGGCCAAGCGCGAGACCGCGCGGTTCTACTTCGCACGCATCCTGCCGCGTACCCTGGCGCACGCGGCCGCCATCGAATCCGGCGCAGACACCCTGATGGCGATGGACGACGCGCACTTCGGGGATTGACCCGGCCGGCCGGAAGCGCGCGGCCTGCGCGCTTCCGGCGAAATCCCTCGCGCGTTATACACATTTCGTCAACATTTGGGTATAACCTGCTTCTCCATGGAAGCAGGCTATACCCAAATGTTGAAGAAATGTGTATAACTGTCTCGTATACACATCCGACGCTGTGGACGATCTTACGAGTGATGCTAATGAGGGGAGCTGGCGTGACAAAATGAGAATGACGTAGTACGTGCATGTG
>NZ_PDWV01000002.1 GCF_010093385.1 Pseudoxanthomonas mexicana
GGGGCCAATGGGGGCAGCGGGGGGACTGAAGGCGCGTCGGTAGCCATTAATCAATTCCGGTTTGGCGATGGTCAGAGTGTCCTCCAATTCCAACTGCCGAACCAGAATTCCGATTCCGAAATTCGCCAGCAGGTGCCATCATTTGGCGCATTCGGGAATATCAGATCCCACCTTTAAGCCGCACTGAGAATCTGAATTCTACGATTTGCGGGCTTTTACGGAGTTGTAAGCCTTACAAAACAATCATTTATGGGATTTTTACGGTGATCACACGTCATCGCGTGGTCGCTTATGTTCGGAGGTGATCGGAGTGATCGTGGATTGGCAAGGAGGAGCATCCCAGTTTCCGCCCTTCACCGCCACCATGGTCAGACAGGAATCGTTCACGCGGAGGGCGTGTCGCGACCACGCGCTGAGGACGATCCGCATCCAATCATGAACCTCCGGCCCTTCCTATCGTTGGCTTAAGCCAACCACGGAAGCAGCCCGGATGTCAGTCGCCACCCTCAACAAGCGTCTCGTTGCCACTGCCCGGCCCAAGGAGCGCGCGTACGAGCTCAGGGACACGCAGGTACGCGGCCTCCTGCTCCGGGTGCAGCCCAGTGGGCATAAAGCCTGGGTCGTCACCTGGGAGCACGGGAAGCGTCGTACGCTGGGGTCTGCTGGGCGCCTGACACTCGACGAGGCCCGCGAGACCGCCCGCAAGATCATCGCGGAACACATCCGGACCGCGCTGCACTCCCGTCACGCTTGACTCCACCACCGACCGGCGTAGCATTTGAGCCAGCCAAGGGACAGACCCGCGGCGTGCACAACGACATGAGGGATTCTCATGGAATACGACTATCTGGTTTTCATCGGGCGATTCGAGCCCTTTCATAACGGCCATGCCGCCGTTGCCCGCCTTGCACTGGGACGGGCCAACAAGCTGATCTTTCTTGTCGGTTCCGCCGACACCCCCCGCAGCCTGCGCAACCCCTGGACCGTGGCCGAACGTGCCGTGATGATCCAGGCGGCCCTTGAAGGCGCCACCGACCGGCTGTTGATCCGCCCGCTGCGCGACCACCTGTACAACGAAGCCCAGTGGATCGCCGGCGTGCAGCGCACCGTGGCCGAGGCCATCCGCGCCGATGGCGGCGACGCTGACGCGAAAGTCGGCCTGGTCGGCATGGACAAGGACGCATCCAGCTACTACCTGCGCGAATTTCCGCAGTGGCCGCTGGTGGACGTGCAGCACACCGAAACCCTGTCGGCCACCGAACTGCGCCGCTATCTGTTCGAAGCCGGCTCCATCGACTTCCATGGCGCCCTGTTGATGCTGCGCGGCAACGTACCGGCGCCGGTCTACGAGATGCTGGAGGCCTTCCGCCGGAGTTCGCCGGCGTACGCCCAGCTGGTGGCCGAATACCAGTTCATCGAGCACTACAAGGCCGCCTGGAAGGACGCGCCCTACCCGCCGACCTTCGTGACCACCGACGCCGTGGTGGTCCATTCCGGCCACGTGCTGCTGGTGCGCCGCCGCGCCGAACCGGGCAAGGGGTTGTGGGCGCTGCCGGGGGGATTCGTGGGCCAGAACGAGGGCCTGCTGGATTCCTGCCTGCGCGAACTGCGCGAAGAGACCCGGCTAAAGGTTCCCGTGCCCGTCCTGAAAGGCTCGCTGAAAGGCCAGCACGTCTTCGACCACCCCGACCGCAGCCAGCGCGGTCGCACCATCACCCACGCATTCCACTTCGACTTCCCAGCCGGCGAACTGCCTGACGTGCGGGGCGGCGACGATGCCGACAAGGCCCGCTGGATCCCGGTCAGCGAAGCGCTGGAGATGGGGCCCAAGCTGTTCGAAGACCACCTGCACATCCTCGAGTTCTTCCTGGGCCGGGGCTGACCCGGCCTGACCCCGCCGGCGGATAGACCGCCGGCTTCATCCGACGCGAAGGAGCTTCCGTCATGCAAACCCTCAGCAACCTCCTCCTCAACACCGACAGCTACAAGGCCAGCCACTGGCTGCAGTATCCGCCGGGTACCGATGCCACGTTCTTCTACGTGGAGTCGCGCGGCGGCATCCACGACCGCACGGTGTTCTTCGGTCTGCAGGCCATCCTGAAGGAATACCTCGCCACGCCCGTCACCCATGCCGACGTGGGCGAGGCGCGCGATGTGTTCGCCGCGCACGGCGAGCCGTTCAACGAAGCCGGCTGGCGCGACATCGTCGACCGCCACGGCGGCCACTTGCCGATCCGCATCCGCGCCGTACCGGAGGGCACCGTGGTGCCCACGCACGAAGCGCTGATGACCATCGAGTCGACCGATCCGCAGGCGTTCTGGGTGCCGTCGTACCTGGAGACGATGCTGCTGCGCATCTGGTACCCCATCACCGTGGCGACCATCAGCTGGCATGCGAAGCAGACGATCCGCCAGTTCCTGGAACGCACCAGCGACGACCCCGAAGGCCAGCTGCCCTTCAAGCTGCACGACTTCGGCGCCCGCGGCGTGTCCAGCCTGGAATCGGCCGCCCTCGGCGGCGCGGCGCACCTGGTCAACTTCATGGGCACCGACACCGTGTCCGGCCTTTTGCTGGCGAAGGCGCACTACCACGAACCGATGGCCGGCTTCTCCATTCCGGCCGCCGAGCACAGCACCATCACCAGCTGGGGCCGCGACAACGAAGTGGAGGCCTACCGCAACATGCTGCGGCAGTTCGCCAGGCCGGGTTCGATCGTGGCGGTGGTGTCGGACAGCTACGACATCTTCCATGCCATCCGCCAGCACTGGGGCACCGCGCTGAAGCAGGAGGTGATCGATTCCGGCGCAACCGTCGTGATCCGTCCCGATTCGGGCGATCCCGTCGCCGTGGTCCACCAGTGCCTGGACCTGCTGGACGAGGCCTTCGGCCATACCGTCAACGGCAAGGGCTACAAGGTGTTGAACCACGTGCGCGTGATCCAGGGCGACGGCATCAACCCCAGCAGCATCCGCGCCATCCTGGAGCGCATCACCAGCGCCGGCTACGCCACCGACAACCTGGCTTTCGGCATGGGCGGCGCACTGCTGCAGCGCCTGGACCGCGACACCCAGAAGTTCGCACTCAAGTGCTCCGCCGCGCGCGTCAATGGCGAATGGATCGACGTCTACAAGGACCCGGTGACCGACAAGGGCAAGCAGAGCAAGCGCGGCCGCATGACCCGGCTGCGCCATCGCGAGTACGGCGGCTTCCGCACGGTGCCCGTGCCCGCCTCCGCCGCCTCGCTGGACGACGTCGAAAGGCCCGCCGGTTACGACGACGCCATGGTCACCGTCTGGGAAGACGGCCGCCTGCTGCGCGACTGGACCTTCGCCGAGATCCGTGCGCACGCCGACGCGGCACGTCTCTAGCGGCTCATCCCTGCGGCACGCCGGTCATGTCGGGCAGGCGGTGCGCCACCCCCTTGTGGCAGTCGATGCAGGTCTTCTTGCCGGTGCCCAGCCACAGCTTGTGCACCTGCGCGGCGCGCGAGCCCTGGCGGGTGAGGTCCATCGAGTCGTAGTCGTGGCAGTTGCGGCATTCCAGCGAGTCGTTGGCCTTCAGCCGGTTCCATTCGTGCGTGGCCAGGATCAGGCGCTCGTCCAGGAACTTCTCGCGCGTGTTGATGGTGCCGAAGATCTTGCCCCACACCTCCTTCGAGGCCTGCATCTTGCGTGCGATCTTGTCCGTCCAGTTGTGCGGCACGTGGCAGTCCGGGCAGGTCGCGCGCACGCCAGAGCGGTTGCTGTAGTGGATGGTGGTCTTCAGTTCCTCGAAGACGTTGTCCTGCATCTCGTGGCAGCTGGTGCAGAACGCTTCGGTGTTGGTGGCCTCCAGCGCCGTGTTGAACCCGCCCCAGAACAGGATGCCGGCGATGAATCCGGCCACCGTCAGGAAGCCCAGGCTGTAGTGCCGGCTGGGCAGTCGCAGGGTGCGCCACAGGTCCAGTATCCGTGCCTTGGTCCGTGACCACATGGGCTACTCCTTCGCCGTCGGCGGCGACAGCACGCTGTCGATGTCGCGGAACTGGTTGGCCACCAGCACCGGCGCGTCGGTCTGCACCACGTGGCACTGGTTGCAGAAATAGCGGCGCGGCGAGATGGTCGCCAGGAACTGGTCGTCGCGGTCCATGTAGTGGGTCACGCTGACCGGCGGCGCCTGGAAGGTGGATGCATTGGCGCGCGCGTGGCACAGCATGCAGCGGTTGCTGTTCCGGTCGACCTGGTAGCCGTCGATCGTGTGCGGGATGGTCGGCGGCTGCATGGGGTAGGCGCGTGCGCGCCTGAGGTCGGCGTTCTCCACGTGCGCCAGCGGCGGCGGGTGCCCTTCCTGGTCCACCGGTACGCCCCGGCGCAGCGCATCGATCTGTCCCGCGCCGGGGATGAACACCGCGCGCGCCTCCACCGGCACGGGTGCGGCTTCCGCCACGGCATCCACGTGCTTCGGCCGGCCTAGCAGCCAGCCCGCCACGAACACCAGCGCCATCAGCACGCCTGTCAGCGCCACCGCGATCCACAGCTGCTTGTTCTGCATGGCGAGCCTCCTAGGCGGCGACGACCTTGACCGCGCACTTCTTGTAGTCGGTCTGCTTGGAAATCGGATCGGTGGCGTCCAGGGTGACCTTGTTGATCAGCTGGCCCGCGTCGAACCACGGCACGAACACCACCCCGCGCGGCATGCGATTGCGGCCGCGCGTCTCCACCCGCGAGCGCATCTCGCCGCGGCGCGAGGCCACGATGATCTCGTCGCCGCGCTTGAGCCCGCGATCCTTCGCGTCGTCCGGATTCATGAACACCACCGCGGCGGGGAACGCCTTGTACAGCTCGGGCACGCGCATCGTCATCGAACCCGAATGCCAGTGCTCCAGCACACGCCCGGTGACCAGCCACAGGTCGAAGTCGTCGTCGGGCGATTCCGCCGGCGGTTCGTACGGCAGCGCCCAGATCACCGCCTTGCCGTCCTTGTTGCCGTAGAACTCGAAACCGCTACCCGCTTTCACGTAAGGATCGGCACCTTCACGATAGCGCCACCGCGTCTCCTTGCCCTTCACCACCGGCCAGCGCAGGCCGCGCGCCTTGTGGTAGTCGTCGAACGGCGCCAGGTCGTGGCCATGGCCGCGACCGAAGGCGGCGTATTCCTCGAACAGGCCCTTGTGGACATAGAAGCCGAACAGCGCCGATTCGTCGTTGGCGTAACCGGGTTCGATGTCGGAAGCCGGAAACCGGTCCACGTTGCCGTTGCGGTACAGCACGTCGAACAGCGTCTTGCCCTTGTACTGCGGGTTCGCCGCCAGCAGATCGGCCGGCCAGCACTCGTCGGTGGTGAAGCGCCTGGAGAATTCCATCAGCTGCCACAGGTCCGAGCGCGCTTCCCCCGGCGCCTTCACCAGCTGGTGCCAGAACTGTGTGCGGCGCTCGGCGTTGCCATAGGCGCCTTCCTTCTCCACCCACATCGCCGCGGGCAGGATCAGGTCCGCCGCCTGCGCCGTCACCGTGGGATAGGCATCGGAGACGACGATGAAGTTGTCCGGGTTGCGGTACCCCGGCCACGTCTCCTCACGCAGGTTCGCCGCCGCCTGCATGTTGTTGTTGACCATCACCCAGTACGCATTGAGCTTGCCGTCCTTCAGTGCGCGGTTCTGCTCCACGGCGTGGTAGCCCACCTTCGGAATGATGGTGCCGTGCGGGATCTTCCAGATCTCCTCGGCATGCTTGCGGTGCTCGGGATTGGTCACCACCATGTCCGCCGGCAGGCGGTGGCTGAAAGTGCCCACCTCGCGCGCCGTGCCGCACGCCGACGGCTGCCCCGTCAGCGAGAACGGGCTGTTGCCCGGGGTGGCGATCTTCCCGGTCAGCAGGTGGATGTTGTAGACCATGTTGTTGGCCCACACGCCGCGCGTGTGCTGGTTGAAGCCCATGGTCCAGAACGACATCACCTTCGTCTTCGGATCGGCGTACAGCTCGGCCAGCTGCTCCAGCCAGCCGCGTTCCGCGCCGGTCATCTCGACGGCCTTCTCCAGCGTGTACGGCGCGACGAAGGCGGCGAACTCCTCGTAGCCGATCGGCTGCCCACCGTTGGGGTCCTTGGCATGCTTCGCCTTCACCTCCAGCGGATGCTCCGGGCGCAGGCCGTAACCGATGTCGTCGTTGCCGCGCTTGAAGGTGGTGTGCCTGTCGACGAACGCCTTGTTGACCTTGCCGGTGCGGATGATGTGGTTGGCGATGTAGTTGAGGATCACCAGGTCGGTCTGCGGCTTGAAGATGATCGGGATGTCGGCCAGCTCGAAGCTGCGGTGCTCGAACGTGGACATCACCGCCACCTTCACGTGCGGATGCGACAGGCGGCGGTCCGTCACCCGCGTCCACAGGATCGGATGCATCTCGGCCATGTTCGACCCCCACAGCACGAACGCATCGGCCGCCTCGATGTCGTCGTAGCAGCCCATCGGCTCGTCCATGCCGAAGGTACGCATGAAGCCGGCCACCGCCGAGGCCATGCAGTGGCGCGCGTTCGGGTCGATGTGGTTGCTGCGGAAGCCGGCCTTCATCAGCTTGTTGGCCGCGTAGCCTTCGAAGATCGTCCACTGACCGGAACCGAACATGCCGATCGCATCGCTGCCCTTGTCCTTGAGCACGCGCTTGAACTGCGCGGCCATCACGTCGAAGGCCTCGTCCCAGCTCACCGCGGTGAACTCGCCGTCCTTGGCGTAGGCGCCGTTCTTCTTGCGCAGCAGCGGTTGGGTCAGGCGGTCGGCGCCGTACAGGATCTTGGAGAGGAAGTAGCCCTTCACGCAGTTGATGCCGCGGTTGACCTCGGCATGCACGTCGCCGTGCGTGGCCACCACGCGCCCCTCCTTCACCGCCACGTTCACGCCGCAGCCGGTGCCGCAGTAGCGGCAGGGCGCCTTGTCCCACTTCAGCGTGGTCAGGTCGCCTTCGGTGACGACGTTGCTGCCGGTGCCGGTCAGCGGCAGGCCGGCCGCAGCGGCGGCCGTGGCCAGCGCGCTGTGGCGGATGAATTCACGACGTGTGCTCATGGGCCTCTCCGGTCGCGGACAGGATGGACAGGGACGGCAGCGCTTCGTCGAGCGCGTGCGCCGGCTCGGCGTGGTGGTAGACCAGCAATACGTTCAGCACGCCCGGCACGGCCTGCAGCTGGTCCACGCGCGCCATCACCGCGTGGCGGTCGGCGGATTCGCAGATGACCACGCTGCGCGTGCCGCCGGCGAGCGCCAGGTCGAGGTCGGCGTGTTCGCGGATCATCGCCGCCAGTGCGTCGGCCGCGGTTTCGCGGTGCTGGACGACGAAGCTGGCAATGTGGACTTCGGCATCGGGAGCGGGTGCGTTCAAGCGAGGGCCTCCATGGCGGGTGCGTGATGCAGGGCGATGGCGTCCACGGGACACGGCGCGACGCAGGCGCCGCAGCCCGTGCATGTTTCGGGATCGACCGTGGCTGCGCCGCGCGCGCCGGGCGGCACACGGATCGCGGATGCGGGGCACACCTCGCGGCAGCTGGCGCAGACCACGCCCTGCGCCGACAGGCAGGTGTCGGCGACGCCGGCCACGAGCGTCCACGGCGGATCGCGCGCGGGTTCGAACGCGCCGCTGCCGCACGCGGCCACGCAGTCGCCGCAGAACGTGCACTCGCCCGCGCGCGCCTCGAAGCGCGGCAGGCCGTCGGCGTCGCGCAACAGCACCTGCTCGGGGCATGCGCGCACGCAGGCATCGCAGCGCGTGCACGCGGCGAGGAATTCAGGTTCTGACTTCGACCACGGCGGTCGGCATGCAGCAGGTGGCGGCGTGACCGGCACACGACCGAACAGCAGGGCACGACGGGAAGGAGAGCGGATGTCGTCCATCGCTCAAGGCCCGGTCGGCGGGCCTGCGAACAGCAGTTGCCACATCCACACAAGAAAGCCATAGCCGGCGACGAACAGGACCGCCATCAGGGGAAACACCACCAGCGTCAGCAGCAGGAACGCCAGGCGCTCCTGCTGTTTGCTCGCAACGGCTGTTCCTGCGCCCTGCTCCATGATGCCTACCTTGCGGGTGGGTACTGGGTGCGACGATGCTGCGGCCGCAGGCTATCACATTAATGTGAGGTGTCCGACCCGCTCATCCGCTGCGGGTCTGGATCACCGATTGCTGCAGTGCGATCCACTCTTCCGGCGTGTTGCAGTTGCGCAATGCCTGCTGCCAGCGCGCGGCAGGCAGATGCTGCGTGTCGATGCCCTGCTGCAGGGCCCGCAGCGAGCGCTCCCGGCCGGCGCGCGCGCCCACGGCACGCATCAGCGCGCGCATGCCGTCGTCCACGCGCAGCATCATCGGCAGGGGATGGCCTTCCACGCAGGCGCATGCCGCATCCACCGCCAGCAACGCATGCAACAGGTCGGTGGACAGCAACGGCATGTCCACGGGCACGACGATCCATGTGCCATCGGTCAGACGCGGCGCGAGTTGCGAGAGCGCCCCCATCGGTCCGGTATCGCGCGTCGCGTCGGGCACGCCGCCCACGTCAGGGCGGTCCCCGCTGACGATCACCTCGATCGCGCCCGCGTCGATCAGCATGCCGCGCATATGCGTCAACAACGTGCCGTTCCCCCACGGCAGCAAGGCCTTGTCCGTGCCCATGCGCGAGGAACGCCCACCTGCCAGCAGCACCGCACGCCATGCGGGCGATGTCTGGCTCATGCCGGCATCCAGGCGGGCGGTTGCAGATGGCTCAGGCCATGCACCTGCACGCGCGTGCCGGCGGCGACGTCGCCGAGATCGGACGGCAACGTGATCCACGCCGTCGCCTGCGAGAACGGCAACAGGCGGAACGATGCCTGCGCCTGCGCCACGTGCGCATGCAGGCGACCGTCGCGGTCGCAGCGCAGCGTGCCGTGCAGGACGGCATGCAGTCCTGCGCGCGAGCGACAGTCGTCGGCCAGCGGCAGCCAGCACGTCGTTTCCGGCGGCAGGCCCAACCAGGCGCGCAGCAGCGGCTCCACCAGGAAACGGAAGCCCACCGCCGTGGACAGCGGATTGCCCGGCAAGCCGACGAACATCGCACCTTCGCGCAGGCGCGCAGCCAGCACCGGTTTGCCCGGACGCAGCGCCACGCCATGGAACAGCGTCTCGGCGCCGCGCGCCTGCAGCGCGGACGGCACGAAGTCGTAGCACCCTTTCGACACCGCGCCCGTGCTGAGCCCCAGGTCCGCGCCCTCGGCCAGCGCGGCGTCTACCGCGGCGTGGAAGACCGCCACCTCGTCGCCGCCGCGCCGCATGAAGACCGGTTCCGCACCTGCCGCGGCCAGCGCGGCACGCAGGTAGGGCGAGGTCGCATCGTGGATGCCGCCCGGCGGCAGCGGCGTACCTGCCGCCACGATCTCGCCACCGGTCGCGAGCACGGCCACGCGCGGACGCCGCGCCACCCGGATGCGCTCGATGCCCAGCCCGGCGACCAGCATCACGGCGGCCGGATCCAGCACGTGTCCTGCGGGCAGCACGCACTGCCCAGGCTGCACGTCTTCGCCGCAGCGACGGATGTTCGCGCCCACCACCACGTCTCCCTGCACGCGTATGCGCGAAGCGCCCGACGCGGCGGCAGGCAAGGCCTCTATCCGCTCCACCGGCACCACCGTGTCGGCGCGCGCCGGCAACGGTGCTCCGGTCATGATCTCCCAGGCGGACGCGTCGTCCTGCGGCGCGGGCTGTCCGGCGGCGATGCGCGCGCCGATCTCCCACACCTGCGCCGTGGCATCCGGCCGCCCGGCCGCGACCAGCGCAACGCCATCCAGCGCCGCGTTGTCGAACGGCGGCAGCGCTACCGGGCTGACTACCTCGTGGGCAAGCACGCGACCGACGGCATCGCCGGGGGCACAGGGCTGCACGCCCAGCCGGTCCACGCCGCCGCACAGCCGCTCCACCGCCTCCCGGTAACCGATCACCCTGTCCCCTCGCCGACAACGCCTGGCCCAGCCTAGTGCCGGCCGCCGGCCTTTGCCAGCCGCCGCCACGCCTTCACGCGACTGAACCTGCGACCGCAAGCCGCAGCCGATTGACCCATATCAAGGACAGTCGCGTGGTGCGGGCCTAGGCTGCACCCATGGCCAACCTGTCCTCCCTGTTCGATCCCGACCTGCTGCGGCGCTACGACACGCCGGGGCCGCGCTACACCTCGTATCCGACGGCGCCGCAGTTCTCGCCCGGTTTCGACGAGAGCGACCTGCGCGCCATGGCGGCGACCAGCAACGGCGACCCCATCCCGCGGCCGTTGTCGCTGTACCTGCACATCCCGTTCTGCACCAGCCCGTGCTTCTACTGCGGCTGCAACCGCATCATCACCCGCGACACCGCGCGCGGCGCGGCCTACCTGACGCGGCTGTACCGCGAAGTGGCGATGGCCTCGGCGCTGTTCGACCGCGACCGCGACGTGGAGCAGGTGCATTTCGGCGGCGGCACGCCCAACTTCCTTACCCCGGCGCAGATCGCCGAAGTGATGGACGTGCTGCGGCGGCACTTCTCCTTCGCCGCACCGGCGCGGCTGGACTGTTCGATCGAACTGGATCCGCGCTTCATCACCCCGGACGACGTCGGCGCGCTCGCCGCCGCCGGCTTCAACCGCGCCAGCCTGGGCGTGCAGGATTTCGACCCCGAAGTGCAGCGCGCGGTCAACCGCATCCAGAGCGTGGAGCAGACGCTGGCGATCATCGACGCCTGCCGCACGCATGGCCTGCAGTCGGTGAACGTGGACCTGATCTACGGCCTGCCGAAGCAGAGCCTTGAGGGCTTCTCGCGCACGCTCGACATCACCCTGGAGGCGCGGCCCGACCGCCTGGCGATCTACAGCTACGCGCACCTGCCGTCGATGTTCCGCCCGCAGCAGCGCATCAACGCCGAGGACCTGCCTTCGCCGGAGGTCAAACTGGGCCTGCTGCAATGCGCGATCGACAAGCTGGGCGAAGCCGGCTACGTCTACATCGGCATGGACCACTTCGCCCTGCCTGGCGACAGCCTGGCGCAGGCGCAGCAACGTGGCGACCTGCACCGCAACTTCATGGGCTACACCACCCATGCCGAGAGCGACCTGGTGGGCCTGGGCGTAAGCGCCATCAGCCACATCGGCCCGAGCTTCAGCCAGAACCCGCGCGACCTGGGCAGCTGGGAACAGGCCATCGACCAGGGCCGCCTGCCCGTGTGGCGCGGCATGCGGCTGGAGGAAGACGACGTGATCCGCGCCGACGTGATCCAGCAGCTGATGTGCCACGGCACGCTGGACTACCGCGATCTGGGCCGCCGGCATGTGATCGAGTTCACGACTTACTTCGCCGACGCCCTGCAGCGGCTGCGCCCGCTGCAGGACGACGGACTGGTGGAATTGCGCCCGGACGGATTGCGGGCCACCTCGCGCGGACGGATGCTGTTGCGTATCATCGCCATGTGTTTCGACCGCTACCTGCCCACCGCTGCAGCCTCGACGCCTCGCTTCTCGCGCACCGTCTGACCACTCCGGGAGTGTCCGCATGAGCTCGCCGCTGGTCTTCCCGCGCACGGACGCGAGCATCGTCGCCGACGACGGCGATGCGCTGAGCTTCTGCTCCACCTGCGCGTTCTCGCAGGCCTGCCTGTCCGAGGGCATGGACAAGCGGGCGCTGATGGACCTGCATGTACTGGTCGAACACGTCGGCCCGCTGCGCGCCGGCGAACACGTGTTCCGCGAGGGCGATCCGTTCGGCGCCATCGCCGCGGTGCGCGCGGGCACGGTGAAGACCTACCAGGTCGACCGCAACGGGCACGAGCAGGTGCTCGGCTTCCATCTGCCCGGCGAAGTCATCGGACTGAACGCGATCCACGGCGACCGCTATCCCTGCAACGCCATCGCCCTGGACACGGTGATGCTGTGCCGCTTCTCGTTCCCGAAGATCGCACTGCTGGCCACGCGCCTGCCCAACCTGCAGCAGCACCTGTTCAAGCTGATGAGCCGCGACATCGGCGTGGCCTCGCTGTTCGCCCGCGACAACACCGCCGACGAGCGCATGGCCGCGTTCCTGATCGGCCTGTCGCGCCGGCTGGCCGCGCGCGGATTCTCGCCGCGCCGGTTCCAGCTGACCATGGCGCGTACCGACATCGCCAACTACCTGCGCCAGGCGCCGGAAACCGTCAGCCGCGTGCTGCGCCGTTTCGAGCAGGACGGCCTGCTGCACATCAAGCAGCGCGATGTCGAGATCCTTGACCTGCCCCGCCTGGAAGCCCTCGCGCTGAGCGTGCTGCGGGACTGAGGTCGGATCCCTTGTAGGAGCGACGTCAGTCGCGACCGCACGGCCAAACAGTCGAACAACCCGTCATTCGCCAGTCGGGCGCGCCGCGGCGCGTTCCTGAATATCCAAGGTGTGTTGGGGCGCGGTCGCGACTGACGTCGCTCCTACAGAGAGCACACCGTCCGATCCGCTCCCCGCTTGACCTGCGTCATGGAGCCCCCGCGCCGGTGCGCCGATGATGCGGCCGTTTCCCGAGGAGAGCCGCATCATGAATTCGACACGAAAGTTGTGGGTGGGGTTGGCGGCCCTGCTCATGGCGTCGTTCGCCGTCCTGCTATGGGTCGGCAGCGAGACCTACCGCCAAGCGCCACCCATGCCCGAACAGGTGGTCACCACCGACGGCAAAGTGGTCTACACCCGCCAGGACATCGAGACCGGCCGCCAGGTGTGGCAGTCGATCGGCGGCCAGCAGCTGGGCTCCATCTGGGGCCACGGCGGTTACGTGGCACCCGACTGGGGCGCGGACTGGCTGCACCGCGAAGCGGAGGCGATCCTCGACCTGTGGGCCAAGCGCGACACCGGCGCGGACAGCTACAAGACGCTGGACGAAGCCACCCAGGCCGCCTACGCCAAGCGCGTGCAGTCACTGTTGCGGCCCAACACCTACGACGCCGCCACCGGCACGATCACGGTCGATGCCGACCGCGCGCAGGCCATCGCCCAGGTCGCCGACCACTACCAGCGCCTGTTCGGCCACGACCCTTCCACCGCGGAGCTGCGCGAGGCCTATGCCATGCGCAACGACACGGTGGCCGATGCCGAGCACCGTCGCCAGCTGACCGCGTTCTACTGGTGGGCCGCATGGGCATCGGTCACCGAGCGCCCCGGCTCGGAGATCACCTACACGGCCAACTGGCCGCATGACGAACTGGTCGGCAACACGCCGGCGTCCAACCTGCTCATCTGGACGGTGTTCAGCGTGCTGTTCCTGATCGCCGGCATCGGCCTGCTGGGCTGGCACTACGCCACCAGCCACGGCGAGGAAATGGTGCCGGTGCTGCCGAAGAAGGATCCGCTGGCCGCGATCAAGGTGACGCCCTCGATGCGCGCCACCGCCAAGTACTTCTGGGTGGTGATCGCGCTGTTCCTGGTGCAGATCCTGCTGGGCGCGACCACCGCGCACTACCAGGTCGAAGGCCAGGAAGCCTATGGTTTCGCGCTCGCCGAAATCCTGCCCTACTCGCTCACGCGCACCTGGCATACCCAACTGGCGGTGCTGTGGATCGCGACCGCCTGGCTGGGCATGGGCCTGTACATCGCCCCGGCGATTTCCGGACACGAGCCGAAGTTCCAGCGCCTGGGGGTGAACTTCCTGTGGGCGTGCCTGTTGATCATCGTGGTCGGTTCCTTCACCGGCCAGTGGCTGGCGGTGATGCAGAAGCTGGGGCTGGCCAGGAACTTCTGGTTCGGCCACCAGGGCTGGGAATACGTAGACCTGGGCCGCTTCTGGCAGTGGTTCCTCTTCGTCGGCCTGCTGCTGTGGCTGACCCTGGTGGGACGCGCGCTGTGGCCGGCGATCCGCAGGGGCGACGATTCGCGTTCGATCGTGGGCCTGCTGTTCCTGTCGGTGGTGTGCATCGGCCTGTTCTACGCGGCCGGCCTGATGTGGGGCGAACACACGCACCTGTCGATGGTCGAATACTGGCGCTGGTGGGTCGTGCACCTGTGGGTGGAAGGCTTCTTCGAGGTGTTCGCGGTGGCGGTGATCGCCTTCCTGTTCACCCGCCTGGGCCTGCTGCAGGTGCGCAGCGCGACGCTCACGGTGCTGTTCGCCACCATCGTGTTCATGGCCGGCGGCGTGCTGGGCACGCTGCACCACCTGTACTTCACCGGCACCACGCCGTCGGTGATCGCCCTGGGAGCAAGCTTCTCCGCGCTGGAAGTGGTGCCGTTGGCCTATGTCGGCTTCGAGGCCTACCACAACTACAAGCTGGGCAAGGCCACGCCGTGGATGGCCAAGTACAAGTGGCCGATCATGTTCTTCCTGGCGGTCTCGTTCTGGAACCTGGTGGGTGCCGGCCTGTTCGGCTTCCTGATCAACCCGCCGCTGCCGCTGTACTACATGCAGGGCCTGAACCTGACCGCCAACCATGGCCACACGGCGATGTTCGGTGTGTACGGCATGCTGGGCATCGGCCTGATGCTGTTCTGCCTGCGCGGCCTGAAGCCGGACGTGGCGTGGAACGAGAAGCTGCTGAAGACGGCGTTCTGGGCGCTCAACATCGGCCTGGCCGGCATGGCCGCCTTCACCCTGCTGCCACTGGGCATCCTGCAGCTGATCGCCTCGGTCGACCACGGTTACTGGTACGCGCGCTCGGCCGAGTTCATGCAGCAGCCGATCGTGGAGATGCTGGTGTGGATGCGCGTACCGGCCGACACGCTGTTCAGCGTGGGCGCGGTGGCGCTGGCCTGGTTCGTGTTCCGCCTGTGGGTGGCCCCGCGCCGCGAGCCCCTGCCCGCCGCGCAACCGAGCGAAGCCTGACCCTGGAACCGGCATCCGCGGATGGGGATGCCGGGCCACCTGCTGCAGGTTGCAGCCAGAGAGCCGCGCAAGCGGCTCTCTTTTTGCGCAGGCATCAGATTGGAATCCTTCTCCCCGTTCACGGGGAGAAGGTGGCCGAAGGCCGGATGAGGGGCGCCGCAGCTGCAGACCCCTGCGCGTCCGGAAGCTCGCCCGGCGCAAACTCTGCGCAGCGTTTTGCCACTAACATCCACCGAGGCGGCGGACATCGCCACTAGCTGGCGACTGGTGTTTCCACCTCAAGTGAACCCGATGCAATCGATGGAGCGATCATGGGCTACGAAATCCATATCACCCGCAAGACCGAATGGTTCGACGAAGACGGACCGGAGATATCGCTGGAGGACTGGAAGGCCTACATCGCATCGGACCCCGAAATGCGGCTGGACGGCTACGCGGAAGCGACCATGGAAAACGGCGACGTCTTCCGCACTGAGCACGACGGCATTGCGGTCTGGACCGCATATTCCGGACATGGCGTCGACGGCAACATGGCCTGGCTCTACCCCGGCTCAGGCGGCATCGTGGCCAAGAATCCGGACAGGGAAATCCTGGCCAAGATGTTCGAGATCGCCCAGGCGCTCGGCGCCCGCGTGGTGGGCGACGAAGGGGAAGAGTACGGGACGGATGGGGAAATGGCCGAAGCCGCCGAGGCGGCCGAAGAAGCTGCATCGCCCGGCATGAAGCAGGCCAAGCGTCCGTGGTGGAAGATATTCTGATGCGGATAGGCTCACGGGCTGGGCTGAGCAAAGCTCAGTACCCACACGGACTCGGCTATGGAGCAAGAATCCTCTCGGCGGATAAAGATCACGCTGTTGGGGTTTGCAGGCTTACCCCAATTGATGATCTGACCTATCTGGACTCCCTGCATGCATAAAGTAGGCCTCTACGCTTTTATCACGATGATGCTCTTCGTCGCTGCCTGCATGATGCTCACCGCGGGATCGCACCCGGGCATGATCGTCCTCGTGCTGGGAGGCATGGCACTCCTTGCCTTCCGCGTTAACACGATCATCGACCGGGGGCGTACGCGCCGCGGCAAGCCCCGGGACTTCACCATGAGTTTCATGGATATCAGCGAACTCAAGGCCAGCGACTTGATTGAACTGATGGTCACCGTCCTCGTTTCCTTGGCCATGTTCGCTATCGGGATCCTGGTTTTTGGTAACCAGGCCCTAATCGGCTGACAACGTGGAACCAAAGCTCGCGGAAGCGACACTCGCGACGTTTGACCGGTAGCTCGTAACAGATGACGTGATGGCTGGAAGCGCGGCTCAAGTCGCGGCTCGACGAGTTCAGGCGGGGCCAGTCGGTCTTCAACACCGACACGGACGTGTGCCGGTCTGGGTCATCGATGAAGGATTGGTGCAAGCGGGTCGAGGACCACGCCGCCCCCCTGTTCGCTGGATTCGAGCTTTTCTGTCGCTACGTCCGTTCAACCATAGCTCAGTGCGAACACCCACCGCAGCATTGCCCCGCCTTGTGACCGCGCGGTTCGCTGTCGCCGGCTTCGGCGTTTTCGCCGACCTCCTTGAGGATGGCGATCACGCGCTCGGTGGGCAGCGTGGTCATCACCATCAGCCGGCCGGTGCCGGCTTCCAGGCTGACTTCGGCTTCCGGGTCCCAGGCGCGCAGGGCCTCGGTCATGGCCTGCTGGCGTTGCGCGGAGGGTGCATGGGTGTGATCGGACATCGGGCTTCCTGTGGTCTTGGGTGCGCGCTGGCGCGGGTGGCAGGACTGTAGGCGTTCGCCGCGCACGCGGCCTTGACCGGAATCAAGGCGACGCAGGCATGCGAATCGCGCCCGGCCTGACCCACGTCAAGGCGGTCGCGGGTCGGGGCGGGCACGCTGGCACCCATGAAGATCGACATCGTTCCCCCACCCCGTCCGCGCGCCGCGCCGCCCCAGGCCGGCCTCTCGCCGGCATGGCTGGCGCATGCACCGCATCGACTGATGTTCTTCATCGGCGCCGGCAACGTGTTGCTGGCGATGCTGTGGTGGGCGCTGTGGCTGGTGGCCACGCGCTGGGGCCTGTGGACGATGCCGCAGACACCGATCTACGCCGGCTGGCTACATGCGTTCCTGATGCAGTACCTGGTACTGCCCAGCTTCATCTTCGGCTTCCTGCTGACCGTGTTCCCGCGCTGGATGGGCATGGCCGACCTGAAGCGCTGGCATTACGTGCCGGTGGGCCTGGGCCTGATGGGCGGGCAACTGGCCATCCTGCTGGGCGTGGCGGGCTGGCAGGCGGGGCTGACCGTCGGCCTGTGGATGGCGCTGGCCGGCTGGACCACGGCACTGCTGACGCTGGGCCGGTTGCTCGCGGACGACACCGCCAAGACCTGGCACGCGCGTTCGTGCTTTGCCGGGTTGCTGCTGGGCTGGCTGGGGCTGGTGATGTTCATCGCCTTCGCGCTGGGCGCGTCGCCCACGTGGGCGTTCGCCAGCATCAAGCTCGGTGGCTTCGGCCTGCTGCTGCCGGTGTACGTGACGGTGGCGCACCGCATGTTCCCGTTCTTCGCCGGCAACGTGGGGCCGGGCTACGTGCCGTGGCGCTCGCTGCCATGGCTGGGCGCGGTGTGGGCGCTGCTGATGGCGCATCTGGGCCTGGAACTGGCGCACGCCTACGCCTGGCTGTGGCTGGCCGACGTGCCACTGCTGCTCCTGACCGCGTGGGCGGTGCATCGCTGGTGGCCGCGCGGCCGCATGCCGGGGCTGCTGGCCGTGCTCTTCATCGGCACCGCATGGCTGCCCATCACCTTCCTGCTGTACGGAGTGCAGAGCATCACCTTCCTCGCGACGGGCGAGTTCGTGCTGGGGCGCGCGCCGATGCATGCGATGTTCATCGGTTTCTTCGGCAGCCTGCTGGTGGCGATGGTCACGCGGGTGACGCAGGGCCATTCCGGACGGCCGCTGGAGATGCCGAAGGTGGCGTGGTTCGCCTTCGTCGCGATCCAGGGGGTGGCGGTGATGCGCATCGTGGCCGATGTCGCGCCGGATGCGATGGCGTGGCACGCCGCCGCCGCCGTGGGCTGGCTGCTGGCGCTGGCGCCATGGGTCGGGCGCATCGGCGGCATCTACCTGCGACCGCGTGCGGACGGGAGGCCCGGATGAGCGCCATGATGACCTTCTACCCCGACATCAAGCTGGTCCACATGGGCGCGGCGATGACCAGCGGCACGCTGTTCGCGCTGCGCGCACTCGCGCTGCTGGCCGGCATGCGCTGGCCGCGCGCGGCGGTGGTGCGCTACACCAGCTACACCATCGACACCGTGCTGCTGACCGGCGCGATGATGCTGCTGACGATCCTGCCGGCGGGCATGTTCGCCAACGGCTGGCTGACGGTGAAGATCGCCTTCCTGGTCGCTTACGTGGGGCTGGGCATCGCCGCGTTCCGTCCCGCGCGTGGCAACGGTGCGCGCACCGCACTGGTGGTCGCGGCGGTGCTGTGCTTCCTGCAGGTGTACGGCATCGCCCGCGCCCACGATCCGTGGGGCTGGCTGCTGTGGCTGGGGAGTTGAACGCCATGGATACCGCTTTCGATACCGGACTGTTGCCCGAAGCCTTCGCGACCTGCGCCTGCTGCGTGCGCGAATCGCTGGACGCCGCCGGGCTGTCGCTGGACTGCGCGCCCGACCACCAGGACCCGGAGCCCGACGCATGGCACATGCCCTGACCCTGGTGCGGCTGGACCTGCGCGACCTGGCGGCACCGGAGCCGATGGAGCGCATCCTCGACTGCCTGCGCACCCTGCAGCGCGGTGAGCGCCTGGTGGCGCAGACGCCGCTGTTTCCCGCGCCGCTGCTGCCGATCCTGGACCAGTGGGGATTCGCATACCGGGTGCGCGATACCGAAGCAGGCAACGCCTGCATCGCGATCTGCCACGTCGCCGACCGGCATGTACTGGAGCCCCCACAGGCGGCATGAGCGGACTGGCGTTCGCGTCGGCGCCGCGGCCGTCGCTGCCGATGCGCTTCCTGATCGCGGCGCTGGCGTGGGGCGCCGTGGCGGGGCTGTGGCTGGCCTGGCAAGGCGAGATCGCGCTGCTGTCGCGCTGGACGCCCGCGACGCTCGTGCTGGTGCACGTGTTCGCGCTGGGCCTGCTGGGCAACGCGATGCTGGGCAGCCTGGTGCAGTTCCTGCCCGTCGCCGCCGGCAGTCCCTTGCCGGGAACGCGTGTCGTGCCGTGGCTGCATGCGGCGTTCACCGCCGGCCTGGCCCTGCTGCTGGCGACGCTCGCCGCATCGTCGCACGCGCTGGCCCTGCCGGCGGGCGGACTGCTGGGCGGATCGCTGGCGATCTTCGCGCTGCTGGCACTGGCGGCCGTCATTCGCGGCAAAGGCGCACGCGCGGTGCGCGAGGGCATCGGCCTGGCACTGCTCGCGTTGATCGCGACGGCGGCACTGGGCCTGCTGTTGCTGGCGGCACGCACCGGTGGGCGCGGGCCTGCGGCCGCGGGCGTGGTGGACGTGCACGCGGCCTTCGGCGTCATCGGCTGGGTGCTGGGATTGCTGGCCGCGGTGGGCGGAGTGACGCTACCGATGCTGCAGGGCACGCGCGCGCTGCCGGTCCCTGCATTGCGCACCTGGCAGGTCGCATCGATGCTGACGCTGGGCATCGCGGTGGCGACACTGGCGGACGTGCTCCCCGACAGCGCCTGGCGCCTCGCGGCGTGGCCGCCGGCCGCGTTCGCCCTCGCCGTATGCGTGCTGCAGGCGCGCGCACCGCATCGTCGCAATCCGGTCCTGCGCCGTTTCTGGCAGGCCGGCTGTGCGTGCCTGTTCGCCGCCAGCCTGCTCGTGCTGCGACCCGACGTGCCGCTGGTGCCGCTCGGCGTCCTGGTATTGGGGGTCGGCCTGCCGCTGCTGGTCGTCGGCATGGCGCTGGAGATCACCGCCTTCCTCACCTGGATCGCGTTGCGCCAGCGCGTACCGCGCGGCGTCCGTGTGCCCGGCGTGGGCAGCCTGTTCGAGGAAGCGGACAGGCGGCGCGCCTTCGTCCTGCATGCCGTCGCGGGCGCATGGCTGGTGGCGGCCGCATTCGCGCCGGCCCTCGCCCGCAGCGCCGGCCTCGCGATCGCGCTCGCCCATGCGGTGAGCCTGCACGGGCAGTGGCGCTGCTGGCGGCAGGCGGCGACGTGGCGGTGCGCTGGCGACTGATGTTCCAGCACCGTCCTCGTCCTGGAAGTCTCGAACGACGGGCCGTTCGTGGTGAGCCTGTCGAACCACGCGTCGGATAGCGGCAAGGGCCCGTTGATTCCTCGCAGAACGAACGACATCGAGGGTCAGCGACCGCTCGACGCCGTTGTCAGCCGATACCGGTGCCTCAGTAGCGCAGGTTGAGCTTCATCCACGCGGTGCGGCCAGGCTCGTTGATGCGCACCGGATCGGCCGGATAGCCGAAGGCGCTGTTGCCGCCCAGGTTGAGGTGCTCGCTGTAGGCGCGGTCGAACAGGTTGTCGATGCCCGCCGTGAGCTGCAGGCGATCGCTGAAGCGATAGCCCCCATTGAGCGAGAACACCGCGAAGCCCGCGCTCGGCCCCAGGTCGCGGCCGACCACATTGCCCTGCGTGGTGCTGACGCGGTCCTGCGCGGCCGCCACGCGCCACAGCGCGCCCCACGACCATGACCCGCGTTCATGGCTGACCGACAGGCGCGCCTCCAGCGGCGGCATCTGCGGCAGCGCCGTGCCGGTATCGCGGACTTCGCCCCAGGCGTAGGACGCGGCGCCCGACAGTTTCCAGCCCTGGGCGGGGCGCCAGTCGATGCCCGCTTCGCCGCCGCGGATACGGGCGTCCACGTTGTGTGCGCGGGTGGTGCTGCCCATCATCCCGGTGGTGTAGTCGAACAGGATGAAGTCCTGCCCGCGGCCCGCGTACAGCGAGGCCCAGGCGTCCACCTTGGCGCCGTTGAACTGCAGGCCGATGTCCAGCTGCGTGGTGCGCTCCGGCTGCACGCCGGCAAAGGCGTTGGGCGCACCGACGGGGCCGCGCGTGGGCGAGAACAGCTCCCAGTAGTCGGGCATGCGCTGCGTGTGGCCGAGGCCGGCGTACGCACCCCAGCGGCCGCCCATGTCGTGCTCGTAGCGGACGAACGCACTGGGCAACGTCTCCCGGCGGACCCTGCCGGCGGTGGGATTGGGCATCGGCATCATGCCGCCGGTGCTGGCGCGCAGGTCCTGCGCTTCGGCGCGGTCGACGCGCACGCCGCTCATCACGTGATGGGTGTCGGTGATGTGCCAGTGCGATTCGGCGAAGGCGCCCCAGCTGTGGAACTTGGCGTCCACGCCCCACGGCAGCGCGAGGTAGGCCCCCCGCCCGCTGACGCTGCGCCTGCGGTGCCGGCTGTCGCGCAGGTCCACGCCTGTGGTCACTTCCCAGCGCCCGGACTGCCAGGTGGTGGCGACGCGGCCGCCGCGCGTGCGGTGCGCCACGTTGCTGGCCATCGGCATGGGCATGCTGCCGGTGGGGTCGGGGTCGCGCAGGCTGTAGTTGTCCATCACATGGTCCACGTCATTCTGGTAGACGTTGGCGACCACGGCATCGAGCACGCCGCCGATGTGCTTCTTCTCGAAGCGCAGGCCCAGGCTGTCGCGGCGGAACTGCGCGCCGTCCATGCCGCGGCCGGCGTAGCGCGCCCGGGCGTCGCCGATGCCGGCGCTGAGTTCCAGCACCGTGTCTTCGTCGGGCGTCCAGCCCAGCGCGGCGTCTGTATTCCACTTCTTCCACGCCGACGGCACCCCGTCGCCGTTGCCGTCCCGGTAGTCGTCGGCCTCGGAACGGTTGGCGGACACGCGCGCATAGCCACGCGGCGTACCGGCGCTGATGTCCAGCACCTGGTCGTTGCGGTCGCGGCTGCCGGCCAGCAGGCTGCCGGTGGCCTGCACGCCCGGCTCGGCGAAGTACGGGATCTCGCGCTCGAAGCGCACCGTGCCGGCGGAAGCGCCGCCGCCCCACAGCACCGTCTGCGGCCCCTTGACGACGATCAGGCGGTCGTAGGTTTCCGGCGCGATGTACGACAGCGCGTTGTCCATGCGCGAGGGACAGGCGCCGCTCATCGCGCCGTCGTTGGTCATCAGGTTGATGCGCGAGCCGAACATGCCGCGCAACACCGGATCGCCGTTGGTACCGCCGCTGCGCAGCGTGGCGAAGCCGGGAATGGTCTTCAGGTAATCCGCTCCGTCGCTGGCCGGCACCGGCTGCCGCGGCAGTTTGGGATCGGTGACGAAGGTGGTGGCCATGGCGGGCGCCACGCCGACCACCACGATGCCGTCCAGCGTGGTGGCGGGCATCGCATCGGCGTGCGGCGCGGCGTGCGCTTCCTGTGCATGCGCGATCGGCATGTTCGCGAGCGCGCCCAGTAGGGCCATGCACAGCAGATTACGGTTCATGACGCTTCTCCTCGTGTGATGCCGCCATTCTCACGACGCACCCTGGAGCGCGGATGCGACAGGGTGTCGCATCGATGCGCGCGCTTGACGTGAGTCAAGCCCCTGCACGAATCCGTGCGTTCGCGCCCTTCCGATTGATTCAGATCAACGAGGCGCCGTGCGTGCATTTCCACCATGGCCGCACACCCACCGATGATCGACCGAGGAACGCACCATGAAACGCCTGTACCCCTCCCTGCTCGCCTGCGCACTCGCGGCGCTGTCCGCTGCCCCCGCCTTCGCCGGCGAACAGGGCGGCCGCATCACGCCGGCCGGCGAAACCATCCACGCCGTGATGACGGCGCCGCCGATGGTGCCCCCGCCGATCACGCGCAAGACACCGGCCCATGTCGTCGTCGACCTGGAGATGATCGAGAAGGACATGCGCATGGCCGATGGCGTGACCTACAACTTCTGGACGTTCGGCGGCACCGTGCCTGGCAGCTTCATCCGCGTACGCAAGGGCGACACGGTGGAGTTCAAGCTGAAGAACCGCCACGACTCGCACATGTCGCACAACATCGACCTGCATGCCGTCACCGGCCAGGGCGGAGGGGCGGAAGCCACGTTCACGCTGCCGGGGCATGAAACGCAGTTCTCCTTCAAGGCGCTGAACCCCGGCCTGTACATCTACCACTGCGCGATGGCGCCGGTCGGCATGCACATCGCCAACGGCATGTACGGCCTGATCCTGGTGGAGCCGGAAGAAGGCCTGCCGCCGGTGGACAAGGAGTTCTACGTGGTGCAGGGCGACTTCTACACCGAAGGCGCGTACGGTGAACCCGGCCTGCAGCCCTTCAGCCTGGAGAAGGCGATCGACGAGCATCCCACCTACGTGGTGTTCAACGGCTCGGTGGACGCGCTGCAGGGCGACAACGCGCTGACGGCGAAGGCGGGCGAAACCATCCGCATGTTCGTCGGCAACGGCGGTCCCAACCTGGTGTCCAGCTTCCACGTGATCGGCGAAATCTTCGACAAGGTCTACACCGAAGGCGGCAGCAAGTACCAGGAGAACGTGCAGACCACGCTGATCCCCGCCGGCGGTTCGGCCATGGTCGAGTTCAAGGCCGACGTGCCGGGCAACTTCGTGCTGGTGGACCACAGCATCTTCCGCACGTTCCACAAGGGCTCGCTGGGCATCCTGAAAGTGGAGGGACAGAAGAACCCCGACATCTATACGGGCCAGCAGCACGACATCGAGTACCCGGAAGCCAAGCCGGCGGCCGGCAAGTGAGGACGGGATGAAACGGACGCCGCCTCCGACCGCCACGTTCCTGCTGCTCGCGCTGGCATCGGCGTTCGCCGTCGCCGGCGACGAGGACAGCGGATACCGGCGCATCGAGGGCGTCGATTTCCGTTCGTCCGTGCGCTTCGAGGAGGACACCCGCGTGGTGCGGGTGCCCTCGTTCGCGCTGATGGCACGGCCCGTCAGCAATCGCGATTTCGCCGGATTCCTCGCGCGCCAGCCGCAGTGGCGACGCGACCGCGTTCCCGCCGTGTTCGCCAGCCCGGGCTATCTGGGCCACTGGGCCACCGCCGACGCACCCGGGCCGGCGCTGGATCCGGACGCGCCGGTCGTGCACGTCAACTGGTACGCCGCCGACGCCTACTGCCGCGCGCAGCAGGCGCGGCTGCCGCGCTTCGTCGAATGGGAATACGCGGCCGCCGCCGACACCACGCGCCGCGACGCGCGCGCCGATGCCGCATGGCGGATGCGCCAAGTCAACGACGGCACGCCGCATGCCATCGATGCGGCCGCGGACGCGCCGGCCAATGCCTACGGCGTCCATGGCCTGCACGGCGCGCACTGGGAATGGAGCGAGGATGTCGCCTCGCTGCTGGGCGACGGCGACCGTCGCGGCCAGCAGGACGGCGACGCCCTGCGCTACTGCGGCGCCACGGCCATGAGCTTCAACGATCCCGGCGACTATGGCGTGGTCAAGCGCTTCGTGCTGCTCTCCGCGCTGCCACCCGACGCCACGCTGGGCAACCTCGGTTTCCGCTGTGCCAGGAGCACGCCATGAAGATCGCCTCCCTGTTCCTTTTCCTGCTGGTACTCACCGCGCCGCTGCACGCGCAGCCGCTGCCCGGCGATTCGGTCTACCACCTGCAGGCGGGTACGCAGGCCGCCGACGGGCAACCGGTCGCCTGGTCCTCGCTCCGCGGCCAGCCACGCGTGGTGTCGATGTTCTATACGAACTGCCACCTGATGTGCCCGCTGATCATCGAGAACGCCAAGAGCCTGCAGAAGCAGCTGTCGCCCGCCGAGCGCAAGCGGCTGGGCGTGGTCATGGTCAGCCTGGACCCGGCACGCGATACCCCGTCCGCGATGCAGGACGTCGCGCAGCGCCACCGCGTGCCGGACGGCTGGCGGTTCCTCACGCCCGCGGCCGACGACGTGCGCGCCATCGCCAGCGTACTGGACGTGCGCTACCGGTTCCGCGACGACGGCAGCATCAACCACACCAGCGTGCTCGTGCTACTGGACGCCGACGGCCGCGTGCGCGCGCGCAGCGAGGTGACCGGTGCCGCCGCGGATCCGCAGTTCCTGACCCAGGTCAAGGCGCTGCTCGCCGGGCCGTGATGTCATGGCCCCACACCCACCCACACGATGAACGACGGAGCCACACGATGAAACTCTCCCACTCCTTGCTTGCCCTTGCCCTGTTCGGCGCTGCCGGCATGGCCCAGGCCGCCGGCAACTGCACGGTCAGCCTGAAGGGCGACGACGCCATGAAGTTCGACCTGAAGGAGGCTACCGTCTCCGCCAGCTGCGCCACCATCACCCTCGAGCTGACGCACAGCGGCAAGCTGCCGGCCGCGGCGATGGGCCACAACGTGGTGGTGTCGAAGACCGCCGACCTGGCCGGCGTGGCGCGCGACGGCATGAAGGCTGGCGCGGCGGGCGCCTACGTCCCGGCCGGCGATGCACGCGTGATCGCGCATACCGCACTGATCGGCGGCGGGCAGAAGACGAAGATCACCTTCCCCGGCAAGAAGCTGACCGCAGGCGGCGACTACAGCTTCTTCTGCAGCTTCCCCGGCCACTCCACGCTGATGAAGGGCAAGCTGGTCGTCACCAAGTAACACCGCTACTGCGCCGCCTCCGGGCGGCGCAGTACATTCCGGAGTCCGCGCATGGAATACGTCATCCGCCTGGACGATGCGCCCGCCGACCTGGAGGCGATCGAACGGCAACTGCTCGATCTCGATCCCGCCGCCCTGCTCGACCGCGACGCCGCGACCGGCACGCTCCGCTGCTCGACCAGCGCACTCGCCGTGGAACTCATGCTTGTGTTCGCCCAGGCCGGCCATCGGCTCGCGCCCGACGCCATCGAACGGCTGCCGTCGGTGTGCTGCGGCGGCTGCAGCGGCTAAGGCGCACCACGCGCGCTCACGCCAGGCAGGGCAGCTCCACCGACACCGACAGGCCGCCCCAGTGCGGCGACTGCGCCAACCGGATGGTGCCGGCGTGTGCCGTGACCACTTCCTTCACGATCGCCAGGCCCAACCCACTGCCCTCGTGGCGGCTGCCCAGCCGGCGATAGAAGCGATCGAACACACGCTCACGCTCGTCGTCGGGAATGCCCGGACCACTGTCGTCGACCGACAGGAAGGCGCGGCCATCGGCCTTCCACGTGCGCACCTCGACGGTGGCGCCGGCCGGCGCATAGCGCGCGGCGTTCTCCACCAGGTTGCGTACCAGCAGGCCGAGCGCGATTTCGTCGCCCGACACCAGCACCGGCTGCAGATCCAGACGCAGGGTCTGGCCCCGTGCATCGAGCAGTGGCCGGGCGGCATCGATCTCGATGCCGGCCAGCGCGGCCAGGTCCAGCCGCGTACGTGCCACCACGCGTCCCGTGCTTTCCGCGCGACTCAACGACAGCAACTGCGCCACCAGGCGTTCGACGCGCTGCACGCTGGCGGTCAGCAGCTGCTGGGACGCTTCGCGTTCGCCCTCGTCGCCGGCGTGGCATGCGTTGTCGGCATGCACCTTCAGCGCGCTGATGGGCGTGCGCAGTTCGTGCGCGGCATCGGCCACGAAGGTGCGCTCGCGCGCCAGGGCGGCATCCAGCCGTTGCAGCAGGCCGTTGATCGCGTCGACCAGGCCACGCGCCTCCAGCGGCACCTGGGCCGGATCCAGCGGCGTCATCCGCTCGGGATCGCGCTGGCCGATCTCGTGCGACATGCGCCGCAGCGAGCGCGTGGCCAGTGCGACGCTCCACCAGACCAGCAGGGCGATCAGCGGCAGCGACAGCAGCAGCGGTAGCAGCGTGCCGCCGGCGATGTCGCCCGCCAGCTCCTCCCGGATGTCGGTGAGTTCGGCCGACTGGAACCATCGTCCGTTCGGTGACCGCAGGGTGAACGCGCGCCAGTGCGCGCCATCCACCACCACGTCCTCGTATCCGGCCTTCAACGTCGCCAAGGGCCGCGCCGGCGCGCTGTCCGAGCGCAGCAGCAGCCGACCCTGCGCGTCCCAGACCTGGAAGGCCAGCTTGTTCTCGTAGGCATGGCCGTCGTTGAACGCCAGCGCTTCGCCCACGCCGTGCGCCTGTCCGTGCCAGCCGCGCAGCACGATCGGCTCGCCCGGAAACGCGTTCAGTTCGCTGAGCGGCTCGTCGACCAGGCTGACCAGCACGCGGGTGGACTGCACCAGGCGGGCATCGAACATCTCGCCGGCTTCCTGCAGGCCGGCCCGGTAGCTGAGCAGGCCCGCCGCCGCCATCACCACGGCCAGCGTGCCCAGCAACAGCCACAGCAGGGTGGCGCGCATCGACCTCATGGCGCATCCCCGAGGGCATCGCCGAGGGCATCGCCGAGGGCATAGCCCAGTCCGCGCACGGTGCGGATGATGCCGGGCTCCAGCTTGCGGCGGAGCTGGTGGACATGGACATCGACGGCGTTGCTGGCCACGTCCGCATCCCAGCCGTACAGGTGCCGCTGGATCGCGTCGCGCGCCATCGGACGACCGCGCTGCTCCATCAGCACGCGCAGCAGCGCGAACTCGCGGCGGGTCAGATCGAGCGGCCGCCCTTTCCAGCTGGCGGTGAGCGTGGCCGGATCCAGCCGCAGCGGGCCCGATTCCAGCGTGGGATTGGCGCGGCCGGCGCTGCGTCGGATCAGTGCACGCACGCGCGCCAGCAGTTCGGCGGTATCGAAGGGCTTGCCCAGATAATCGTCCGCGCCCACGTCCAGGCCGAGGGTGCGGTCAGCCGGGCGCTCGCGCGCGCTCAGCACGAGGACCGGCACGGCATCGCCGGCGGCGCGCAGCTGACGGATCACCTCGATGCCGTCCATCCGCGGCAGCCCAAGGTCCAGCACGACCAGGTCGAAACCGCCGCCACGCAGGGCCAGCAGCCCGCTGGCCCCGTCCTGCACCCAGTCGACGGCGAAGGCGCCACGCCGCAGCGCGGTACGGATGCCTTCGCCCAGCGACAGATCGTCTTCCACCAGCAGGATGCGCATGCAGCCAGTCTGGTGGCCGTCACCTCAGTGCGCAAGGTGCGCCGTCACGTCCTTCAGCTTGGCCTGCGCCTCCTGGCGACGGCCCGCATCGGCCACCTCGCGGCCGGGGCGAGCGGGGGCCGCCAGCGCCTTCTGGAAGGCCGTGCGGGCACCGGTCCAGTCCTTCTGGTCGCGCAGGAAATCCGCGTAGAAGTAGTTGGCGTCGATGCCGTCCGGATCAATGGCCAGTCCCTTGCGCAGCATCGTGCGCGCGGCCGCATCGTCGCCGAACCCCAGCGGCCAGCCGGGCACCTGGTAATACAGGGCGCCCAGGCTGGTGTAGGCGGCACCGTCCAGTGCGTTCGCGTCCAGCTTGATGGCCGCCTCGAAATCCGCACGCGCCCGCTTCACCAGGCCCAGCGCGCCCATGCCGCCCTTCTCGCCGGCCAGGCTGGACAGCACGATGCCCTCCCAGATCAGCGCCGCGGCATCACGCGGAGTGGCCTGGCGGATCTTCTCGGACTGGTGCAGCAGCTCTTCGAACGCCGCTTCCCGCTGCGGCTTGGGCAGCTGGTAGTTGATCTGCGCCCAGCGGTCGCGCACCTGGTTGACGCTACCCGTCGCCGGCTCGCCGGCCACGGCGATGCCGACCAGCAGCGCCGTGGACATCAGGATGAGGAAGAACATGGATTTACCGCGGGGGCGCTTCATGGGGAACGTGCTCCGTCGTGGACAGGGGTGACCGTCGCGCATGCTTGCGGACGGCGGGAAGGCGGGACCGCAGGCTGCGGTCGACAAGGCCCGGCAGCAGGCCGTTGAGACGGGCGAACAGCTTCTCCGGCCAGCCGATCTGCATGCGTGCGGTGCCGCGTTCGATGGCGCGGACCAGGTGGCGTGCCACATCGGCGGGCGCATCGCTGGCGGTCTTCAGTTCGGCGTTCAGGGCGTCGACGGCCGGCGTGTTGAAGGGCGTGCGCGTGGCACGTGGCGACAGGTACTGGAAGCGCAGCGGCGTGTCGGCGTACTCCCGTGCCAGGGCTTCGGTCAGTCCGCGCAGGCCGGACTTGCTGGCGCTGTAGGCGGCGAAGCCGGGAAACGCCAGGCTGCCGAAGGTCGAGCCGACCACGACGACCGACGCCGGCGTGTGCGTGCCCAGCACCGGCAGCAGTGCGTGCACCAGCAGCATGGGCGCCACCAGGTTGGTCTGCACCAGCCGTGCCATGTCTTCGGGGGACTGATCGGCGAACAGGCCGAACGCGCCCTGGGCATGTGCCAGCACCAGCACCGAGGGCGTGGGGTTGGCCGCGGCCGCGGCACGCACGACCTGCGCGCGTCCTTCGTCGGTGGCGACATCCGCCGCCACCCACGACAGGGCACCCGCGGGCAGGTGCTGGGCGAGCCGGCGCAACCTGCCTTCGTTGCGGCCCACCGCCAGCACGCGCGCGCCCGCGGCGATCAGGGCCGCGCACAGCGGCTCGCCGATGCCGCCGCTGGCGCCGGTCACCATCACCGTCCTGCCGGCCAGTTCCATCATGCCGCCTCCGCCAGGCGGGCACCGCCGTCGCGCAGCGTGCGGAAGATGTCGCCGTACAACACGTAGAAGCGGCGCGCCGCGTGCACGATGGCGGCCTTGTCGTCCTCATCGTCGATGCGATCCATCAGGCGCTTGAAGAAGCCCACATGCTCGATGTCCAGGTCGCCGTGCGAGAGCAGATAACTGAAGGCGTTGCGGGGAAGGTCCAGCGAGGTCTGCAGCGTGTTGGCGGCGCGCGTGGCGAGCGCGACGCTGGTGCCTTCCAGCACCAGCACCATGCCGAAGAAGCCGACCGGATTGCCGCGCTGGATGGTGTCGTAGGCGTAGCTGACCATCAGTTCGGTGGCGAGCGAAGGGGAAGACGCCTCCGCGGCGGCCCGGTCCTCGCCGCAGGCGGCGATGTCGTCCAGCACCCATTCGTGGTGCCCCATTTCCTCTTCGATGTACTCGCCCACCGCCGTGCGCAGCCACTCCAGCCGGGCCGGCAGCCGCGCCCCGCAGGCCATCAGCAGCGGCACGGTATGGCGGACGTGGTGGAAGGCCTGATTGAGGAAAGCCACGTAGTCCTCGCGCGCGATCCGGCCCGCCAGCGCGGACTGGATGATCGGGACGGACAGCAGGCCGTTGCGTTCGTGCGCAGTCTGCGCGACCAGCTCATCATGGAAACTCATGCGGCAACTCCGGAGGGGGATACGTTCGGGGGGCGGCGGTAGCAGGCGTCGACCTCGGCCTGGTAACGGCCGAGGATCGCTTCGCGGCGCGGGCGACCGTTGGCGGTCATCAAGCCCGCGTCGGCGGTGAAGGGGGCGCCGGCACGCACGAAGCGGGCGACGCGTGCGTAATCGGGCAGGCCCGCGTTGATGTCGGCCAGCGCACGCGCGAGACGCGCGTCGTCGATGTCGGCGCGTCGCGGCACCAGCACCGCGACGTTGTCCGCCTGGGCCTCGCCCCAGACCACGGCCTGGGCGATGGCGGGATGCGCCAGCAGTTCGCTTTCGACCCACTCCGGCGACACGTTGCGGCCGAACGCGGTGATGAAGACGTTCTTGCGGCGACCGGTGATGTGCACGTAACCCTCGTCGTCCTGGTAGCCGAGGTCACCGGTGCGGACAGGGCCGTCCGGCAGCGGCTCACCGCCGAGATAGGCGAGTGCACGCGCGCCTTCGACCTGGATCTCGCCCTCCACGATCGAGATGCGGGCGTGCGGCAGCGGACGGCCGACGCTGCCATCGCGCGTGGCCTCCGGGCGGTTGAGGCACACCACGGAGCCGCATTCGGTCAGACCATAGCCTTCGAAGACGGGCAGCCCGAGCGCGCGAGCGCGCTGCAGCAGGCCCGGCCCCACGCGCCCGCCACCGACGGCGATGTAGCGCAGCGATGCGGGGAGCGGCGCGCCCTGCTCGGCCGCCATCACCAGCGCCAGCAACAGCTGCGGCACCAGGATCACGCTCTCCGGCTGGTAACGGTGAAGGCAACGCAGCAGCGTGGGTACGTCCAGGCCGGTGGCGCCGGTGTAGCCGATCTCCGACAGCGATGGCAGCGCGATTTCCGCATCCGCCAGCAGCGTCGCGTACAGGCCCGCCACGTTCTCCAGCAGCGTCGCCAGCGGCATCAGGCACAGGTGCCGACGCGGTGCCACGGCCGACGCGGCGTCGACCAGCGAGCCTGCGACAGTGAACAGGGTCTCCGCGTCCAGGCATACGCCGCGCGGACGTCCCGTGGTGCCGGACGTATAGGTGATGCAGGCCGTCCGATGCGGCAGTGCCGGTCCCGGCGCGTCGTGCGCCGGGGTGCGCCAGTACGCCAGCCGCTCGCCGTCGAGGAACCCGCTGAGCGCCTCCACGCCAGGCGGCATGGCGTCCTCGCGCGCCGTCACCACGCACTGCGCGCCGCTGCTCGCCAGCGCATGCCGCACCTGCGCCTCGGAGAAGAACACCGGCAGCGGCACATGCACGCCCCCGATCTCGCGCAGGGCCAGGTCCAGCACGAACCAGCCGGGTCCATTGTCCAGGCGGCTGGCGACGCGGCGGATGCCGGTCCTGGCCAGCCACGCCACCAGCGCGTCGATCCGTGTCGCCAGCGCGGCATCGTCCAGGGTGCCCTGGGCGCTGATGACGCGCGGCGCATTCAGCCGCGTCCCGCGCAGCACGACATCCATCGGCCGCGTCATGGCGCACCCGCCAGGCAGGCATCCGGGGCGGTGCAGGCCGCCGGCCGCTCCACGCCGCGCAGATAGGCGACACCCTCGGCCAGGTTGCCGCAGATGAGCCGGGGACGCGCGTCGTAATAGCGCCCCCAGTCCGCACCGGCATCGCCCAGGCGCTCGGCGCGCGCTTCGGCCAGCTCCAGCATCGGCAGGCGCAGCCGCTCGAAGGCGGTGCGCAGCTGCTGCGTGGCGACCAGCAATACCCAGTCCATGCCGGCCACCTGCAGGGGCAGCGCCAGCTGCAGGATCAGTTCGCGTGCGACCCCGGGCGAGGGGGCCGCGAAATTCCCCCCCTCCACCACGCGGCGGCGGTCGACGTGCGCGATGCCCCGCCGTGTCATGGCGTGTTCCACCGGCCCGTCCAGATAGTGCTCGACGAACAGCGGCCCCTCCGCGCCCGCGCGGATGCCCACGGCGGCGGCCAGGCGGCCGTCGCTGTCCCGGTAGGCGATCAGGTGGGGGAAGAAGTTCCGCAGGACCGCGCCGTAGCGGTCCCGATAGACGTCGGCGATGAAGGCTTCCACGGCCTCGCGGCCGGGGTCGTCGCGCTCGACCAGCTGGACGCTGACGAAGCGTCCGGGAAGGGGCGCCAGGGCGATGTGGGGGCGTATCCAGTGCATGGCGGGCATGCTGGAAGCGCCGGATTAAGGCTCGATTAGGTGCGAGTTAAGCGCTCATTAGATTCTCGGCACGAATTCGTGAGAATGGGCACCGCATCATCGTGCAGCTAAATTCCTTCTGAACAGGTGCGTCGAAAGCGCGCACCCTCGCTCGCTGCGGCGCGACTGCACGGAACCTGCAGGGATGCAGCAGAACCCGCCTGTAACGCCGCACAACGCCCTTCCCCGCCATCACGTCCCTGTCGGGTCGTGATGGAAGTGCCGCTTGAACGGCACCTCGCCGTCGCGCCGCGCGTCCAGTTCCTGCGCGTACCGGTGGCCGGCGTACACCGCGTGCGCGATCAGCCCCGGCGCCAGCGCATCACCGATGCAGGCCAAGCTGCGGATGCCGGCGTCCGCCCATTCCGGCTCGCGTCCCTTCAACGCCTGGTAGAGCGCATCGTCGGGCAGGCGGGCCGTGACCACCACGATCGCGTCGCAGTCGAGCGAAGAGGCCGCGCCGCTCCACGCGTGCTCCAGCGCGAGCGTGGTTCCCGTATAGCCGGTGACCAGGTGCGATACGCGCTGCACGACGCCCAGCTCGGCCATGCGCCACTGGATATGGCGGTAGTCCAGTGTGTTCGCGCTCCACGAGGCGATGGTGTCGTCCGGGGTGAGGTACGTTACCTCGCAACCGCGCAGGCGCAGCGCCTCGGCGACCACGCTGGCGGTGTAGAAGTAGTCGTCGTCGTAGACCACCACGCGGCCCTCGGGCCAGCGCCCGTCCATCAGGTCGTCCGGGGTGAACACCTGCGCGTTGTCGGCGAAGTCGGCGATGCCCAGCCCGTGGCTGCGCCCGAACCCGTCGCGCCGCCAGTGGCATCCCGTGGAGATGACGACGTGGTCCGCACCGAAGTCGAGCACGTCCTGCGCGGTCAGCGCGGAGTCGAGGTAGGTGCTGACGTTCGCCAGCTTGCCGATCTGCCCGAGCCGCCAGTCGCGCACGCGCGCCCATTCGGCCAGCCCCGGCAGGCGCGCCTCGCGCGTGACCCGCCCGCCCAGTTCGCGCCGGGCTTCGGCCAGGTGGACCTCGTAGCCGCGCTGGCCGAGTGCGCGCGCCGCTTCCAGGCCGGCCGGCCCGCCACCGACCACCAGCACGCGGGCGTCGCTTGCCTTGGGCGCGATCCGTTCCGGGTGCCATCCCTTGCGCCACTCCTCGCCCATGCTCGGGTTCTGCGTGCAGCGGATGGGCGAGATCGTCATGTCGCCGGAGACGCAGATGTTGCAGCCGATGCATTCGCGGATGTCGTCGACGCGGCCTTCCTCGATCTTGCGCGGCAGGTAGGGGTCGGCGATGGACGGCCGCGCGGCACCGATCAGGTCGATCACGCCGCGGCGGATCTGCGAGACCATCGTATCGGGCGAGGTGAAGCGGCCCACGCCGACCACCGGCTTGGTCGTCGCCTTGCGGACGAAATCGATGAAGGGCTCCTGCGCGCCTTCGCGGGCGAAGCGCGACGGAACCGAATCGTTGTACCAGGCCGCCACGTTGACGTCCCAGAGGTCGGGAAGCTCGGCCAGCATCCCAACGATGTCCTGCGCTTCGGCCAGTTCCACCCCGCCCGGCCCCAGCAGTTCCTCGGTGGCGAAGCGCAGCGCGACGGCGCAGCGGTGGCCGACCGCCTCGCGCGTGTCCTGCAGCACTTCGCGCAGCAGGCGGATGCGGTTCTCCAGCGAGCCGCCATAGGCATCGGTGCGCTGGTTGCGGCGACGCTGCAGGAAATGCATCGGCAGCGACAGGTCGTGCGCAGCATAGACGTAGATGATGTCCATGCCCGCCTTCATGCCGCGCACCGCCGCCTCGCGGTGCCAGCGCCGGTACTCGGCGATGTCGTGCAGGTCCATCGCGCGGGCCTGCGCGGGATAGCCGTACTTCGACGGCTGATGCGACGGTGCCAGCAGCACTTCGCGCGAATACAGGTTGGAGGCGGTGGGCCCGTTGTGCGACAGCTCCAGCGCGGCCAGCGCGCCATGCGCATGCACCTTGTCGCACATCAGCGCGAGCGCGGGGATGTCGCGGTCGTCCCACAGGCGCGCCTCGACATACGGCGTCAGGTCGCTGCTGGGATGGATCTCGCACTCTTCCGTCGAGATCACGCCCCAGCCGCCCTCGGCCTTCACCTCGCGCATGGCCGCGTGCGCCAGCGGCATCGCATGGCCCATGCCGTTGCAGTGCGGCACCTGGAAGAAGCGGTTCTTCGTGGTCACCGGACCGATGCGGACCGGCTCGAACAGGATGTCGTAGCGGGGATCACGCATGGCGCGTCGTCCGTTTACGGAGGTGGCGCAGGAAGAAGTACAGCGGAAGGCCCGCCACCATCAGCGCCAGCGCCAGCCAGAACGGCCGGGCGCCCATGCCGATAAAGGCGAATACCGCGTAACCGACGCCGAGCACCGCGGCGACGAGCAGGTCGCGCCCGGCATCGCGCTGCCCGCGCCACCACAGGACGCCCAGCGCCAGCGAACAGCCCAGGTACAGCGGCAGGTTGGCGGCGGTCACTACCGTGCTCAGGAAGGTGAAGCCCGTCACCGCCGATTCGCTGTAGTTCATCAACACCATGGCAGTGGCCAGCAACGCCGTGAGCACCAGCGCGCCGGCCGGCGCGCCGTGGGCATTGGTGCGCGCGAAGACGCGTGGCATCGTGCCGTTATCGGCCATCGTACGCATCATCTCGCCTCCCAGCAGCGTCCAGCCATTGAGCGCGCCAAGCCCACTCACCACCACGAACAACGCGATCCAGCGCCCCATGCCCTCGCCCCCGAAGCGCTCCATCACCAGCGCGAAGGGCGCGCTGGACTGGGCCAGTTCGGCGTAGGGAAGCAACAGCAGCGGCACGGCGGAAACCACCAGGTAGATGGCGGCCGTGATGCCGGTGCCCGCCAGCGTCGCGCGCGGGATGGTGCGCCCCGGATCGTCCACGCGCGAGGCCGGGATGGTCGCCGACTCGATCCCCAGCATGGCGAACAGCGCGAGTGTCGAAGCCGCCATCGCATCGCCCAGGCTGATCGGTTTGGCCGGCGGATACGCGCCGAACGATGCAGGTGAATCCAGCAGCACCCACATGCCCAGCACGGCCACGGCCAGCATCGGCACCAGCTTCATCACCGTTGTCACCACCTGCACGCGACCGCCGCTGCGCACGCCCAGCAGGTTGACGCCCACGAACACCCACAGCACGCCGACGCACAGCCACGCCGGCTGCACCCGGGCGAGCGGCGGAAAGACCGCTGCGGCGTAGCCCACCACGCCCGTGGCCAGGGCCGCCAGCGTGATCCAGTTGGACACCCAGTAGGACCACAGCACCGCGTACGCCGGCAGGTCGCCGAGCGTGCGCTGGACGTAGCCATAGGGCCCGTCGGCCTCCGGCAACAAACGCGCCAGGCGGGCGAAGACACGCGCCAGCGCGAGGCAGCCCAGCACGGTGATGCCCCAGCCCAGCAGCGCGTTGTAGCCCAGCGGCGCCAGCGAGGCGGGCAGCACGAAGATGCCCATGCCGATGGTGTTGCCCACCACCAGCGCGGTGCAGGTCCAGAAGCCGATCTTCCTGCCGTCGCCGGGCTGCATGCGCGGCGTCAGTCCAGTGCCACCGGCACGCCCGCCTTCACCACACCGCGCACCTGCTGCAGGCAGGCGATGTCGGCCAGCGGATCGCAGGCCAGGGCGACGAGGTCGGCGAGCTTGCCCGGGGTGATCGAGCCCAGTTCATTTTCCTTGCGCAGCAGGCGGGCCGACTCCAGCGTCGCCGCGCGGATCGCCTGCAGCGGCGTCATCCCGTAGCGGACCATGTAGGCGAACTGGCGCGCATTGTCGCCATGCGGGTAGACGCCGCTGTCGGTGCCGTAGGCGATGTTGACGCCGGCGGCGACGGCCTTGCGGAAGCCCTCGCGCTGGGCCTCGGTCGTGTCCAGGTTCTTGCGCAGGATCTCCGCGGACCAGCCGTCGCGGCGGCCGACGCTGTCGATGTAGTCGCCGTTGTAGATGTCGGCGACCAGGAAGGTGCCGTGCTGCTTCATCAACGCGATCGCCTCGTCGTCCATCAGCGAGCCGTGCTCGATCGAGCGCGCACCGGCACGCACGGCGCGCTTGATGCCTTCCGCCCCATGCGCGTGCGCGGCGACGAAACGGCCGCGACGCCCGGCCTCTTCCACCGCTGCGCGGATCTCGGCCTCGGTGTACTCGGATTGCCCGGGCTCGGTGCCGTCGGCGAGCACGGCGCCGGTGGCGATCAACTTGATGAAGTCGGCGCCCGCGTCGAGGATCTCGTTCACCCGCCGACGCACCTCCGCTTCGTTGTCGGCGACGCCACGGCGGAAGATCGCCGGCACCTCCGTCCCCGCGGGCAATCCGGTGATCTCGCCGCCGCCTCCGGTGACCGTGACGTAGGTGCCGGCAACGAACATGCGCGGCCCGGGCACGAGGCCGGCGTTGATCGCATCGCGCAACTGCACGTCGGCGAAACCGCGATAGACCCCGACATCGCGCACGGTGGTGAAGCCGGCCTGCAGGGTCGCCCGTGCGTTGCGCGCACCGATGAAGGCATCGCGCGCGGCGTTGCTCCTCAGCGGTGTCGCAGGATCGCCATAGGGCCCTTCGTCGGCCAGGTGCGTGTGCATGTCCATCAGGCCGGGCACGACGGTCAGCGCGGACCAGTCCAGCACCCGCAGCCCGGGATCGACGGCTTCTGCGGACGCGGCGATCGAAGCGACCCGTCCGTCACGCACCAGGATGTCGCGCCCGGCGAGCATCCGCCCCGTGTCCACATCGAGGACGTGGCCTGCCCGGATCAGCAGATCCTGTGCCCCGGCCGGCAGTGCGACGGCGGCCAGCAGCAGCGCAGGCAGCAACCGGTCACGCATCGCCATAGGCCGCCCTCAACAGGTTATGGAAATGCCAGACGCCGCTTTCGCGCTTGGGACACAAGCGACCGGCGTCGTACAAGCCTGAGGCCAGGCCCTGCTGCACGGATTCGCAGATGCGGATGTCCTCGTCCTGCACCTCGTCGCTGAAGGCCTGATCGTTGGCGATGCGGGCCAGGGCCGCGTCGTCCTGCGCGTAGTAGTAGTCGAACTCCACCCGGCAGCGGTCCGGCCCCAGCGGCAGGATCCGGTTGGTCTGCAATCGCCCCGGCATGATGTTGAGCATCACGTTGGGATAGACGAAGTAATAGAACGCATCGCCATCGCCGTAGATGTCGCCGCTGTTGCGCAGCGGCGAGTGCTGCAACGAGTGCCAGGGGAAAAGCTCGGTGTCGTACGCGCGGTAGTCGAGCACCTTCGACAGCCCGGGATGCACGTGCGGCAGATGGTAGCCCTCGAGGAAATTGTCCACGTAGACTTTCCAGTTGCACCCGATGTCGTAACTGTCGCGGCGATGGAAGCGCATCGTGGCCAGGTCGATGGGGGCGATGCGCTCGGCGATGCCGCCGTAGACCGCATCGAACGGCGGCACGTCTTCGTCCACGGCGACGAACACCAGCCCCTGCCAGGCGTGTACGCGCAGCGGAGGCAGGCGGATATCGTTGACGTCGAAATCCGCGGCCCCCTGCATCTCCGGCGCGCTGCGCAGCTGGCCTTCCAGCGTGTAGGTCCAGCCGTGGTACTTGCAGTGCAGCGCGCGTGCGCCCTTGCCGTTGCACAGCGCCAGCGGGCCGGCACGATGGCGGCACACGTTCGGAAAGGCGCGCAGCACACCATCCTGCCCGCGCACCACCAGCACCGGCACGCCGGCCACGTGCTCGACGATGTGATCGCCCGGCTCGGCCAGTTGATCCGCATGCGCGACCAGCTGCCAGCTGCGCCGGAACACGGCTCCCTGTTCCAGCGCCAGCGTCGCCTCGCCGGCGTAGTAGCGGGCCGGCAGCGCCCGGGCGCGTTCGAGGGGCAAGTGATCGGCGGGACGGGACATGGGATTCCTGGGAGGCGTCGGCCGGTCGAGCGCAGGCCGGTCCGCCAAGCCTAAGCGCAGGACGCAGGCGCGCACAGCCCCCGCACCGGAACGTGGCGTATCCGCATCGCCCTGCACCCGGAAGGTGCGGCAGGCCATGACGAAAGTTGGATTACTTTTTGCGGATCGAAATTTCGTGCATTTCGGTCTATTCCTGCTCTATCCAGCGCCCCCGGTTCGCCTATAGATTGAAAGCGAGGGCACACCACCACTGCCGGAACGACCGATTGGAACGACCGCTGGACGACTGCGGACGCACGACCGACCCCATGCACGGGGACGGTGCATGACCGCGGCCGCCGCGCCCACCGGCACGCTGCAGACGGCGCTCGACCATGCGCGCCCGTTGCTGTCCACCGACCCGGCGATGGCCGCGCAACAGGCCGGCGAGATCATCCGCGTGGTCGGCCGGCATCCGATGGCCCTGCTGGTGCTGGCCGCCTCGCACCGCGTGCGCGGGCAAAGGCCGCACGCACTCGATGTGCTGGAACCGCTGGTCCGCGAACATCCGCAGTGGCCGCTGGCCCATCTGGAGCACGGCCTGACGCTGGGCCGCGCCGGACGCGGCGGCGATGCGGTGCCCGCCCTGCGCCGCGCGCTGGCGCTGAAGCCCGACCTGCCGCAGGCGTGGCGCGAACTCGGCGACCACCTTTCGGCGATGGGGGACGGCGACGGCGCGGCGCAGGCCTACCTGGAACACACCCGCCATGCCACGCGCGATCCCGGCCTGATGCAGGCCGCCGCCGCCCTGGCCGACAACCGCATTCCCGAGGCGGAAGCCCTGCTGCGCGCGCACCTGAAGCGCCTGCCCACCGATGTGGCCGCCATCCGCATGCTGGCCGAGGTCGCCGCGCGCGTGGGTCGCGGCGAGGACGCCGAGTCCCTGCTCGCCCGCTGCGTGGAACTGGCGCCGGACTTCCTGCCTGCCCGACAGAACTACGCGCTGGTACTGCACCGCGCCAACCGGCCCGAGGACGCCCTGCGGCAGATCGACCGCCTGCTGGCGCACGAGCCGGACAATCCGGCGCACCTGAACCTCAAGGCCGTGGTGCTGTGCCGCATCGGCGACTACGAACCCGCGCTGGCGCTGTATGAGCGTGTGCTGGCGTCGTACCCCCAGCAGGCGAAGATCTGGATGAGCTATGGCCATGCCTTGAAGACGGCCGGCCCCACCGCGCGCGCGATCGACGCCTACCGCCGCGCGCTTTCGCTGCAGCCCGGCTTCGGCGAAGTGTGGTGGAGCCTGGCCAACCTGAAGCCCTTCCGCTTCAGCGACGACGACATGGCGGTGATGCGTGCGCAGCGCGCGCGCACCGATCTTCCGGACGAGGACCGCCTGCACCTGGACTTCGCCCTGGGCAAGGCTTTGGAGGATGCCGGCGACTACGCGGCGTCGTTCGCGCACTACCGCGACGGCAATGCCCTGCGCAGCGCGCAGCTGGGCTACCGCACCGACGACACCCGCGCACGCGTGCAGCGCCTGCGCGGCGCGCACACCGCGGCGTTCTTCGCGCAGCGCGCGGGCCTGGGCTGCGATGCACCGGATCCCATCTTCATCGTCGGCATGCCCCGTGCCGGCTCCACGCTGCTGGAACAGATCCTGTCCAGCCACTCCGCCGTGGAAGGCACGATGGAGCTCCCCGACATCACCTCCATCACCCGCGAACTACGGGAACAGGCGCGGGCACGCGGCGCCGACACCTACCACGACCTGCTGGCGACGCTCGACGGCGACGCCCTGCGCGCGCTCGGCGAGCGCTACCTCGAGACGACCCGCATCCACCGCAAGTCCGGCCGCCCGTTCTTCATCGACAAGATGCCGAACAACTTCGCCCACACCGGCCTGATCCACCTGATGCTGCCGAACGCGAAGATCATCGATGCGCGGCGCCACCCGCTGGCCTGCTGCTTCTCCGGCTTCAAGCAGCACTTCGCGCGTGGCCAGGGCTTCAGTTACGGGCTGGAGGACATCGGCCGCTACTACCACGACTACGTGGCGCTGATGGCGCACTACGACGACGTGTTGCCCGGGCGCGTGCACCGGGTCCTCTACGAACAGCTGGTCGAGGACACCGAAGCCGAAGTGCGCCGCCTGCTGGCCTACTGCGGGCTGCCGTTCGAGGACGGCTGCCTGCGCTTCTTCGAGAACGCGCGGCCGGTGCGCACCGCCAGTTCCGAGCAGGTCCGCCAGCCGATCTACCGCGAAGGCGTGGATCACTGGCGGCATTACGAACCGTGGCTGGAACCGCTGAAGGTCGCGCTGGGCCCCGTGTTGGGCGCCTATCCGGCGGTTCCGGACTTCATGGCAGGCAGTTCCATCCCCGATTGACCGTCATCACTGGAGAGAGGTGAGCTGGATGAGTACCCGTAGCAGAAGAAAGCCGGGGCGGCGCGATCCGTCGACCCTGGCGAGGTTCCCGTTGACCGCCGCGATCTACCTGGCGTTCGGCGCCACCGCCCTGGCCCAGGACGCACCCGCCACGCCGCCCGCCGAGGGCGAACGCAGCGCGGCCACGCTGGACACCGTCACGGTGACCGCGCAGAAGCGCGTGGAGAACCTGCAGGAAGTGCCGATCAGCATCCAGGTGCTGGGCACGGAACAGTTGAAGAACCTCAACGTCACCGACTTCGACGACTACGTGAAATACCTGCCCAGCGTGTCGTACCAGTCGGCAGGCCCGGGCTTCGCGCAGATCTACATGCGCGGCGTGGCCAGCGGCGGCGACGGCAACCACTCCGGTTCGCTGCCCAGCGTGGGCGTGTACCTGGACGAACAGCCGGTCACCACCATCCAGGGCCCGCTGGACATCCACATCTACGACATCGACCGCGTCGAGTCGCTGGCCGGCCCGCAGGGCACGCTGTACGGCGCCAGTTCGCAGGCCGGCACGCTGCGCATCATCACCAACAAGCCCGACCCCACCGGCTTCGCCGCCGGCTACGGGCTGGAGCTCAACAGCGTCAGCCACGGCGGCATCGGCCACGTCGCCGAAGGCTTCCTCAACCTGCCCATGAGCGACCGCGCGGCGATCCGCCTGGTCGCCTGGAACAAGCACGACGCTGGCTACATCGACAACGTATACGGCACGCGCACGTTCCCGTCGTGGGATGCCGACTCCGGCGGCAACGGCACCATCGACAACGCTGGCCGCGCCAGGAAGGACTACAACGAGGTCGACACCACCGGCGCGCGCCTGGCGCTGAAGGTGGACCTGGACGACAACTGGTCGATCACCCCCACGATCATGGGCCAGCAGCAGAAGTCCGAAGGCGGTTTTGCCGTGGACCCGCAGGTGGGCGAACTGGCACTGACCCACTTCTATCCGGAGACCTCGGACGACCGCTGGTGGCAGGCCGCGCTGACGGTGGAAGGCAGGATCGGCAACTTCGACCTGACCTACGCCTTCGCCCGGCTGGACCGCGACGTCGACGTGGAACAGGACTACAACGACTACGCCTTCTGGTACGACACCTTGGCGGCGTACGGTGCCTACACCTGCTCCGACTTCGATCCGGACACCTTCACGTGCGCGCCGGGCTCGCTGGTCAATCCCTCGCAGTACATCCAGGGCGTGGACGGCTACAAGAAGACCAGCCACGAACTGCGCATCGCCTCGCCGACCGAGAACCGCTTCCGCTTCGTCGCCGGTGTGTTCATGCAGGACCAGGAACACGACATCCAGCAGCGCTACAAGATCGACGGCCTGTCGCCGGTGCAGTCGGTCACGGGCTGGCCGGACACGATCTGGCTGACCAAGCAGCTGCGCCAGGACAAGGACAAGGCGGTGTTCGGCGAGCTCAGCTTCGACATCACCGAAGACCTGACCGCCACCGCCGGTGCGCGCTGGTTCGAGGTCGACAACAGCCTGAAGGGCTTCTTCGGTTTCGCCGACTGGGGCTGGGTGTCGAGCTATGGCGAGGCGGCCTGCCCGGACGGCGCGCCCACCTTCAACGGCGCGCCCTGCAGCTTCTTCGACAAGCGGGTGAAGGAGAACGGCCACATCGGCCGCTTCAACCTGACCTGGCGCATCGATCCCAGCAAGATGATCTACGGCACCTGGTCGGAAGGCTTCCGTCCCGGCGGCATCAACCGCCGCGGCACGCTGCCGCCGTACCTGTCGGACTACCTGACCAACTACGAGTTCGGCTGGAAAACCACCTGGCTGGACAACCGTCTGTCGTTCAACGGCTCGGTGTTCCGCCAGGACTGGGAGGACTTCCAGTTCTCCATCCTCGGCGCCAACGGCCTGACCGAGATCAAGAACGCCAACCAGGCGCGCATCAACGGTGCCGAATTCTCGCTGGCGTTCGCGGCCACCTACAACCTGCAGCTGACGGCCGGCGCCGCGTTCTACGACGCGGAACTGACCGAGAACTACTGCGGCTTCACCGACGACGACGGCAATCCGGTCACCGAATGCGCGGATCCCGAGGCCCCGACGGGCACGCAGCTGCCGGTCACGCCGAAGATGAAGGGCAACCTGACCGCGCGTTACACCTTCGACGTGGCAGGCGGCGAGGCGTTCCTGCAGGGGGCGGTGGTGCACGTGGGCGACCGCAAGTCCGACCTGCGCCTGGCCGAACGCGAGATCCTCGGCGACCTGGATGCCTACACCACGGTGGACGTGTCGGCCGGTTACCGCCGCAACGACTGGAAAGTGGACGTGTACGTCAACAACCTGTTCGACGAACGCGGCGAGCTGAACCGGTTCACCCAGTGTGCGGAGTCCGTCTGCGGCGCCGCGGCCGTGGTGCCGGAGTATCCGAACGGGCAGGTCTACACGGTGGTGACCCAGCCGCGCACCATCGGCGTGCGGTTCTCACAGGAGTTCTGACGCTCCCCGTTCCGGCGACAGGAAGCCCCGGCGCGAGCCGGGGCTTTTTTTCGTCCTGACGGCGCGAATCATGCCGGCACCCGTCGGCCTCTCCTTGCGGCGACCGGCGATTGCATCGGACTTGCATGGGCATGCACAGGCGGTCAGGGTATCCAGAGTTTCTCGAGATCCCGGAATCCCCACGCCTGGGCCGACTCGATGCCGACGATGCGGTCGCTCGACGCACCCAGGTCCACGTCGCGCCTGAATACATGGGACCGCGACCGCGCGGAAAAGAAGATCCGGACACGGGGAGGGGCCAAGGGGTGGTCTCCGGGCGCAACGACGACCGCCAGGAGGTCGGAAGCCAGCCGCACGAGCGATCCGACCGGATAGATGCCCAACACACGGACCAGGCTCTTCAACGCCAGGGGATCGAAGTGCCCCTGCCACGACGCCATCCGTCGCAGCGACTCGGCGGGGTCCCATCCGGCCTTGTAGGGCCGGTTGGAAGTGATGGCGTCATAGACATCGCACACCGCGCTGATGCGCGTGAGCACGGGCAGGTCTTCGGCCGCAAGCCGGTCGGGATAGCCGTTGCCATCCATGCGCTCGTGATGATGACGCACCACGTGCAGCACGTCGGCATCCTCCAGCCCCGCATCCCGCAGCAGCCGCTCGCCCGCGGCGGGATGGTCGCGCATGAGGGCCATCTCCTCGTCCAGCAACTTGCCCGGCTTGTTGAGGATAGAGGGCGGGACATGGGCCTTGCCCATGTCATGGAGCAGCCCCGCGATGGCCGCACGTTCGCGTTGTTGCTCTGGCAGGGCCAGGTCGCGCGCGACCGCCGACATCAGCCCGGCCACCGCGACGCTGTGCAGATAGGTGTAGTCGTCGGCCGTCTTCAACCGCGCCAGGCTGACCAGGGCGAGCGGATTGCGCGACACCGACGCGTCGATGCGCGCGGCAAGGTCGCGCGCGCCGTCCAACACGATCGTGCGCCCCATCCTCAGCTCGCCGAACATCGCCTCCACCAGGGCGCGCCCGTCGTCGCAGATCAGGCGCGCACGCGCCAGTTCGTCGCCCATCCCGGCATGTGCCTGCGCCCCGCCACTCTTCGGCGGTAGGCCAGCGGCGAGCACGAACGCCGCATCGTCCGCGCACGGCATCGGCCCATTGGCGTCTTCATTGCCCGCCGCGTCGACATCGCCACCGCGATCTGTATCGATGTCCACCCGGTCGACCGGCCTGGCAAGCAAGGTGTCCACATCGTCCTGGTCGACCACGAAGCGGGTACGCCAGAAGGGATGCTGCAACCAGGGCCCGTGCAGCTTCACCACATACATGCCGGCTTTCAGCGACTGCGTCTGGATCGTCTTCAACACCTGCCCCCTCCCATGCCTTCTTCCCATACCCACTGGAATAGCGGCGCAGCCAGAGGCGGTTGAACCCTGCAGCGGGGCTGGACACTGCGATGGTAATCACGATTACTCGGACCGTTCACGACGGTCCGATCCTGCGAAAGCCTTTCGTTTCTTCTTCATTTTCAATGAATTACGCGTGACGCCGCAGCCATCAGGCGTCCGTCTTCGTCCCCGGCTCGCGCGCTACCCCCTGCGAAGGTCTAAGGCTGCCCGTCTCAGGTTCCCTCACGAGCGCCGCTAATGCCTGCGAAGAAGACCAGACGACCGAACACGGACATGAGAATGAATACTTTCCTTAATGCCTGGAACAACCGCACGACAGCCTTCAAGCTGACCCTGATCTGCTGCCTTTCCACCGTCGGCATCCTGGTGCCGTCGTTGGCCTACCTGGCGCAGCTGCGAGAAAAACTGGAAGTGAATCGCACGGAGCTGGCGAGCATGCCAGCGCTGGAGAACATGCTGGACGTGGTCAGCGCCCTCAATCTGCGTCGTGGTGCTGGCGACCCGGCTTCGACCGAAGCCCAAGCCGACATCACCGACCTCTACGAAAAAGCGGCCATGTCCGCGGCTGCCCAGCCACATCTGAGCGGCAGCGCTGCCCGCATCGGGAAACTGGCCCAGGATTGGCGCGTCTTGCGCGATCTTGCGCACGATGACCCGTCGATCGGTGACCATGTCGAACAGGCCCTGCAGGCCGTCGAGACGCTGGGTGATGAGAGCCTGCTGGTCTACACGCCGCACGCGGAGAGCTACCACCTGATGCTGGGCACCAGCCAGGCTCTGCCGAGGGCCGGCAGCGCGTTGGCCACGCTGCGAGCTGACATCCACCGCCGGGGCCCCGACACCGAGGACGCGCATCGGGAAGCGCTGCGCGACATATTCCATCGGGAACTGGGCGGCTATGTCCGGGAGATGGACAAGGCCCTTTCGTTGGCCGGGAGCACAGGACCCGCCCTCCGCACCGCCCACGCCGCGGTGAAGGACGCTTACACCGCGGACGATACGCACGCGGACCCGGCCGCACTGTCTGCACTAGCGGCAAGGCTCGACGCCGGCGAAGCCGCAGCGCTCGCCGAACTGGAATCCCAGTCGGCCGCGCATCTGCGCACCGCGCGCACGAAGATGGTTATCGGAGCGGCGATGGTGGCGCTGCTCATGGCGCTCGTCCTGGGAGCGTCCTGGTACACCGTCCGCGCGATCACCCGCGGCATCCGTCACGCGGCGAAGGTGGCTGGACGGATCTCGCAGGGCGATCTCGATACCCCCATCCCATCGCGCTATCGCGACGAGGTCGGCCAGCTTCTGATGAGCATGCGCGACATGCAGTCGACCATCCGTCACGTAGTCGAGTCGCAACGCGAGATGGCGGCGAAGCATGAGGAAGGCACCATCAGTTTCCGTTGCGATGACAGCGCGTTCCCCGGCGGCTTCGGTGAGATGGTGCGCGGCACCAACGAACTGGTGGCTTCGCACATCCGGGTCAAGATGCGGCTGGTGGAGGTGATCCAGCGCTATGCGATCGGCGACCTTTCGGTCGACATGGACGTCCTGCCCGGGGAGAAGGCCGTGCTCACCGCCGCCATGGACCAGGCCAAGCGCAACCTGCAGGCGATCAACGCGGACATCAAGCGCCTGGCGGCGGCCGCCGCGGCAGGCGATTTCTCGCAACGGGGCGAGGCCCATGCCTACCAACACGATTTCCATGACATGGTAGCCAGCCTCAACCGGCTGATGGACACCACCGAGGGCAATCTCGCCGCACTGTCCGCGCTGCTGAAGGCGGTCGCCGGAGGCGACCTGACGCACACGATGCGGGGCGAATTCCACGGCGTCTTCGCGACGATGCGCGACGACGCAAACGCCACCGTGGGGCAGCTCAAGCGCATCGTTTCCGGTATCCAGGATGCCACCCAGTCCATCAACACGGCGGCAAGCGAGATCGCCGCAGGCAACACGGACCTGGCCCGCCGCACCGAGATGCAGGCGGCGAACCTCGAAGAAACGGCTGCCTCGATGGAGGAACTGACCTCCACCGTGCGCCAGAACGCCGATTCGGCCCGCCAGGCGAACGCACACGCGCTGTCCGCCTCGGGCGTTGCCGCCGATGGCGGCAGGATCGTCGGCCGCGCGGTGGAGACGATGGCCCAGATCGAGCAGTCCTCACGTCGAATCTCCGAGATCATCTCCGTCATCGACGGCATCGCCTTCCAGACCAACATCCTGGCGCTCAACGCCGCCGTCGAGGCCGCGCGGGCGGGCGACCAGGGCCGCGGCTTCGCCGTGGTCGCGAGCGAAGTGCGGACCCTCGCGCAGCGCTCGGCCACGGCCGCGAAGGAGATCAAGCAGTTGATCGAAGCGTCGGTGGACAGCATCAGGGACGGCTCCGCATTGGTGGGCGAGGCCGGCGATTCGATGGTCAATGTGGTCGCCGCAGTCCAGCGTGTCAGCGGCATCATGGCGGAGATCGCCGCGGCCTCGCAGGAGCAGGCGGCCGGCATCGATCAGGTGAACGGCTCGATCATCCAGATCGACGAAACCACGCAGCAGAATGCCGCGCTGGTGGAGGAAGCCTCGGCTGCCGCACGCGCGATGGAACAGCAGGCGCGCGACCTGGGACTCAGCGTCGCCACGTTCAAGACCGACGACGGCATGCCCGCAGACGATCGCGGCGCGCGCTCCCGGACGACCCGGGCCGAAGCTGTGGTCGCCTGAGCCTGGAGCCGGCCGCTACGTCCCGCTCATCCCGGGGAAGGCGTGCCAGCGAACGCCTTGAGCGTCACCTCACACTAGCCTAGAGTAGGGCCGTCGTGCTTGCCGCGGCCCTGCTGTCGGAGGGCCCATGTCTGGGAGACATGCGGAGGAGTGCATGGGGGAGCAGGGAACGCAGGGGTCTGATCCGCGACGGCCGCATGCCCGCCGTTGGACGGCGCTTGGCCTCTGCCTGGCGGTCCTGGCGCTGGCGATCGTGGCGGGCGTATTGCAGCACCGTGCCAACGAGCGTCGCCAGGCGTTCCGGTTCGGGCAGATCGCGGACGCTGCGACGTCCGCCCTGCGGGGGCAGCTGGCCGCATTCGAACATGGCCTGCGCGGCGCGCGTGGCGCGATCATCGCGGCCGGTCCGCAACTGGATCTGGAGCGCTTCCGTGCGTACAGCGCATCGCGCGACTATGCGCAGGAGTTTCCAGGCATCCGCGGTTACGGCTATATCCAGCGCGTGCCGGCGCAGGAGGAGGCGCAGTTCGTGCGGCAGGCACGGGAAGACGGCGTCACCGACTTCACCGTGCGCGGGCTGGCGCCGAACGCCGGCGAGCGCTTCGTCATCCGCTATCTGGAGCCGACGGCGGGCAACGAAGAAGCCATCGGCCTGGATATCGCCTCCGATCCGGCGCGACGCGACGCCGCGCTCACCGCCGCACGCAGCGGGCAGGCGACGCTGTCGCGCCCGATCACGCTGGTACAGGAAGCCGGACGCACCCGGCATGGCTTCCTGCTGCTGCTACCCGTCTATGCCGCCGGACGTCCGCTGGACACCGCGGATGCGCGCTGGGCGGCCACGCAAGGGTGGGCCTTCGCGCCGCTGAGCATCGACGCGGTCCTCCAGCGGATCGAGCAGGCGGAGAGCGCTTATGCACTGGCGCTCTCGGATGCCGGCGAGAACGCTCGCCGCGGCCCCTTCTACGCCAGCGGCGATTTCACATCGGTGCAGTCGGCACCCCTGCGTGCGGAGCGCCGCCTCCGCATCCATGGGCGGGACTGGATCGTGCATTTCGCGGCAAGACCCGCCTTCGTGAACGGACTCGGTCTGCCCTCCCCCTGGCTGGTCGCCGCGGCGACCGCAGGACTGGGCTTATTGAGCGTGACGGTGTGGTACCTGGTCGCCACGGCTCGCGAGCGGCGGCGGGCAGCCGCCCTCGAGCACGCCCAGTGGGCCGGGCTGGTGTCCGGCTCCACCGAAGCGATCATCGCTTGCGACGCCGCGGGCCGGATCACCCTGTGGAACGACGCGGCCGGGCAGACGCTGGGATAGGCCGCAGCCGAGGCGCTCGGGCGTTCGATGCCGGACGTCATGATCGATGAGGCCGGGAAGCCGGCGTTCGACGACTTCTCCTCGGCCCTGGAAGGCGCCGCGCTTCGACTGCGTCGCAGGGACGGCGCCATGATCGATGTGCTGGCGAGCCTGTCCGTTCTCAGGGACGCGGCCGGCAACGCGCAGGGCGCGTCGCTCTTCCTGCGCGACATTTCACGCCACGTGCGCGCGGAAGAGCAGTTCCGGCGCGTGGTGGAGGCCTCGCCCAGCGCGATCCTGATGGTGGACCAGGCAGGTCGCATCCAACTGGCCAACGCCAAGGCCGAGGAGCTGTTCGGCTATGCCCGTGCGGAGCTGCTGGGCAAGCCCATGGAGCGCCTGCTGCCCGAGGACGTGCGCGGCCACCACGCAGGCTACATCGCACATTACTTCGGCGAACCCCAGGCGCGTCCTATGGGAGCGGGTCGGGATCTCTACGGGCTGCGGCGCGACGGCACGCGCGTGCCGATCGAGATCGGCCTGAATCCGATCCACACGGCCGAGGGACGTTTCGCGCTCGCGTTCATCATCGACATCACGGAGCGCAAGCGCAATGAGGAAGGCATCATGCGCCTCAATGCGACGCTCGAGCAGCAGGTACTCGAACGCACCGAGCAGATCCGGACCTACTCCTCCCGGCTCGGCGCGATCCTGGAACATGCCGGCTATGCCATCGTCGCCACCGATCCGCAGGGTCGCATCACCCTGTTCAATCCCGCGGCCGAACGCATGCTCGGCTACTCCGCCGACGAGGTGACCGCCGGCGACACCAGCATCGATGTCCTGCACGACGATGCGGAGCTGTGGTCGCGCTCGCTCGCCCTGTCCGCGCGCCACGAAAGCCATGTCGGCGCGACCTTCGCCCAGATTGCCAGCCTGACCACGGCCGCCGGCAGCGACATCGCGGAGTGGACCTACGTGCGCCGCGAAGGCACGCGCCTGCCGGTGGCACTGAATGTCAGCGCCCTGCGCGACGAACGGGGCCAGGCGTCCGGCTTCCTGGTGATGGCGTCGGATCTGACCGAGCAGAAACAACGCGACTCGGAGTTGCACGAGGCGATCAGCGCCGCCGAACAGGCCAACCGCTCCAAGAGCGACTTCCTGGCCAACATGAGCCATGAAATCCGCACGCCGATGAACGCCATTCTCGGCATGCTGTACCTGCTGGACCGGGTGGATCTTCCGGCCGTGGCCGAGGACATGATCCGGAAGATCAACCTTGCCGCACGTTCGTTGCTCAGCATCATCAACGACGTGCTGGACTTCTCGAAGATCGAGGCCGGTCGCATCGAAGTCGAGGAAGCGCCGTTCGACCTGGCGGAAGTGCTGGACAACGTGGCCACGCTGATGGGCTCGGCCGTCGATGCGCAGACCGTGGAGATGCTGGTATCGCCCGTACCGGAGGGCGCACGCCATCTGCGCGGCGACGCGCTGCGCCTGGGCCAGGTGCTGATCAACCTGGTCAGCAACGCCATCAAGTTCACCGAATACGGCGAGGTGTCGCTGAGCGTGTGCCGGCTTCCCGACAGCGAACCGGGGACCGTGCGCCTGCGATTCGTGGTGAGCGACACGGGCATCGGGATTCCACCCGAGAAGCAGGCGATGATCTTCTCCCCCTTCTCGCAGGTCGATTCGTCGACCACGCGCCGCTTCGGGGGTACCGGCCTCGGACTGAGCATCTGCAAGCGGCTGGTCGCCCTGATGGGCGGCACCCTGCACGTGGACAGCACGCCCGGCGAGGGAAGTCGCTTCCATTTCGACCTGGCGTTTCCGCTGGCGGATGCGCCCGGGGATGCCATGCCGTATCGCGGTCCGTGGCACGTCCTGGTGGTGGACGATCACGACATGGCACGCGAACACCTGAGCAGGGTCATCCAGGGATTCGGCTGGACGGCCGAGGAGGCGGAATCCGGCACGCAGGCGATCGCGCGCGTCACGTCGCCCGACGCCGCGCCCTGCGACGTGGTGCTGATGGACTGGCAGATGCCCGGCGGAGACGGCCTGAGTGCCGCCGCCGACATCCGCGGCCGCCTGCAGACCTCGCAGCAGCCCATCATCATCATGGTGACGGCGTTCGAGCGCAGGTTGGTCGACCATGAACCACATCGGGACACGGTCGACGCGGTGCTCACCAAGCCGGTGACGGCATCGATGCTCTACAACGCCATCAACGAGGTGCTGGCGCGGCGTGATCCCGGCCTGCGCGGTCACCGTGCCCCGCCAGCGTCCGGTCAACGGCTCACGGGCTACCGCCTTCTGGTGGTGGACGACAGCGAGATCAACCGCGAGGTCGCTCAACGCATCCTGGAAGGCGAAGGCGCCCGCGTGACCCAGGCCTGCGACGGTCGCGAGGCACTGGATCTGCTGCGCAAAGCTCGGGATCGCTTCGATGCGGTGCTGATGGATGTGCAGATGCCGGTCATGGATGGGTACGAGGCCACACGGCGCATACGGGCGCTGCCGCTGCTGGCGGACCTGCCGGTGATCGCGCTCACGGCCGGAGCCTTCAAGCCGCAGCAGGATGCAGCGCTGGCCGTCGGCATGAATGCCTTCGTCGCCAAACCCTTCGAAGTCCCGGATCTGATCGCTGCGATTGCGCACTGCGCGCCCGCGCCGTCATCCCGAGAACCCGCCAAGCTTGGCCTCGCGGACCCTCCGGCAGCCCCCGTGAGGCCCGTCGATGTCCCCGAGAACATCGATCCACAACTGCTCGATGTGCAACGAGGCCTGGTGTACTGGCGCGACGCGGGCCCCTACAAGCGCTACCTCATCCAGTTCGCGCGTCGCTACGGCAACCTGGTGGAGACGCTGGAAGCTGCCCTGTCACGGCATGACACGATGCTGGCTTGCGCCGACATGCACCGGATGCGGGGCGCCGCCGCTTCACTGGCGATGCCCAGCCTGGTCGCCATCAGCAGCGACATCGAGGAGCAGCTGCGAGAAGGCGCCGAGGTTGGCGATCTGCTTCCCAACCTGCGCCTGACCCTCCAAGAGACGCTGGATGACGTCGCTCAATACGTGGAATCGGGCCAGATGCCCGACGTGGCTGCGGTCGCCACCGCCGCCATCGATCCCGTCATCGCGCTTGAGGCGCTGCTGGCGGCGCTGGACAGTGACGACGCCGACACCATCGAACGGGCATTGGAAGGGGTTCCCGCCACGATTCCGGAAGAAGCCCGCCGCCGCCTGGTCATGCATGTCGAGGAGTTCGACTACCGCGCTGCCGAAGCAGAAGTGAGGGTGCTGCTGGAGCGCCCCATCGCGGACGCCACCCGTACACCCCCGATGCCAGGCGAGGACTGAAGGCATGCCGACCGGACCGATCCTCTGCGTGGACGACGAACCCAACAACCTGGCGCTGTTCCGCCAGATCCTAGGCGAGGACTACCGGCTGGTGTTCGCCCGCGACGGAGACCAGGCGCTGCGCGCAGCCGAAAAGCACGCCCCCAGCCTGGTGTTGCTGGACGTGGAGATGCCCGGGATGGACGGCTACGAAGTCGCATGGGCACTGAAGGCGCGTGCGGCGACCGAGCACATCCCCATCATCTTCGTCACTGCGCTGGACCGGGAGGTGGACGAGCGGACCGGCTTCGCATGCGGCGGAGTGGACTACATCACCAAACCGGTCTCGCCGTTCATCCTGCGCGCGCGCGTCAACACGCATCTTTCGCTGGTGCGGACCTCCGCGCTGAGCAAGAGCTACGAGGACGCCATCCAGATGCTGAGCGTGGCCGGACACTACAACGACTCCGATACGGGCGCCCACATCTGGCGCATGGCCGCCTATGCGCGCGTACTTGCAGAAGCACTCGGATGGAAGGCCGACCGGGCCCGCCTGCTGGAACAGGCCGCCCCCATGCACGACACCGGCAAGATCGGCATTCCGGATGCGATCCTGAAGAAGCCCGGAAAGCTAAACCCACGCGAATGGGACGTCATGCAGCGTCATACGCTGATCGGCTACGAGATCCTCAGCCGCAGCAAGGCGCCGCTGTTCGAGCTGGCGGCGGAAGTCGCTTTGAACCATCACGAGCGTTGGGATGGGACCGGCTATCCGCACGGACTTGCGGGGGACCGCATTCCCGAGTCGGCCCGCATCGTGGCGATCGCCGACGTGTTCGATGCCCTCGCCAGCCGTCGTCCGTACAAGGAGGCCTGGCCGGTGGACGTGGTGGTCGCCAAGATCATCGAAAGCCGGGGAACGCATTTCGATCCCGCGATGACGGACGCTTTCGTGGCCTGCCTGCCGAAGATCCTAGAAGTGAAGGCGTACTGGGATCGCCAGGAAGGCGACGCGGCAGGCGGACTGGATCCGATCCAGGAAGAGGCATGAGGCGCCCCCACCGTCCTGCGCGTCACGCTACGTCATCGAACAGTGCTTACACGGGCGGATGAGTCCGGGCGTCCTCGCGATCGTTCTCCCGCATCTCGTACCACATGCCATTGAGGATGGCGAAGCTCGCGGCCAGGCCGGCGCCCAGGATCCAGCTGAAGTACCACATGCGACTCTCCTCAGTAGGCGTTGGGGTTGCGTCCCATGCCGTCGCCGTCGACCTTACCGCGCAGCACGCGGAAAACCCAAGCGGTGTACAGCAGGACGATGGGCAGGAAGAACGCCGTGGCCAGCAGCATGATGAACAACGTCATGTGGCTGGACGAGGCGTCCCACAGGGTCAGGCTGGAGCCGGCCTGCGTGGACGACGGCAGTAGGAACGGGAACGTCGCCACGCCCTCGGTCAGGATGATGCCGATGATGCTGGCCGACGACGCCAGGAACGCCAACCCCGCCCGACCGGCGCGCAACAGCACGGCGCTCAGCAGCGCACCCGCCACTCCGATCGCCGGCAGCAGCCAGGTCACCGGCCAGCGCGCGTAGTTGTCCATCCACGCACCAGGCTTCGCCACGGCGATCTTGGCGAGCGGATTCGACGGACCGGCGGTATCCATCGCGACCTGCAGCGCGTATCCGTCGCTGCGAGCGACCCAGATGCCGCCGATCACGAACAGCACCGCCGTCGCAATGGCGGCGATGCTGCCGTAGCGCCGCGCGCGCGCGGCCAGGCACCGGACGTCTTCATCGCCAGCATGCCCGCGCCGTGCATCACCAGCATCGCCACGCTCACCAGCCCGCACAGCAGCGCGAACGGCGTCAGCAGGCCGAACAGGCCGCCTTCGTAGTACACCCGCAGGGTGTCGTCGAAGTGGAAGGGCACGCCCAGCAGCACGTTGCCCATGGCCACGCCGAACACCAGTGAAGGCACCAGGCCGCTGGCGAACAGCGCCCAGTCCCATACCGCCCGCCAGCGCGGATCGGGCACCTTGCTGCGGAACTTGAAACCGACCGGCCGCAGGATCAGCGCCACGAGGATCAGGAACATCGCGATGTAGAAGCCCGAGAAGCTGACCGCATACAGTGGCGGGAACGCCGCGAAGATCGCGCCGCCGCCCAGGATCAGCCAGACCTGGTTGCCTTCCCACACCGGCCCGATGACGTTCAGCACGATGCGCCGCTCCTCGTCGGTACGGGCCACCGCGGGCAGCAGCGTGGCCACCCCCAGGTCGAAGCCGTCCATCACCGCGAAGCCGATCAGCAGGATGCCCAGCAGCAGCCACCAGATCAGCCGCAGGGTGGCGTAGTCGAGAGGAATCGTGTCCATCCGCAGTCTCCCGTCAGCCTGCCAGGGCCGGTTGAGGCGAAGGGGTGTCGGGCGCCGGGGCAGCCAGGTGCTCGGGGCCCTTCAGGATCAGCTTGCGCATCAGCCAGACCTCGACGATGGCCAGCACCGTGTAGATCAGCACGAAGCCGCTGAGGGTGATCATGATCTGGTGCAGCTTCAGCCCGGATGCGGCCAGGAAGGTCGGCAACACCCCATCGATGATCCAGGGCTGGCGCCCGTACTCGGCGATCAGCCAGCCGGCCTCGATCGCCACCCATGGAAGTGGCAGGCTCCAGAATGCCAGCTTGAGGAACCAGCGGTACCGGTCCAGCTGCTGCCGGCTGGCCAGCCAGAACGCCAGCGCGAAGAAGGCGATGAAGTAGAAGCCCAGCCCGACCATCAGGCGGAAGCTCCAGAACAGCGGCGCCACATGCGGGATGGTGTCGTGCGCGGCCTGCGCGATCTGCGCCTCGGTCGCGTTGCCGATGTCCTCGCGATAGCGCTTGAGCAGCAGCGCGTGGCCGATGTCCCGCCAATGGGCCTCGAAGACCACGCGCGCGGTGCCGTCGTTGCGGTCGGCGCGCAGCCGCTGCAGGGCCTCGTAGCCCAGCAGGCCGTTGCGGATGCGGCCCTCGGCACGCTCCACCAGCTCCAGGATGCCCGGCATCTCGGTGTTGAACGAACGCGTGCCGATCAGGCCCATCACGTACGGGACATGCAGGGCGTAGTGGTTGGTCTGGTTCTTCTGGTCGGGAATGGCGAAGGCGTTGAAACCGGCCGGCGCCGGCTCGGTCTCCCACATGGCCTCGATCGCGGCCAGCTTCATCTTCTGGTGCTCGCTGGTGGCATAGCCGCTCTCGTCGCCCAGCACCACCACCGACAGGGCCGCCGCCAGGCCGAAGCTGGCGGCCACCGCCATCGAGCGCTTGGCGAAGTCGATGTTGCGGCCCCGCAGCAGGTAGAACGCGCTGATCGCCATCACGAACATCGCACCGGTGACATAACCGGCCGACCCCGTATGGACGAACTTGGCCTGCGCCACCGGGTTGAAGATCACCGCCATGAAGTCGGTGATCTCCATGCGCATCGTTTCGGGGTTGAACACCGCGCCGACGGGATTCTGCATCCAGCCGTTGGCCACCAGGATCCACAGCGCCGAGAAGTTCGACCCCAGCGCCACCAGCCAGGTGACCACCAGGTGCTGCACCTTGCTCAGCCTGTCCCAGCCGAAGAAGAACAGGCCGATGAAGGTCGCCTCCAGGAAGAACGCCATCAGGCCCTCGATGGCCAGCGGCGCGCCGAAGATGTCGCCCACGTAATGGCTGTAGTAGGACCAGTTGGTGCCGAACTGGAACTCCATCACGATGCCGGTCGCCACGCCCATGGCGAAGTTGATGCCGAACAGCGTGCCCCAGAACAGGGTCATGCGCCGCCAGATGTCGCGCCCCGTCATCACGTAGACGCTTTCCATGATGGCGATCAGGAAGGACAGCCCCAGCGTCAGGGGCACGAACAGGAAGTGGTACATCGCGGTGAGCGCGAACTGCAGGCGGGACAGTTCGACGACGGTCATGTCGGGCATGGGGGAGCTCCTGGGACCTGGCGGCATTCTAGACCCGCCCGTCGGCGGCAGGGGGGCGACCATCTGTCGCACCCGCCCTGCACGGGCTATCCTCCATCCTTGCACCCCTTCCGCCGGGGACCTGGCGGAAGCTTTGATCAGAATCAATGCGGCCCCGGTGCCCGGGGCCGAGAATCCCGCCGTGGAAAACTAGGAGAGGCCGCATGCAAGGCGTCCAGGGGACTTATAACGACAAGGTGGTGCGCCAGTTCGCGGTGATGACCGTGATCTGGGGCATCGTGGGGATGGCCGTGGGCGTGCTGATCGCCGCCCAGCTGTACTGGCCGGCATTGAACTTCGACCTGCCATGGCTGAGCTACGGGCGCCTGCGCCCGCTGCACACCAATGCAGTGATCTTCGCCTTCGGCGGCAGCGCGCTGTTCGCCACCAGCCTGCACGTGGTGCAGCGGACCAGCCACGCACGGCTGATCTCGGACAAGCTGGCGGCCTTCGTGTTCTGGGGCTGGCAGCTGGTGATCCTGCTGGCGGCCGTGACCCTGCCGCTGGGCCTGACCCAGGGCAAGGAGTACGCCGAGCTGATCTGGCCCATCGACGTGCTGATCGCGGTGGTGTGGGTGGCCTACGGCGTGCTGTTCTTCGGCACCATCGCCAAGCGCAAGGTCAAGCACATCTATGTGGCGAACTGGTTCTACGGTTCGTTCATCATCGCCGTGGCCCTGCTGCACATCGTCAACAGCCTGGCGCTGCCCACCGGCCTGCTGCCCTCCTACCCGGTGTACAGCGGCGCGGTCGACGCGATGGTGCAGTGGTGGTACGGCCACAACGCGGTGGGCTTCTTCCTGACCGCGGGCTTCCTGGGGATCATGTACTACTTCGTGCCCAAGCAGGCCGGCCGCCCGATCTACTCCTACCGCCTGTCCATCGTGCACTTCTGGGCACTGATCGCGGTGTACATGTGGGCCGGCCCGCACCACCTGCACTACACCGCGCTGCCGGACTGGGCGCAGAGCCTGGGCATGGTGTTCTCGCTGATCCTGCTGGCTCCCAGCTGGGGCGGCGCCATCAACGGCATCATGACCCTGTCGGGCGTGTGGCATAAGCTGCGCACCGATCCGATCCTGAAGTTCCTGATCGTCTCGCTGTCGTTCTACATGATGTCGACCTTCGAAGGTCCCATGATGTCGATCAAGACAGTCAACTCGCTGAGCCACTACACCGACTGGACCATCGGCCACGTGCATTCCGGCGCGCTGGGTTGGGTGGCGATGATCTCGGTGGGCGCCGTCTACGCCCTGCTGCCCAAGCTGGTCGGTCGCGAGCAGATGCCCTCGGTGAAGGCCATCGACACCCACTTCTGGCTGCACACCATCGGCGTGGTGTTCTACATCGCCTCGATGTGGATCGCCGGCGTGATGCAGGGCCTGATGTGGCGCGCCACCAACGCCGACGGCACGCTGACTTACAGCTTCGTCGAAGCGCTCAACGCCGCCTATCCCTACTACCTGTTCCGCCTGGCGGGCGGCCTGCTGGTGCTGAGCGGCATGTTCCTGATGGCATGGAACATGGTGAAGACGCTGCAGGGCGCCAAGTCCACCGCGGCGCAGCCGATCATGGCGCCCGACGCCTCGCAAGCCCGCGCCTGAGGACCGACGAGATGAGCAACGGAAATTCCCACGAGAAAATCGAGAAGAACGTCGGCCTGATGGCGGTGCTGATCGCGGTGGCGGTGTCCTTCGGCGGACTGGCGGAGATCGTGCCGCTGATGTTCCAGGCCGAGGCGATCAAGCCGCTGGAAGGCGTGAAGCCCTACCCCGCGCTGGAGCTGGCGGGCCGCGACATCTACGTGCGCGAGGGCTGCTACAACTGCCACTCGCAGATGGTGCGCACGCTGCGCTTCGAATCCGAACGCTACGGCCACTACTCGCTGGCCGGCGAATCAGTCTACGACCGCCCGTTCCAATGGGGCAGCAAGCGCACCGGGCCAGACCTGGCCCGCGTGGGCGGACGCTACTCCGACGACTGGCACCGCGTGCACCTGATCAACCCGCGCGACGTGGTGCCGGAGTCGAACATGCCCGCCTTCCCCTGGCTGCAGAAGGCCACGGTGGACGGCGCCGAAGTCGCCGCGCGCATGAAGTCGCTGAAGACGCTGGGCCATCCGTACAGCGAGGCCGAGATCTCCAGCGCCGCCACCGACGTGGAGGGCAAGACCGAACTGGACGCCGTGGTCGCCTACCTGCAAGGGCTGGGCAAGGCCGCGCCGAGGGGGAGCTGAGCCATGGTATCCGGCATCGTCACGGGGGTATTGCTGGTGTTGTTCCTGGCCGGCTGGGTGTGGGCGTGGAGCCCGCGCCGCAAGGCCGATTTCGAGGATGCGGCGCGCCTGCCGCTGGGTGAGGAAGGGGAGAAGAACCCATGAGCGCTGGTTGGATCGGATTCATCGTCGCGCTGGTCGTACTGAACATCCTGGGCTGCGTGTGGCTGCTGTGGTGGACCAGCCGCCGCCGTCCCGGCGACCCCGCGCCGGAAGACACCTCGCACGTGTGGGATGGCGACCTCACCGAGTACAACAAGCCGCTGCCGAAGTGGTGGATCAACCTGTTCTACATCACCATCTTCTTCAGCATCGGCTACATCGCCTGGTATGGCGGCCTGGGCGTCATCCCCGGCTACGCGAAGTGGACCTCCCCCGGCGAGCACGACCAGCAGAAGGCGCGGGAAGACAAGAAGCTGGAGGCGACGTTCGCGCCGTTCGCCGGCAAGCCGATCGACCAGCTGGCCAAGGATCCGAAGGCGCAGGCGCTGGGCCGTTCCATCTTCAACAACACCTGCGCCACCTGCCACGGCTCGTCCGGCCAGGGCGCCACCGGCTACCCCAACCTGACCGACGACATCTGGCACTGGGGCGGCACCCCGGACCTGGTGCTGCAGACCGTGCTGGATGGCCGCGAGGGCGTGATGCCCGAATGGGGCACCGCACTGACCAACATGGGCGGTGCCAATGCGGTCGACTACGTGATCGCCTACGTCAACGTGCTGAACAACCCCGAGGAAGGCATGAAGAACAACTTCATGGCAGCCCAGGGCAAGCCGCTGTACGATGGCCTCTGCGTGGCCTGCCACGGCGTGGACGGCAAGGGCAACCAGGAACTGGGCGCGCCCGACCTGACCGACGGCTACTGGCTCTACGGCAACAGCAAGGAGAGCATGCGTACCACGATCACCCAGGGTCGCCATGGCGTGATGCCCGCGCACCGCGAGCTGCTCGGCGAGACGCGCGCGCGGCTGGTGGCGTCGTACGTATGGTCGCTGTCGCACAAGCAGGCGGCCGGCGCGGCGCAATGACCGACTTCACCGAGCCCCGCCTCGACCATCCGCCCCGGCCGCTCGCGCAGCGCGTCGGGGCGGTGCTGTGGCCCAGCTTCTTCGCGGCCGGCGTGGCGACGATGGTGTTCTTCGCCTTCGTCGACCCGCTGACGCTGCGCGACATGACCTTCCCAGACCTGGCGATCAGCCGCGAGTTCGGCTACACGCTGGGTTTCTTCATGTTCTGGCTGGCCACCGCGGCCAGCAGCCTGTTCACCTGGATCCTGCTGCGCCCCGCCAGCCGCTTCAACCGCGCGCTGCCGCCGGACTGAGCGCGCCCGCAGCGTCCTCCCGTCGCCTGCGCGCGGCGGAAGCACGCACCTGCGACAAACCGTCGCTCCCTCGTGCACGCCCGCGGCGCGAGCATGACGCCAGCCAAGACAGAGCCCTCCATGTCCACGCCAGCCTCCTCCTCACCCTCCGATTCGACCAGGCGCCGCATTCCGCTGGACGTCGTCGATGCGCAGGGCAATTCCTTCTACGTCAGCGAGCGCAAGGTCTATCCGCGCGACGTCGCCGGCACGCTCAACCGCCTGCGCGTGGCGGCGGTGTGGTGGCTGCTGGGCATGTACTACGTGTTCCCGTGGGTGAAATGGGACGGTCGCCAGGCGGTGCTGTTCGACCTGCCGGCGCGCAAGTTCTACGTGTTCGGGCTGGTCTTCTGGCCGCAGGATTTCCTGTTCCTGGCCATGTTGCTGATCATCGCGGCGATGGCGCTGTTCTTCTTCACTTCGCTGGCCGGCCGGCTGTGGTGCGGTTATGCCTGCCCGCAGACGGTGTGGACGGAAGTGTTCCTGTGGATGGAACGCTGGACCGAGGGCGACCGCAGCGCTCGGATGAAGCTGGACGCGGCGCCGTGGAGCGCCAACAAGCTGCTGCGCAAGGGCGGCAAGCACGTGCTGTGGGCGGTGTTCGCGCTGTGGACGGGCTTCACCTTCGTCGGCTTCTTCACCCCCATCCTGGACCTGGGCGCGCGCCTGTGGCCGTTCGCCTGGGGCGGATGGGAGACGTTCTGGGTGCTGTTCTACGCGCTGGCCACGTGGGGCTTCGCCGGCTTCCTGCGCGAGCAGGTGTGCAAGTACATGTGTCCGTACGCGCGCTTCCAGAGCGCCATGTTCGACCGCAACACCCTGATCATCGCCTACGACCCGATGCGCGGCGAACCGCGCGGCCCGCGCAAGCGCGGCCTGGGCAGCGTGCTGGAGCGCGCACGCGGGCTGCTGTCCAAGGAGACGGCGTACGACTACGTGTTCCGGGCAGGCAAGCATCCGTCCGCCGCCAGCCAGGCCGCGCACGCCAAGGGCACCATCACTTGGGACGGCGATCTGGGCGACGTGGCGCCGCTGCCGAAGTTCGCGCCCGAGGAACTGGGCGACTGCATCGACTGCACGATCTGCGTGCAGGTCTGCCCCACCGGCATCGACATCCGCAACGGCCTGCAGTACGAGTGCATCGCCTGCGGCGCCTGCATCGACGCCTGCAACGACGTCATGGGCAAGATGGGCTATCCGCAGGGCCTGGTCCGCTACACCACGCAGAACGCCATCGACGGCAAGCCGTCGCGCGTGCTGCGCCCGCGCGTGTTCGTCTACGGCGGCCTGCTGCTGGCGCTGGTCGCCGGCTGGGCCTGGGGCGTGACCCATCGCAGCGACCTGATCGCCGAGGTGCTGCGCGACCGCAATGCGCTGTACCGTGAAGTCGCCGGTGGACAGGTCGAGAACAGCTACACGCTCAAACTGATCAACAAGGACCAGCAGACGCGCAGCTACCGCGTCAGCCTGGCTTCGCCCACACCCGGCATCGTCCTGCGCGGTGGCGAGATGACGGTGACCGCCGAGCCCGAGCAGGTGCTCTCGCTGCCGGTCGTCGCCACCGCCCCCGCCACGGTCACCGGCCGTCATGCGGTCACGCTGACCGTGGTCGCCACCGAGGGCGGCAACGAGAAGACCGTCGACACCAGCTACTTCGGACCCACCCCATGACGTCGAACGCCTCCCCTGCCAGCGACCGCAAGCGCCCGTTCTGGAAGGAACCCATGATGTGGGTGGTGCTGGGCATCCCGCTGGCCTCCATCGTCGCCGGCGTGGGACTGGTGGTGGTGTCGGTGCGCTCCGGCAGCGCGGACGCGGTGATGGACAAGGTGGACCGCGTCTCGCAGATCCAGACCACCGACCTGGGCCCGGACGAAGCCGCTGCCGCGCGCAAGCTCAGCGCCATCGTGCAGATCCGCGCCGACCATGTGGAGCTGGTGCCGGTGACGGGCGAATTCGCGGGCACGTCGCCGCTGGTGCTGACCCTGGCCCATCCGACCGAAGCGGCGAAGGACACCACCCTGACCCTGGCCCGCGATACCGCGGGCTGGACCGCGCCGGCGCAGATCGACACGTCCCACGACTGGAACGTCCAGCTCGCCACGCAGGACGGCCTGTGGCGCATCCGCGGGCGCCTGCAGAAGGACACCCAGGCGGTACGCCTGGCCCCCGCGCGCGGGGGCGGCTGAGTCCGGCATGGACATGCCCCTGGTGCCCTGCCACCACTGCGGTGAGCCGGTCGCCGATGCCGCCCACCGCGTCGATGCCGGTGGGCACGCGTTCTGCTGCAGCGGCTGCGCCGCGGCGGCGGCCTGGATCGAGGAAGCGGACCTGGGCAGCTACTACCGGCTGCGCAGCGCCAACGCCAACCGCGTGCAGGCCGACCGCCTGGACCTGGACAGCTGGGACCGCAGCGAACTGCTGGACCAGCACAGCCGCGTTGTCGATGGCGGTCGCGAGATCGTGCTGCTCACCGACGGCATGCGCTGCGCCGCCTGCGCCTGGCTGATCGACCGCGCCCTCGCACGCGAAGCCGGCGTACTCGACACCACCGCCAACGCGGTCACCGGCCGCATCCGCATCGCCTGGGATCCGGCGCGCACCAGACTGTCGGCCCTGTTGCAGCGGCTGGCGATGCTGGGCTACCGGCCCTACCTCGCCACCGGCGAGGCGCGCGAGCAGAAGCGGCTTTCCGATCGCCGCCGCTGGCTGCTGCGGCTCGGCGTGGCCGGCCTGGGTTCGCTGCAGGCGATGATGCTGGCCGAGGCGCTGTACCTGGATGTCAACGCGACGATGCCGGTACCCACGCGCGACATGTTCCGCTGGCTGACCTTCCTGGTCAGCACGCCGGTGGTGTTCTACAGCGGCTGGCCGTTCCTCGCCGGCATGGCGCGCGAACTGCGCGCGCGCCACGTGGGCATGGACACGCTGATCGCCGGCTCCACCCTGCTGGCCTACTTCGCCAGCCTGGTGGAGACGATCCGCGGCGGCACCCACGTGTGGTACGACGCGGCGGTGATGTTCGTGTTCCTGCTGCTGGCCGCGCGCATGCTGGAGCAGCGCGCACGCAACGTGGCCACCGCGCAGGTGGATGCACTGGCACGGGCGCAGCCGGTGTTCGCGATCCGCGAATGCGACGACGGCACGCGCGAATCGGTGCCGCCGTCCGCGCTGCGGGTGGACGATGTGGTCTGCGTGTCCGCGGGTGATGGCGTGCCGGCCGACGGCGTGCTGCTCGACGGCGCGGCCGACTTCGAGGAAGCGCTACTGACCGGCGAATCGCGGCCCGTGCGCCGCCACGCCGGCGACACCGTCTACGCCGGCACCACCTGCCGCGAACGGCCGGCCCGCGTGCGCGTCACCGCCACCGGCACCGGCACACGGCTGTCGCAGCTGGCCGAACTGGTCGACCGCGCGCAGGGCCACCGACCGCCGATGGCGCAGTTGGCCGACCGCGTGGGCCGCCACTTCGTGCTGTCGTTGCTGGTGCTGGCGGCCTGCGTCTATGCCGGCTGGCGGATGTACCAGCCCGAGCGCGCATTCGAAGTAACGCTCGCGTTGCTGGTGATCAGTTGCCCCTGCGCCCTGTCGCTGTCGGTGCCGGCGGTGCTCGCCGCCGCGCATGGCGCGCTGGCGCGCTGCGGCGTGCTGGCCACGCGGCCCGAGGCGCTGGACACGCTGGCGCGCGCGACCGACATGGTGTTCGACAAGACCGGCACGCTCAGCGATGGCCGCCCGGCCTGCGTCGCGGTGGAGGTGTTCGATGGCCTGGACGCGGACGCCGCAGCCCGCATCGTCGCCGCACTGGAAAAGGACAGCGGCCATCCCATCGCGTCGGCCTTCGCCGACATCGCCACGCATGCCCCGGCGCAGGCCGTGGTGGCACGGCCGGGCCAGGGCGTGGAAGGCGACATCGACGGGCGCCACTGGCGCTTCGGACGCGGCGACTGGGCGGCCGGCCGCGAGGACGACGGCACCTTGTGGCTGGGCGATGGCGCGCGTGGCGTGGCCCGGTTCACCCTGACCGAGAAGCCGCGCGACGATGCTGCCGCGACGATCGCGGCGCTGCGCGGCCAGGGGCTGGCCATCCACCTGGCCAGCGGCGATGGCGAGGGCGCGGTCCGCCGGCTCGCGCACGCACTGGGCATCACGTCCGCGCACGCCCGGCAGTCGCCGGAGGACAAGCTGGCGGCCGTGCGCCGGCTGCAGGTCGAAGGCCGCATCGTCGCCATGGTCGGCGACGGCCTGAACGATGCGCCGGTGCTGGCGGGCGCCGACGTGTCCATCGCGATGGGCGAAGGCGCGCCGCTGGCGCAGCAGGCGGCGGACCTGGTCGCCACCGGCCCCTCGCTGCTGCGCATCGCCGATGCCGTGCGCGTGGCGCGCCTGTCGCGGCGGCTGGTGAAGCAGAACCTGGCCTGGTCGGCCGGCTACAACCTGCTGGCGGTACCGCTGGCGGCGGCGGGCATGGTCACGCCCTGGATCGCGGCGCTGGGCATGGCGGTATCCTCGCTGGTGGTCACCCTCAATGCGCTGCGGCTGGCGCGCACCTCCACGGAGATGGCGGCATGAACATCCTGCTGATGCTGTTGCCGATCAGCCTGGTCCTGCTGGGCCTGGCCATCGCCGCGTTCGCGTGGGCGGTGCGCAAGGGCCAGTTCGACGACCTCGACACCCCGGCGCTGGACATCCTGGACGACGCACCGCCGCGTCCGTCCACGCCGCCCGCGCCCGCGCTCCGCGAAGGCGACGATGGGACCTGATGTTCCGGTGCTGCTGGCCGCGCTGCTGGCCGGCCTGGTGGGCAGCACGCACTGCGCCGTGATGTGCGGCGGGATCGCCACCGGCTTTTCCGCCATGTCGTCCCGCCCGGGCTGGGGCAGCGCGCTGCAGCTCAATCTCGGACGCGTCGCCGGCTACGCGCTGGCCGGCGCGCTGGTGGGCGCCTTCGGTGGCGGCCTGCTGTCGTTGGCGCGGCACCAGAACGCCGTGCTCGCCATGCGCGTGGGCGTCGGCCTGGCGCTGGTGGTGCTGGCGCTGCGCCTGCTCGACCAGCGCGGCCGGCTGGACTTCCTCGCCCGCCCCGGCGCGAAGGTGTGGCAGGTGCTGCGCCCGCTGCATGCGCGCGTGCTGCCGGCCGATACCGTGCCGCGGCGACTGCTGGCCGGCGCGCTGTGGGGCTGGCTGCCGTGCGGCCTGAGCCTGAGCCTGCTGACGGTGGCCTGGTTGCAGGCCAATGCACGCGATGCCGCGCTGACGATGGCGATGTTCGGCCTGGGCACGCTGCCGATGATGGTGACCCTGACATGGTCCGGCGCGCGCCTGGGTCGCCACTGGCAGCGCACCTCGGTGCGGCGCGCGGCCGCCGTGTTCGTGCTGGCGGCCGGGCTGCTGACGATCGCTTCGCCGTGGCTGATGCAGCATCCCGCCTTGCACGGCGTGCTGGCGGCGCTCGGATGCCAGCCGCTGCCGACGTGAGCGGAAACGCGATGGACGCAGCGACCGGCGCGACGGCGAAGGCGCGCCTGCAGGCATTGGGCGCAGTCGCGCGCGCGCCCCTGCGCGCCGCCGCGGCGCTGGGCGTGATCGGCGGCGTGCTGGTGGTGCCGCAGGCGGCGCTGATCGCACTGTGCCTGCAGCGCGCGTTCGTGGAAGCCGTCCCGCCCGCCGCGCTGCTGCCACTGCTCGGCGCCCTGCTGGCAACGCTGCTGCTGCGCGCAGGCATGGCATGGGCGGGCCGCCGTTTCGCCGACCGCGCCGTCGAACGCATCCGCGTCGACGTGCGCGCGCGGATCGCGCGAGGCCTGGTCGCACGCGGGCCTGTCTGGGTGCGCGCGCAGCAGAGCGGCGCGCTGGCCGAACGCATGGGCGCGCACGTGGACGCGCTGGAAGGCTATTTCGGCGGCTTCGTGCCCCTGCGGGCGGACGTGGTGGGCGTGCCGCTGGCGATCCTTTTGGCTGTGTTCTTCGTGGATCGCACCGTCGGCCTGGTGCTGCTGCTGACCATGCCGCTGGTGCCGGTCTTCATGATGCTGGTCGGTTGGGGCGCGCAGGCCGCCAGCCAGCGCCAGCTGCAGGCGCTCACGCGCATGGGCGGGCATTTCGCCGACCGCCTGCGTGGACTGGGGCTGATCCGCCTGTACGGGCGCGGGGCATCGGAGCTGCACGGCATCCGCGCGGCGGCCGAGGAACTGCGCGTGCGCAGCCTGCGCGTGCTGCGCATCGCCCTCCTGTCGTCAGCAGTGCTGGAGTTCTTCGCCTCGCTCAGCGTGGCGATGATCGCGCTCTACCTGGGCCTGACCTACCTGGGCATGCTGGACCTGCGTGCGGCGCCGCTGACGCTGGGCATGGGCGTGTTCTGCCTGCTGCTGGCGCCGGAGTTCTACGCGCCGCTGCGGCGCCTGGCGATGCACTACCACGACCGCGCCGCGGCCCTGGCGGCGATGGACGAGATCGCGCTGGTGCTGGACGACGCACCGCCTGTCGTGGCGAACGACACAGGCGGGGGAACGCCCATCGCCGCAACGCCGCTCGTCAGCGTGCGCAATGCCACGCTGCGCCATCCCGCCGCCGCGCGCGACGTGCTGTCCGGCCTCACGCTGGACCTGCATCGCGAGCAGCATGTCGCCCTGGTCGGTGCCAGCGGCGACGGCAAGAGCACGCTGCTGGAAACCCTGGCCGGCTGGCTGCCGCTCCACGCAGGCACCCTGCGGCACGCGCCCGGCCTGCGCATCGGCTATGCGCCGCAGCGCCCGTTCCTGTTCGCCGGCAGCCTGCGCGACAACCTGCGCATGGCCAAGCCCGACGCCCGCGATGCGGAGCTGGAACAGGCGGCCGAGACCGCGCAGGTGCTGCGCTTCGCATCGCGCCTGCCGGAGGGCCTGGACACGGTGATCGGCGAACGCGGCTTCGGACTGTCCGGCGGCGAGGCGCGGCGGGTGGCGCTGGCGCGCGTGTTCCTGCGCGATCCCGACCTGCTGCTGCTCGACGAGCCCACCGCCTTCCTCGACCCCGACACCGAAGCCGCGGTGCTGCAGGCGATCCGGACGTTCGCCCGCGGCCGCTGCGTGCTGATGGCGACCCACAGCCCGGCCGCACAGGCGGCGATGATGCAGGTCTGGCACGTGCACGACGGTCGCATGCGTACGCAAGGAGGCATGCCGTGAGCCTGCATCGGCATGACGATGCAACGTCGCTGCACGACGTGCTGGCGAGGCATCGTCCGCGCATCACGCTGGCCGTGGTCCTGCTCTTGCTGACGCTGCTGGCGGGCACCGCACTGCTGGGGCTGTCCGGACACTTCCTCACCGCGGCGGCCCTGGCCGGCAGCGCCGCGGCCGGCTTCAACTTCTTCGGCCCGTCGGCCGGCATCCGCGCACTGACCTTCGTGCGCATCCTGTCGCGCTATGGCGAGAAGCTGCTGGGCCACGACGTGACCCTGCGCATCGCGCGCGACCTGCGCGCCTGGTTCTTCGCACGCGCGCTGCCGCTGGCGCCGCTGGGGCTGGGCCGGTTCCGCGTCGGCGACCTGATGGCACGGCTGATGGCGGACATCGACGCAATCGACGGCTTGCTGGTGCGCGCCATCGGCCCACTGCTCGCGCTGCTGTCGCTGTGCCTGCTCGCCACGGCGGTGACGCTGGCCGTGCTGCCACTGGCCGGCACCGTGCTGCTGGTCGCGCTGGCAGCGATCGCGGCACTGGCGCCGTGGCTGGCGGCAAGCAGCGTCGCCGCCCTCGAAGGCGAGCGGGCGCAGGCCCGCACCCGCCTGCGCGCCACCGTGCAGGAAGGCATCGAAGGCCAGCAGGACCTGGTGGCGATGGACGCGACCGCGGCATGGCTGGCCGCGCTGGATGCGCGCAGCCGCGAGGTCGCGCGCTGGGAGGACCGCCGCAAGCAGCGGCTTGCGCTGGCGACGCTCGCGCATGGGCTGGTCACCGCGTTCACGCTGCCGACGATGCTGTGGGTGCTGGTGGCGGCCGTGCAGGCGGAACGCATCGGCGCTGCGGCGGCGGGCGGCCTGTTCTTCATGACTGTCGCGGTGCTGGAAGCCTGCTCCGCCATCGGGCCCGCCTGGCAGGCCTGGCGCGCGGCGACGGTGGCGGCGCAGCAGCTGCAGCAGGTGGTGGATGCACCAGCGGCGCAGAGCGGTGCCGACGGCTCGCGGATACCGGCAGCCTGCGGTGCGCTCGAACTTCAGGACATCGTATTCGCCTGGCCGGGCACCACGCGGCGCGTGCTCGACGGCGCGCAGCTGCGCATTGCGCCGGGCGAGCGCGTGCTGGTGGCCGGCGACAGCGGCGAGGGCAAGTCGTCGTTGCTGGCGCTCGTGCTGGGACTGCACGCGCCACAGTCCGGTCGAGTGTCTTTCGCCGGCGACGACCTGCGCACCCTGGACGCGGCACGGTGGCACGCCCGCATCGCCTGGCTGCCGCAGGACGCGCCGGTGTTCTCCGGCAGCGTGCGCGAGAACCTGCAGCTCGGCGATCCGGATGCCGACGACGCGCGCTTGTGGCAGGCACTGGCGCAGGTGAAGCTGGACACGCGCTTCCGCGATACCGGCCTCGACACGTGGGTCGGCGAGAACGGTGCGACGCTGTCGGCCGGCCAGGCGCGCCGCCTGGCGCTGGCGCGCGCCCTGCTGCGCGATGCGCCGCTACTGCTGCTGGACGAACCGACCGAAGGCCTGGACCAGGACACCGCGGATGCGCTGATGCGCGACATCGCGGCGGTCACCCGGGGGCGCAGCGTGCTGATCATCAGCCATGCGGCGCTGCCGGATGGCGTGGTGGATACGCGCTACCGGCTGCGGGACGGGAAGTTGATCAAAGAATGAGCGCCCCGCTCCTTGTAGGAGCGACGTAAGTCGCGACCGTAGCAATGAAGCAATCGCGCGCCATCCGGTAAAAAACTCGACGGAGGCGGCGCTTTCCGATCACCCATCCGTGCTGTCCAAGCCTGCGGTCACGACTCGCGTCGCTCCTACAGAAAGCAGAGCCTCAGGCCCGCGCTTCGGCCAGGGCGTCCAGGCGCTTGCGGTTGAGCAGGCGCACGTGGTGCGGGTCGTCGGTGGCGATGCTGCCTTCCTGGCGCAGGCGGGTGAAGCTGCGGCTGACGGTTTCCACGGTCAGGCCCAGATAATCGGCGATGTCGGTGCGCGTCATCGGCAGGATGACTTCAGTGTCGTCCTGGCCCTGGCGACGACGGCGCTGGGCCATGTCGACCAGGAAGCCGGCCAGACGCTCCATCGGGTTGAGACGTGCGAGCGACATCAGGTTGCCGCGGGTGGCGTCCAGTTCCACGCAGGCGCGCTCCAGCAGTTCGCGCTCCAGTTGCGGGTGCTCCTGGCACAGGCCGCGCATGTCGGCCATCGAGAACTCGCACAGGGTGCTGTCGGTGATGGCTTCGATGGTGTGCTTGTAGTGCGAGGTGCCCGAAAAACCGATGAAGTCGCCCGGCATCAGGAAGCCGGCCACCAACCGGCGCCCGTCGGGCAGCAGGCGGATGCGGCGCAGCGCGCCCTTGGTCACGGTGAACACGCCGCGCCGGGCTTTGCCTTCGCGCACCAGCGGTTCGCCGGCCACCAGGCGGACATCGTCGGCCAGCGCTTCCATCGCATGCGCCTTCTCCACCGGCAGGGCGGCGCACACGGCCAGGTGCCGGACCAGGCACCCACTGCAGCCGCGCGCGACCTGGCACACCACGCCGTCGCCGGGCGCGGTGGGCACCGGAGCGTCGTTCTGGCGGAGGATGCGAAGGCTCATGGCGGTCGGCTACGTGGGTCTTCGGCGGCCATGATACGCCCCCGCGTCACGTATTTACCGGCTGCGACAATCGGTCGCGGACCCGGGGCTTTCAGGCGCCGTTCCCCCATTCAGGCCCGGATTCGGTTACAGTGCGCGCCGCTTGCCTGCGGCCGTTCGTTTCCCCGATGGTCCGCCGGCGCCGGGAATCCGCTCTGGTTTCCCGCGCCCGCCCCGCTCCGACTTCTTTCGTTGCGCAAGCTCGGTCGCGCCGTTTTGGCGCCGCCGCACCCCTTCTCGCAGCGCGGTTTCAGGGAACGCTTCGAGTCACGGCCAGTCCCGCATTCCGCGTGCATGCGCCGCCACACCCGCGTGTGGCGACGGCGCACGCGTCCGGTCGGCCGCCATTGGAGCCTTACCCATGACGTTTGAAACCCTTGGCCTTGCGCCCGCCCTGCTGCGCGCGCTGGACGAACAGGGCTACACCCAGCCCACCCCCATCCAGGAGCAGGCCATTCCGCTGGCCCTGGAGGGCCACGACCTGCTGGCCGGCGCACAGACCGGCACCGGCAAGACCGCCGCCTTCGGCCTGCCGCTGATCCAGTACCTGGCCACCACCCCGCAGGAAGTCCAGCGCGGCGCCCCGCGCAGGCCGCGCGCCCTGGTGCTGACGCCGACCCGCGAGCTGGCCGTGCAGGTGCACGACAGCCTGCGGGGCTACGGCAAGTACCTGCGCATCCCCAGCACCACCATCTACGGCGGCGTCGGCATGGGCAACCAGCTGGATGCGCTGCGCCGTGGCGTGGACCTGGTGATCGCCTGCCCGGGCCGCCTGATCGACCACCTCGAGCGCCGCAGCGTGGACCTGTCGGGCATCGAGATCCTGGTGCTGGACGAAGCCGACCGCATGCTCGACATGGGCTTCCTGCCCTCGATCAAGCGCATCCTGGCCAAGCTGCCCAGGCAGAACCGCCAGACCATGCTGTTCTCGGCCACCTTCGCCGACCCGATCCGCGAGCTGGCGCTGGAGTTCATGCGCGAGCCGAAGCAGATCCAGGTGACCCCGCGCAACACCGTCGCCGAAACCATCACCCACCGCGTGCACCCGGTGGACGGCAGCCGCAAGCGCGACCTGCTGCTGCACCTGCTGGCGCAGGACAGCCGCCTGCAGACGCTGGTGTTCGCCCGTACCAAGCACGGCAGCGACAAGCTGGCGACGTTCCTGGAGAAGAGCGGCATCAAGACCGCGGCGATCCACGGCAACAAGTCGCAGGGCGCCCGCCAGCGCGCGCTCAGCGACTTCAAGGCCGGCCGCATCAACGTGCTGGTCGCCACCGACATCGCCGCGCGCGGCATCGACATCGACCAGCTGCCGCAGGTGATCAACTTCGATCTGCCGATGGTGGCCGAGGACTACGTGCACCGCATCGGCCGCACCGGCCGCAACGGCTCGACCGGCCAGGCGATCTCGCTGGTGGCGCAGGACGAAGCCAAGTACCTGCGCGCCATCGTCCGCCTGCTCAACCGCGACATGGACCTGCGCGACGTGCCCGGCTTCGAGCCGCAGACGCCGATCCGCTGGGGCAACAGCGCGCCGGGCAAGGCCGAGCTGCCGGGCGGCGAGCGCACCCCGCGCCGCAACGGCCCGCAGAAGCACGCGCGCCGTCCGCACGGCGACGCACCGCGGCATGCGCACGCCGGGCCGAAGAAGCACGGCGGCCAGCGCCGTGACGGCGGCCGTTCCGGCGGTGCCCGCCAGGGCCAGTCGCGCCCGGCCCGCTAAGCTGTCCCTTGCGCGCGGCACCTGTGCAGGTGCCGCGCGCCTCCCCGCTCCAGGAACCGCCGCATGGACATCTTCAAGGTCTTCACCGTCGAAGCCGCCCACCGCCTGCCGCACGTGCCGGAAGGCCACAAGTGCGCGCGCCTGCACGGGCATTCGTTCCGCATCGAGCTGCACCTGTCCGGCCCGGTCGATCCGCAGGCCGGCTGGGTGATGGACTTCGCCGACGTGAAGGCGGCCTTCAAGCCCATCTACGAGCGGCTGGACCACCACTACCTCAACGACATCCCCGGCCTTGAAAACCCGACCAGCGAGCAGCTGGCGCAGTGGATCTGGGACCAGGCCAAGCCGCTGCTGCCGTTGCTGAGCGCCATCGTGGTGCACGAAACCTGCACCTCCGGCTGCCGCTATACCGGCCCCTGAGAGAGATGGAACCGGTTTCATACCACCTCTTACAAGCGCTTGATTTGTAACGGCTCCTGACCGTTCGTCGGATTTCCATACGGCGATTATTGCATTGCAACATCGATCCGCTTATGCTGCGACGCAACAAACGGGATTCCCCTTTCAGGAGCACGCCATGAACGCGCAATTCAACGAAAGCTTCAGCCAGTTCACGCACCAGTTCGCTGCGGCCGCCTCGCGCGCCAACCGCCTGGCCCTGGAAAGCGCCGAGACCGTGTTCGGCGTGCAGCTGAAGACGTTCGAGAAGAACATCGACGCCACCACCGCCTTCTTCGGCGAGCTGGCCGAGACCCGCGACCTCGACGGCTACAAGAACCTGTGGCCGAAGGGCCTGCAGGTGGCCAAGGACAACGCCGAGCGCGTCGTCGCCGCCAGCCAGGAAGTGTTCGGCCTGAGCCTCAAGACCGGCGAAGCCTTCGGCCAACTGGTGAAGAGCCAGTTCGAGAGCGCGACCGACAGCGTCCAGGCCTCGGTGGCCAAGGCGACCAAGGCCGCGAAGGCCAAGTAAGCGCGCTTCAACCAAGCTCGCTTCAACCGGTTATTGCGCGGCCCTCCCCTCCCTCCGCGCAAACCCGACCCGGCAGCCCCCACGCTGCCGGGTTTTTTATTGCGCGCAGTTTTCCTGGAGGGCCTTCGGGCCCCTCTACAGGGGAATCGCGATGTGCCGGCTGAGTTGTCCGGCGTCGATGTCCGGCGCATGCGGCAACCGTCCCCAGCACGGCACCGGCATGCGCGCCGAGAGCAGGGCGAAGTTCTCGTCGCGACGCGCCATCGCCGGATCGACTTCGTTGGCGATCCAGCCCACCAGGCGTGCGCCGTCTTCCTGGATGGCGCGCGCGCTGAGCCGCGCATGGTTGATGCAGCCCAGCCGCATGCCCACCACCAGCACCACCGGCAGACGCAGTTCCTGCACGAGGTGGCGCTGGTCGAGGGTGGCGGTCAGCGGGGCGGCCCAGCCGCCGACGCCTTCCACCAGCACCATGTCGGCCAGAGGATGCAGGCGCTCGAACGCGGACACCAGCACGCCCAGTTGCACGTCCACGCCGGCATCGCGCGCGGCGATCTCCGGCGCCAGCGGTGCGGGCAGCGCGTAGGGATTGACGTCATCGTAGGGCGGCCGCGGATCGCTGGCCGCCTGCAGGGCCAGCGCATCCTCGTTGCGCCACCCCTCGGGCGCGCGTTCGCAGCCGCTGGCGACGGGCTTCATGCCCACCGCACGCAGGCCGCGTGCGCGGAGCGCATGCAGCAGCGCCGCGCTCGCGACGGTCTTGCCCACGCCGGTATCGGTGCCGGTGATGAACACGCGGTCCATCACGGTCCTGCAGGCGCAAGAGCGCCACTCGGTAAGGCCATCATCGTTGTTGGGCATGCCGGTTCACGGCGACGATGATAATCCGGCCGCCATCGGACCCGCGGGGTAGAATCGAGCCCATGTCATTCGCCTCCCAGACGCTCACCGGCAGCAAGCCGGAACAATACGCACAGCTCGCCGACCAGGCCCGCGCCCTGTTGGCCGGCGAACCGGACCGGATCGCCAACGCCGCCAACCTCGCCGCGCTGATCTACCACGCCCTGCCCGACTTCAATTGGGTGGGCTTCTACTTCTTCGATGGCCGGGAATTGGTGGTCGGTCCGTTCCAAGGCTTACCAGCCTGCGTGCGGATCCCGTTGGACAAGGGGGTCTGTGGAGCCGCCGCACGCACCCGCCAGACCCAGCGCGTGGACGACGTGGACGCCTTCCCGGGCCACATCGCCTGCGATTCCGCCTCGCGCTCGGAACTGGTGGTCCCGCTGGTGAGGGGGGATGACCTGGTCGGCGTGCTCGACCTCGACAGCCCGCGCCTGGCGCGCTTCGATGCCGACGACCAGGCGGGCATGGAGCGCATCGCCGCCATTTTTCTGGATTCGTTGACATGACAGGCACCAAGCTGCGCAACATCGGCCCCAAATCCGCCGCCTGGCTCCGCCAGGTCGGCCTGCGCACGCAGGAGGATCTGGAGTCGGTAGGCGCGGTGGAGGCCTTCATCCGGGTCAAGCGGGCGGGGTTCCGCCCCAGCCTCAATCTGCTCTATGCGCTGGAAGGCGCCCTGCTGAACTGCCATTGGCAGCAGTTGCCGGAGGCCCGTCGTGGCGAACTGCTGGTGGCCTACGATGCCGCCGCCGCGCTGCTGCCGCCCCCAAGGGGCCGTCCCGCCGCCGGGCCGGTGACCACCACCCATACCGAGCAGGAAGAGGACGCAGGTCCTTCGCTGAACCTGTTCGACTCGCGCGGCGACGACTGCACCCCGCCATTCGTCGCGTCGAGCTTGCGCGAGATCGCATGCCCGCCGAGGCCGCAAGGCAGCGGAGCAAGCTCCGCTCTACGCTGGGCCACGATGGCGCACGCTTCCCGTATACTGCGCGCGCTTTCAGGTGACCCGCGGCGTTTCCGCCAAGGGTTGAAACGGGAAGCCGGTGACCCGCTCAGGCGGCATGCCGGCGCTGCCCCCGCAACGGTAGGCGAAGAAAGCCGCGGCATCGGCCACTGTGCGTCCACGACGCATGGGAAGGCGCCCCGGCGGAGTGCCCTGCACTCGCTCGCAAGCCCGGAGACCGGCCCGGAAGTCCACTGGTTGCGATGCGGAGGGCGTCGCGGCGTGCCGCGCCGCTTCGCCTGCGCTGTCCGCTCCGCATTCCTTTCCATCGCGACTCCACGCCGAACAATGCGCGCGGGGCGCGCGATGGAGCAGTTCCGATGCAGAGCCGTACCTTTTCCTCCCCTTCCCTACTGGCCCTCGCGGTCGCGATGGCGCTGCCATTCGCGGCCCAGGCGCAGGAAGCCACCGATCTCGACGAGGTCGTCGTCTCCGGCACGCGTACCGAGGTCGCCGTCGAAGACAGCCTGGTGCCTGCGCAGGTGATCGGCCGCGACGCGATCCAGCGCAGCCAGGCGCGCTCGCTGGGCGAGCTGCTGCAGGGCCGCGCGGGCATCTCGATCGCCAACCAGGGCGGCGCCGGCAAGATCACCACGCTCAACCTGCGCGGCGCCGAATCCGATCACGTGCTGGTGCTGGTGGACGGCGTGCGCATGGGCTCGGCGACCGCCGGCCTGCCGGCGCTGCAGGACCTGCCGATCGACCAGATCGACCGCGTCGAAATCGTCCGCGGCCCGCGTTCGAGCCTGTGGGGCTCGGAAGCGATCGGCGGCGTGATCCAGGTGTTCACCCGCCGCAACACCGGCAAGGTGCGTCCTAACGTCCGCATCGGCGTGGGCAGCGACAGCACCCGCGAAGCCAGTGCCGGCATCGGCGGCGGCATCGGGCGCGGCTGGTTCGGCGCCGACGTGGCGTACACGCGCACCGACGGCTTCAACGCCTGTCGCGGCACCGGCGGCGATCCCGCGAACCCGTTCGACGGCGCAGGCTGTTTCACCGACGAGCCCGACCGCGATGGCTACCGCAACACCTCGGCCACCCTGCGCGGTGGCTATTCCTTCACCGATACGCTGGCATTGGAAGCCAACGCGCTGCGCGCCGAGGGCAAGAGCGAGTTCGACGGCAGCTTCACCAACCGCTCCGAGACCGTGCAGCAGGTGCTGGGCACCAAGCTGCGTTACACGCCCAGCGACAAGGTCAACCTGCTGCTGAGCCTGGGCCGCAACGACGACAAGTCCAACGACTTCCACGACGACATACAGTCCGGCTATTTCCAGACGCGGCGCTACGTGGCCTCGGCGCAGGGCGACTTCACCGTGGCCGCGAACCAGCTGCTGACTGCGGGCATCGACTGGCAGGACGATCGGGTGGAAAGCACCACCCTGTTCGCCGTCACCCGGCGCGACAACCTGGCCGGCTTCGTCGAGTACCAGGGCCGTTTCGGCGCGCACCAGCTGCAGGCCAGCGTCCGCAACGACGACAACGAGCAGTTCGGCAACCACACCACCGGCAGCCTGGGCTACGGGTTCGGCTTCGGCAACGGGCTGAAGCTGACCGCCAGCGTGGCCACCGGCTTCAAGGCCCCGAGCTTCAACGACCTGTACTACCCCGGCTTCGGCAATCCGTACCTGAAGCCGGAACAATCCGAGAGCGTCAACCTGGGCATCGCGCGGTACGCGGATACGTGGAACTGGACGTTCAACGTCTACCAGAACAAGGTGGACCAGCTGATCTCCTACGATTCTCAGATCTTCCTGCCCAACAACATCGACGAGGCGCGCATCCGCGGCGCCGAGTTCACTGTCGACTTCACGCTGGCCGGCTTCGACATCGCCACCCAGCTGAGCCATACCGATCCGCGCAACCGTTCGGCCGGCCCCAACCACGACAACCTGCTGGCCCGTCGTCCGCGCAACACCGCGCGCATCGACGTGGACCGCGCGTTCGGCGACGTCCGCACCGGTCTGACGTTCAACGCCGCGGGCGAGCGTTACGACAACCTGGCCAATACCGATCGACTGGGCGGCTACAGCACGCTGGACCTGCGCCTGGAGTACGCCATCGCGCCGGCGTGGACGCTGCAGGCGAAGGTGGGCAACGTGTTCGACCGCGACTACGAAACCGTCGCCTGGTACAACCAGGCCGGCCGCACCTACGGCCTGAGCCTGCGCTACCAGCCGCAGGACTGACGTGGATGCCGGTGACCCGCCTCCCGCGGGTCATCGGCGCGCGCCCTCAATGCAGCATGCCGTGCCGATGCAAGCCCAGTGAAACGACAGGCTCGCCGCGTACCGCCCGCAGCGTGTGCACGAGCTGGTGATACGTGGATGCCAGCTGCGCGAACAGGTCCGCATAGGCGCTGCGCCCGCTGTCGGCCACGCCCTGGTAGGCGCCGCGCCCCAGGTCGATGAAGTACTCCACGCTGACGCGGCGCCGCTGCGCCAAGGCAGGAAACAGGCCTGCGATCAGCAGGCAGCGGTCGCCGACATCGCGCAAGGCATCGCTGCGTGCGCTGCCCACGCGCAGCTGCGCCTCCAACCACTCCAGCGCCTGCGTACGCACCAGCAAGTGTCCGTCGCGCTGGTGCCGCAACAGCACGAACACCAGATAGCTCTCCTGCGCCTCGTCCAGCGCCTGTCCGCAGCGCGTGCAGGCCTCGCGCACCAGCGACTGCCACAGCTCGGCCGCCGCACCCTGTCGAATCGTATCCATCGTCTGCCTCCCCTCGGGTTGACGACGCCGAGACTATCGCCGAAGCGCAGGACGCGCTGGCAGGCGCGCGCAGCGAGTGCCAACGGGCAGCGGCCACGTGCACAACGGCCTCGTGACCGACGTCAAACGACGGTGTCGAACAGCCCTGGCTGGGTGGCGACCTCGTCGCGATCACGGAAGCCGGACAGGCCCACGCCGACCAGCCGGTAGCGCGTCGAGGCCGGCAGGTCCACGCGTTCGCGCAGGGCCAGCGCGATATCGACGAACTCCTGTGCCGATGCCGGCGGCGCTTCGGGGGTGAAACTGCGGGTCAGGATGCGGAACTGCGCGGTCTTCAGCTTCAGTACCACCGTGCGGCCCACGCGCTCGGTCTTGCGGCTGGCCTGCCAGGCCTTCTCCGCGATGCGGACGATATGCGGTTCCAGTTCCGACAGCGGCAGGTCGGTCGCGAAGGTGTCTTCGGAGGAGATGGACTGCACCGGCTGCTCGGGTTCGACAGGCCGCTCGTCGATGCCGCGCGCGCGCCGGTACAGGCTGCCACCGAAGCTGCCAAAGCGCTGCTCCAGATCGCGCTGGTCGAAGATGCGCAGGTCGCCTACGGTGTGGATGCCGGCCGCATTCAACTTGCCCTGCATCACCTTGCCCACGCCCGGAATGCGCTCCACCGGCAGCGGTGTGAGGAAGGCCTCCACCTGGTGTGGCCGCAGCACGAACTGCCCATCAGGCTTGCGCCAGTCCGACGCGATCTTGGCCAGGAACTTGTTGGGCGCCACGCCGGCCGAGGCGGTGAGCTGCGTCTCTTCGCGGATCTGCGCGCGGATGGTTTCGGCCACGGCGGTGGCCGTCGGCAGGTCGGACTTCGGCGCGGTGACGTCCAGATAGGCTTCGTCCAGCGACAGCGGTTCGACCAGGTCGGTATGACGCAGGAAGATCTCGCGCACCTGTCGCGACACCGCCTTGTAGCGTGCGAAGTCCGGCGGCACGAACACCGCCTGCGGACACAGCCGCTCCGCGCGCACGGCCGGCATTGCCGAGCGCACGCCGAACACGCGCGCTTCGTAGGATGCCGCGCACACCACCGAACGTTCGCCGCGCCAGGCCACCACCACCGGCCGTCCGCGCAGCGACGGATCGTCGCGCTGCTCCACCGACGCGTAGAACGCGTCCATGTCGATGTGGATGATCTTGCGCATCACGCGATGATATCGGCCGCCGTACGCGATCGCATGGAGGCTTTCCGATCCGATGCGCATGCGCGTGCAGAATGCGGGCAGGCTTCGCCAAACCCTTGCCGCAATTGGGTTATGGCGATGGTACGCCGGCGTATGGAAAAACCCGCGTTGATCTGCATCAAGACAAGCGTATGCACATGTGTGCATTATTTGTGCTTCGCAGAACGGACCCCGCCATGAACGCCCCCGCCTCCTTCTCCCGCGAACAGCTGCTGGCCAGCGCGTGCGGCGAACTGTTCGGCCCCGACAGTGGCCGCCTCCCGAACGACCCGATGCTGATGTTCGACCGCATCACCGAGATCCGCCAGGACGGGGGCGCGCACGGCAAGGGCATGGTGCGTGCGGAACTGGATATCCACCCGGACCTGTGGTTCTTCAAGTGCCACTTCATCGGCGATCCGGTGATGCCCGGCTGCCTGGGCCTGGATGCGATGTGGCAGCTGACCGGCTTCTTCCTGACCTGGATCGGCGCGCCGGGCCGCGGCCGCGCGCTCGGTTCCGGCGAAGTGAAGTTCACCGGCCAGGTGTTGCCCACCGCCAAGCGCGTCAGCTACGAGATCGACATCAGCCGCGTGGTCAACCGCAAGCTGGTGCTGGCCGTGGCCGACGGCCGCATGCTCGTGGACGGCCGCGAGATCTACACCGCGCGGGATCTGCGCGTGGGCCTGTTCACCTCGACGGAGAGCTTCTGATGCGTCGCGTCGTCATCACCGGCCTGGGCATCACCTCCTGCCTGGGCAACGATGCGGATACCGTGTCGGCCGCGCTGCGTGAAGGCCGTTCGGGCATCCGCCATATCCCGCAGTACGCCGAACTCGGCTTCCGCAGCCAGGTGGGCGGCGCGCCGGAGATCGACCTTGAGGCGCAGATCGACCGCAAGCAGAAGCGCTTCATGGGCGATGCCGCCGCGTTCGCGCACATCGCCCTGCGCGATGCGATCGCCGATGCCGGCCTGGACGAGGCGCTGGTCAGCCAGCCGCGCACCGGCCTGATCGCCGGTTCCGGTGGCGGTTCGGCGGAATGGCAGATCGAAGCTGCCGACCTGCTGCGCAACCGAGGCATCCGCAAGGTCGGGCCGTACATGGTCCCGCGCACGATGTGCTCCACGGTGTCGGCGACGCTGGCCACCGCGTTCAAGATCAAGGGCGTGAGCTATTCGATCTCCGCCGCCTGCGCGACCTCAGCGCCCTGCATCGGCGCGGCGGCGGACATGATCCGCGCCGGCCGCCAGGACATCATGTTCGCCGGCGGCGGCGAGGAACTGCACTGGGCGCTGACGATGATGTTCGACGCCATGGGCGCGCTGTCCAGCAAGCGCAACGACGACCCGACCCACGCCTCGCGCCCGTACGATGCGGACCGCGACGGCTTCGTCATCGCCGGTGGCGGCGGCATGCTGGTGCTCGAGGGCTACGACCACGCGGTGAAGCGCGGCGCGCGCATCCATGCCGAGCTGCTGGGCTACGGCGTGACCTCCGACGGCGCCGACATGGTGGCGCCGTCCGGCGAAGGTGCCGTGCGCTGCATGCAGATGGCGCTGGAAGGCGTCTCCCGGCCCTTGGACTACCTCAACACCCACGGCACCTCCACCCCGCTGGGCGACATCATCGAACTCGAGGCGATCCGCACCGCGCTCGGCGACACGCTGCCGCCGATCTCCTCCACCAAGGCGCTGTCCGGCCACTCGCTGGGCGCCGCCAGCGTGCACGAGGCGATCTACTGCCTGCTGATGATGCGCGACGGCTTCATCGCGGGGTCGGCCAACATCGAGACGCTGGATGAAGGCGCGACGGGCTTCCCCATCGTGCAGGCGAGCCGCGACGCCACGCTCGACACGGTGATGTCCAACAGCTTCGGTTTCGGCGGCACCAACGCCAGCCTGGTGTTCGGCCGGGTCTGAGTGAGGTTCAGCGCGCGCCCACCGCGCGCCGCCCCAGTGCGGGATCGTCGGTGAAGAAGCCGCCGATCCCCAGCGCGAGATACACGCGGATCTCGACAAGCGCTCCCGCCTCGTTGCGCGTGCTCGGGTCGCCGCCTTCCTGCAGGGCGGCGGGCAGGAACTGGTTCTCCGGCCGGAAGGTATATGGCCACACCTGAAGGCCCGCCCTGCGCGCATCCGCCATCAATGGCGTCGGCGTCCCCAGTGCGCCGTCCTCCGTCACCGGGATCAGCTGACGCGTCCACGGCCCGATGATGTCGGCATAGCCGGCGATGTCCTGCAACCCCTCGGGCGTCATCAGGTCTGCGTAGCGTGTCGGCTTTCCCGCCGCCAGCGCATCGCCCGGCTGCGTGTCCGCCGGACCCAGCAACTGCAGCAGGCGGATGTTCCGGTGCGAAGGCCCAAGGTGCCTGCGCAGCTCGCGCAGGTTCGCCTGTTCGAACGACTGGATCACCACCGGCACTTCGCGCGTACACGCGTGCCCCTCCAGTGCCTGCAGCAGGCGTTCCTCCATCGGCAGGCCGATGCGCCGGAAGTGGCTGGGATGCTTGATCTCGGGAATCAGGCCGATCCTGCGACCGGTGTGCGCGGCGTGCTCCGACGCCAGCGCGATGATCTCGTCCAGCGTCGCAATTTCATATCGCCCGTCGTGTGCGGTGCCACGCAGTCCGGGCAATCGCTCGCGTGCGCGCAGGGTCTTCAACTCGGCCAGGGTGAAGTCTTCGGTGAACCAGCCTTCGAACGCCTCCCCATCGATCACCTGCCGGCGCTTGCGGGCGGCGAAATCCGGCCGCTGCGCGACATCGGTGGTGCCGCCGATCTCGTTCTCGTGCCGCGCGACCAGCACACCGTCGCGGGTGGCGACCAGATCCGGCTCGATAAAGTCCGCACCGTCCTCGATGGCGCGCGCATAGGCCGCCAGCGTGTGCTCCGGCAGCACCGCGCTCGCGCCCCGATGCGCGATCACGACGGGGCGCCCCGGCGGTTCGTCGGCGATGGCAGGCACCGGTGGCCCGAGGACCATCAGGAGCGGCAGCAACGTGCGGAACGGCATCGAGTGGTCCTCATGGTGTCAGCATGCCACGGGCGCGGTGCAGCCCGGAAAGCGCAAAGCCCGGCAGGGCCGGGCTTTGGTGCAACGCGGGAGGAGAGAGGTGCCTCGTTGCGGAGAGGATTGTGCAGGCCGCGTGTTACAGGCGGGAGACAGGCGTCACCGGCGCGTCATGACGACAGCGCCAGCCCCCCTGCCGTCGGTGCCGCATCGCCGCTTGACAAACATTACATGTAAGCAATAGCTTTCATTTCATGACAGCCACCCGTCCCGCGATCAAGGCCTCCACGTTGCATGTCCGCAACTACCGGGAGCGCATGCGCGAGCAGGGCCTGGTGAAGAAGGACGTGTGGATCCGACCCGAGTACGCCGAAGAGCTGGCCGCCATCGAGAAATCGATGCGCGACGCCGAGCGCGACGCTGGCATCCCTTACCTGCCGACCCAGCCCGCCGAAGCCGGCTGGACCGTCGCCGCCATCCGCCATGCCCTGCAGCAAGCCAGCACCGTGCGCGACGGCCGGATCAGCCTGGAGACCATCGAGGGCGCGGAGCCCAGTCTGCATCTGGTGATGCACGAGTACGGCGACCTGTCGGTGTTCCTTGCCGTGGGCGGCGAGCAGATCCTGGTGGAGGCCTACCTGTGGCCGGTCGAGGACGTCACCGACGTGGCGGCGTTCAACGCCCACGTGCTCAGCACCCACGTGCTGCTGCCTCTCTCGACGATCGGTTTGCAGCGTATAGGCGGCGTGGCGGGCTACACCATGTTCGGCGCGCTGGATACGCACTCAAGCCTCGCCAATGTGATGTTCGAGATCGAGACGCTGGCCGAGAACGTCATCAGCGCCACAGAGGCCTATCGCCCCTTCCTGCGGACGGCTACGCGGAGGAAGGCCTGATGCCCGACACGCTGAAGACCCTGTTCAAGCGCATCCAGGAAGGCATGGAAGGCGTCGCCGATGCGGTACTGGGCGACCGTGCCGAACGCTTGCTGGACGAGGAGATCCGCGCCATCGATGACGCCCTGCACGGCGCACGCGGCGAGCATGCGGCGGCGAAGGCGCGGCGCGTGGCCAACGAGCAGCACCAGGCCGCCATCACCGCCCGCATCGGCGAAGCGGAGGCCCGGGTGGAAACCGCGCTGAAGCAGGGACGCGCGACGCAGGCGCGCACGGCCGCGGACCAGGTCGTCCACCTGGAGGCCGAACGCAGCCAGCGGATGCACGAGGGTCATGTGCTGGGCACGCAGGAGCGCCAGTTCGCGCACGTGGTCGAACAGCTCGAGGGCCGCCTGCGCCGACTGAAACACCAGTTGGATATCCTGCGCGCGTCCAACCGCCTGCAGCGCGCGCAGGCAACGGTGGCGCGGCGCCAGCCCGGCGATGCACTGTATCCGGAGCCCGCGTTCGCCTCCGCGGCGCGCATGAAACAACGCCGTGCGCCCATTGAGGGGACAAGCGTCACGGGCCAGCGCAAGCACCGCAAGACCGCCGACGATCCGGCACAGGCCGTGCTGGACCGCGCACGCAAACGCATCACATCGTCCGCGCGCAAGCGCTGAATCTGGGGGAGCCACGATGACCGAGTTCCTGAACACCGTCCTGACCTTTCCCACGCTGGTGTACAGCGTGCTGCTCGCGTTCTGCACGGTGTACTGGTTGCTGGCGGCCACGGGCATTGTCGATTTCGACGCGGTCGATGGCTGGCTGACCACCGACGGCGACACGGCCGAACCCAACGTGGTGGCCGGCATGGTGGCCAGGCTTGGCCTGTCCGGCGTGCCGATGATGCTGGTCCTGACGGTCCTGTCCTTCTTCGGCTGGCTGATCACCTACTTCGCGCACCTGTTCCTGTTGCAGCACCTGCCGGACGGCCTGCGCTGGATCGGCGGTGCAGGCACACTGATCGTCGCACTGTTGCCCGGTGCGCTGGTGACGTCGCTGCTGCTGCGCCCGCTGGCCGCCGTGATCGCACACCTGCGCCCCCCGGTGCCGCCGTCCGTGCTCGGTCGCGCCGGCGCGGTGATCTCGCCGTACGCCGATGCCGACACGGGGCGCGCCCAGTTCGACGACGGCGGCGTCGGCCTGATCCTGCAGGTCCGCACGCTGCCGGGCGAACGCCTGGCGCGCGGCGACCGCGTCGTGCTGATCGAGCACCTGGAGTCCGACAACACCTACCGCGTCATGTCCGAAACCGCCTTCCACCAGCAGTAAGCACCCGCGCCGTCTACAAGGAGTTCCGCAATGAGCACTGCATCGATCCTTCCCTTCGTCATCGGCCTCGGCGTCCTGCTGGTGCTGGGACTGGGCTTCATCGGCATCTTCAAGGCTTTCTACAAGAAGGTCGAACAGGGCACGGCCCTCATCGTCAACGACATGAGCTCGCAACCCAAGGTGCATTTCACCGGCGCACTGATCATCCCGGTGCTGTACAAGGCCGAGCTGATGAAGATCAGCCTGATCACCTTGCAGGTCGACCGTCGCGGCAAGGAAGGCCTGGTCTGCAAGGACAACATGCGCGCCGACATCGCGGTGGCCTTCTACCTGCGTGTCAACGAGACCCCCGGCGATGTGCTGCGCGTGGCCAAGGCGATCGGCGCCGACCGCGCCTCGGACAGGCACGCGGTGGACGAGTTGTTCAACGCCAAGTTCTCCGAGGCGCTGAAGACAGTCGGCAAGAAGTTCGACTTCACCGAGCTGTTCGACAAGCGCCAGGAGTTCCGCGACGAGATCGTCGCCGTCATCGGCCAGGACCTCAACGGCTACGTGCTCGAGGACGTCGCCATCGACTACCTGGAGCAGACGCCCAAGCACCTGCTCGACCCCAGCAACATCCTGGACGCCGAAGGCATCCGCAAGATCACCGAGCTGACCGCGCGCCAGAACGTGCAGACCAACGAGCTGGAGCAGAACGAGAAGCTCGCCATCACCAAGAAGAATACCGAGGCCCGCGAGGCGCTGCTGGCGCTGGAACGCCAGCAGGCCGAGGCCGAAGCGCGCCAGCAGCGCGAGGTCGAGACCGTGCGCGCCCGCGAGGCGGCCGAAACCGCCAAGGTGATCGAAGAGCAGCGCCAGGTGTCCGAGCGCGCGCGCCTGGAGACCGAAGAGCAGATCAAGATCCGCGAGCAGGAACAGCTGCGCCAGGTGGAAGTCGCCGAGCAGAACCGTCGCCGCGCCGTCGCCATCGAACTCGAGCGCGTGGCCCGCGCCGAGCAGCTGGAACGCGTCAACACCGAGAAGGAAGTGCAGATGCAGGAAGTCGACCGCGACAAGGTGGTCGAGCAGGGCCGCATGGAAGTGGCGAACGTCGTGCGCGAGCGGACCCAGATCGAGCAGACCGTCGCCGTGGCCGAAGAGAAGATCAAGGAGACCCGCGAGGTCGCCGAGGCCGACCGTGCCAAGCAGGTGACCGTGCTGGCAGCGGAGGCAGCTGCCCAGGAGACGCTGGTCAAGGACGTGAAGGCCGCCGAAGCGGCAGAGCAGGCCGCGCGCCACCGTGCCGTCGAGATGACCGTGCTGGCCGAGGCGGAGCTGCAGGCCGCCGGCAAGCAGGCCGAAGCCAAGCGCGTGCTGGCCGACGGCGTACGCGCCGAAAGCGCCGCGCCCGGCCTGGCCGAAGCGCAGGTGCGGGAAGCCAACGCCGTGGCCATGGAGAAAACCGGCCTGGCCGAGGCCCGCGTGCTGGAAGCCAAGGCCGACGCCACCTACAAGAGGGCAATGCCGACGCGCGCGTGCTGACCGAACGCCTGACCGCCGAAGCCGAAGGCGCGCAGAGGCTGGGCCAGGCCAACGCCAGCGCGACACAGGCGATGGGCGATGCCGAAGCCAGCAACATCGCCAAGAAGATGTCCGCCGAGGCCGAGGGCCTGACCTCGAAGTTCGATGCGATGGGCAAGATGAGCCCGGATGCGCGCAGCCACGAGGAGTTCCGCATGCTGCTGGAAACCCAGCTGCGCCAGCTGCTGGCGTCGATCGACGCCGGCAAGGCGATCTCGCGCGAGAACGCCGAAGTGCTGGCCGGCGCGCTGAAGAACGCCAACATCGAACTGATCGGTGGCGACGGCGGCGTGTTCAACGCGCTGACCAAGGGCATCTCGCTGGGCAAGGCGCTGGAAGGCATCGTCGGCGAGAGTCCGATCGCCTCGCAGCTGCTGGGACGCCTGGCGGGCAGCGGCCTGCCCGCACCCGGTCGGCCGGCGGAAGCCACCGACGCCTGACGTCCTGTGCCTGAGCCGGGCCGGCGACGATGTGCGCCGGCCCTGATTTCCGCATCGACCGCCCAGGACGGGCGAGGATGAGGTCCGATGTCCGATACGCCGAATACCGATGCTCCCTCCGCCGAGACGCAGGTCGACCAGGCCGTCGCCCAGGGCGGCGCCTACGACGTGCTTCGCCGGCGCCTCGACGAGCAGGGCGCGCGCCTGCGTGCGCTCGTCGAAGCACTGAACACGCGCCGCCTGCAGGAGTTCGGCGACAGCCGCATGGAGGCCATTGGCCGCCTGCGCATACGCACCGAGCACAACTCCGTCGGGCGCGACATCGTGCAGGTCGGCGACCTGCTGCTGTTCGGCTTCAACGTCTACATGGGCCTGAAGGCGACCACCTCGGTCGCCGACGTGTTCGGCATCTACCGGCTGGTGGAGACGGGCGATGGCTACGATGTGGCGCCGGTCGACATCGCGGCGACCTTCCTGGCCGATGATGCGTTCCAGCGCGACTTCAGCGAGCTGTACAGCTATTACAAGGACGCGCGGCTGCTGCAGCTGATCGTCCGTGACGGCCGCCTGCTGATGGCCTTCCAGATCGGCCTGAAGAACACGGACGTGCGGGTGTTCCGCTGGACGCTTACGGCCGAGGGCGAGGTGAACTACCTCGATGCACGCGGCGAGCGCGACATCGTGCTGCCGCCTCCGTTCGATTTCGAATGGACGCGGGCGACCAAGGACATGGAAGTCAGCGGCCGCCACCCGCACCTGAACATCCTCGACACCCTGTTCGTCGAGACCATCGGCGGCGACCTGACGCTGAAGGTGGAGAACAACACGGAGACCGGCGCGGGCGTCTACAGCGAACCGGTCGAGGACCGCACGCAGTCGCTGGACGACGCGCACATCGAGTTCGCGCGCGTGGGCTCGCTGATCCTGCTCAAGGTGCTGCCGTACCGCGAAAGCACGTGGCGCGGACTGGTCTACAACACGCAGACCGGCAAGGCGACCCGGCTGGACGCCATCGTGCAGGCCTGCATCCAGCTGCCCGAGGACCACGGCATCATCTTCCCGGGCGGCTACTACCTGCAGAACGGCGAACACAAGGCCTTCGACGCCGCCGTGCAGCACATGCAGTACAAGCGCACGATCCGTTCGCCGAACGGCGAAGACGTGATGTACGTCTTCTACGAGCGCGAGCCCGGCCAGGCCGCCCTGCTCGTCTACAACCTGGTGCAGCGCCGCCTGCAGCCGCCGGTGCTCGCGCACGGCTATGCGCGCCTGCACGACGGGCGCATGGTGCTGTTCCGCGCCGAGAACGACGACCCCACTCGCGTCCACCCGATGCAGGTATGGCAGACGCCCTTCAGTTCCGACGAGTTCGCTGCAACGCGCCCGGCGGGCACCTCGTTCATGGCGAGGCTCGGCAACGCCGAACTGGTGCGCGCGGTCTCGAACCTGTTCGACCTGGCCCGCGAAATCGAACGACCGGACGTGTCCGCGCAGCGCTACCAGCTGCTGACGCACGGCACGCGACGCCTGTTCGACCTGCACCACTGGATCGACGACGCCCAGTGCGACGGCTTGGCCACGTTGCTGCACGAGATTGCCGGCACCGGCGAATCGGTGCTGGACGAGTACGAGAAGGTGCAGGAAATCCGGCGCCAGTCCGAGACGGCAATGGCACAGGCGCAGCGCGACCACCGTGCCCTGCTCGGCCGGCTGCAGCCGGAGGGATGGAACGGCATCGGCGAGTTCGTCGACGCACTGGGCGCGGTCTCCCGGCTGCGTGGGCACCTGTTGACGCTGCGCGACTTCCGCTACATCGATACCGCCGCCATCGACGCCATGACGGCCGCGCTGCAGGAGGCGCACGAGCGGGTCGGTGCGGCGACCGGGGAGTTCCTCGGCGGCGAGAAGGCACTCGCGCCCTTCCAGCAGCGCCTGATCGAGTTGGATGCACGCGCGCAGAAGGCCGCCAGTGCGCGCGAACTGGCCGACGCCATCGAGGCCATGCAGGGCATGGCCGGCGAACTCGACATGCTGTCCGAGCTGATGGCGACACTGCGGGTGGACGACGCGACCCAGCGCACCCGCGTGGTCGACGCGCTGTCGGCCATCTACGCCCGCCTCAACCAGACCCGCGCACGCGCCACCCAGCGACGCCGCGAACTCGGCTCCGCCGAAGCCGTCGCCCAGTTCGGGGCGCAGTTCACGCTCTTCAGCCAGGCCGTGAGCAACGCATTGGCGATGGCCACCACGCCGGAGCGTGCCGATGAGCAGCTATCGCGCCTGATGGTGCAGCTGGAGGAACTGGAGAGCCAGTTCGGCGAACACGAACAGTTCCTCAGCGATATCCTGTCCAAGCGCGAGGAGATGCTGGACGCCTTCGAGGCGCACAAGCAGGCGCTGCTCGACGAGCGCCAGCGCAAGGCGCAGTCGGTGCAGGAAGCGGCCAACCGCATCCTGGAGGGCCTCGGTCGGCGTACCGAGCGCTTTACCACGCCGGATGAACTCAACGCCTTCTTCGCCGGCGATGCCCTGATCCTGAAGCTGCGCGAGCTGGCCGGCCGCCTGCGCGAGCTGAGGGACTCGGTGAAGGCCGACGACATCGAGGCGCGGATCAAGGGCGCGCGCGACCAGGCGGTGCGCGCGCTGCGCGACCGCAGCGATCTTTTCGAAGATGGCGGCAATGTCATCCGTCTCGGTCCGCGCCACCGTTTCAGCGTCAACACGCAGCCCTTGGACCTGACGCTGATCCCGCGCGGCGACACGCTGGCCGTGCACCTGACCGGTACCGACTACCTGGAGCCGCTGCAGGAACCGGCACTGGATGCACTGCGCGCCTACTGGGACGTCAGCCTCGAATCCGAATCGCCCTCGCTCTACCGCGGCGAGTATCTTGCGTGCCGTCTGCGGGACGACGCACTGGCGGGCGAAGGCGGACTGCGCGTGCAGGCGCTGGAGCACGCGCTGGCCGATCCCGAAGCGCTCGACAGGATCGTCCGCGAGTACGCCGCGCCGCGTTATCGCGAAGGCTACGAGAAGGGCATCCACGACCACGACGCGGCGGCGATCCTGCGCACCTTCCTTCCCTTGCGCAATGCCGCGGGCACCTTGCGGCACGCGCCGGCCGCGCGTGCGCTGGCGGTCGCCTGGTGGTGCCGCAGCGATGCGATGCCGCAGGAGGCGATCGACCGCATCCGGGCCTCCCGCGCGATCGATGCCCTGTCGTCGGCGGGCCGCGCCGTGGCGACGCTGCGCGACGAGCTGACGGCCACGATCTGCGAATGGATGCAGCGCGATGCGCTGCCCTTCGCCACCACCGATGCGACGGCGGCGGCCACGTTCCTGGTGGACACCGTCACCACGGCGACACCGACCTTCCGGTTCCCCCACTACGCCGACGCCCTGGCATCCGCGCTCCGCGCGCGCCTGGCCGACGATGCCGGCGGTGCCGTGCTGGCCAGCGCACTGCAACGGCTGGAGGCGAAACCCGCCGCGGCGTGGTCGCTGCTGCGGCAGGCGCTCGAAGCCCTGACCGCCCTGCCCGACCACGCTCATCTCGCCGCCTACGTGCCGGAAGCGATCGCGCTGCTGCGGCATGGCCCGCACCTGACCCACGTGGTCGAACACGTCACGCTGATGGCCACCGTCGACGGCCTGCTGGGCGAACACGCGCGCATCCGCGAGGGACGGCTGGCGCTCGCGGTGGACGACCTGCCGGCCCGCTTCGCCGTGCACCGCGAACAGTTCCTGCCGGCATGGCAGCAGTACCAGGCATTGCGCGGCGAAGTGGCGCAGCGGGAGCGCGCGGCGATGCGCCTGTCCGAGTTCAAGGCGCGTCCGTTGAGCTCCTTCGTGCGCAACCGGCTGATCAACGACGTCTACCTGCCCGTCATCGGCGACAACCTCGCCAAGCAGATGGGCACCGTCGGCGAGAACAAGCGCAGCGACCTGATGGGCCTGCTGATGATGATTTCGCCGCCCGGCTACGGCAAGACCACACTGATGGAGTACGTGGCGCACCGGCTGGGGCTGGTCTTCATGAAGGTCAACGGCCCGGCGCTCGGCCACGAGGTGCGCTCGCTGGATCCGGCGCAGGCGCCGGATGCGACGTCGCGGCAGGAACTCGAGAAGCTCAACCTGGCGCTGGAGATGGGCAACAACGTGATGCTGTACCTGGACGACATCCAGCACACGCACCCCGAGTTCCTGCAGAAGTTCATCTCGCTGTGCGACGGCACGCGCCGCATCGAGGGTGTCTGGCGCGGCAAGACCAAGACCTACGACATGCGCGGGCGCAAGTTCGCGGTGGTGATGGCGGGCAATCCGTACACGGAATCCGGCGAAGTCTTCAAGATCCCGGACATGCTGGCCAACCGCGCCGATATCTACAACCTGGACGATGTGCTCGGCGGCATGGAAGACGCCTTCCTGTTGAGCTACGTGGACAACTGCCTGACGTCGAATCCGGTACTGGCTCCGCTCGCCACCCGCGACATGGCCGACCTCTACCTGCTGGTCGACAAGGCGCGCGGAAAAGACGTCAGCACCAACCAGCTCTCGCATGCCTACAGCGGCGCGGAGATCGGCGAGATCGTCGCGGTGCTGCAGCGCCTGCTGACCGCGCGCGACGTGGTCTACCGTGTCAACCAGCAGTACATCGCCAGTGCCGCGCAGGCGGACAAATACCGGGTGGAGCCGCCCTTCCGGCTGCAGGGCAGCTACCGCAACATGAACAAGCTGGCGGAAAAGATCTCGCCGGTGATGAATGCTGCCGAGCTGCAGCAGTTGATCTCCGACCACTACCTGGGCGAAGCGCAGCTGCTGACCACCGGCGCAGAGGAGAACCTGCTCAAGCTCGGCGAACTGCGCGGCACGCTGACCGCCGAGGAACAGGCACGCTGGCAGCAGATCAAGGCCGACTTCCTGCGCAACAAGGCGATGGGCGCGGAGGATGCGGATGTCGGTGGCCGTGTGGTCGCGCAACTTGCCGACATCGCCGTCGGTCTGCAGCGGCTCGGCGAACCTGTCCCTGTGGAACCCCCTGCCCCTGCGCCATGGGAGGCATTGCTCTCCGCCCTGCATGCACTGCGCACGCCGGAGACGACCACGCCTTCCACGTCCGCTCCCGTGGCGCCCGTGCTCGATACTGCTCCCGTGCTGGAAGCCCTGCAGCAGACGATGGTGCGGCAGGACCAGCTCAACGCTGCCCTCGTCGCGCTGGCACAGGCGATGCGCAGCCACGGGCCGGCCCCGGCGCCTGCAGGTACGCGCAAGGCGAAGGCCCGGTCGCCGCGCGAAGCGGAATTCGACCAGGTCATCGCCAGCCTCGCCTTCAAGGAAGAACGTCCGACGCCCATCCTGGACATATCGCCATCGACGCCCGACACGGATGAAGAAGGGGAGCCGCGGACGTGAGCCTGCCGCTTCCCCCGGACGCCGACACCCTCGGCGTGGCCGAGCACGCCGCCGCCATCCGCGCATTGGCCCAGGCCGGCGCGGGCGATCTGCAGGCGACGCTGCGCGACCTGCGTACGGTGCTGCTGTCCGCCGATCCGCGCGCCTTGCGCCGGAGCGTCGGTTTCTGGGGCCGGCTGATCGGTCGCGACATCCGTCTCGCCGCCGAGGCACGGTCGCTGCGCGAACGCAGCGGCATCCTGCTGCGGCAGGCCGGCTTCGAAGCATCCCGGCTGCGCAACCAGCACGCAACGCTCGTCACGCATGCGCAGCAGTTGCGCGAGGCCTGTGCGAAGCTGCAGCACGAGATCGACGGACTCGCGCACCAGCAGGCCACGACGGAAGGCGGCATACCGCGCCTCACGCACCTCATCACCCTGCGCAGCGCCTACGAGGTGACCGCCAGCCAGTTGGACCTCGTCGCCGCCAATGCGCTCGCCATCGCCGAGCGCCACGCGCAGCAGCTGCCGCGGCTCACCGTGCTGCTGGACCAGCAGCTGGGCGTCGCCGCCGGTGCCGGCCACGGAATGCAGCTATCCTCCGCCATGCAGACGATAGACGCACTGGAAGCCCATATCGAACACCTGCCCGCGCCGCCCGTCGTATCCGCGACGTCGGCGCGCACCACCCACACCCAGGAGGCCCCATGACGACGACGAACCCCGAACAGACGCTCGTGCCCGCGGCGCTGTCGCCGCAGTTGCTGACCGACCTGGGCCTGGAAAGCGCCGACATCCCGCGCATCCAGGAGGCCACGAAGGCGCTGCAGGACATCGCGCCCGGCAACCTGCACACCTACGGCCGCGAAGCGACCACCAAGACCAGCGCCTTCAGCACGCAACTGCTGGACAAGGTCCGCAACGCCGATCTGGACAGCAGCGGCGACAAGCTGGGCGAAGTCGTGCGCATCGCCCGCTCGCTCAACCTCGAATCGTTCCATGGTCGCTCGAAGCTGCCCATCCTCGGCCCGCTGATCGACAAGATGCGCGCGACCAGGGATGACCTGGTCCAGCGCTACAGCTCCACCAATCGCCAGATCGACCAGCTGATGGCCGACGTCGGCAAGACCCAGCAGATCCAGCAGCAGCGCGTGCGCGAGTACGACCAGATGCACGACATCGTGCTGGAAGAACGCCGCGAGCTGGGCGTGCATGTGGCCGCCGGCCGCGTGCGCATCGCCGAACTGGAGGCGGAGCTGGCGTCGCTGTCGGGGAAGGAAGATCCGGAATCCCGCACGCGCCGTGCCGCCCTCGATACCGCACTGCGCCTGATCGACAAGCGCGTGTCCGACCTGCAGGTACTGCAGCACGCGGCCGACCAGACGCTACCGATGATCCGCCTGATCCAGGCCAACGCGATCCAGCTGATCGAGAAGTTCAGCGCGGTGCGCGACATCCCCATCCCGATGTGGCGCAACCAGTTCGCCATCCAGCTGTCGCTGGCCGACCAGCGCAACGCGGTCGAACTGGCCAATGCCATCGACGACGCCAGCAACGAACTGATGCGCAAGAACGCCGAACTGGTCCATTCGACCGCCGTCGGCACCGCACGCGCCAACCAGCGCTCGGTGATCGACATCGAAACCCTGCGCACCGTCAACGAGACCCTGATCCGCACGGTGGAGGAAGTCCGCGAGATCCACCGAGAAGGCATGGCCAGGCGCAGGCAGCTTTCGACGGAGCTCGTCGACATGCGCGAGGACCTGGAGAAGCGGTTGGCGCTGCCGACGGCGGGCAACGGCACGCCGTAGCGCGCGTAGGATGCACCCGCTGCCGGCCAGGTCCACGCATCGCCGCATTGGCAGTGCGCGTGGACGGCGAAGATCGGCGTGTGCGCCTTTCCGGATTCGATGCTGGCGACGTGGGCTGCGGCATGGCGGAGCCTGTCGACGCCACTGCGTCACGTCACATCACGTTATCGAAGATTTCTTCGGCACCGACGCTGCACTTCCTCCTCTAGCCACATCCAACGCGCTCCCGCGCGGTTAAACTGGCCCGCCGCACGGATGACCGCGCCGGGACAGCATCGGATCGAAGAGAAGAAGATGAGCGACGACGCCTATGTCACCTCCCGTCAGGCCAGTGGGTTGAAGGCCTGGGCATGCCATCCTGACAAGCGCCTGCTGGCAGGAAGCATGGACAGGACGATCGACCGCCGATGACGACCACCCTGATCCGCAACGCGGAGGTGTACGCGCCCGAATCGCTGGGGCGCCGTGATCTGCTGCTCGGCGGCGGCAAGGTGCTCTGGATCGGGACCGATGCACCCGATCTTCCCGCCGCCTTCGGCGCGCAGGTGCTGGACCTCGGTGGCCGTCGGCTGCTGCCGGGGCTGATCGACGGCCACGTGCACGTCACCGGCGGCGGCGGTGAGGCCGGCTTCGCCAGCCGGGTGCCTGCGCCGACGCTGTCGCGCTATACCCGCGGCGGCGTGACCACGGTGGTCGGCCTGCTGGGCACCGACGATGTCGCCCGCGGCACGCGCGAACTGCTGGCCCACGTCAACGCACTGCGCGAGGAAGGCCTGTCGGCCTGGGGATATGCCGGCGGCTACCATCTGCCGCCGGCCACCCTGACCGGCAGCGTGCGTGCGGACCTGGTATTCATCGACTGCCTGATCGGCGTGGGCGAGCTGGCGATCAGCGATCACCGCTCCAGCCAGCCGACGCTGGACGAACTGCTGCGGATCGCGTCCGAAGCGCACGTGGCCGGGCTGATGACCGGCAAGGCGGGCATCGTCCACCTGCACCTGGGCGACGGCTCGCGCGGCCTGGACCTGGTGCGGCGCGCGCTCGACCAGAGCGAGCTGCCGCCGCGGGTGTTCAACCCGACCCACGTCAATCGGCGCAAGGCACTGTTCGAGGAAGCCATCGCGCTGGCGCGGCGCGGCTGCAGCATCGACATCACCGCCTTCCCGGTGGACGAAGGCGAGGACGCGTGGAGCGCGGCCGATGCGCTGGTCCGCTACCTCGACAGCGGCGCACCGCGCGACCGGGTCACCGTCAGTTCCGACGCCGGCGGCTGCCTGCCCTGCTTCGATGCGCAGGGCCGCGTGTGCAGCATGGACGTCGGCCACTCCGGCGCGCTGGTCGACACGCTGCGCGAGCTGCTGGCCCGCGGCATCGCCCTGCAGGACGCGCTGCCGGCCTTCACGTCCAACGTCGCCGGGCTGCTGCGGCTGCCGGGCAAGGGCCGCATCGCGGTGGGTGCCGACGCGGACCTGGTGGCGCTGGACGCCGACGGCACGGTGACCGACGTGTTCGCCGGTGGCCGCCCGCACCTGCGCGATGGCGCGGTGCTGCGGCGTGGTACGTTCGAATCGCAAGACACCTGAAGCACCGGAGCACTCGATGCCAAGCAAGCCCGTCAACGGGGAACACCGCGGCTGGATCATCCCGATCGGCGGCGCAGAGGACAAGGACACCAACCCGCGCATCCTGGCGCGTTTCGTCGAACTGAGCGGCGGCGCCGACGCCGACATCGTCGTCATCCCGACCGCGAGCCGGCTGAAGGATTCCGGCACCCGCTACGAGACGCTCTTCCAGGGCTTGGGGGCGGCGCGGGTCGAGGTGCTGGACTTCGACACCCGCCGCGACTGCCAGGAGGAAGGCCGTCTGGCACGGCTGGCGGAAGCCAGCGGCATCTTCTTCACCGGCGGCAACCAGCTGCGCCTGTCCACCATCCTCGGTGGCACCCAGGTGGCGCGCTGCATCCGCCTGCGCAACGCCCAGGGGGTGACGGTGGCCGGCACCAGCGCCGGTGCCGGGTTCCTGAGCGAGCACATGATCGCCTTCGGTGCCGAGGGCTCGTCGCCGCGCGCCAGCAGCGTGCGCCTGGCGCCGGGGCTGGGCCTGACCAACCGCTTCGTGATCGACCAGCATTTCCGCCAGCGCGATCGCCTGGGCCGCCTGACCGCGGCGCTCGGCTACAACCCGTTCGCCATCGGCATCGGCCTGGACGAGGACACCGCCGCCTTCATCTCCCCCGACGATACGCTCGAGGTCGAAGGCAGCGGCGCGGTCACCGTGGTCGACGCCCACGACCTGCAGTTCTCCTCGATGGCCCAGGCCGGCGAGGACGACCCCGTCTGCCTGCTGGGACTGGGCGTCCACATCCTGATCGCCGGCGCCACCTTCAACCTGCATACGCGGCGGGCTTCGGCCGGCCGACTGGCGACCCGCAAGACCTGATCCGACAAGGGGACATCCTGCATGCGCATTCTCGAACGCTCCGTCTACGTTGGCCCCTCGCAGCATGCGCACTTCCCGGTGATCCGGCTGCTGCTGGACCTGGGCGACCTGGAACAGTGGCCCACCGCGCGCCTGGGCCCCGGCTTCATCGATGGCCTGGTGGCCGCGGTGCCCAGCCTGGCCGAGCACGGCTGCTCCTACCGCGAGCCCGGCGGCTTCCTGCGCCGCATGCGCGAGGGCGAAGGCACCTGGCTGGGCCACGTGCTCGAGCACGTGGCGATCGAACTCCAGAACATCGCCGGCGAGGACGTCACCTTCGGCAAGACCCGCAGCGTCGACGGCCGTCCGGGCGTCTACACCGTGGTCTACGAATACGCCCAGCGTGAGGAAGGCATCGCCGCGGGCGAACTGGCGCTGCGCCTGCTGTGCTCGCTGCTGCCCGAAGGCATCCGCCCCGCCGGCAGCATGCCGGCGGACTGGGACTGGGAACCGGCGCGCGACGACTTCATCCGCTACGCCCAGCGGCGCGCACTGGGGCCGTCCACCGCCTCGCTGGTGCGCGCGGCCGAGGAGCGCGGCATCCCCTGGCTGCGGCTCAACAATCAGTCGCTGGTGCAGTTCGGCCATGGCAAGTACCAGCAGCGCATCCAGGCCACCATCACCGGCAAGACCCCCCATATCTCGGTCGAACTGGCCAGCGACAAGGAAGAGACCAACAAGATCCTCGGCTCGCTCGGCCTGCCGGTGCCACGCCAGCATCTGGTCACCAGCCAGACCGAAGCGATCAAGGCCGCGCAACGACTCGGCGGGCCGGTGGTGCTCAAGCCCTACAACGGCAACCATGGCCGCGGCATCACCATCAACATCACCGGCGAAGACGAGATCCGCGCCGCATTCGACGCCGCCCGCGAGCACTCGCGCTCGGTGATCGTGGAGACCTTCCAGGAGGGCGCCGACCATCGCCTGCTGGTGGTCAATGGCGAACTGATCGCGGCGACCCGGCGCACGCCCGGCCACGTGGTCGGCGACGGCAGCAGGACCATCACCGAGCTCGTCGAGATCGTGAACCAGGACCCGCGCCGCGGCGTCGGCCACGAGAAGGTACTCACGCGCCTCGAACTCGATCGCGAAGCGAACCTGATGATGGAACGCGTCGGCTACACGGCCGACTCGGTACCGAAGGAGGGCGAAGTGGTGTTCCTGCGTTCCACCGCCAACCTGTCCACCGGCGGCACGGCCACCGACGTCACCGATGTCATCCACCCCGACAACCGCGACATGGCGGTGCGCGCAGTACGCGCGATCGGCCTGGACGTGGGCGGCGTGGACTTCATCAGTCCCAACATCGCCGAGAGCTACAAGAACATCGGCGGCGCGATCTGCGAGGTCAACGCCGCGCCCGGCTTCCGCATGCACGTCGCGCCCAGCGAAGGCACGCCGCGCGACGCCGCCGGCCCGGTGATCGACATGCTGTTCCCGCCGGGCACGCCCTCGCGCGTACCGATCGCGGCGGTCACCGGCACCAACGGCAAGACCACCACCGCGCGCATGCTCGCCCACATCACCAAGATGGCCGGCTACACGCCGGGCCTGACCACCACCGACGGCGTCTACATCGACGGCCAGCGCACGGTGGAAGGCGACATGACCGGCCCGGTGTCGGCGCGGATGGTGCTGTCCGATCCGCACATCGACCTGGCGGTTCTGGAGACTGCGCGTGGTGGCCTGCTGCGCGCCGGCATGGGCGTACCCGAAGTGGACGTGGGCGCGGTACTCAATATCGCTGCCGACCACCTGGGCCTGAAGGGCATCGACACGCTGGAACAGCTGGCGGAGATCAAGCGCATCGTGGTCGAGGTGGCCAAGGACTGCGCGGTGCTCAACGCCGACGACGTCAACGTGCTGAAGATGTCGGGCTATACCGATGCGAAGACCATCTGCTACGTGACGATGAACCCGTCGCATGCGCTGGTGCGCGAGCACATCCGGGCCGGTGGCCGCGCCTGCGCACTGGAGGCCGGCGTCAACGGCCACATGATCACGCTGTACGACAAGGGCAGCCATATCCCGCTGATGTGGACGCACCTCGTCCCGGCCACGCTCGAAGGCCGTGCGCTGCACAACGTGCAGAACGCCATGTTCGCCGCGGCCATGGCGTTCTCGCTGGGCATCAAGCTCGACGCGATCCGCCAGGGCCTGCGCACCTTCGACACCACCTTCTTCCAGGCCCCGGGCCGGATGAACGTGTACGACGAGCATCCGTTCAAGGTGGTGATGGACTACGCGCACAACGCGCATGCGGTGGGAATGATGGCCGACCTGGCCCAGCGTCTGGACGTGGCCGGGCGTCGGATCGTGGTGGTGGCCGCCCCGGGCGACCGTCGCGACGAGGACATCCAGGACATCGCCCGCGCGGTGGCCGGTCGCTTCGACCACTACGTGGTCAAGCGCGACGACAGCCTGCGCGGCCGCGATGGCGACGAGGTGCCGCGGATCATCGCCCGCGCGCTGCAGGCGGCGGGCGTGGCGGAGACGGCGATCACACAGATCCCCGACGAGCAGCAGGCCATCGACGCCGCGTTGCGCATGGGCAGACCCGGCGACCTGCTGCTGGTGTTCGCCGATGCCCTGGCCCGCTCGTGGAAGCAGATCACCAAGTTCACGCCCGAAGGCGCCGAGCCGCGCAGCGCCCGTACGGTCGAATTGCCGTCGCTGGCGCCGGCGCCCAGCGCCGACGAGGCGGCGGTGGCGGCGATGGAGGGCGTGATCCGCGAGGAGCGCGGACTGGTGTTCGCACGCCACGACGAGGACAGCGATTGAGCGGTGGCGATCCGCAACCGCCCGACCGCGCTCTCCACCCACGACCTGCCGCATGAGTGAATCCGTTCCCTTGCCGTTCGACGACCTGCGCCGCCTGACCGGGCCCAACCTGTACTTCGCTGGACCCGGCGCTGTGCTGGAGACAATGGTGGGTGCCCCGGTTCCAACCGCCCTGATCGAAGACTGGAAGCGGCGCATCGCCCGCGCGCGCGCTGCCCTGGGCTGGCCGGATGGCCCGGTGACGGTGCGGGAGCACGCCAGCGGCGCCAGCCTCGCCTTCGCCGCACCCGGCGACATGCTGTACACCGCCGCCGACGTGGACGAATGGGCGTGGCTGTCCGCCCTTGCCGCGGCCGGGAGGGGCATCGGCGAACCCGCGCTGCAGCCGGGCCATCCCTCGTTCGTCGACGAAGACGCGGACCTGCGCCTGCTGCGCGCCATCGCTGCGACCGAAAGCCTTCCGCGACTGCCCGCCCTGCAAGAAGCCGCACGCGCGCACGGCGTGCCGCTGCTGCTCGACGACGAGCACCTGTCCCTTGGCATGGGCAGCGGCAGCCGAACCTGGGACAACCCCGCCCTGCCGATGCCCGATGATGTGCCGTGGCAGGACCTGCACGCGATTCCCGTGGCGTTGGTCACCGGCTCCAACGGCAAGACCACCACCGTGCGCCTGCTCACCGCGATCGCCATCGCCCACGGCTGGCACACCGCCAACAGCTGCACCGACGGCCTCTATCTGGACGGCGCCCTGATCGAGGGGGGCGACTACTCCGGCCCCGGCGGCGCGCGCAGCCTGCTGCGCGATCGCCGCACCCAGGCTGCGATCCTGGAGACCGCGCGCGGCGGCCTGCTGCGCCGCGGCCTGGCGATCGAACGCGCCGACGTGGCCGTGGTCACCAATGTCAGCCCCGACCATTTCGGCGAATACGGCATCCACGACCTCGAGGGCCTGGCCGAGGTGAAGCTCACCGTGGCCCGCGCCATCGACGCCGATGGCATGCTCGCGCTCAACGCCGACAATGAACTACTGCGCCGGCATGCCGCCCGTCTTGAGGTGCCGCTGGCCTGGTTCTCCACCGACGACGACCATCCGCTGTTGCGGCAAGCGCGCGCCGAGGGTCGCCGCAGCTGCGGCGTGCGTGACGGCCACCTGTGCCTGTTCGACGGTACCCGCACCCACGATCTCGGCGCGATCGCCGACATGCCGCTGACCCTCGGCGGCCTGGCCGCGCACAACGTGCAGAACGGCGCCGCCGCCGCCCTCGCCGCCAGCGGGCTGGGCATCGCCCCGGCGACGATCGCGGCCGTGCTCGCCCGCTTCGGCCGCGACAACCGCGACAACCCCGGCCGCCTGCAGCGCTGGGTGCTCGGCGGCGGCGTGCAGGTCTACGTGGACTACGCGCACAATCCCGACGGCCTGGCCCAGTTTCTCGATCTGGTGCGCCAGGCTCACCACGACGGTGGCCGCCTGCACCTGCTGCTGGGCCAGGCCGGCGACCGCAGCGACGAGGCCATCGCCGACCTCGCTGCCACCGCCGCGTCGTTCCATCCCGACCACGTGGTGCTCAAGGACATGGAAGGCTATATGCGCGGACGCGAAAGCGGCGAGGTGGGCCGGGTGCTGCGCGCGGCGCTGGTGCGCCACGGCGTGGCCGACGCCGCCATCGAGGAATGCCGTGACGAAACCGAGGCCGTACGCGCGATCCTGTCCGCCGCCCGCCCCGGCGACAGCCTTGCCCTGCCGGTGCACGGCGTCGCCGCGCGCGAACGCGTCAACGCCCTGCTCGACCGCCTGCAGGCGCAGGCGTGGTCGGCCGGCGATCCCGTCGCCGGCGACTGATTACTCCACCGTCACCGACTTCGCCAGGTTGCGCGGCTTGTCCACGTCGGTGCCGCGGGCCAGGGCGGTGTGGTAGGCCAGCAGCTGCACGGGGATGGTGTGCACGATGGGACTGAGCACGCCCACGTGGCGCGGGGTGCGGATGACGTGCACGCCTTCGGACTCGCTGAAGTGGCTGTCCTGGTCGGTGAACACGAACAGTTCGCCGCCGCGCGCGCGCACTTCCTGCATGTTGGATTTCACTTTCTCCAGCAGCACGTCGTTCGGCGCGATCACCACCACCGGCATGTCCGCATCCACCAGTGCCAGCGGACCGTGCTTCAGCTCGCCGGCCGGATAGGCCTCGGCGTGGATGTAGGAGATTTCCTTCAGCTTGAGCGCGCCTTCCAGCGCGATCGGATAATGCAGGCCGCGGCCGAGGAACAACGCATCCGACTTCGGTGCGAAACGTTCCGCCCACGCAGCGATCTGCGGCTCCAGGTTCAACGCGTGCTGCACGCTGCCCGGCAGATGGCGTAGCTGCTCCAGGTAATCGGCTTCCTGCTCCGGCGTGACCTTGCCACGCAGCTTGCCCAGCACGACGGTCAACTGGAACAGCGCCGCCAGCTGGGTGGTGAAGGCCTTGGTGGACGCCACGCCGATCTCGGCGCCGGCACGCGTGTAGCAGACCAGCTCGCTGGCGCGCGGGATGGCGCTCTCCGGCACGTTGCAGATCGACAGCGTGTGCTCATGGCCCAGCGACTTGGCGTACTTCAGCGCCTCCATCGTGTCCAGCGTTTCGCCGGACTGGGAAATGGTGACGATCAGGTGCTTGGGGTTCGCGTACGCGGCGCGGTAGCGGTATTCGCTGGCGATCTCCACGTTGCACGGCACGCCGGCGATGGCTTCCAGCCAGTAGCGCGCGGTCATGCCGGCGTAGTAGCTGGTGCCGCAGGCGAGGATCTGCACGCCCTCGATGTCCTTCAGCGCCGCTTCGGCGTTGGCGCCGAACAGCGCGGGCGAGAAACCGCCATCGACCACGGCCTCGATGGTGTCGGCGATCGCGCGCGGTTGCTCGTGGATTTCCTTTTGCATGAAGTGGCGGTACGGGCCCAGCTCCAGCGAGGCCAGCGACACGTCGGAGACGTGCACGTCGCGCTGCACGGGCTGGTCCTTGCCGTCGAACACCTTGACCGACGCGCGCGTCACTTCGGCGGTATCGCCCTCCTCCAGGAAGATCACCCGGCGCGTGGCCTGGATGATCGCGGAGACGTCGGAGGCGATGAAGTTCTCGCCTTCGCCCACGCCGATCAACAGCGGGCAGCCCATGCGGGCGCAGACCATGCGGTCCGGCTCCTGGCGGCTCACCACGGCCAGCGCATAGGCGCCGGTCAGTTCCTTCACCGTGCGCTGCAGCGCCGCCAGCAGGTCGTCGCCGCCCTTCAGATGGTGGTGCATCAGATGCGCGATGACTTCGGTATCGGTCTGCGACTCGAACACGTAGCCGAGGGCGCGCAGCTTCTCGCGCTGTTCCTCGTGATTCTCGATGATGCCGTTGTGCACCAGCGCCACACCATGGCTGATGTGCGGATGCGCATTGGCCTCGGTGACGCCACCGTGGGTCGCCCAGCGCGTATGGCCGATACCCAGGCTCGCGTTGAAGCCCTCGGCAGCGGCGGCGCCCTCCATTTCGGCCACGCGCCCGGTGCGGCGCACGCGGCGCACGTCCTGCTGATCGACCACCGCGATCCCCGCGGAATCGTAGCCCCGGTATTCCAGCCGCTTCAGTCCTTCGATCAGTACCGGCACCACGTCGCGATCGGCGATCGCGCCCACAATTCCGCACATAGGCCTGCTTCTTCCTTCTGAGTGAAACGAGCGGACATTCTACGTGTCCGGTACTGGACAGGCCCTGTCCGGCGAGTGTCCGCGGACACCCGGACAGCCTTCAGCGCCGGACAACCCCCTTTTGAATCAATCATTTGCGTTTGGCACGCATCCTGCTGAGTACGGCAGGTCATTCCAAACAACGCATGCCGACGATGATTCGGGACACCTCCGCGCAAGACCGAGTGCTCAGTTCCACCCAGGCCCGCCCGGCCTGGCGCCGTTGGGTATGGCCCGCCGCGGGCGGCGCCCTGCTGCTGGCCGGCATCGTGTTCGCCGCGCGCGGCTGGCTGGCCGGCACCACGTCGGTCGACGGCGCCCGGCTGCGGGTCGCCGAAGTCACCCGGGGCGACCTGGTCCGCGACATCGCCGCCGATGGCCGCGTGATCGCCGCCAACAGCCCCACCCTGTACGCAGTGGCGGGCGGCGTGGTCACGTTGAAGGTGGTCGCCGGCGACAAGGTGACCCAGGGCCAGCCGCTGGCCGAGATCGACAGCCCGGAGCTGCGCAGCAAGCTGGCGCAGGAGCAGACCACGCTGGCCGGCCTGGAAGCCGAAGCCAGCCGCGCCACGCTGGATGCCAGCGTCACCCGTGCCAATGCGCAGAAGGCGCTGGACCAGGCCGGGATCGAGCGCCAGGCGGCCGAGCGCACCCTGCAGCGCTACCAGCGCGGATTCGAGGGCGGCGCGGTGCCGCAGGTCGACGTGCTGGAAGCGCAGGACAACCTGCGCAAGGCCGAGATCGCGCTGGCCCACGCGCGCAAGGACGCGGGCCTGCAGGGCCAGGGCGCGGGCCTGGATGCGCGCAACAAACAGCTGCTGGCCGAACGCCAGCGCGCGGTGGTGGCCGAAGTGCAGCGCCAGGTGGATGCGCTGACCCTGCGCGCACCGTTCGATGGTCAGGTCGGCCAGATCCAGGCCGTGCAACGCTCCAACGTGGCGATCAACGCGCCGGTGCTGAGCGTGGTCGACCTGTCGGTGTTCGAGGTCGAGATCAAGGTGCCGGAAAGCTTCGCCCGTGACCTCGCCATCGGCATGCCGGCCACGCTGACCAGCGCCGGCCAGCCCTACCCGGGCGAGATTTCCGCGGTGTCGCCGGAAGTGGTGAACGGCGAGGTCGTCACCCGCCTGCGCTTCTCCGACAAGCAGCCGCCCGGCCTGCGCCAGAACCAGCGCCTGTCCGCACGCATCCTGATGGAGACGCGCCGCAACGTGCTGATGGTCGAACGCGGCCCGTTCGTCGAACAGGGTGGCGGCCGCCAGGCCTACGTCATGGACGGCAGTTCCGCGGTGCGTCGCCCGGTGCAGCTGGGCGCCAGCAGCCTGAGCCACGTCGAAGTGCTGGGCGGCCTGCAGCCCGGCGACAAGGTGGTCGTCTCCGGCAGCGACCAGTTCGGCGACGCCGAGCGCGTCTCAATCAACTGATCCGCATCACCCGCCTTCCCCACGCGTCCTCCCCTGCGTCATTCACTCCGCACCCGACCCCGAATAAGGAACCCGCCATGCTTGAGATGCGCCAAGTCGCCAAGGTCTACCGCACCGAACAGGTGGAAACGCATGCGCTGCGTTCCCTCGACCTGCATGTCCGCGAGGGCGAGTTCGTCGCCGTCACCGGTCCGTCGGGTTCGGGCAAGACCACCTTCCTCAACATCGCCGGCCTGCTGGAGACCTTCACCGGCGGGCAGTTCCTGCTCGACGGCCAGGACGTCAGCCACCTGGGCGACGACGCGCGCTCGCGGCTGCGCAACCAGAAGATCGGCTTCATCTTCCAGGGCTTCAACCTGATCCCCGACCTCAACCTGTTCGACAACGTCGACGTGCCGCTGCGCTACCGCGGCATGCCCGCCGCCGAACGCAAGCAGCGCATCGAAGACGCGCTGGCGCGCGTCGGCCTGGGTTCGCGCATGAAGCATTACCCGGCCGAACTGTCGGGCGGACAGCAGCAGCGCACCGCGATCGCACGCGCCCTGGCCGGCAGCCCGCGCCTGCTGCTGGCGGACGAACCGACCGGCAACCTGGACTCGCAGATGGCCCGCGGCGTGATGGAGCTGCTGGAGGAGATCAACCGCCAGGGCACCACCATCATCATGGTCACGCACGATCCCGAACTCGCCGCACGCGCGCAGCGCAACGTGCACATCGTGGACGGCATGGCCACCGACCTGTCGGTGGAGCCCGCCCTGATCCGCGCGGCGCATGCCGCCGAAGCCAACGCCTCCGCGTAAGGCGGCCCCCCGGCCCACCGCAGACAGCATCCAGACGACCACATGGTGGGCCAGGGCCCACCCTACGGAGCCAAGCATGTTCGGCTACTACTTTTCCCTCGCGCTGCGCAGCTTCAAGCGCAACAAGGCGCTGACCTTCCTGATGGTGCTGGCGATCGCGCTGGGCATCGGCGCCAGTATGACCACGCTGACCGTGTTCTATGTGCTGTCCGGCGATCCCATCCCGCAGAAGAGCGACAAGCTGTTCTACCCCCGCATCGACCCGCGCTCGGCGAATGGCTTCACCCCCGGCGACGAGCCGGAGGACCAGTTCACCCGCTACGATGCCGAACGCATGCTGCGCGACAGGAAGGGCGACCGGCAGGCCTTCATGACCGGTGGCGCTTCTTCGATCGAGGCCGAAGACGGCAGGATCGAACCCTTCCGCATCGATTCGCGCTACACCACGGCCGATTTCTTCCCGATGTTCGATGTGCCGTTCCGCTACGGCAACGGCTGGTCGGCGGCGGATGACGAATCGCGTGCACGCGTCGCCGTCATCTCCAAGGCGCTGAACGAAAAGCTGTTCGGCGGCGCCAACAGCGTGGGCCGCGAGATCAAGGCCTCCGGCGCGACGTTCCGCGTGATTGGCGTGCTGGACGAGTGGCGGCCGGCTCCCAAGTTCTACGACATGACCCAGGACCGCTTCACCGAGGTGGAGCAGCTCTTCGTGCCGTTCTGGACGTCGCGCGCGCTGAAGATGGGCACCCAGGGCAACATGAACTGCTGGGGCGACTCCAGTGCGGAAGAAGAGGGCTCGCAGGGTCCGAATGCGCCGTGCTCGTGGCTGCAGTACTGGGTCGAGCTGGGCACGCCTGAGAAGGTCGAGGCCTACAAGCAGTACCTGAAGAACTATTCCGACCAGCAGCGTGCAGCGGGCCGTTTCGAGCGCCCGACCAACGTGGACCTGCACAACGTCATGCAGTGGCTGGACAAGCAGGGCGCGGTGCCCAGCGACGTCCGCCTGCAGGTATGGCTGGCGTTCGGCTTCCTGGCGGTCTGCCTGCTCAACACCGTGGGACTGCTGCTGGCGAAGTTCCTGGGCCGCGCGTCGCAGATCGGCGTGCGGCGCGCCCTGGGTGCGACGCGCAAGGCCATCTTCGCGCAGTGCCTGGTGGAAGCGGGCACGGTCGGCCTGGTCGGCGGCGTGCTCGGCCTGGTGCTGGCCTGGCTGGGCTTGCTGGCCGTTCGCCAGCAGCCCGCCGGCTATGCCGACCTCGCGCACATGGATCTGAAGATGCTGCTGGCCACCTTCGCGCTGGCGATCGTCGCCAGTCTGCTCGCCGGCATGCTGCCCGCGTGGCGCGCCATGCAGGTGACGCCCGCGATCCAGCTCAAGAGCCAGTGACCCATCCATCCAAGAGGCACGTCATGGACATCCGCCCCATTCTCTCCACCCTGGCCCGCCACAAGACGGCCGCCGCGCTGATCGTGCTGGAAGTGGCGCTGTCGTGCGCCATCATCTGCAACGCGGTCTTCCTCATCACCCAGCGCCTGGAGCGCATCGACCGCCCCACCGGCATGGCGAACGAGGAGATCGTGCGCATCAGCATGGGCAACCTCGGCGACAACCCCGAGGCCGACGCGCTGGTGAAGCAGGACGTCGCCAGCCTGCGTGCGCTGCCGGGCGTGAAGGCCGCAGGCAGCATCAACCACGTGCCGTTCGACAACTCGTCGTGGAACAGCTCCATCCAGCTCGCTCCCGAGCAGGAACGTCCCAGCGCGCAGGCCAACATCTACCTGGGCGACGCCGTGGTGGAAACGCTGGGCCTGAAGCTGGCTGAAGGTCGCGACTTCAACCCGGACGAGTATTCCAACTGGACCGAGATGAACAAGCAGAACGCCCGGGGGAACCTGCCCGCGGTGATCCTGAGCCGCGATTTGGCGGAGAAGCTGTTCCCGGGCGAGAGCGCCATCGGCAAGAACATCTATTCGTGGAATGCCGACAACACGCCGCACCGTGTGGTCGGCGTGGTCGATCGGTTGATCCGCACCAACGACAACGGTGGTCCTGCCGAAGCCGGTTACACGATGATCCTGCCGGCCAGGGATCTCACCATGGGCACCTTCGTCCTGCGCACCGCACCGGAGCGTCGCACGGAGGTGCTGAAGGCGGCGCTGGCGACACTGGAGAAGAACAGCGCCCGTCGGCTCGTGCTTCGCGACGGCACGTTCGAGGACATCAAGCAAAACTACTATCGCGGCGACCGCGCGATGGCCTGGCTGCTGCTGACCGTGATCGTCTCGCTGCTGGTCGTCACCGCGCTGGGCATCGTGGGCCTGGCCAGCTTCTGGGTACAGCAGCGCACCAAGCAGATCGGCATCCGTCGTGCGCTGGGCGCGACCAAGGGCCAGATCCTGCGCTACTTCCAGACCGAGAACTTCCTGCTGGCCACGCTGGGTATCGTCATCGGCATGATCCTGGCCTACGGCATCAACCAGATGCTGATGGGCAAGTACGAACGGCCGCGCCTGCCGCTGCTCTACTTGCCGATCGGGGCCGTGCTGCTGTGGCTGCTGGGCCAGGCGGCCGTGTACGGTCCGGCCCGTAAGGCCGCCTCGGTGCCGCCGGCGGTCGCCACCCGCACCGCCTGAGCCTTGCGCTCCCTGCCGCGCACGCCCCGCCGGCGTGCGCGGCCCCTCGGGGTTTCCATGTCTTCCTTCCTGCTGCTGGGACGCCACCATGCGGGCATCGGGTGGATCGCGCTGCAACTGGCGATCGGCGTGGTGCTGTGCCTGCAGGCGTGGCAGGCGCTCGTCGGGCTGCATGTTGCGCGTACCACACCCGACGGGATCGACGACACCGGCCTGCTGCTGGTGCCGTGGATGCAGATGGCGCCGGCATCGGATCCGGGCGTGGCCGATGTGCTTGGCCGGTTGCGCAACGTCCCGGGCGTGCTGTCGGCCACCGCGGCCAACCAGGCGCCATATGACGCCACCGCGTGGAGCGTGCAGGTCTGGACCGCGACGCATCCCGCAACGAAGCACGTCGTGTCGGTCTTCCTCGGCGACGAGGACTTCGCCTCCACACTCGGCATGGCGACGTCCGCAGGGCGACATTTCATGACAGATGAATTCCGCGACTACCGTGGCGACCAGACCGATCTGCAGGCGGGCACCCAATCTGTCCTCGTGTCCTCGGCTCTGGCCTCCCGGCTCTACGGCAGATCGGATCCGCTTGGGCGCCCCTTGCTGATGGCCCCGGGCGCGCGGCTGCGCGTGGTCGGTGTGTTCGAGCGCCTGCCTCCACCGGCGGGCGCCCGCGATACGGGTGACCTGGCCGTGGTGCTGCCGGTGCGGATGTCGCGGGCAGCAGACGCCCGATTCATCGTCCGCCATGCAGCCGATCCGGAGAGCGTCGCAACGCGCATCCGGGCCGCGCTGGCGGCAGCGCATCCCTCCGTCGTGGTGGCCCATCCCGTGGACATGGCCGCGCTGCGCGAAGCGTCCCTGCATGCGCCGCGATCCCGCGCATGGTGGTGGTCGGGCGCCTGCATCGCATGGTGGCTCTCGACACTGGGCCTGCTGATGCTAGGCGGACAGCGCTGGGTGCAGGAACATGCACGGGAATTCAGCCTGCGCCGCGCGGCTGGCGCCACCGGCCGCCAACTCGCGCGACGGTTGCGTCTCGAGTACCTCGGCCTGGCCTGCGCGGCGGCGTCGGTCGGGCTGGCGGGTGGACAATGGCTGTTGCCCCATCTTGTGCGCGGGTCTGCCCCGCCCTCGCACGGGGCCCTGGTGGCCGCTGCCGCGTGGGCGATGCTGGCCGTGCAGCTGGCCGCCGCATGGCCGGCCCATCTGGCCCGCCGCATTCCGCCGCACCTCGTGAGCCGCACCCCTTCGGTTAGGCTATAGCGCATGCCTACCATCCTCGTCATCGACGACAACCGCGCCGTCAGCACGGCGCTGGAAGTGCTGTTCTCCCTGCACGACATCGACACCCTGCACGCCGAATCGCCGGCGGCCGGACTGGCGCTGCTGCGCGAGCAGCCGGTGGACCTGGTCATCCAGGACATGAACTTCAGCGAGGACACCACCTCGGGCCTGGAGGGCGAGCAGCTGTTCGCCGACCTGCGCAACGAGTGGCCGGACATGCCGGTGATCCTGCTGACCGCGTGGACGCACCTGGAAGCCGCGGTGAACCTGGTGAAGGCCGGTGCCGCCGATTACGTTGCCAAGCCCTGGGACGACCGCAAGCTGCTGGCCACCGTCAACACGTTGCTGGAACTGACCGAAACGCGACGCGAACTCGACCGTCGGCGCAGCCGCGAACGCCGCAGCCGCCACCAGCTGGAGCAGAAGTACGACCTGCGCAACCTGGTCTTCGAGGACCCGGCCAGCGAACGCGTCGTCGCGCTCGCCTGCCAGGTGGCGCGCTCGGACCTGCCGGTGCTGATCACCGGGCCGAACGGCGCCGGCAAGGAGAAGATCGCCGAGATCATCCAGGCCAACTCCAGCGTGAAGCAGGGGCCGTTCGTGACCCTCAACTGCGGTGCGCTGCCGTCGGAACTGATCGAGGCCGAACTGTTCGGTGCGGACGCAGGTGCCTACACCGGCGCCAACAAGGCGCGCGAAGGCAAGTTCGAGGCGGCCGACGGCGGCACGCTGTTCCTCGACGAGATCGGCAACCTGCCGCTGACCGGCCAGATGAAACTGCTGCGCGTGCTGGAGACCGGCCGCTTCGAGCGCCTGGGCTCCAACCGCGAGCGCAAGGTCACCGTACGCGTGATCAGCGCCACCAACGCGGACCTGCCCGCGATGATCCGCGACGGCAGCTTCCGCGAAGACCTGTACTACCGCCTCAATGCCATCGAACTGGCATTGCCGCCGCTGGCCGAACGCCCGGGCGACATCCTGCCCCTGGCCGAGCGCTTCCGCCCCGACGACAAGCCGCTGGGCGAAAGCGCGCGCGCGGCGCTGCTGCGGCACGCGTGGCCGGGCAACGTGCGCGAACTGCGCAACGTCGTCCAGCGCGCCGGCCTGCTGGCGATGGGCGATCGCATCGAGGCCGGCGACCTCAACCTGCCGAAGCCCGCGCCGGTGCGCACGGCGATCGTCGCCGAACCGGAGCGCGCCGACATCGAGACGGCCCTGGCCCGCGCCGGCGGCGTCATCGCGCAGGCCGCCACCGAGCTCGGCATGAGCCGGCAGGCACTGTACCGGCGCATGGAACGCTTCGGCATCAAGGCCACATGATCCGCCGCTCGCTCGCCGGCCGCGTACTGTCCTGGCTGCTGCCGCTACTGGCGGTGGCGCTGGTGCTGCCGGTCGCCCTGTCGCATGCGCTGCAGGACGACGTGCTGGCTGTGCTGCTGTCGGCGATCATCGTGCTGCCGCTGGCGGCCTGGGCGATCCATCGCGGCCTGCGCAGCACACGATCGCTGTTCCGCGCGTTGTCCGGCAGCGTCAACAGCTACCGCGACGGCGAATACAACTTCGGCATCCACTGGCAGGGCAGCGACGAACTCGCCGAGCTCGTGCGTTCGCACGCCGCCCTGGGCGAAGTCCTGCGCGAGCAGCGGCAGACGCTGGTGCAACGCGAACTGCTGCTCGACACGATGGTGCAGAACACCCCCGTGGCGATGCTGCTGGTGGCGCCCGGGGGCGACGGCGTGCGGCGCGTCGTGTTCGCCAACGTCGCCGCACGCAAGCTGCTGCACGGCGGCTGGAAACTGGAAGGCCAGGACTACGACAGCCTGCTGTCCGCCTCGCCGGTGGAGATGCGCGAGGCGCTGGCCCGCAGCGGCGACAGCCTGTTCGCCATCGGAAGCGAGGAGGAAGACGGCGAGGAGCAGGTCTACCACCTGGCCCGCCGCAATTTCCGGCTCAACGGATGCCCGCACGAACTGCTGCTGCTGCGCTTGCTGACCAACGAACTGCGCCGGCAGGAAGTGATGACGTGGAAGAAGGTGATCCGCGTGATCAGCCACGAGCTCAACAACTCGCTGGCACCCGTGGCGTCGCTGGCGCACTCCGGCGCGGAACTCGTCCGGCGCGGCAAGCATGAGCGGCTGGAGGAGGTCTTCGGCACCATCGAGGATCGCGCACGCCATCTGGAAGGCTTCATCCGCGGCTATGCGCGTTTCGCCAAGCTGCCCCAACCGCAGCTGCAGACGGTGCGCTGGCGCGGCTTCCTGGAGGGACTGCGGCGCCAGATCGGCTTTGAGCTGGAGATGCGCGATGCCGACGTCGAAGGCCGCATCGATCTGGCGCAGATCGAGCAGGCGCTGCTGAACCTGCTGAAGAATGCGCACGAGTCAGGCACCTCCGCCGACGGCGTGTCCGTGCGCGTCAGCCGTCTGCCGGGCTGGGTGCGCATCGAGGTGATGGACCGCGGCACCGGCATGAACGACGCGGTACTGCAGAACGCGCTGGTGCCGTTCTATTCCACCAAGCGCAACGGCACCGGCCTGGGGCTGGCGCTGACACGCGAGATCATCGAAGCGCACGGCGGCCGCCTGTCGCTGCACAACCGCGATGGCGGCGGCCTGTGCGTGGCGATCCAGTTGCCGGACGCGCCGGCGGCGTAATGGCGGGCATCTAGTGTCCGCTACGTCGATGATTCCGTACCGTTGCGACCGTTGTACCTCCACCTCCTTTCACTCAGCCAGAGCGAAGGTTCGGTGGTGCTGCCGCAGCGTTCCTTGAGCAGCCTAATCCACATATCGCGACGTGCGACTGCGCCAGCGAACAGGCTCCCCTTGTGAATTAACAGCAGTTCCGCCCTCCGCACCTTCAACACGTCGACCGAGAGCAGGGCATGTGATACGCGCATCCAGAAGGCTTCTCGTCCAATCCTGTGCATTGCTCTGCACATCGCCGCGAATTCCCGCTTGATTGGCCGATCCAGGTAGCCGAGCGCAGCTCGCTCCAATCGCGACCGCGCAAGATCGGAAAGTGGACAGTGCACCAGCCATCGCCAGAGGTACTCCTTGAGATAGCCCGAACGGAAATGGATCGGGTCTGCAAGCAAGAAAGTGACCGCCGTCTCCAGCGCATGGGGATCATGCTGCCTGACGCGATTAAATACGGCGCATCCACCGGGATACATCAACGAGTCGAAGCGCTCATGAAACTCGCGACAGGCTTCCAGATGCTTATCGAGGGACGCCGGATCGGATGCCCGACGACCACGCGACGCGACATGGATCCGCTCGCTCAACCTGTTGAGCTCTTCCGAGTTCCTGAGGATGTGCTTGGAGCTGACCATGCCAATGCGACGGCTATTTCTTCATCGGCCGCTGCCAACCCTCGACCGTCATCTGGCGCGCGCGCGCGACCGTCAGCTTGTCGGCCGGCGCGTTCTTCGAGATCACCGAACCGGCGCCGATCGTCGCGCCATCGGCCAGCGTCACCGGCGCGACCAGGGACGAGTTCGAGCCGACGAACACGCGGTCGCCGATCGTCGTGGTGGACTTGTTCACGCCGTCGTAGTTGCAGGTGATGGTACCGGCGCCGATGTTGGTGCCCGTGCCGATGACGGCGTCACCGAGATACGTCAGATGGTTCGCCTTGCTGCCCGTACCGATGCGCGCGTTCTTCGTCTCGACGAAGTTGCCCACGTGCACGCCATCAGCGAGGACGGTGCCCGGGCGCAGCCGCGCATAGGGACCGATCAGCGCCGCGCCTTCGCTGACGACGCCCTCCAGGTCACAGTGCGCGCGTACCTGCGTGCCCGCGGCGAGGGTCACGTCCTTCAGGCGGGTGAACGGGCCGATGACCACGCCATCGCCCAGTTCCACCCTGCCTTCCAGCACCACGTCGACATCGATCTGCACGTCGCGACCGACGGTCACCGTGCCGCGCTGGTCGAAGCGCGCCGGGTCGACCAGGCGTGCGCCCTGCACGCACAGCGCACGCGCGGCGCGCAGCTGATAGGCGCGCTCGAGCTGCGAGAGCTGCCACGGATCGTTGGCGCCCTCGGCCTCGATGGGCTCGCCGACCAGCACCATTTCCGCCGGGGTGAATTCCTCGGCCGCCATCGCGAAGACGTCGGTCAGGTAGTACTCACCCTGCGCATTCGCGTTGGACAGGCGGGCCAGCCAGCCCTTCAGCGCGCTGCCATCGGCGGCGATGATGCCCGTGTTGATGGTGCGGATGCGGCGCTGCTCCTCGTCGGCGTCCTTGTGCTCGACGATGGCGGCCACGCGGCCAGCCTCATCGCGCACGATGCGTCCGTAACCGGAGGGATCGGCGGGTTCCGCGACCAGCACCGCCAAGCGGCCCGGCGCGTCCAGCAGGCGTTGCAGCGTCTCGCTGCGGGTCAGGGGAACATCGCCGTACAGCACAAGCACGCGTGCGCCGTCCGGCACGTCCGGCATCGCCTGCATGACGGCGTGGCCCGTGCCGAGCTGCTGCGCCTGATGCGCCCAGTGCAGGTCCGCCTGGTCGGCGAAGGCCGCTTGCACCTGGTCGCCGCCGTGGCCGTAGACCACGTGCACGCCCGCCGGCGACAGCGCGCGCGCCGCTTCGATCACGTGCGCCAGCATCGGCCGCCCGGCGATGGGCTGCAGCACCTTGGGCAGCGCGGACTTCATGCGCTTGCCCTCACCGGCGGCGAGGATGACGACGTGGAGTGGTTTCATGTGACGTGTCCTTGTGGCTGTGCGGCGTCGCGATGTCGTCGCATGGTAACAATTCCCCCTTCAACGCAGATCGTGCCCGCGAGGTGCCATCGGCCCTCACCCCGGCAGGTACCATGCACGCATGAACCCTTCCTCTCCACGCCAGCTGCTGTTCCGCCAAGGCGGCAGCTTCATCGCCATCGGCCTGGCACAGTTGCTGTTGGACTGGCTGGTCTTCGTCGGATTGACCGCGCTCGGTGTGCCGGCAGCGTCCGGCAACCTGGCCGGGCGCATCAGTGGCGCGCTGCTCGGCTTCTGGTTGAACGGGCGCGTGACGTTCGCGCGGTCGGGCGAGGTTCGACTGGGCTGGTGGCGTTTCGTGAAGTTCCTGCTGGTCTGGATACCGCTGACCGTCATCAGCACGCTGGCCGTCACCTGGGTCGCGGGGTCGCTGGGGCTGGCACACGCCTGGCTGGCCAAGCCCCTGGTGGAGGGTGCATTGGCCGTGGTCGCGTTCTTCCTGTGGCGGCACGTGGTCTACCGCTGATCGACCCCGTGTAGCGTGCGCCATGCGCACGATGCCTTGACTGGGTCGCGGTGCGCCAGGGGACGCCGAGCGCGAGGTTGGTATCGCCAGGTCGTGCGCATGGCGCACGCTACGAAACAAAAACGCCGGCACTGGGCCGGCGTTGTCGATGGTGCGGAAGCGATAGACCTCAGTGCTTGAGGTTCTTGCGCAGGCGCTCCAGCGCGCTGAGCTGGGCGATGCTCATGGCCAGCTGGGCCTGGGCTTCTTCCACGCTCATCTTCGGGTCCTTGTGGGACAGCACGCGCTCGGCTTCTTCCTTCGCCTTGCGCACCTGCGCCTCGTCGATGTCCGACGCGCGCACGGCGGTGTCGGCCAGCACGGTGACGACCTGCGGCTGCACTTCGAGGATGCCGCCGGAGATGGCGAAGTCCAGCTGCTCGCCGCTGGCCAGCGTCACCACCACCTTGCCCGGCTTCAGGCGGGTGATCAGCGGCGCATGCTTCGGCGCGATGCCCAGCTCGCCCAGTTCGCCGGTGGCGACGACCAGGGTGGCTTCACCGTGGAAGATCTCCTGCTCGGCGCTGACGATGTCGCAACGGATGGTGCTCATGGAACTCTCTTTGCCGTGTAGGGCGGGCCTTGGCCCGCCGCCGGTTGCCGCGAAGGTGGGCCAGGGCCCACCCTACGTGCTTACGCCTTCTCGGCGAGCTTCTTGGCCTTCTCGACCGCTTCTTCGATGCCGCCGACCATGTAGAACGCCTGCTCCGGCAGGTGGTCGTACTCGCCGTCGACGATCGCCTTGAAGCCGCGGATCGTGTCCTTCAGCGAGACGTATTTGCCCGGCGAGCCGGTGAACACTTCGGCCACGTGGAACGGCTGGCTGAAGAAGCGCTCGATCTTGCGCGCGCGGGACACGGCCTGCTTGTCCTCTTCGGACAGCTCGTCCATGCCGAGGATGGCGATGATGTCCTTCAGTTCCTTGTACTTCTGCAGGGTGGCCTGCACGCGGCGCGCGGTGTCGTAGTGCTCGTGGCCGATGACGTTCGGGTCCAGCTGGCGGCTGGTCGAGTCCAGCGGGTCCACGGCGGGGTAGATACCCAGCGACGCGATATTACGGCTCAGCACGACGGTCGCGTCCAAGTGGGCGAACGTGGTGGCCGGCGACGGGTCGGTCAGGTCGTCCGCGGGCACGTACACGGCTTGGATCGAGGTGATCGAACCGGTCTTGGTGGAGGTGATGCGCTCCTGCAGGACGCCCATTTCCTCGGCCAGCGTCGGCTGGTAGCCCACGGCCGACGGCATGCGGCCCAGCAGCGCCGACACTTCGGTACCGGCCAGCGTGTAGCGGTAGATGTTGTCAACGAACAGCAGCACGTCCTTGCCCTTGCCGGACGCGTCCTTCTCGTCGCGGAAGTACTCGGCCATGGTCAGGCCGGTCAGCGCGACGCGCAGGCGGTTGCCCGGCGGCTCGTTCATCTGGCCGTACACCATCGCCACCTTGTCGAGGACGTTGGAGTCCTTCATCTCGTGGTAGAAGTCGTTGCCCTCGCGGGTACGCTCGCCCACGCCGGCGAACACGGACAGACCCGAGTGCGCCTTGGCGATGTTGTTGATCAGTTCCATCATATTGACGGTCTTGCCCACGCCGGCGCCGCCGAACAGGCCGACCTTGCCGCCCTTGGCGAACGGGCACATCAGGTCGATGACCTTGATGCCGGTTTCCAGCAGGTCGGTGGCCGAGGACTGGTCTTCGTACGACGGGGCCGCACGGTGGATTTCCCAATGGTCGGAAGCCTGCACCGGACCGGCTTCGTCGATCGGGTTGCCCAGCACGTCCATGATGCGGCCCAGCGTGCCCGCACCGACCGGCACCGAGATGGCCTTGTCGGTGTTCACGGCCACCAGGTTGCGCTTCAGGCCGTCGGTGGAACCGAGGGCGATGGTGCGCACGACGCCGTCGCCGAGCTGCTGTTGCACTTCCAGCGTGATGTCGGTGTTCTGCACCTTCAGCGCGTCGTACACCTTCGGCACTTCGTGGCGCGGGAATTCGACGTCAACCACCGCACCGATGATCTGAACGATCTTGCCCTGACTCATTGCTGCATTCCTCTAGATGAATTCTTGTGACTACGCGCGTCAGACTGCCGCCGCGCCGCCGACGATTTCGGAGATTTCCTGGGTGATCGCCGCCTGGCGGGCCTTGTTGTAGACCAGCTGCAGGGTACCGATGAGCTTGCTGGCGTTGTCGCTGGCGGCCTTCATGGCCACCATGCGCGCCGCATGCTCGGACGCGATGTTCTCCAGCACGGCCTGATACACCAGCGACTCGATGTAACGCGTGATCACGTGGTCGAGCACGGTCGCGGCATCGGGTTCGTAGATGTAGTCCCAGTCGTGGCGGGCGACCTGCGTTTCAGCGGCGGGAAGCGGCAGCAGCTGGTCGAACGCGGCGCGCTGGGTCATGGTGTTGACGAAGTCGTTGTAGACGACGAACACGCGGTCCAGCTTGCCTTCGGTGTAGGCGTCCAGCATCACTTTGATCACGCCGATCAGCTGGTCCAGCTTGGGCGTGTCGCCCAGGTGGGACACGCTGGCCAGCATGTTGACCTTGACCCGGCGGAAGTACACCGAAGCCTTCTGGCCGATGGTGACCACGTCGACCTCGACGCCCTTCTCGTTCCACTGGCGGATCTCGCCCAGCATCTTGCGGAACAGGTTGTTGTTCAGGCCGCCGGCCAGGCCGCGGTCGGACGACACGATGATGAAGCCGACGCGCTTGACGTCCTTGCGATCCACCATGAAGGGATGCTGGTAATCGGTATTGGCCTGGGCCAGGTGGCCGATCACCTGCTTCATCGCGCGCGCGTACGGACGCGAGGTCTTCATGCGGTCCTGCGCCTTGCGGATCTTGGAGGCCGAGACCATCTCGAGCGCGCGCGTCACCTTGCGGGTGTTCTGCACGCTCTTGATCTTGGTTTTGATTTCGCGTCCGCCTGCCATGCTCTGCTCGCTTGATTCGTCTTCGTAGGGCGGGCCTGGCCCGCCGCCTTCACGAATGGTGGGCCGGGGCCCACCCTACGCTTACCAGGTACCGGTCTGCTTGAACTCGGCGATGCCCTTCTTGAAGGCGCCTTCGATCTCGTCGTTCCAGTTGCCGGTGCTGTTGATCGTGTCGACCAGCGCGCCCTGGGTGTTGGTGAAGTGCGCGTGCAGCGCTTCTTCGAACGCCAGGATCTTGCCGACCGGCACGTCGTCCAGGTAGCCCTCGTTGACGGCGTAGATGGACAGCGCCTGCAGGGCGATGGACATCGGCGCGTACTGCTTCTGCTTCATCAGCTCGGTGACGCGTTGGCCGCGCTCCAGCTGCTTGCGGGTGGCTTCGTCCAGGTCCGAGGCGAACTGCGCGAACGCGGCCAGCTCACGGTACTGGGCGAGCGAGATGCGGATGCCGCCCGACAGCTTCTTGATGATCTTGGTCTGGGCGGCGCCACCGACGCGCGACACCGAGATACCGGCGTTCACGGCCGGGCGGATGCCGGCGTTGAACAGGTCGGTTTCCAGGAAGATCTGGCCGTCGGTGATCGAGATCACGTTGGTCGGCACGAACGCGGACACGTCGCCGGCCTGCGTTTCGATGATCGGCAGCGCGGTCAGCGAACCGGTCTTGCCGGTGACCTTGCCTTCGGTGAACTTCTCAACATACTCCTCGGACACGCGGGCGGCGCGCTCGAGCAGGCGGGAGTGCAGGTAGAACACGTCGCCCGGGTAGGCTTCGCGGCCCGGCGGACGCTTCAGCAGCAGCGAGATCTGGCGGTAGGCCACGGCCTGCTTGGACAGGTCGTCGTACACGATCAGGGCGTCCTGGCCGCGGTCCATGAAGTACTCGCCCATGGTGCAGCCGGAGTAGGCACTGATGTACTGCATCGCGGCCGACTCGGAGGCGGTGGCGGCGACGACCACGGTGTGGGCCAGCGCGCCGTTCTCTTCCAGCTTGCGCACGATGTTGGCCACGGTCGAAGCCTTCTGGCCGATCGCGACGTACACGCACTTGATGCCGGTGCCCTTCTGGTTGATCACGGCGTCGATGGCCATCGCGGTCTTGCCGGTCTGGCGGTCGCCGATGATCAGCTCGCGCTGGCCGCGGCCGATCGGGATCATCGCGTCGACCGACTTGTAACCGGTCTGCACCGGCTGGTCGACCGACTTGCGCCAGATCACGCCCGGGGCCACGCGCTCCACCGGCGCGGTCAGCGAGGTGCCCAGCGGGCCCTTGCCGTCGATCGGCTCGCCCAGCGCGTTCACGACGCGGCCGAGCATCTCCGGACCGACCGGCACTTCCAGGATGCGGCCGGTGGTCTTGGCCACGTCGCCTTCGCGCAGGTGCTCGTAGTCGCCCAGGACCACGGCGCCGACCGAGTCGCGCTCCAGGTTCAGCGCCAGCGCGTAGGTGTTGTTCGGCAGCTCGATCATTTCGCCCTGCATGACGTCGGCCAGGCCGAAGATGCGCACGATGCCGTCGGACACGCTGGTGACCGTGCCTTCATTGCGCGACTCCGCGGCCAGCTTGACCTTCTCGATACGGGTCTTGATCAGGTCGCTGATTTCAGAGGGGTTGAGCGTGGTAGCCATGGGTAAGTCCTGTGTGCCGGCTCGCGCGCGGCGGTTCAATGGGAATTCAGTGCGTCAGCGCCGACTGCAGGCGCGCCAGCTTGCCTTTCAGCGAGCCGTCGATCACCACGCTGCCGGCATCGATCACGGCGCCGCCGATCAGCGAGGCGTCGATGGCCGTTTCGACCTCGACCTCGCGACCGAAGCGCTTCTTCAATGCCGCCTTGATCACGTCCAGCTCACCATCCGGCATCGCCGTGGCGGAGGTGACCTTCGCCTTCACGACGTGCTCGGCTTCGGCGCGCAGCTCCTCGAACAGGCCGGCGATTTCCGGCAGCTGCGGCAGGCGGCGCGCATCGGCGAGGATGCCGAGGAAGCGGGTGAACGCCTCGCTGGCGCCTTCCGGCGACAGCAGCGACACCGCATCGGCGGGCAGCAGCTGCGGATTGGGCAGCAGCGCGGCCACGCGCGGGTCCGCCGCGGCGTGCGCGGCGAAACCCAGCGCCTGCGACCAGGCGGCGAAGTTGCCTTCGTCGCGCGCCGTCGCGAAGGCGGCGCGGGCGTAGGGGCGGGCGACGGTCAGGGCCTGGCTCATCGATCAGCTCGTCCGGATCAGATTTCGGCGGCGAGTTCGTCGAGCAGCGCCTTGTGGGCGTTGGCGTCGATCTCGCGCTTGAGCAGCTTCTCGGCACCGCTGACGGCCAGCGCGGACACCTGCTTGCGCAGGTCCTCGCGGGCACGCGTGGCGGCGGCCTCGATCTCGGCCTGGGCCAGTTCCTTCTGGCGGTTGGCTTCGGCGATCGCCTCGTTCTTGGCCGCGTCGACGATCTGGTTGGCGCGCGCGTGGGCCTGGTCGATGATCTCGTTGGCCTTGACGCGGGCTTCCTTCAACGCTTCGTTGACCTTTTCCTGCGCCTGCGCCCGGTCCTTCTGGCTGCGATCGGCCGCGGCCAGGCCTTCGGCGATCTTCTGCTGGCGTTCTTCGATGGCAGCCAGCAGCGGCGGCCAGATTTTGGTCGCAATGATCCAGATCAGGCCGGCGAAGGCCAGCGCCTGGGCGAACAGAGTGAGATTGATATTCATCGTAAACCTGCCGGTGATGAAGGGCCTGCGCACATCGCGCCGGCCCAGCTACGCCTGGTGACTGACCGCGGGCCGGGGCCCGTGGTCAGGCGTGCACGCGACGGATCAGCCCGCCAGCTTGGCCAGCTGCTCGGTGAAGATCGTGATGAACGGGCTGGCGAAGGCGAACAGCAGGCCGACGGCGACCGAGATGATGAACGCGGCGTCGATCAGGCCGGCGGGGATGAACATGCGCACCTGCAGGACCGGGATCAGTTCCGGCTGGCGGGCAGCCGATTCCAGGAACTTGCCGGCCATGATGGCCAGACCCAAACCGGCGCCCAGCGCGGCCAGGCCGATCATGATGCCGATGGCGAGGGCGGTCGAAGCCTGGACCTGGGCGAGGTTGGTGAGGATGCTTTCCATGGTGATCTCCGGAACTAAGTGCTTGAAAGGTGGATGGTACGAAGGGAACGGTGAAGCGGAAACTCAGTGACTGTCTTCCGACAGGCTCAGGTAGACGATCGACAGCATCATGAAGATGAACGCCTGCAGCGGGATGACCAGCAGGTGGAACAGCATCCAGCCCAGGCCGAACGTCGCACCGCCGAGCATGCCGAGGATGCCGGCGCCGCCCAGCACCCAGATCAGCAGGAAGACGATCTCGCCGCCGAACATGTTGCCGAACAGTCGCATCGCCAGGGAGATGGGCTTGCTGACCCACTCGACGATGTTGAGGATCAGGTTGAACGGCATCATCCACTTGCCGAACGGCGCCGTCAGGAACTCGTGGGTGAAGCCGCCCAGGCCCTTGGAGCGCAGCGCGAAGACGATCATCAGGAAGAACACGCTGATCGACATGCCCAGGGTGGCGTTGACGTCGGCGGTGGGCACCGGCTTCCAGTAGTGCACGCCCATCAGTTCGAGCGGCTTGGCGATGAAGTCCGCCGGGATCATCTTCAGCAGGTTCATCATCAGGATCCAGAAGAAGATGGTGATCGCGATGGGCGTCACCAGCTTGCTGGTCCCGTGGTAGGTGTCGCGGGCCTGCTTGTCGACGAATTCCAGCATGATCTCGACGAAGGCCTGCCACTTGCCCGGCACGCCGGCCGTGGCCTTGCGGGTGGCCAGCCAGAACGCGAACACGATCAGCAGCCCCATCAGCACGGCCGTCACGAAGGTGTCGACATTGATCGTCCAGAAGGGACCCTCGCCGCCGACCTGGGCCGTGAGGTTCTTCAGGTGGTGCTGGATGTAGGTGGTGGGAGTAAGCGCCTCGCCCGCCATGTGTCGGAAACCTTTCGTCTAGATTGGGTTTATCGCTGCTTGCCAACCGCAACCAGCATCTGTGCCACCAGTCCGGCGACCACGCCTGCCAGGAGGGACAGCGGGGGCAGCTTGTACAGCCCCGCGCCGATCCCCAGCACGCCGATCACCACGACCCACTTCACCACCACCCGCCGACCAGCCGGAGGACCGCCGAGACGGCCCCCAACACGCCGCCGCCGAAGGCCAGCCAGGCCGCCAGCAGCGCACCGGCCACGATCGCCAGCCCCCCGACGGCCGCCGCCACTGCCTGGGGCACGCCCCGGAGCAGGAACAACAGCGCGACCAGCAGCACCGCTGCCGTCTGCCAGACGGCGGCGCGCAACACCAGCCGCCGGCCCGCAGCGACGGAATTCAGCACACGAAAGCCCTACGGAATTGGCGGGTACAAGGCAGTAAAGCGCCCCGCCGAGCCGCAAAAGTATAGCAGCGGGGCAATTTCAGGGACAACCGCCAAAGGTCGAAGTGCAGGCAGCCGCCCCCGGCCCGCCGGCAAGCCTTGTGCGGCCTGCATGTAACCGTTTCCCCTATTCAGAATTTTCTTCCCGGTTTTCCGGAACTTTGGAAAATCGGGCCTGTCAGTCCCTGTAGGCCTGCTGCTCAACTTCCTCGTCCGATGCTCCGTTGCAGGCCTCTCCGAAGCCCCGGCTGCCCCCGGGGCTTCGCCTTTTCTGCGCCCCCGGGCCGACGCCGGCGTGGTTCAGCCACTTCACCCGCTGTCGACCCGTCTGCCGCCACGGTAACGGCTCCCCCCTGTTTCGCATGGAGCCATGATGACCCCCGCCTTCCCCCGCCGCCGCGCCACCCTCTTCTGCTGCCTGTCGCTGGCGCTCGTCGCCTCCACCGCGCACGCCGCCGACACCGACGACCGCTTCACGCTGCGCCTGGGCGCCATGAATGTCGATGCGCAGGGCGAACTGCGCGGCAGCACGGTCTTCGAGGGCAACGACCTGGCGTTCTCCGAGGATTTCGACTTCGGCAGCAAGGAGTGGGTGCCGCGGGTGGACGGGGTGTTCCGCATGGGCGAGCGCCACCGGCTGATCTTCGATTACTTCCAGTACGACAAGTCGCAGCGCGCCACGCTGAGCGAAGACCTGTCCTACGACAACGTGACCATTCCCGCCGGCAGCTTCGCCAAGGGCGAGGTCGAGTTCCAGCTGGCCAGCCTGATGTACGACTTTGCGGTGGTGGAAACCGAGCGCTCGAGCATCGGCCTGCAACTCGGGGCCGAGTGGGCCAAGCTCAAGGGCAGCGTGTATGCCGAGGCCGGCGAGGACAGCTACCGGGACAGCCGTAGCGAGACCGGTTACGCGCCGGTGGTCGGCGTGCGCTTCACCACCCGCCCGTCGGACAAGTGGCTGCTGAACCTGCAGGGCCAGTACCTGGATGCGGGATGGGGCGATTTCGGCGACTACGACGGCAGCATCACCCGCGCCAACGCCCTGGTGGAATACCGCTTCACCGAGAAGTTCGGCGCGTTCGTGGGCTACGACTGGTTCAAACTGGACGTCGAACAGGCCGGCAGCGACGGCCTGCTGGGCCTGGACCAGCGCTTCAAGGGGCCGGTGGCGGGCGTGACGCTGGCGTTCTGAGCCTCCAATAGACAACAGCTATCGATTCGAACGGATCGTTTCATTGGACGGGGCGCACGCCCACCCCATAATGAGATCAATTCTCATCTGGAGGCCCCGTCGTGAACAAGACCCTGAGCTTCGCGATCCTGCACTTCTCGGTGGCCTTCACCCTGGGCTACCTGTTCACCGGCAGCCTGCTGGTGGGCGGCATGCTGGCGCTGGTCGAACCGGCGACCAATACCGTGGTGTTCCACTTCCACGAGAAGGTGTGGAAGCGGATCGAGGCCAGGCGTGCGGCGCGCGCGACCGCGTTGCCTGCCTGAGCCACGGCCGCGCAAGCAAAAGAAAGGCCACGCATCCGCGTGGCCTTTCGGTTTCCGCCCGTCTGACGGTCGGTTACTTCTTCTTCGGGATGTACAGGTCGGTGATGGTGCCCTCGTACACCTCGGCCGCCATCGCCACCGTTTCGCCGAGCGTCGGGTGCGGGTGGATGGTCGCGCCGATGTCGCCGGCCTCCGCGCCCATCTCGATGGCCAGCGCCAGTTCGCTGATCAGGTCACCGGCATGCACGCCCGCGATGCCTGCACCGATGATGCGGTGGGTGTGCTCGTCGAAGATGAGCTTGGTGAAGCCCTCGCCGCGCCCGATGCCGACGGCGCGCGCCGACGCCACCCACGGGAACTTGCCCACGCCGATCTTCGGACCCTTGGCCTTGGCTTCGGTCTCGGTCACGCCGACCCAGGCGATTTCCGGATCGGTGTAGGCGACGGACGGGATCACCCGCGCCACCCACTCCTTCTTCTCGCCGGCGGCCACTTCCGCCGCCAACTTGCCCTCGTGCGTGGCCTTGTGCGCCAGCATCGGCTGGCCCACCAGGTCGCCGATGGCGAAGATGTGCGGCACGTTGGTGCGCATCTGCGCATCGACCGGGATGAAGCCGCGGTCGGTGACCGTCACGCCGGCCTTGTCGGCATCCAGCTTGCCGCCGTTGGGCGAACGGCCCACCGCGACCAGCACGCGGTCGAACGTGCCCGATTCCAGCTCCGGCTTCTGGCCTTCGGTGGCGCTCTCGAAGTGCACGGTGATGCCCTTCTTCGACGCCTCGACCTTGGCGGCCTTGGTCTTCAGGTGGACGATGACGCCCTGCTTCTTCAGACGGTCGGCCAGCGGCTTCACCAGGTCCTTGTCGGCACCCGGCATCAGCTGGTCCATGAACTCGACAACGGTGACCTCCGCGCCCAGCGCGCGGTACACGGTGGCCATCTCCAGGCCGATGATGCCGCCGCCGACGACGAGCAGCTTCTTGGGCACCTCGGCCAGCTGCAGCGCGTCGGTGGAATCCATCACGCGCGGGTCGTCCCACGGGAAGTTCGGCAGCTTCACCGCCTGTGAACCGGCCGCGATGATGCACTGCTCGAAGCGCAGCAGCTGCGTACTGCCGTCGCTGCCGACGATCTCCAGCTCGTTCGGCGAGACGAACTTCGCCACGCCGGTGACCGTGCGCACCTTGCGCTGCTTGGCCATGCCGGCCAGGCCCTTGGTGAACTGGCCGACCACCTTGTCCTGCTTGAAGCCGCGCAGCTTGTCCAGGTCGATCTTCGGCTTGCCGAAGCTGATGCCGATGTCGTCGGAATGCGCCGCTTCATCGATCAGGGCCGCCGCGTGCAGCAGCGCCTTCGACGGGATGCAGCCCACGTTGAGGCAGACGCCGCCCAGCGTTTCGTAGCGTTCGATGAGGACGGTGTCCAGGCCAAGGTCGGCGGCGCGGAACGCCGCCGTGTAGCCGCCCGGACCGGAGCCGATCACGACGATGCGGCATTCGATATCGGCCGGCTTGCCGGTGCCCAGCGCGGGCTTCGGCGCCGACGTGGCGGGCGCAGCAGGCGCGGCGGGCGAGGGCGTGACCGGTGCGGGCTTGGCGGGCGCGACCGCAGCGCCCTCGCCTTCGATGATCGCCACCAGGCTGCCCTCGGCGAGTTCGTCGCCGAGCTTGACCTTGATCGCCTTGATCACGCCGGCGGCGGGCGACGGGACTTCCATCGTCGCCTTGTCCGATTCCAGCGTGACCAGGCCCTGGTCCTTCTTCACCGTGTCGCCGACCGCGACCAGGATCTCGATGACCGGCACGCCATCGTAGTCGCCGATGTCGGGGACCTTGGCTTCGATCAGGCCACCGCCGCCGACAGCAGCCGGCGCTGCGGCAACAGGCGCGGGTGGAGCGGCGGGCGTCGGCGCAGGCGCGGCGGGAGCAGCAGGCGCGGCCGGTGCCGGCGCGGACACTGCAGCACCTTCGGTTTCCAGCACGGCCACCACACTGCCTTCGGACAGCGTGTCGCCCAGCTTGACCTTGAGTTCCTTCACCACGCCTGCGGCCGAGGACGGCACTTCCAGCGTGGCCTTGTCCGATTCCAGCGTGACCAGGCCCTGGTCTTTCTTCACCGTGTCGCCGACGGCGACCAGGATTTCGATGACCGGCACATCGCTGTAATCGCCGATGTCGGGGACTTTGACTTCGATCGTGTTCGCCATACCACTCTCTTTCGTAGGGTGGGCGTGGGCCCACCGTGGTTTGTTCGGGTCGGTGGGCCGGGGCCCACCCTACGGACTTACAGCAGCACGCGGCGCATGTCGGCCAGCAGCTGGGCGAGATAGGCGGTGAAGCGCGCGGCGGCGGCGCCGTCGATCACGCGGTGGTCGTAGCTCAGCGACAGCGGCAGCATCAGGCGCGGCTGGAACTGCTTGCCGTCCCACACCGGCTGGATCGAGGACTTGGACACGCCGAGGATGGCGACTTCCGGTGCGTTGACGATGGGCGTGAACGCCACGCCGCCGATGCCGCCCAGCGAGGAGATCGAGAAACAGCCGCCGGACATCTCGGCCGGGCCGAGCTTGCCCTCGCGCGCCTTCCTGGCCAGCTCGCCGCTTTCCTGGGCGATCTCGTTGACGCCCTTCTTGTCGACGTCGCGGATCACCGGCACGACCAGACCGTTCGGCGTGTCGGCGGCGAAGCCGATGTGGAAGTACTTCTTCAGCGTGAGGTTCTCGCCGCTGGCGTCGAGCGAGGCGTTGAAGTCGGGGAACTTCTTCAGCGCGGACACGCTAGCCTTCATCAGGAAGGCGAGCATGGTCAGCTTGATGCCGGCCTTTTCGTTTTCCTTGTTCAGCGCCACGCGCAGCGCTTCCAGGTCGGTGATGTCGGCGTGGTCGTGCTGGGTGACGTGCGGGATCATCGCCCAGTTGCGCGCCAGGTTGGCGCCGGAGATCTTCTTGATGCGCGACAGCGCGACGACTTCGGTCTCGCCGAACTTGCTGAAGTCCACCTTCGGCCACGGCAGCAGGTTGAGCCCGCCCCCGGCGGCGACCGGCGCTCCCGCGGCGGCCGGTGCGGCCACGCCACCTGCCAGCGCGCCCTTGACGTACTTCTGCACGTCTTCCTTGCTGATGCGGCCACCGCGCTCGCTGCCGTTGACCTGGTTGAGGTCCACGCCGAGTTCGCGCGCGAACAGGCGCACGGCCGGGCTGGCGTAGGCGACCTTCTCCGGCAGCACGCGATCGGCGTTGAATTCGACCGGCGGCGTGCGCGGCGGCGAAGCTTCGGGATCGATGCCCGGCTTGTCGTCCAGCACGCGCGAGGCCGCGGGCGCGACGGCCGGTGCGGCGCGCTCCTGCGCGATCTCCCGCTGGGCGATCTTGTCGGGGGTCGGCGATACCGCGACCGGTTCGACCTTCGCGCCGGTTTCAGCCGTGGCGGTCGGTGCGGGTGCAGCGGCGGGCTTCGCCTCGGCGGCGCCTTCGCTGACTTCGATCAGCGCCACGACCGCGCCTTCGGCGATCTCGTCGCCCAGCTTGACCTTGATCTCCTTCACCACGCCGGCGAATGCCGACGGGACTTCCATCGTGGCCTTGTCCGATTCCAGCGTGACCAGGCCCTGGTCCTTCTTCACCGTGTCGCCCACGGCCACCAGGATCTCGATCACCGGCACGCCGTCGTAGTCGCCGATATCGGGGACTTTGGCTTCCTTGATGTCGGACATGGCGTTACTCCGGTGCGTGCGTGAAGAGGGAACCCCTATTGTGTCCGCAGCGGCGCCACGCGCCAACCATCCATTGCGGCCGATCGATGTCTCCACCGGGACATCGGGGCCCGCATCGCGCGCAGTGGTATCGCTTTGGTCGGGCCGCCACACGATTCCCATGCGGCAATACGCACCCGCACTGTTCATCCACGACGCCCTGCCGCGCGTATCTGGATGCGGCGTTCACAGGCCCGTGCCTAGGATCGCCCCCCCATCCGCAAGAGGAGATACCCATGCGCTGGCTCGTCCTGCTGTTGTCGCTCGCCATGCCCGTCGTGTCCTGGTTTTCCCAGCAGGGCGTATTCGGGCCGACCAATGGCGCCATCTCGGACCGCTACCCCACGCTCATCGTGGCCGCAGGCTATGCGTTTGCGATCTGGGGCCTGATTTTCCTGTGGGACATGGTGTTCGGTGCGTGGCAGGCGTTCTCGCGACGCGCGGCGACGGACCCACTTGCGGGGATCCGCACCTGGGCGGCGGCGGGGTTCGCGCTGACGGCGATGTGGATGCCGGTGTTCTCGCAGCAGCTGTTCTGGCTGGCGCTGCTCATCATCTGGTCGGCGTTGGCGTGCCTGCTCACCTGCGCGCTCAAGCTGTCGACCGCGCGTATCACCGCACCCGGCCTGACGGCCTGGGCATGGGCACCGCTGTCGCTGCACGCAGGCTGGCTATCGTTGGCCGCCTTCCTCAACACCGCGCAGGTGATCGTGGCATACCGCCTGCTGCCGACCGACGCCATGCTGCCGTGGACGCTGGTGCTGTTCGCCCTGGCGACCGCGCTGCTGCTGTGGGCCAACCACCGCATGCGCGGCAACCTGCCGTTCTTGGCGGCGGCGCTCTGGGCGCTGGCCGCGGTGTACGTGAAGCAGTCCGGTTGGCGCCTCCCCGGCAGCGATACTGCCGCGATCGTGGCGGTCGTGGTAGGGCTCGTGCTGGCGGTGCAGACCGTCTGGCTACGCCTGCGCCCGCAGCCCCGTCCCTGAGCCCTCCCGCCACGGCGCCAGCACGCTCCAGGCCTCCCGCAGCGCCTCCAGCCCCATTGCGGCGTGCGCCGGGCTGGTGGAAGGCAGCGCGATACGCTGCACGGGCTGGCGGAGCTCGGGCAGTTGCGGCTCGACGTAGCGGCGGAACAGCGACGCCGCCGTGGCGCCATTCAACGCGATCACGCGCAGCTGGCCCAACGAGACGATCAAGGGCACGAGCGCATTGGCCCGCTCACTGCCGCGCACGATCGCGCTATCCAGGCTGCCGGCGCGCCGGCATTCGCCGATCACGTCCCACAGGCCGATTCCGGCCCGCTGCAGCGCGACCAGCCGTTCCCCATACGTCGCCTCTTCCGGAACGTCGGCCAGCGCGGCCATCAGCGGCCCGAAGCGGTTGCGCGGATGCGCGTAATAGCGGGCGGCCTGCAACGAGGCCGCACCCGGCATCGACCCCAGTATCAGTACCCGGCAATCGGACGCGACCACCGGCGGGAGACCGGTCAGCACTTCTTCCATGCGTCAGCCGCCCGAGGCCTGCCACGGCTTCACCACCAGCACGGCACCCGCCACCACCAGCAGAAGTCCGACGATGCGGAGCGCATCGACGGGCTGGCGCGTGTGCAGCACGCCGTAATGGTCCAGAACGACCGAGCCCACGAGTTGCCCGGCCACCACCAGGCAGATCAACGAGGCCGCGCCCAGGCGAGGCACCAGCAGGGTGGCCGAGGCGACGAACACCGCGCCGATCACACCCCCCATCCAGGCCCACCACGGCACTTTCGCCAGCGCCGCAGGCACGAACACAGGTCGCGTCAGCAGCCACCACGCCAGCAGCACGCCCGTCCCGACCATGAAGGACGCCAGCGAGGCGAACACGGGACCGAAGGTCTGTTTGCCGAGCGATGCGTTGATCAACGCCTGCAGCGGCAGCAACATGCCGATGAAGAGGGCCAGGGCCACGCCGGTCGCGTTCATGTCGTGTCTCGTGCGGAGGGAGGGCGACACGATACGACAACGCGCAGGCGGGCAACCCTCAGGCAGGGGCCATCGCCCCCTCCCGACGTGACACGGCACGGCGCAGCAAGGCCATCGACACCAGCAGCATCGCCATAGGCGCCAGTAGCAGGTAGAACGCGCGTGATCCGTCGAAATGCGCGAACAGCTGACCGGTCACGTACGAACCGGTCGTGCCACCGAGCGCCGAGAACACCACGATCAGTCCCGTCATCGCGGCATGCCGTGCCTTCGGCAGCGCGCTCAGCACCACCGAATTGATCGCCGGATAGATGGGCGCCATCAGCAGGCCGATCAGCGGGAACACATAGGCGGCCGCGGGCGCATTCCACCAGGTCATGCCCTCGCGCGCCTGCACATTCGCCGCCAGGGGCAGCGCCAGCCGCACCAGCACCGCCATCGCCACCACGCAGGCCGACAGCAACCAGAACCACGGAACGCGCCGCAGCAGCACGCCACCGCCCAGCCGCCCCAGTGCCAGCGAACCGGCGAAGATGCCGGCCGCCTGCACACTGAGCGTGGTGGGCAGGTGCAGGATCTCGCGGTTGAAGGTCGGCAGCCATGTATTGATCGCCTGCTCCATCAGCACGTAGAGGAAGGCGGACACCAGGAACACCGCCACCAGCGGCAGCGCCAGCAGGCGGAACATGTCGGCGAAGGACTCGCCCGCCGCATGGCCATCCTGCGCGGCGCGCTCATCCAGCTCGCAGGTCGCCAGCAGTCCGACCACCGCCACGCACAGCGCCGCCAGCACCCAGTAGACGTCCAGCCAGACCGGATCGCCCGGCGCGTCGGCATTGATGAAGGCGGCGAACAGCCATGCGCTGCCCAGGATGCCGACCATGAACCAGCCCTCGACCGTGCTGGTCAGCGCGGCGTGCGCCTTCGCATCGTCCGTCAACAGGCCGATGCTGGAGTACACCGACACCTTCACCAGCGCGAACGACACGCCGACCGTGGTGAACAGCAGCTTGGTGGCCCAGAACGCTTGCAGCAACGGCATCGCGGCGCAGGCGATGGCGACCAGCGACAGGCCGAGCATCATCGCGCGGCGATAGCCCAGCCGCGGCAGGAACGAGGCCACCAGGAACGACGTGATCGCGATCGGCAGGTCCTTGAACGCTTCCAGCAGGCTCGCATCGGCCTTGCCGATGCCGAAGCCCTGGATGGACTGCAGGATCACCGTGCCCACGGAGTTCAACAGCATGGCGAAGATCATGTAGGTCAGGATCATCGCCAGGATCATGCGGGTGCGCGTCATGGGCGGTACCGGTCGGTGGATGCGCGACGCCGGCGCGGCCCTGCCGCGCGACGCCCAGTGCGAAGAGGATATCCGTCGCCGCGCCGGGGAGAGACGGCGCGACGACGGAAGACGGCCCGCGCGAGCGCAGGCCGCGGTACGTCACCAGCGGTAGGCGACGGATGCCTGGTACGACGTGCCTTCCAGCGGACGGCCCATGAACACGCCGCCACTGGTCGCATTGCCGAGCACGCGGGCATTGCCCTCGGTCAGCGCGATCTCGTCGGTGACGTTGCGGCCCGAGAAGGTGACCTCCCAGTGGTCGCCCACGTGCGCGCTGGCACCGACATCCCACGTGTCGTACTTCGGCAGCACCTGGCCGGTGGCGGGATCCGAGTAGCGATCACCCACGTGGGTGTAGGTGGTGAACACCTTCAGGTCGCCCCACGGCAGCGACCAGTAATAGCTGGGCGTCAAGCGTGCGCGGAACTTCGGCTGGCGCACCACCTGGTTGCCGTCGTAGGTCGCGAAGTCGCCGTACTTGGCCCGCAGCCAGGTCGCGTTCCAGGCCAGCTCGAAACCGCCCATCGGCCGCCACGCCCCCTCGAACTCCAGGCCGCGCGCCTTCGAATCACCGATGATCACGACGTTGTTGCCGTTGTTGTCGAACGCCTGGTACCGCAGGCCGGTGAAGTCGTTGTAGAACGCGGTGAGGTACATCTCGTACGTCTCGCCGCCGGCCTTCAGGCCCAGCTCGTACTGGTCGATCTCGGTCTTGTTGTCGGCGCCGTCGCGCAGGTTGTCGAACTGCGGGAAGGTGAAGCCCGAGTTGACGCGTCCGAACAGGCTGACGCTGTCGTTGAGCGTGTAGTTCAGGCCGGCCGTCCACGACACGTCGCTGTCGTTCTGGTCGATGCTGCGCGGCGTGGTGGAGACCGACGTGGTGTTGTCGTACAACGTATTCGGATCGCCGTCCAGGTCGACCGTGACCGGATCCCACACGGTGCCGTTGACCTCCTGCCGCTCGTAGCGCAGGCCGGCATCCAGGCGGATGCGCTCGTTGACGGTCCATTCGTCGGCGATGAAGAAGGCCGTGTTCTGGCCGTCGTAGTCGCCGCGGATGTTGTAGAACGCCGTGCCGACGAAGCCATCGCGCGTCGCCACGCGACCGTCGGACAGCGCCAGGTTCACCCGGCGCGCGTTGTCCTGCGCGGTGAGCAGCATGTTGTTGCCCAGCCACCAGCGATCCTTGGACGAATAGTCGGCGTAGTACATGCCGAAGGTCAGGGAGTTGCTGTCGGTCAGGTCGACACTGAACCGCAGGTCATTGGTGAACGAGCTGATCTCCTTGTCCACCACCCAGAAGCCTGCCGTCAGTACCTGCTGGTTCGGGTCGACGGCGCCGCCACCGTTGACGAAGGTGCCGGTACCCGTGACGCCCGCGCCATACGTGTCGGTGATGTACGACGACAGCGTCTGCGGGTTGGCGCCGGTGAACAGCGCATAGGTCGGCGCGTCGCCTTTCAGGTAGTTGAACTTGTCGCTGATGGTCCAGTTGCCCACATACCAATCCAGCGAACCGCCGAACACGTCGATGTCCACGCCGCGGCCATCAGCCAGGTCGCGCGTCATCGTCTGATCGCCGGCACCTGTGGGCAACGTCACGCGGCGGAAGTCGTCGCCGACCAGCGTCCCCGTGGTGGCGTCCAGGCCCGGGAAGCTGGAGATGTCCCTGCCGTTGTTGCGCGAGACCAGCGGCACGGCGGTATAGAACGTGTTCTTGTCGTCGGTGTGGCGCGCGTAGACGTTGAATTCGCCCTCGGCCCAGCGCTTGGTCAGCGTCGCGCTGAGCTGGCCGCCCTTCTCCACCGGGAAGCCGGTCTGGCGCACGCCATCCGTCTCGCGGTAGAAGCCACCCACGCTGTAGTACCAGCCGGTGTCGGTGCCCAGCGGGCCACCGCTGTAGAAGTCGACACGGCGCAGACTGTCGGTACCGAGCGTCATGCGCACCAGCCCTTCGGGCGTGTCCTCGCCCTTCTTCTGGATGAAGTTGACGGTGACACCGGGCTGGCCGTTGGAGTAGATCGGGCTGGGGCCGCCGCGCAGGCCTTCGACCCGCGCAATGGTGTCGTCGATGCGGAACAGCGTGGTGTTCTCGAGGAACGACAGCGTCGGCGGCGGGAAGATCGGCGAGCCGTCCAGCTGCAGGGGGAAGAACGGCGCGTCGCCCTCGGAGGGCATGCCGCGCACGAAGACGTTGGCGCCGGTACCGCCGCCGCTGGCCTCGGCCCAGACGCCGGGGACGATCTTCAGCAGGTCGGCCGTGCTGGTCGGCGCAGTTTCCTGGATCTGCTCCGGCGTGGCCGTGCTGATGGAAAAGCTGGCGTCGCGTTTGCGCAGCCCTTTGAATTTGGCGGTGCCGCTGACCACGACGGCATCGAGTGTGGTCGCGTCCTGTTCGGCCGGCGCAGCGGCCGCGGCTTCCTGTGCGCTCGCCAGCGCTGGCGACAGCGCCAGCGCGATGGCGGCCGACAGGGCATAGCGCATCGGGTGCTTGGTGTGTTGCATGGTCTCTCCCTCCACTTGCGTTGTTGTCGTGTTGTTGGCTGGCTGCCCGTCGCGGCTTCTGCGGCCACGTGCGGTCAATTCGAAACGAACGTCCTCAGGTCGAAATCGGCGATGCGGGGAATCACGGCATCGGCATGGCGCAGGGCGCGCGCATCGCCGATGCCGATGGCGGCCATGCCCGCCGCATGAATGGCCTCGATGCCAGCCGCGGCGTCTTCCACGCCGATGCAGCGGTGCGCCGGAACGCCGAGCGCGGCCGCGACATCCAGGAAGATGGCCGGGTCGGGCTTGGCGCGGACGATGCGGCCGGCGTCGGCGATGTAGTCGAAGCAGTCGGCGATGCCGAGCTTCTGCAGCAGCGCCGGCGCGTTGCGGCTGGCGGACGCCAGGCCCAGCTTCAGGCCGGCCGCACGCGCCGCATCGAGCACGTCGCGCACGCCATCGAACAGGTCCTGCGGCCCCACGCTTGCGATCTCCTGCACGTAGTAGCCGTTCTTGGTGTCCGCCAGCGCGCGCTTCTCGTCCGCGGAATAGGAGCGTGATGCACGCTCCAGGATGATCTCCAGCGACGCCATGCGGTCCACGCCCTTCAACCGCTCGTTGACCTGCAGGTCGAACGGCACGCCGATCTCGTCGGCCAGCCGCTTCCAGGCCCGGTAGTGCGTATGCGCGGTGTCGGTCAGTACGCCGTCCAGGTCGAAGATCAGGGCATGACAGGCGCGCGGGAACACCGCTTTCGGTGGCGACGGCACGGCGAGCGGCAGGATGACCTCCCGCCCCGGCCTCAACACCACCTCACTCCCGGCATGCGCAAAGGCGAGCAGCTCGCCCTCGTCCAGTCTGTAGCGCACGCCCCGCGCATCCACGTCCACCCGCAGCGCGCAACCGCGCCAACGCAGGTTGAACCCGTAGCCCTTCCAGGCGTTGGGCAGGGTGGGTGCGAACCGCAGGCGGCCACCGGCGACGCGCAGCCCGCCGAAACCCTGCACCAGCCCCAGCCAGCTGCCGGCCATCGCGGCCATGTGCACGCCATGGTCGGTGTTGCCGTGCAGGTCGTCCAGGTCCACGCGCAGGCTGGCGTCGAAGTAGTGCCACGCCTTCTCGTCCTGACCCACCTCGCTGGCCAGGATGCCGTACACCGGTGCGGACAGCGTGGAATCGTGGGTGGTGACCGCCTCGTAGTAGTCGAAATCGCGGCGCTTGGTGCCCAGGTCGATGCCGTCCCCGGCCAGCACCATCGCCATCACCACGTCGGCCTGCTTGCAGACCTGGTGGCGGTACAGGGTGAGCGGATGGTAGTCGAGCAGCAGCGGGCGGTGCGGCCCTTCGCGTCGGGGGAACGGCCAGCGCGGCTTGGCGAGGAAATCGTCGTCCTGCGGATGGATGCCCAGCGCCTCGCCCACCGGCAGGTACATGGCATCGGCGGCGCGCTCCCACAGCGCGACCTCCTCGTCATCCAGCCCGATGCGTGCCGCCAGCGCGTGCAGGGCGTCGGGGCGATCGGCCGACAACCGCCGCCATGCATCCACCGCACGCTGCAGGTGCCGCTGCGCCATGCGATTGGTGTACCAGTTGTTGTTGACCAGCGTGGTGTATTCGTCGGGCCCGGTCACTTCGTGGATGCAGAACGCGCCGTCGAGCCGCGGATTGAAGTGGCCCGCCTGCGGCCAGATGCGCGCGGTTTCGAAAAGAATCTCGGCGCCAGCCTCGCTGAGGAAGTCGAGATCATCGCTGGCGTCGAGATAAAGCCCGATCCCGTAGGCGATGGCGGCGTTGATGTGGTAAGCCGCCGAGCCGCTGGGATAGTGCGCGGGGCATTCGCGGCCGGCGATGGTGCGCCAGGGGTACAACGCGCCACGCGGGTGGTTCATCGCGCGCGCGGTCTCGCGTGCGCCGTCCAGCGTGCGGTAGCGGTACATCAGCATCGCGCGCGCCACGTCCGGTGCGGTGAACGCCATGACCGGCAATACGAAGGCTTCGGTATCCCAGAAGCAGTGGCCCTCGTAACCTTCGCCGGTGATGCCTTTGGCCGCCGTGCCATTGATGCCGTCGCGACCCGCCGACTGCAGCAGGTGGAACAGGTTGAAGCGCAGCGCCAGTTCCGCCGCCGGATCGCCGTCCACCGACAGGCCGGCGCGTTGCCAGAACGCATGCATCGCGTCGGCATGCGCGTCGGCGATGCCGTCGAATCCGTCACGCAGCGCCCGCGCCAGCACGGCGTCCACGCCATCCGCCGCCTGGCCGTTGCCATCGTCGTAGGCGACGTACTTCTCGATCACGACCGACGCGCCGGGGGTCAGCGTCGCACCGAAGCGTTGCTCCACCCGGCCCTCGCCCGCATGCGCAGCCGTGGGCACCACGCCCGGCGAAAGGCGGTGCCGCTGGGCGCAGATCAGGGCGACGCCGCTGTGATGGGTTCGCTGGGTCAGCCGCGCGCCTTCGGCATCCGCCTGCTCTTCGGCCACCTGCAGTTCCTTGCCGCCATGTACGCCGATGCGCGGGTCGTCGCCCTGCTCCATCGCCTGGCGCCCGGTCTCGATCGACGAGCACAACGTCAGCGGCCCCGTGTAGTCGATGGAGGCGACTTCGAAACGGATCGCCAGCAACGCCCGCTCGGCGAGCGGCACCACGCGGCGCGCACGGATTTCCAGGGTCTGCCCCTGCGCGGTCTTCAGGCGCAGGCGACGCACGAGTGCGCCGGCAGCGAGATCGAGTGTGCGCTCGAAGTCCAGCCATTCGGCCTCGTGCAGGCGCAGCGGCGCATCGCCGAGTCGCAGCCGGATGTGCTTGCCCTCGGCCACCGGCACGCGCGTATCGGTGCTACGGGTGAAGCCGGGAAAGCGCTCGTGATAGTGGATCGGGTTCTGTTCGAACACGCTGGACAGGAAGGTGCCGTCACTTGCGCTGTCGGCTTCTTCCAACGCACCGCGCACGCCCAGGGTGCCGTTGGCGAGGGCGAACAGGGTTTCGTCGCGCGCCGCACGCGCGGGGTCGAACGCCCGCTGGGTCAGCCGCCAGGGATCGGCCAGGCCTGCGCCCGATGCCGCATCCTCGACCGATGTGTCCGTCCGCCTCTGTTCCACCGACATCCTCTCGTCCACCCGTTGCCTGCCGTGGCGACACCACGGCGGGGGCACGCTAGAAGTCGTTGTTATCGATGTCAAGTTATCGATGTCAGCGCCATTGCCGTGCGCCTCCAACGCGCGGCTGACCAGGTTCCTGGGCCAAGAAAAGCCCTTTCAAATCAATTCGTTTAGTTCTTTCTACGCGCGGGGCGATGCACCCGGATGTCCACCGGGTGGACGCTGCAATGCAGCAGCGCGATGCGCTCAGGTCGTGCGAACGACCAGATGGGTCGGCAGGGTCTCCGAGACCGCATCCTCGCCCTCGATCAGGGCACGCACCTTGCGGGCCAGCAGGACGCCGGCATCGATGAAGTTCTGGTGCACCGAGGTCAAGGGCGGCACGTAGGTCGCGCCGAGGGGGGAGTCGTCGTAGCCGATCACCGAGACATCCTCGGGCACCCGTCGGCCGCGCTCGATCAGCGCACGGATCGCGCCGATGGCCAGCAGGTCGCTGGCGGCGAACAATGCATCGACCTGCGGGTGCGCCTGCAGCAGGGCATGCACCGCATCCGCCCCCGCACCGACGGTGAAACTGGAAACGGTCGGCGCGATCGGCGTGATGCCTTGCCGCGCGAGCGCGGTACTGAAGCCCTCCAGGCGCTCGGCGAATTCGCCGTGCGCGGGATCGCCGAGGAAAGCCGGACGGCTCCGGCCCAGCGCGATGAAACGCTCGGCGGCCAGCGCGCCGCCGCGCCGGTTGTCGCTGCCCACCACGATCTGCGATTCATGCCGGCTCACCGCACCCCACACCACCATCGGCCGCCCCCAACGCTGCACTTCGTGCATGGCATCCTCGTGCGCGCCCTGGCCGAGCAGGATCACGCCGTCGGCGGCCCGCACGTTCGGCAACGCACCGCCCTGCAGCGAGGTCAGCAGCACGCTGTAGCCGGTGGAGGTGAGCTCCTGGGTGATGCCACCCAGCAGGTCCAACGGGTATGGCCCGGACATCTGCCGCTCGACGGTGGGCTTCATTTCCACCACTACCGCCACGGTCATGCTGCGGCGGAGCTTGAGGTTGCGCGCACTCACGTTGAAGGCGTAGCCGTACTGCTGCGCCACATCGCGCACGCGGGCGCGGGTTTCCGCGTTTACCAGCGGACTGTCGCGCAGCGCACGGGAGACGGTGATCGCCGATACGCCGGCCACCTTGGCCAGGTCCGCCATCGTCAGGTGGTCGCCCGGCGTGGGCAGGTCGGTCCGGACACGCCCGGTGCGCGACTTTCGTTTTGCGGGGGGCATGCGGGTCACTTCCGTGCGCGGCTGGCTTCGTATTGTGCAATATGCGCGTCCACCGGCGTGGAGGCGATCACGCCGCCGACCACCTCGGGCAGCAGGTCGTCCAGCGCCTTGAAGCGCAGGCAGCTCTTGCCCATGTCCAGCACCTTGCCGGCGTCCGCGTACGCGTTGCGCAGCGCCACGTCCTGGGTGGAGTTGGCGTAGCACGCCATCAGGTACAGCGCGTAGTACTGCTTCTGCGCTGCGAGCGCGACGTACGCCAGGGGCTGCCTGTTGTAGGTGTCCGGATAGCGCGACAGCGGGACTTCCCAGCTGATCATGCCCCAGCTCATCGCCTCGACGTAGCCTGGGGGAAGATGCCGGTTGACCAGGTCGCGTACCGCCGACACCACGGCCCGGCGTTGCTCTGGCAGTTCCGTCAGGTAGTCGTCGACCGTCTTCGCCTTGCTGCTCGCCATGCTGGCCACTCCGTTTGTACGAACAGTAGCGCAGCTGCGGGCCCCGCGTCATGCCGTGCATCGCCGCCTCGGTGCGCTGCGATATCGCATGGATCACTGAACGGACATGCCGCGTGCGCTAAGCGACATGCACGCACCGTGAAATGCAGTCGCAGTAGCAGGATATTTCCGCCGTGTTTGCGAACGGTTCACGTCGCGCAGCAGGAGATGTTCATGCAGCGCTGGTTACGGTGCGCTCGCCCTGACGGCGACGACGCATCACGCATCGCACCGCACGGAAGGGACATAAGAAAACAGAACAGGAGATTCCTGCATGAAATCCATTCGTACCCTCACGATTGCCCTTGCTTCCCTCATTGCCATGCCTGCCCTGGCGCAGGATGCAACCACCGACACGACATCCGATGCCGCCGGCAAGCGCTTCGCCGTGGTCGGCGGCGCCGCCGTCCTCAAGCCCGATCGCGATCCCGCACCCGGCCTCAAGATCGACGGCGACGTCGCGCCGGTGATCAGCGCCAGCTGGTATGCGACCCCGAACATCGCCGTCGAGCTGTGGGGCGCCGCCGACAAGTTCAACCACCGTGTGCGCGCCGATGGCGCGGGCAAGATCGGTACCGTGGACCAGCAGCCCATCGCGCTGAGCGGCCAGTACCACTTCGGCACCGCTGACCAGGTGATGCGCCCGTTCGTGGGCCTGGGCTACTACGAGTCCAACTTCAGCAACGAGACCATCGGCGCCAACGGCGCGCATGTCGGCCTGGAGACCGCCAAGGGCGCCATCGCCACCGCGGGTGTGGACTTCAACATCAACCAGACCTGGTTTGCGCGTGCGGATGCCCGCTACATGAAGGGCGACGCCGGCGTGCGCGTGGCCGGCCAGGGCACCGGCGAAGAACTGACGATCGACCCGTGGGTCGTGGGTGTGGGTATCGGCGCCCGCTTCTGATCCATCGCCCCATCGCGTCGATACGGCGGGGGGCCCCCGGGCCCGCCGCCTTTTCCTGGGGGCGGATGGATCCCCGCATGCCGTGCCCGCGCAGGCGTTGCAGGCGCGCGACCCGCCATTTCACGCCCCAGGCATAGACCAGGTAGTAGCCGAGCAGCAGGCCCGCCACCGCCAGCAGGCTGCCGTGCCCGCTCAGCAGCGCATGGGTCGCCGGCACGCCACCGCTCTGCCAGTACTGCGCCATCTGCACGAACCCCAGTACGATGCGGCCGGCCACGATGGCGACCAGCAACAGGGCCAGCCAGGCATTGGGCTGGTAGAAGACACCTTGCGGCGCGACCTCCCAGCGCGTGAGCCACACGCCCAGCAGGCCCAGCAGGCTTCCTGCAGCCAATCCCAGCCCCGCGCCGGCCAGGCTGTCCGGCCACCAGAACAGGCCGAACGCACTGACCGCCATGAAGATCGCCACCGACACCAGCAGGCTCCATGCGTTGAACGCGAGCAGCCAGCTGCGGGCCATGCGGCGCGCCCGCCCGTAGCGATAGCGCTGCCACAACGAGAGCGGGAGAAGCAGCACCCACAAGGCGAGCAGCAGGAATACGAACAGCAGGACGAGGACGATGGGCATGCGCGCATCATGCCGCATCGCGCGTCAAGGATGTTCGGCCTCCACGTGGACCTTTTCGCGCCGCAACAGATAGAGTCCGCTGGCCACGATGATGCCCGCGCCGATCCAGGTCACGCCATCCGGCAGCACCGACCACAAGGCCACGTCCAGCAGCACGCCCCATACCAGCGCGGTGTATTCCAGTGGCGCGATCAGCGAGGCCTCGCCACGACGGAAGGCCTCGGTCAGCGCCACCTGCGCCAGCGAACCGGAGATGCCGACGCCGGCGATGATCCAGCCGTGCGCGGGCTGCAGCGGCTTCCATGCAGGCAACGCCAGCAGCCACGCGCCCAGCGACAGCAGCACGACGAACCAGAACACCATCGCCTGCGTACTGTCGCGCTGCGCCAGCATGCGCACGGTGACCGCACCCAGCGCATAGCAGATCGCCGCGATGGGGATCGCCAGCCCGCCGCCGGTCAGCATGCCTTCGCCGGTCGGGCGCAGGATCACCAACACACCGACCAGACCGATGACGATCGCGATCCAGCGCCCCGCCCCCACCCGCTCCTTGAGCAATGGGCCCGCCATCGCCGTGACCCGCAGCGGCGCGACGAAGGTAATAGCGTAGGCCGTCGACAAGGGCATCGTGCGCAAGCCGTACACGAACCCGGCCATCATCGCGATGCCCAGCGCGCCGCGCAGCAGGTGCAACGGCCAATGCACGCGCAGCAGCGAGTGGGCCGGCACCGTGGCCAGCACCCACAGCGTCACCAGCGGCAGCGAGGACAACCCGCGCAATGCCGCGACCTGCAGCGGCGGGTACTGCGATGAAAGCAGCTTCAATCCCGCGTCCATCAACGCGAACAGCAGCACGGCGGCCAGCATGAGCAGGACGGCGGACGTGAGCGAGGAACGGGGCGTGGCCATGCGCCATTATCGCCTCCGCTGGACACGTTCCCTCACGCCTGCGCTACCCTGCGCGCAACCACCCGCGCAGGCAGGCCGATGACAGGGATCGCTCCACGCACCAGCGCGTCGCCCCGCTCCCGCATGGCCCTGCACCTGGCCTGGGCCGCGCTGTGGCTGCTGCTCGGCATCGCCAGCCTCGAGTTCCTGCTGGCCGCCTACGGCAAGTACTGGCACCTGGATTCGGCTGCCTACGGCATGTTCATGATGCGGCGCGGCTGGCTGTGGATGCATCTGGCCGGCGGGCTCACCACCGTGCTGCTGGGGCCCGTGCAGTTCTTCACCCAATGGCGCCACCGCTATCCGCGCCCGCACCGCCTGGTGGGCCGCCTTTATCTGTCCGGCCTGCTGGTGGCCGCCACCGGCGCCGTCGGACTGATCGCCAGCTCGCCCGCACCGTTCGCCATCCGCCTGGCGTTCTCCGCGACCGCCCTTGCCTGGTTGACCTCGGCGCTGACCGGCCTGGTGGCGATCAGGCGCGGGGCCGTGGAGCGGCATCGTCGCTGGATGGTCCGCCATTACGCCGTGACGCTGGCGCCGATCCTCTTCCGCCTGTCGTTGCCGCTCGCCATCGCGGGCGGGCTCGCGCCCTCGCCTGCGCTGATCGCCACCCTGTTGTGGTGCAGTTGGGTGGTGCCCCTGCTCGCATGCGAGACCGTCCGCCGGCTGGCCGGGCTGTGGCGCGCCACGCGCGTGCCGCCACCCGGAGCGGTGCCGCTTCCCGGCGCACGGTAGAATTCCGCGTCCGGTACCAGGAATTCCCCCATGCCCTCCTTCGACGTCGTTTCCGAAGTCAACGTCCACGAACTGACCAACGCCGTGGACCAGGCCAACCGCGAACTCTCCACCCGCTTCGACTTCAAGGGCGTGGAAGCGAAATTCGTGCTGGAAGACAAGCTGATCACCCAGTCCGCGCCCAGCGATTTCCAGCTCAAGCAGATGACCGACATCCTGCGCGCGCGCCTGATCGCCCGCCAGATCGACGCCCGCTGCCTGGAGTTCGGCGACGTGGAAACCAACCTGGCCGGCGCCCGCCAGAAAATCACGGTCAAGCAGGGCATCGAGCAGAAGCTGGCGAAGAAGATCGTCGCCACCATCAAGGACGCCAAGCTGAAGGGGGAAGCCCAGATCAACGGCGACAAGCTGCGCGTGACCGGCAAGAAGCGCGACGACCTGCAGGACGTCATCGCGCTGCTGAAGAAGACGGAATTCGAGCTGCCGCTGCAGTTCGACAACTTCCGTGACTGATTCGCCCGCCGCCACCGACGGCGTGCACGATCCCATCGGCGCCACCCGTCGCTGGGTGGAACGTGCCGTCATCGGGCTGAACCTGTGCCCGTTCGCCAAGGCGGTGTACGTGAAGCAGCAGGTGCGCTTCGTGTTGAGCGATGCCAGCACGCCGGAAGCCCTGCTGGAGGAACTGGCCGAGGAACTGGTGCTGCTGCGCGACACCGACCCCGAGCAGGTCGACACCACGCTGATCGTGCACCCGGACGTGCTGACCGACTTCCTCGACTACAACGACTTTCTCGACAACGCCGACGCCGCCGTCGAGGCGCTGGACCTGCAGGGCGTGATCCAGGTTGCCAGCTTCCACCCCGACTACCAGTTCGCCGGCACGATGCCCGACGACATCAGCAACTACACCAACCGCTCGCCCTACCCCACCCTGCATCTACTGCGCGAAGCCAGCATCGACCGCGCGGTGGAGGCCTTCCCCGATGCCGATGTCATCGTCGAGCGCAACGTGAAGACGCTGGATGCACTGGGGCATGCGGGGTGGGCGAAGCTGTTTGCGGACTGATGACGCTTTGTGCTTTCTGTAGGAGCGACGTCAGTCGCGACCGGACGCCATCAGCGCTCAGGATCGGTCTGCAAGGCACTCGTTCCCAAGCCACACGGCATCCCAGTACGGATACTTTCCAATCTCATCGACCAGTCCTGCGCGCAGAGGATTTGCGATCACATAGCGCGCCGCGACCCTGAGGTCGTCGCTGGACCGCAGCGCACGATCATGGAAGCCTGGAGCCCAGACACCGTCATGCTGCCGCCCGACCCGGAAAGATCGGGAGGTATTGGCTTTCAACCGCTGGACACAAACAGGAAGGGTCTCCGTCGCTCCCAGTTCGATCAGTCCATGCCAATGGTCCGGCATCAGCACCCAGGCCATCAGGCGCGAGCGATACCACAGTCGCTTGTCCGTGATCGCACGCGCCATGTCGTGAGCGATGACCGGATCCGAGAACAACGGTCGTCGATCACGGGTGACGAAGGTCACCAGGTAGACGTGCCCGGCAATCGACCTGCGCCCACGACGGAGACCTGCATGACCCTGCGCAGGACGATGGTGTGCGGATTGATCCATGCCTGCGAGCATGGTTTCCTACATCGCCGGCGCGACATCGGGAGATGGCGGGAAAACGGGTCGGATTTTGCCGTGCGGTCGCGACTGACGTCGCTCCTACATCCGCTCACCGGCAAACCGCCGCTCCAGCAGCCGACGCGCATCGTCCAGCGACGGCAGGATGGTGTGGCCGAGCGAACGCACGGCATCGTCCGGCTCCAGCAGGTCGGGAATCTGGATGGGATGCATGCCGGCGGCCAGCGCGGCACGCACGCCGGTAGGCGAATCTTCCAGTACCAGGCACTGCGCCGGGGCGACGCCCAGCGACGCTGCGGCAAGCAGGTAGATGTCCGGCGCGGGCTTGGGATGCTCGACGTCGCTGCTGGTGCATATCGCATCGAACCGGGGGAGCAGGCCCGCGGCCTCCAGCTTCTGCAGGGCCAGCGGGCGGCGCGTCGATGTCGCCACCGCGCGTGGAATCCCGCGCGCCGGCAGGAAATCCAGCATCTCGATGATGCCGGGACGATGCGGCACGCCTGCCGCGGCGACCGCGTCGTACAGCGCATGCGAACGCTGCAGCACCTGCGCGCGTTCCAGCTCGCCCACCGCCTCGTCCAGCAGGTGGCGGCAGACGGCTTCGCTGTGGCCCACCATCGACAGCCACAGCATCTCGGGCAGGTCGTGCCCTCGTTCGCGTGCGGCCTCCGCCAGGCACGCGATGATGGCGCGTTCGCTGTCCAGCATCAGCCCGTCCATGTCGAAGACCACCGCCATGGGCGGGAACGGCAATGCCGCCCGACTCATGCCTCGGCTCCGAACAGCTGGCGGAGATCCCCCTGATCGAGAAGGCGCCCCTGCCCCGGCGCAAGGTCGCCCAGCGTCAGCCCGCCGATGCGGCTGCGATGCAACGCCTGGACATGGTTGCCGACCGCGGCGAACATGCGCCGCACCTGATGGTAGCGACCCTCGGTGAGCGTCAGCTGCGCATGGCGCGCATCGATGACGTGCAGGTGTGCCGGCGCGAGCGGCGTCTGCTCCGACTCCAGCATCAGCGTGCCGCTGGCGAAGATCGTGGCCTCGTCGCCGCGCAGGTCCTGCGCTAACGTCGCGTCGTAGACCTTGGGCAGGTTGGCCTTGGGCGAGATGATCCGGTGCAGCAGGCCACCGTCGTCGGTGAGCAGCAGCAGGCCACTGGTCTCGCGATCCAGCCGGCCCACGGTGGACAGCACCGGCGAACGCTCACGAAATCGCGACGGGAACAGGTCGTAGACAATGCGGCCGGTATCCTTGGTCGAGCAGGTGTAGCCCACCGGTTTGTGCAGCAGGATCGCTACGCCCGGCGCGGGATCCAGCGGCTCGCCATCCACGCGGATGTTGTCGTGGTCGACCGGGTCGTCGGCATACAGCACCTCACCCGCGGCGTCGGTGATCCGCCCCTCGCGGAACATCCACTGCACGTCCTTGCGGCTGCCATAGCCGAGGTTGGCGATGTGCTTGACGATCTTCATGGATTCAACGCCTCGCCTTCACCGCGGCGATGACCTTGAAGCCATCGCGCTCGCCCGCCACGCGCACCTCTCCGAAGCGCTCATTCAAAGTCTGCTCGTACGGCAGATGGCGGTTGGCGACCAGCCACAGGCGGCCGCCCGGCTTCAACGCTTCCGCCGCTGCCGCGATGAAGCGCTGGCCGATGTCGGGGCGATCCGCGCGGCTCTGCGTATGGAAGGGCGGATTGCTGACGATGAAGTCGTAGCGCTGCGGCAATCCGGCGGTGACGTCGTGCCAGTGGAAATCGAGCGTTGCGCTCGCGCCCGCTTCCGTGAGGTTCGCCCTGGCCAGCGACAACGCGCGTGCCTCGGCCTCGTACAGATCAAGCGCGGTGATGCCGGGATTGCGCGCCAGCAGGGACAGCGACAGGAATCCCCATCCCGCGCCCAGGTCGGCGCCGTGCCCGGTGATGTCCGTCGGCAGGCACTCGACCAGCAGCGCGGACGCCGGATCGATCCGGTTCCAGGCGAAGACCCCCGGACGGCTGAGGTAGCGGCCGTTCTCGATCCGGCGCGGCGCATCCAGCGCCGACCATTGCGCGAGCCGCGCGTCGTCGACGCCGTCCGCGCGCTTGCGCGCCCAGAAGGTGCGGCAATGGAACTTGGTCAGCGTGCCCGCCAGGCCCGCGAGTTGCTTCAGGTCGGCTTCGCCCGACTTGGCGCCCTCGTTGTTGGTCATCGCAGCGACGACGACGCCGTCGGGCGCCGCCAGTTGCACGGCGCGCGCGAGCAGTGCGCGCGCCTCTTCGCGCTGGCGCGGCGGCAACAACAGCACCAGGGCATGGCGCGTCTCTTCGGCTGCCGCATCAGCGACGACGCGCAGGCCGGCGCGTTCCAGCAGCTCGGCGTCGGGACGGAAACTCTGTTCGCATACCAGCTGCGACAGCGGGAACGGGCGCAACGCGGCGCCATCGCGCGCGCGCAGGAACAGCACCGGCCCGGACGGCCAGGCGAGCACGCCCTGGGCGAAGGGAAGCATCAGGGCATCGAGAGCGGAATCGGAGAAGGGAGAGGCCACGATGCGGCGCGCAGGCAGGGAATGAGGCGTCATTCTAACGGCAGCCACTCGCGACCGATTCCACCACCGTCGGTCGGGCTTCGAAAATAAAATGAAAAAAGTGTTGCGCATCGCAAACAAGCGGCGTATCGTGCGCGCCCGTCGGCCACGTGGCCGTTTTTTCAGCAACCGAGTTCTTCCCATGAAGCCCGCCTATTCCTTCGACAGCAAGCCCGCCCTGCAGTCCTCGCGCTGCGGCCTGGCGCTGCGTGCGAACGGCAGTGACCTGCGCGGTACCGAACGCGCACGGCACCTGGACTTCTGACATCCGGCTGACTCCCTGGGAGATCGGCCACCCCGATCTCCCGAGGAACGCGAACGCCCTCGGGTCGCCATACCCGGGGGCGTTTTGTTTTCAGCGTTCGCGGAGGATGCGCATGCATCGAGGTTCGCTTCTTTCCACCACGGAAGTTCCTTTCCGCCCTGGGGCATCCGGGTAGCGCGCGTGCGCGCCCCGAGGCAGGGGCGCGGCTGCGACTGGCGCATGTGCGCTGCGTCGTGATGCCCCGACGCGGGCTGCACGTGGAGAGAACACCCACAAGGGCGCGTCGCGCCCGAACGGATTGCCGGTTGACGACAGCCGGCAATGCGGAGCATCGATCGAACACGCAACAGCGGTACGGGTTTGTGTCCCGTCCGGTGCGCGCGGCGCTGCCGTGGCGTATGCCGAAGCGTGGGAGACGGTGTTCCTCGAGGGCGTTAGCTCGAGTTGGATAGAGCAGCGGGCGCCAGCCCGAAGTCGCCGGTTCGATTCCGGCACGCCACCACTGGATAGCTCAGATGGTTAGAGCATCGGACGGTTAATCCGAGTGTCGCGGGTTCGACTCCCGCTCCAACGCCCGCAAGGGCACATGACCTTTCACGTCATGACACCGGGACGCAAGTCCCACCCAGGAAACGCCCCGTGTGGCGTGTCGTCTTTCCGCGATGGAATGCGGGACGACGGCGCAACGCAGCGGGGACGGTGCCGGCACCGCGCCCTCGACGTGGAAGCGCGCAGCGTTCGACGCAGTCCACGGACCGCGCCGTCGCTGCGATGCCTCCGCCGACAGCGCCGGTCGCCCGCATCGCCTCCGTCCAGGGGCGTTTCCACCTTCTTCCGCCGATCGCCCATCGCGATGGGCACCTTTCGTCGCGGGATTCGATCCACCGCGGCGATCCGTTGAATCCGGATCGAACCACCAGAGCCAACAAGGAGAACAACGCCATGTTCTGGACCAAGAGGGTCGTGATCGGTGACGGCGAGCGCGGCCTGGTGTATCGCAACCGTCGGTTCGAGCAGCTGCTCGCGCCCGGCGTGTACCGCTGGCTCGACCCGATGGGTCGGATCGAGGTACGCACCTTCAACATCGCCGCGCCGGAATACGCCGGCCACGACGTCGACGCGCTGATCGCGCGCCTCGGCGAGCGCCTGGGCGAGACCTTCGTCCTCGCCGACATCGGCGTGGACGAGGTGGGCCTGGTGCTGAAGAACGGCAAGCTGGAAGACGTGCTGCCGCCCGGCACGCGGCACCTGTACTGGATCGGCCTGGTAAAGGTCGAGGTGCAGGCGGTGTCGCTCGCCACGCCGGACGTGGAGGTCGCCGTTGCGCGGCGCCTGCGCCAGCTGGGCGTGTTGTCGAAGCTGGCCGTGGTGGCCGATGTGCCGGCGGAATTCGCCGGTCTGGTGTTCATCGACGGCAAGCTCGAGCGCACGCTCGCCACGGGCAGCTACGCCTTCTGGAATTTCCAGAAGAACGTGGTGGTGGACATCGTCGACCTGCGCGTGCAGGCGATCGAGGTCTCGGGCCAGGAGCTCCTGACCCGCGACAAGGTCAGCCTGCGCGTGAACCTGGCCGCCAGCACCCGCGTCACCGACGTGGTGGCGGCGCGCACCAAGGTCGCGAAGGTCGGCGACTTCGTCTACCGCGAGCTGCAGTACGGCCTGCGCAAGGCGGTCTCCGCCAAGACGCTGGACGAGCTGCTGGGCGACAAGGCTTCGCTGGACGCCGACATCTTCGCCTACGTGCGCGGCCAGATGGCCGGGCTCGGCGTCGAGGTGCTGGGCGTGGGCGTGAAGGACGTGATCCTGCCGGGCGAGATGAAGGAGATCCTCAACGGTGTGGTGCAGGCGGAGAAGACGGCGCAAGCCAACGTGATCCGCCGCCGCGAGGAGGCGAACGCCACGCGTTCCCTGCTCAACACCGCGAAGCTGATCGACGAGTCGCCGGTGCTGATGCGCCTGAAGGAGCTCGAGGCCCTGGAGAAGGTCACCGAGAAGATCGACAAGCTCACCGTGTTCGGCGGCCTGGATGGCGTGCTGAAGCAGCTGGTGACATTGAAGTAGTACGGCCCGCGCGGTGGACGGACTCGCCGCGACGGGCTTTCTGTAGGAGCGCCCCATGGGCGCGATGCTTTTCAGGGAAGAAGCGAAAGCAGGAGCATCGCGCCCATGGGGCGCTCCTACAAAGATTAGGACAAGGACATCACATGAACACACAAACACACTTCGAACTACTGCACGCCGAGGGCAGCACCACCCCGATCAAGGGCTGGGTGCGCGGCGTGCCCCTGGACCAGGGCGCCCACGAGCAGCTGCGGAACATCGCGGCGATCCCCTTCGTCGGCCCGTGGGTCGCGGTGATGCCCGACGTGCACCTAGGCAAGGGCGCGACCGTGGGCTCGGTCATCCCGACGCACGGCGCCGTCATTCCGGCGGCGGTCGGCGTGGACATCGGCTGCGGCATGGCCGCGGTGCGGACCACGCTGCGCGCGAAGGATCTGCCGGACAACCTGGCGCAACTGCGTTCGAGCATCGAACGCAGCGTGCCGGTCGGCAACGGGCGCGGCGGGGAGCACTGGAAGCTGCCGGACAGCATCCGCACGCGCATCACCCAGTCGGGACTGGAGCCACGCCTGGAGGCGATCAAGCAGAAGCACCGCAAGATCCGTACCGACAAGCTGGATCGCCAGATCGGCACGCTGGGCGGCGGCAACCACTTCATCGAGATCTGCCTGGACGAGGCCGATGCGGTATGGGTGATGCTGCACAGCGGTTCGCGCGGAACCGGCAACCTGATCGGCAACTACTTCATCGAGCGGGCGCGCGAACAACTGGCTCACCGTGTGCTGGGCTTCCACCTGCCGGACAAGGACCTCGCGTTCTTCATGGAAGGCGAGCCCTTGTTCGACGATTACGTGGAAGCGGTCTCGTGGGCACAGGACTACGCCCGCGAGAACCGCGAGGCGATGATGTCGCGCGTACTGGCGGAGATGCACCACCGCCTGCCGAAGTTCCAGCTGGAGAAGATGGCGGTGAACTGCCACCACAACTACGTGCAGAAGGAAACGCACGGCGGCGTGGACCTGCTGGTGACCCGCAAGGGCGCGGTGAGCGCGCGCGCAGGCGAGCTGGGGATCATCCCCGGCAGCATGGGCGCGAAGAGCTTCATCGTGCGCGGCAAGGGCAACGCGGACAGCTTCCACAGCTGCAGCCACGGGGCCGGCCGCGTGCTGAGCCGTACCGCGGCGCGCCAGCAGATCACCCTGTCGCAGCACCGCGAGGCGACGGCGCACGTCGAATGCCGCAAGGACGCCGGCGTGATCGACGAATCACCGGCGGCGTACAAGGACATCGACGCGGTGATGGCGGCGCAGAGCGACCTGGTGGAGGTCGTCCACACGCTGCGCCAGGTGGTGTGCATCAAGGGGTGAGCTTCGGCTCGCCCCTTTTTTGCTTTTTTTGTGGGAGCGACGTAAGTCGCGATGGGTTAACGGCGGCGCTCCATCGCGACTTACGTCGCTCCCACACCAGCCAGATGCTTCAGCCCTGCAACTCGCGCAGCGTCACCGACGGCGGCGCATCCAGCACCTTGCGCGTGGCGAACAGCCCCGCGCCCAACGCAGCCAGCATGCCCAGCCCGCCGCCGATGGCGGCCAGCTGCCAGTTGGCCTTCCACGGCAGGTCGAACACCTGGGTGGCGACCACGCCGGACAAGACCGAGGCTGCGATGGCGGCGACCAACCCTGCCAACAGCCCGATGGCGGCGAACTCCGAGGCCTGCGCAAGGCGCAGCTGGCGGCGGCTGCCGCCGAGCACGCGCATCACGCCGCCTTCCAGCAGCCGTTCGTCCTGGCTGGCGCTCACTGCGGCCATCAGCACCAGCAGACCGGCCGCCAGCGAGAACCAGAACACCACCTGCACCACCTGCGAGACCTGCTCGGCCGTGCTGCGTACCTGCTTGAGCACCGCCTCCACGTCGATCACCGACAGGTTGGGGAACCGGTTGACCAGTTCGCGGGTGAAGGCGGCGTCGCCAGACGGTACGCTGACGGCGGTGATGTAGCTGGCGGAATATCCATCGAGCGCGCCCGGCGAGGCGACGACGAAGAAGTTGGGGCGGAAGCTCTCCCAGTCCACGCTGCGCAGGCTGGTGATGCGGCCCTCGAACCGCTGGCCGGCGATGTCGAACGCAACGCGGTCGCCGAGCTTCCAGCCCAGATCCCCGGCGAACCCCTCTTCCACCGACAGCTCCGGCGACGACGGGACGCGTCCGGCCCAGAACTCGCCAGCGGTGACCTTGTTGTCGTCGCGCAGGGTCGCGGCCATCGACAGGTTGAACTCGCGGTCCGCGCGACGTTGCGTGCGTTCGTCGGCTTCTTCGTAGTCGGCGCCACGGCTCGGCTTGCCGTTCAGTTCGACCAGGCGGCCGCGGATCCTCGGATACAGGTCCACCGCCGACAGGCCGCGCGCCTGCATGAAGGTCTTCACCGGATCGACCTGGTCCGGCTGCACGTTGATGATGAAGCGGTTGGGCGCATTGGCTGACAACGCGAGCTGCCAGCGATCGAGCAGGTCGGTGCGCACGAAGGTCAGCAGCAACAGCGCCATCAGACCGAGGCCGAGCGCGGATACCTGCGCGATCGACGTGCCCGCGCGGCGACTGACGTTGGCCAGCCCGTAGCGCAGGCTGCCGCGCAGCCGCGAGCGCAGGCGGCGCACCAGCAGGATCAGCAGCCACGCCAGCAGGGCCAGCACGGCGAGCGTGCCGACGATGCCGACCAGCATCGCGGTGCCGAGCGTGGGCGAACCCGCCTTCCACCACAGCAGCGCGCCCAGGCCGACGAAGCCGGTCAGCGCGACCAGCCATGCGCTGGGTTCGGTCCGGTCCAGGTCACGACGCAGCACGCGCAGGGCGGGCACCCGGCGCAGCGCCAGCACCGGCGGCGCACCGAAAGCGAGCAGCACGATCATGCCCACGCCATAGCCCTGCAGCGCCGGCATGAAGCCCGCCGGGGGAATGTCGATCTGAAGCGACTGCTGCAGCCAGCGGCCGATACCCCATTGCAGGCCGAACGCGATGAGAACGCCGACCGTGCAGGCGGCCAATCCCAGCAGCACCAGTTCGCCGACGTGGATGCCCACCAGCGTGCGCTGCTGCGCACCCAGGCAGCGCATGACGGCGGTACCGGACAGATGGCGCTCGCTGTGACGCCGTGCGGCCATCGCCACGGCGACGGCGGCGAGCACGACGGACACCAGCGCCGCCAGGCCGAGGAAGCGACTGGCGCGATCCAGCGCGGAGCGCACTTCCGGCCGCGCATCCTGGATGGTTTCCATGCGCTGACCGCGCGCGAGTTGCGGCTTGACCGCCGCGGTGAAGGTTTCGACCGCGGCCGCATCGCCGGCCACGACCAGGCGGTAGCGCAGGCGGCTGCCTTCCTGCACCAATCCGGTGGATGGCAGGTCGGCGAGGTTGAGGAAGACCTTTGGCGCGACATTGAAGTAGTCGAGGGCCGCATCCGGTTCCTGCGTCACCAGCGCGGTCAGCGTCAACGTGCGCGTGCCGATGCCGATGGCGTCACCCGGCTTCGCGCCCAGCGTCTCCGCGCCCGCCTGGCTGATCCACAGCGTGCCCGGCGCGGGGATGCCACGGGCATCTCGCTCGGCCGCACCCGCGCGATCGACGATGCGGAAGCTGCCGCGCAGCGGAAACCCTTCGCCCAGCGCGCGCAGGTCGCCCAGCGACAGCGACTCGCCGGCGCGGATCATGCTCTGCAGCTCCTGCGTTTCGGTCACGCGCAGGCTCGGTGCCGCGGCCAGCGCACGCAGCGCCTCGGTAGGCGGCGCATCGCCGCGCACCACCACGTCGCCGCCCAGCAGGCGGTTCGCCTCGATCGCCAGCGCGCGCTCGGCGCGATCGGTGACGAAACCCACCGAGGTCACCGCCACTACCGCCAGCACCAGCGCAGCGAACAGGATGCGGATGTCGCCCGCGGCCAGGTCGCGCCGCAACTGGCGCCAGGCCAGCGCCAGCGTCCTCATGCGGCCCCACCCTGCAGGCGTCCGGCATCCAGCCGGAGCAGGCGCTGGCAGCGTGCCGCCAGGTGGTCGTCGTGCGTCACCAGCACCAGCGTGGTGCCGGCATCGGCGTTCAGCGCGAACAGCAGCTCGATGATCGCCTGCCCGGTGTGGGTGTCGAGATTGCCGGTGGGCTCGTCCGCGAACAGCAGCGACGGCCGGGTGACGAACGCACGGGCCAGTGCCACGCGCTGCTGTTCGCCACCGGACAGCTGGCGCGGGTAATGGGCCAGGCGCTCGCCCAGGCCCACCTTCTGCAGGATCTGCCGCGCCGGCCCTTCCACGTCGGCATCGCCGCGCAATTCCAGCGGCAGCATGACGTTCTCCAGCGCCGTCAGCGAGGGCAGCAGCTGGAAGCTCTGGAAGACGAAGCCGACCTTCTCGCCGCGCACGCGTGCCCGGCCGTCCTCGTCCATGGCGGAGATGCGCTCGCCGTCGAGCGTCACCGAACCCGTGCTGGGCACGTCCAGCCCGGCCAGCAGGGACAGCAGGGTGCTCTTGCCCGACCCCGATGCCCCGACGATCGCCACGGTATCGCCATGGCCGATGCGGAAGCCCACCTCCTCGAGTATCGTCAGTTCGCCGCCGGGCAGCGTCACGTGCTTGCCCAGCCCCTGCACGTCGAGGACGGCGCGGGCGGAGGCGTGGGCTTCAGTGTGCAGTCTGCTGGCGTCGGCCATGATCGTCTCGTCGGTCATTTCGTGGATCATCGGGAGCACGGTTCGCATGTTTCGTTATTCAGGCAGGTATGGGGCCGGGCGCGCACGCATGCAATGGGCGTCGGGCCTGGTCGTGCTTCTGTTCGTCGCATTATTCGCACGTCCCGTCGTGGCGCAGACCGCACAGGCCGCACCCGCAAAGGCCGCCCGCACCCTTCTGGTGATGGGCGATTCGCTGTCGGCCGCCTATGGCCTGTCACCCGCACAGGGCTGGGTGGCCCTGACCGCTGACCGTATCGGCAAGACCCGGCCGGGATGGCGGGTGGTCAACGCCAGCATCAGCGGCGAGACGACCGCCGGCGGCGCGGCGCGCATCGAGGCGGAACTGCAACGCCACAAGCCCGCCGTCGTGGTCATCGCGCTGGGGGCGAACGATGGGTTGCGCGGCCTGCCGCTGGCGCAGACGCGCGCCAATCTGGAAAAGATGATCAAGGCCGCGCAGGCACGCAAGGCGAAGGTGCTGCTGGTGGGCATGCGCATGCCGCCCAACTACGGACCGGACTACACGCGCGGGTTCGAGCAGAACTACAGCGTGCTGGCGAAGCAGTACGACACCGCCCTGCTGCCGTTCCTGCTGGAACCCATCGCGCTGGATCGCAACGCCTACCAGGCCGACAACCTGCACCCGGTCGCGAGCGCGCAACCCAAGCTCCGGGACCATGTCTGGAAGACCCTGGAGCCCCTGCTGCGCTGAGGCCGGGCGTCCTACCTACAGCCGTGTAGGACTTTTCCTACGCGGATCCGGGACTTCCGCCGAATGTGATAACTGGCACATTCGCGCACAGTCTGCACGCCGGTTCCCTGCCCGGCGTGTTGACCGGAGTCCGTCATGCCCCGCCTGCTGTTCACCATCGCCGCCAACGACAAAGGCTGGCAACTCTACGAAGGCCAGTACGGCCGCAACTGGTTCGACAACCTGGGCGATGCGCGCGAAAGCGCCAAGCTGCTCGCCGCCACCCTGCACCAGCACCATGGCATCCCGACCGCGGTGGTCGTGGAAATGCCCAGCAACGAGTCCGTCCTGCTGGCCCGCCACGGCTGATCCTCTTACGCCGCCATCCCCGACAGCTGTCGCAGTGCCTGTTCGAACACGTCCGCAGGCTGGCCGCCCTGTATCAGGTGGCGGTCGTTGAAGATCACTGCCGGCACCGCGCGGATGCCCTGCTGCTGGTAGAAGCGTTCGCGCTCGCGGACCTCCGCGGCGAAACGGCCCGTAGCCAGGACCTGGCGGGCCTCGGCCGCATCCAGTCCCGTCGCTTCGACGATCGCGACCAGCGTGTCGTGGTCGGACACGTTGCGTCCTTCGCCGTGATACGCCTGCAGCAGGGCCCGCTTGAGCCCGAGCTGCGGTGCGGCGCCGCGTTCGCCCGCCCAGTGCAGCAGGCGGTGCGCATCGAAGGTGTTGTAGATGCGGTCGCGCTTCTGCAGGTCGAAGCGGAACCCGAGTACCTCGCCACGCTGACGCAGCGCCTCGCCGTTCTGGGCCAGCTGTTCCGCACTCAGGCCGTATTTCTTCCCGAGATGTTCGGCGATCGACTCGCCCTGCGGGCCCATGTCGGGATTGAGCTCGAACGGTTGGAAGCGCAACTCGACCTGCAGATCGTTGCCGATTTCCGCCATGGCGCGTTCCAGCGCGGCCAGGCCGATCGCACACCATGGGCAGGCGACATCGGAGACGAAATCGATCTTCACGGGTTCACTCACAAGCAGCACTCCAGCACTCGTATCAGCAGAACCACAGGATGGCGCCATCGCCGCGCGCAGCGGCGTTACGGTAGAAGTCGACCAGGCCGCGGTAGTTATCCACGATGTAGTCCAACGCATCGTCACCATCGCGGACACACATCTCGTGCAGATAGATGTTGGCCTGCGCCAGGCTCGTCGGATCGAAGCGGCGCCTGAAAGCCTCCTCGTCAATGAGGGCGGAAGAGACCTTCGATACCTGTTCGGGAGACAGAACGCGTGCAGGTCCGTTGCCAGTATCCTCTCCCACCTCTTCGTCGCCCACCACAGCCCATCCGAGCGGCGGCTCGGCGTCCTCGGCCTGGCCGGTCAGCATGAAATGGATGCAGTGCCACGATTTATCCAGATCGACGCAGTTCGGCGGCTCGCTTTCGCCATCGTCCGGGTAGAGGTAGCCCTCCACGAGGTCGGGATCCTCCTTGAGGCGATCGATCGTCGCCCGATCGATGCCTGCCAAGCACGCCACTATGCCCATGAGCGATATCCTTGTGTCCGAATGATGGAATAGCGACGCAAGACTGACACGGCGTCAGTCGCGCTTGTACACACGACCCTGCTTCATCACGAAGCCGACGTTCTCCAGCACGGCCACGTCCTGCAGCGGGTCGCCGTCCACGGCGATCAGGTCGGCGAAGTAGCCGGGTTTCAGCACGCCGACCTCCTTGTCGATGCCGAACAGCCGCGCATTGACCAGCGTGGCCGAGCGGATCGCCTGCAGCGGGGTCATGCCGAACTGCACCATGCGCGAGAACTGGCGCGCATTGAGGCCGTGCGGATACACGCCGCCATCGGTACCGAAGCCCATGATGGCGCCGGCTTGGTGGGCCTTGCGGAAGTTCTCGCGCTGGGTGGCGCCCACGCGGCGCTCCTTTTCCAGCGATTCGGGCAGGAACCCGGCCTTCTCGCCTTCGCCGAGGATGTACTCGGTGTTGTAGATGTCCATCACCAGCACGGTGCCGTTCTTCTTGGCCAGCGCGATGCCTTCGTCGTCGATGAAGCTGGCGTGCTCGATGGAGTCCACGCCGGCGAGCAATGCATTACGGATGCCGGTAGCGCCGTGCGCGTGCGAGGCGACCTTGCGCCCCAGCGTGTGCGCTTCGTCGACCAGCGCCTTCAGTTCCTCCAGCGAGTACTGCGGCGCACCGACCTCGGTGCCCTTGGACAGCACGCCGCCGGTGGAACAGGTCTTGATGAAATCGGCGCCGAACTTCACGTCCTGCCTCACCTTCTGCCGCACGGCCCAGGGACCGTCGGCCACGCCGTCGCCCACCGCCTTGTACTCGGCCGGCAGCAGGTTGTTGTCGCTGCAGTGGCCGCCGGTGATGCCGATGGCGACGCCGCCGGCGAGGATGCGCGGACCCTCAACCTCGCCGTTCGCGATGGCATCGCGCAGCGCCACGTCGGCGTAACCGGGCGAGCCCGGTACCCGAACCGTGGTGAAGCCGGCCAGCAGCGTGGTACGCGCATTCTTCGCGCCCTTGATCGCCGCCGCCGGCAGCGAGATCGCCAGGCGCCGGTAGCCCTGCAGGTCGGCGTCGCCGTGCAGGTGCACGTGGGCATCCATCAGGCCGGGCAGCACGGTTTTTCCCGACAGGTCGTGCACCGTCGCGCCGGCCGGCACGGGCGTGCTGGCGGCCGGACCGATGGCGGTGATGCGCGTGTCCTCGATCACGATGGCCTGGTCGGTCAGCATGCGCCCGGATTCGACATCGAGCAGGCGGCCGGCCTTGACGTAGGTGGTGGCAGCGAACGCAGGCGCGCAGGCGACGGACAGGACGGCGGCAAGGACACACAGGCGCATGGAGTATCCGGAAGTCGAATGAAGAGAAGGCGAATGTAGCAGGCCCACCCTGTAGGAGCGACGTAAGTCGCGACCGCGCACCTGGCCGTCCACGGAAAGCCGATGGTTTCTCATCAGGGCGCGCTGCTGCGCGTTCTTGTTTCTGTACGGGGTATTGGCGCGGTCGCGACTTACGTCGCTCCTACAAGGGGGGCCACCGTGCGGTGCACACAGACCGGCGTGGGATTGCGGTAGGCGAAGCCGGCCTGGTGCCAGTACGGGTACGGCTTCGGCCGCTGGCTGGCCTTGTCCAGCTTCGCCACCTGCTCCGGGGTGAGGTTCCAGCCGACCGCGCCGAGATTCTGCTTCAGCTGCTCTTCGTTGCGCGCCCCGATCACCACGGTGCTCACGGTCGGACGCTGCAGCAGCCAGTTCAGCGCGACCTGCGGGATGGACCTGCCGGTTTCCTGCGCGACCTCGTCCAGTGCATCGACCACGTCGTACAGGTACTCCAGGTCGACCTGCGGGCCGGCATCCTGGGCGGTCTGCGACTGCAGGCGGCTGTTCTCGGGCAGCGGCTGGCCGCGGCGGATCTTGCCGGTCAGGCGGCCCCAGCCCAGCGGGCTCCACACCACCGCGCCCACGCCCTGGTCGGCGGCCAGCGGCATCAGCTCCCATTCGTAGTCGCGACCGACCAGCGAGTAGTACGCTTGGTGCGCCACGTAGCGTGTCCAGCCATGCCGGTCGGCGGCGGCCAGCGACTTCATCAGATGCCAGCCGGAGAAGTTGGACACGCCGAGGTAGCGGATCTTGCCCGCCTTCACCAGCGTGTCGAGCGTGGACAGCACTTCTTCCACCGGCGGGCGCGCGTCGAAACCATGCAGCTGGAACAGGTCGATGTAGTCGGTGCCGAGCCGTTTGAGCGCCGCGTCGACGGCGTTGATGAGGTGGTGGCGGGAAGAGCCGACCTGGTTCTCGCCATCGCCGAAGCGGAAGGTGGCCTTGGTGGAAATGATCAGCGCATCGCGCGGCCTGCCCTTGATCGCTTCACCGAGGATCTCTTCGGCAGCGCCCTTGGAGTAGACGTCGGCGCTATCGAACATGGTCAGGCCGGCGTCGAGGCAGATGTCGACCAGGCGGCGCGCTTCGGCCACGTCGGTGCTGCCCCAGGCACTGAACAGCGCACCCTGGCCCCCGAAGGTACCGGTGCCGAAAGAGAGGACGGGCACGCGGAAGCCGGACGCGCCGAGGTAGCGGTATTCCATGGGGAGAGTTCCAGAAGCGGGGGAGTGCGCCATTGCACTCCCCCGTTCCGCGGGCGGCAACCCCTGGGCGTGAAATACTTTGTTGCCTGCCGACGAAACGTCAGTTCGGGCTGGCGGCCGGCCGCACGATGACCTCACTGACGTCCACATCGTCGGGCTGCTCCACCGCATAGGCGATCGCGCGCGCCACGGCGTCAGCGGGAATCGCGACCTGGCGGAAATCCTCCAGCCACGCCTTGATGCCGGCATCGCTGGTGGTCTCGGCCAGCTCGCTGGTGGTGACGCCGGGCGACACCACGGTGACGCGCAGCCGGTCGTGCTCCTGGCGCAGGCCTTCGGACAGCGCGATCACCGCGTGCTTGGTGGCACAGTAGACCGCGGCGCTCGGCCACACCCGATGGCCCGCGGTGGAGGCCACGTTGATGACCTGCCCCCTGCCCTGTTCCTGCATGATCGGCAGAGCCGCCGCGATGCCGTGCAGCACGCCGCGGAGGTTGACGTCGATCATCCGGTTCCATTCGTCGATCTTCAGCGCGGTCAGCGGCGACAGCGGCATGACGCCGGCGTTGTTGACGATCACGTCGAGCCGGCCGTATTCGGCCTGGGCGAACGCCACGAACGCCTGCACGCCTTCCAGGCGGGTGACGTCGAGCGCACGGCAGCGCGCGCTGCCGCCGGCAGCGGTGATCTCGGCGACCAGCCGCTCCAGCCGGTCGGTGCGTCGCGCGCCGAGGACGACGTGGGCACCGCGGCGGGCGAGTTCGCGCGCGGCCGCTTCGCCGATGCCGCTGCTGGCACCGGTGATGGCGATGACTTTTCCTTGGATTCCGGACATGGGACACCTCTTGGGGGAAGCCCGGCGCGGGCTGCGTCGGGAAGGGGCGCAGTCTGGGCGCCGATGGCGCTTGCCCGATATCGGATTCCTCCACGATCCTTGCCCGATCCTGCCCCGGCGCCTTCCGCGCCATGTCATCCACCCCGGCGCTGCGTAGACTCGTTTCCCTCCCCCGCGTTCGCACCACAGGGACAATCCATGCCCGACAACACGCCCGCCCATGAAGCCTGCCTGCGCGAACTGGCCGGCCTGATTGAACGATCCACCGGCGAAGACGGCCTGCACCCCACCACGATTCCCGCGCTGCATTTCTCCCGGCTGAGTGCCCCCATGCCGCTGCCGGCGCGCGGCGTGCAGGAAGCCGCCCTGTGCCTGATCGTGCAGGGCGCCAAGCGCGCGATCCTGGCCGACGAGGTCTACGACTACGACGCCAGCCGCTTCGTGGTGGCGTCGGTCGACCTGCCGGTGACCGCCCAGGTCACCCAAGCGGCCCCCGACGCACCCTACCTGTGCCTGGTGCTGAAGCTTTCCCCGTCCACCATCGCCGAGCTCGTGACCGAGGCCGAATCAGCGAGGGCGCCGCTGCCGCCGCCGTCGCGCGGCCTGTGCCTGGCCCCCAGCAGCGTGGAACTGCTGGAGGCCGCGATCCGCCTGGTGAAGCTGCTCGATGCGCCGCAGGACATCCCCTTGCTGGCGCCGCTGGTGGAGCGCGAGATCCTTTACCGCGTGCTGTGCAGCCCGCAGGGCGCGATGCTGCGCCACATCGGCATCGCCGACAGCCAGGGCCAGCGTGTGGCCAAGGCGATCCATTGGTTGCGCCAGCACTACACGCAGCCACTCCGGATCGACCACATCGCCCGCGAAGTGCACATGAGCCCCTCGGCCCTGCACCATCACTTCAAGGCGGTCACTGCGATGAGCCCGCTGCAGTACCAGAAGCAGCTGCGCCTGCAGGAAGCGCGTCGCCTGATGCTCAGCGAGGTGATGGACGCCGCCAGCGCCGGCCATCGCGTGGGCTATGAAAGCCCCTCCCAGTTCAGCCGTGAGTACAGCCGCATGTTCGGTGCGCCGCCGCTGCGCGACGTGGAGCGCATGCGCAACCCCCGGACAGCATGAGTCCCGCCCTGAACCTTCCGTAAGCCGGCCCGTTGGCGACATGGCCGCCGGTTTGCGGCCGGGCGCACAATCGCCCTGGTTACCTGCCGAGGAACGCTCATGAAAGCCCCCGCCCTGCTGCTCACCGCCTTCATCGCGCTGGCCGCCGCGCTGCCCGGTCAGGCGAGGCCGAAGAACGTCACCGACCCGGACATCCCACGCAGCCTGCCCACCGACGGTGGCGCGGTCAGCGTCCAGTGGACCGATCCCGCACAGTTCAGCGAGATCAAGTTCAGTGGCAACCGCTGGGAATCCGAACAGGGCACGTGGGTCGTCGACCTGGCGCGGTACCTGCGGGATGAAGCCGGCCAGCGCCTTGCGCGCGGCCAGACGATGGAGGTCACCATCACCGACATCGACCGCGCGGGCCGGTACGAACCCGTCGTGCGCCCGGCAATGCAGGACATCCGCATCGTCAAGGACATCTACCCGCCGCGGATGACGCTTCGTTTCGTCGTGAAGGGCCCTGACGGGCAGGTGCTGGCCGAAGGCGAGCGCAAGCTGGTCGACCATGGTTTCCTGACGGGCACCAGCGTCAACAGCAACGACAGCCTGCGCTACGAGAAGCGCCTGATCGACGACTGGCTGCGCCGCGAGTTCAAGGACAATGCCGCACTGACGGCCACGCCCTGATCGCACGCCCATACCGGCGCCACATTACGTGGCGCCGGCGACGGCCACGTCGCAGACGGGGGCGGCGATGCCGCTGCAGGTTGTGATGGGTACGGACCGGCACCATATCGAGGGTACCCCCTCCTGCGGAGCACCTCCATGACGGCCTTCGACCTCACCCCGCCGACCGATGCGCAGCGCACGGCGCTGATCGCCGGCCTGAGCGAAGACGAGCGCCGGGTGCTGCTGCAGCACGGCACCGAGGCGCCGTTCTGCGGCGTGTTCCTGGACAACAAGCAGGACGGCGTCTACACCTGCCGCCTGTGCGGCCTGCCACTGTTCCGGTCCAGCGCCAAGTTCGACTCCGGCACCGGTTGGCCGAGCTTCTTCCAGCCGGTGGACGAGGCGCACATCGGCCGCATCCGCGACACGAGCTACGGCATGGTCCGCACCGAGATCGTGTGCGCGCGCTGCCACAGCCACCTGGGCCATGTGTTCCCGGACGGGCCGCCCCCGACCGGCGAACGCCACTGCCTGAACTCGGTATCGCTGGCCTTCACGCCGAACGGTGAGCCGCTGCCCGATCCGCTGCAGCGCGGCGGGGCGGAGTCGCGCGCGGCGGGGTGACGATAGCCGCCTGTCACGAGACCGGCACATGCCGACGGTAGCCTGATCGTCACCCCATCGTCGCCAGGCTGTCATGCATGGCCACCCCGCACGATCACCCAGCCTCCTTGCCGGCGTCCGCCGGATGGTCCGCCGCGCTCTGGCTGTACCGGTTCGATGGCGACGGACGCGCCCATCCGTGCGATGCGGCCACCTACGATGCGGGCGCGTTGCGGCAGCCTCCCGGCGATGACTGGCACTGGCTGCACCTGGACCTGAGCGATGTCCGCAGTGCGCAGATCGTCGCGCTGCTGGCGCTCCCCGAGGAGGCGCAGGCGACGCTCCTGTCGCCCGACACGCACGTCAATCTGCAGCTCGAAGACACGGTGGCGCACGGCGTGTTCGTCGACTGGGTGCACCAGCGCGGCGTCGATCCGGCGGCCGAAGGCCAGCTGCGCGGCGACGACGGCATCGGCTGGCTGCATTTCGCCATGGCCGGACGCCTGTTGGTCACCGCGCGACGGCAGGCGCTGCGCTCGCTGGAAGCGGCGCGCCGCGCGGTGGTCGCCGGCGCAGCGGCCGATTCTCCGGTGCGTCTGCTGGAGATGGTGGCCGCACGCTTCGCCGACACGGTGGAACGCAGCAGCGACGGACTGTCCGTGCGGCTGGACCGCATCGAGGACCGCGTGCTGGCGGACAGCATCGGCGAGGAGCGCCGCGACCTGGCGCAGCTGCGCCACCAGACCGTGCGCCTGCACCGCCCGCTCACCGCCATGCGGCGCGTACTGAAACCGTTCGAGCAGCGCCATGCGGGCGATGCCGACGACGCGCTGCTCGCCGCCATCGCCCGCCTCAACCAGCGGTTCGACGACCTGGACGGCGATGTCGGCACGCTGCAGGAACGCGCGCGCCTGCTGCAGGACGAAGTGGCCGCCAAGCTCGCCGAGCGCACCAACCGCCACCTGTACGTGCTGTCCATGATCACCGCCCTGCTGCTGCCGCCCAGCCTGGTCGCCGGCCTATTCGGCATGAACCTGCCCGGCCTGCCGTTCGCGCACAGCGCCCATGGGCTGGCGTTCGCGCTGCTGCTGGGCGCCGCCTCGAGCGTCGGGGTCTACCTGCTGTTGCGGCGCATGGGTGTGGCGCGTTCCACCTGAGCCCGATGCGCCGGCGCGCTATCCTAGCGGCCTGATGACGCTCCCCCTCCGTACCGCCGCCCGCTACGTCACCCCACTGCGCGAAGGCGGCTCCATGCCCGCCGTCGTGGAAGCCGACGACGAAGGCCTCTACGTGCTCAAGTTCCGCGGCGCCGGCCAGGGCCCGAAGGCGCTGGTGGCCGAAGTGATCGCCGGCGGACTCGCCAAGGCGCTGCAACTGCCGATGCCGGACCTGGCGCTGATGGACCTGGACGCCGAACTCGCGCGCACCGAAGGCGATCCGGAGATCCAGGACCTGATCAAGGCCAGCGCCGGACTCAACCTGGCGATGGACTACCTGCCGGGCGCGGTGAACTTCGACCCCGTTGCCGAACAGCCCGATGCGGACCTGGCGTCGCGCATCGTCTGGTTCGACGCCTTCATCAGCAACGTCGACCGCACGGCGCGCAACACCAACCTGCTGATGTGGCACCGCAGGCTCTATCTGATCGACCACGGCGCCGCGCTGTACTTCCACCATGGGTGGGACGGCGATGCGTCCGGCGCCGGCAAGCCGTTCCCCCTGATCCGCGACCACGTGCTGCTGCGCTGGGCCTCGCAGCTGGCGGAGATCGACGGCGGCATGGCGGCCGCGCTGACCGAAGCCACGATCGCCGGCATCGTCGCCGAGGTGCCCGATGCGTGGCTGCAGGGCCCCGATGGTTTTGGCGATCCGGCGGCGCAGCGCGCCGCGTACGTCCAGTACCTGGTCCGCCGCGTGGCGCAGCGCGATGCGTTCGTGCAGGAGGCGATCCGTGCGCGCGCATGACACCTACGACTACGCCGTGATCCGCGTCGTCCCGCGCGTGGAGCGCGAGGAGTTCGTCAACGTCGGCATCATCCTGTCGTGCGAGCGTGCGAAGTTCCTCGAAGCACGCATCGAGCTGGACGAAGCGCGACTGCTCGCACTCGATCCCACGCTGGACCTGGAATCGCTGCGTCGGCCCCTGGATACCATCCCGGCGATCTGCCACGGTGGCGAAGCGGCCGCACCGATCGGCCTGCTGCCGCCGCGTGCGCGCTTCCATTGGCTCACGGCCAAACGCAGTTCGATCATCCAGACCTCGCCGGTGCACATGGGCCGCTGCGGCGACCTGACGGCCACGCTGGAGCACCTGATGGACCGCATGGTGCGACCGCCGAAGGCCACCGTGCCGCGATGAGCGTCTACGTGGACGACGCGGTCACGCTGTGGCGGGGCCGACGCTGGGCCCATCTCATGGCCGACACGCTGGACGAACTGCATGCGATGGCCGCACGCCTGGGCGTGCCGCGGCGCGCGTTCCAGGACAAGCGCAGCGGCGCGCATTACGACCTGACCGAGGAACTGCGCGAACAGGCGTTGCGGCTCGGCGCCGTTGCCATTTCCCGCCATCGCGACCGCGATCAGGTCCGCGCCATCATCCGCCTCGCGCGCTCGCAGTGGAGCGGGTTGCGCACGGACGACTGACGCGCCGTCAGAGACGCTGCGCCTTGCCGCTGCGGATGGCCTCGCCGACCAGGCGATCCACATCGCGCTGCATGCGCACCACGGCGGCCGCCTGCTGTCGGGCCAGCGCTTCCTGCTGGCGCGCGAGCGGTTCCTGCTGGCGCGCCAACGCCTCCTGCCGCTTCGCCAGCGCCTCCTGTTCCCGCGCCAGCGCTTCCATCTTGCGGTCGAGTTCCACCTGGCGACCCTCGCCGCCGCGCATCGCGGCCGCGGCCTGTTCGGTGGCGATGGCGGACATCTTCACGCCGAGCTCGCCCTGCTTGACGCCCAGGTCGCCCTGGCGTTCGCCGAGCGCGCCCTGCGCTTCGCCGAGCTTGCCCTGCTGCGCACCCAGCGCTTCCATCGGCGCGTGCGCCGCCTTGATCCGCTTCAGCGTATCCGGGTCGCGCACCACGTACTGCTGGCCATCCTGGCGCACCCACAGCACCGGCGCGTTGCCTTGCTGCTGCTTGCGCGCGGTGACGATGTCGTCGCTGCGGCCGGCCATAGTGACTTCGTTGCCATCGATCAGGACGTAGGCATCGCCACTGCCCTCGCGATCGATGTTGATCACGTGCGTGCCGGCGTGGCCGGGAGGCTTCGGGGGTGCGGGAGGCGCGGGCGGGGCCACCTTGGGTACGGCCGGGACTGCCGGTGCAGGCGGCGGAGGCGACGCAGGCACGGCGTACGGACTGGCGGCGGCGACGCCGCGTGGGGCGACAGCGGGACGCGCCTGCGGCGTCGCGGTGGCGGTCGCGACGGCGACAGGCGCGATGGTCGCGATGGTCGCGGTGGGGGCAACGGCGGGCGTCGGGGCGACGGGGGCACGGGCCGTGACCTGGTACGGCACGGCGCCCAGCAGGACCAGGCCGATGGTCAGGGCCAGCGCGCCGGCGCGCAGGGGGGAAGCGGTGTGCTGCAGCATCAGCAGTCTCCTCTTGAGGATGCGGAACGTGGGGGAAGCGCCGGCGAGTGCCGGCGACGGTGCGGTGGAAACGCCCAGCTTCACCAGCAGGCGTCCGTAGTCGTGGGGGGCGTGCTGCTCGTCCTGCAGCACGGCGGCATCGCAGGCGACTTCGCGGGCGAAGGCGTATTCGCGGGCGGCCAGGTGCGCGACCGGATGGAAGAAGAACAGGTGCTGCGCGAGCGCCGGCATCCACGCCCACCAGAGGTCGCGGCGCTGCAGGTGCGCCAGTTCGTGGTGCAGGGCCATGCGCAGGTCGTCGTCGCCCATCGTGGCGAGGGAGGAGGCCGGCAGCATCAGCACCGGACGCCAGGGCCGGGCCAGCATAGGCGAGTCGATCGCGTCGCTGACCCGCAGCTCTGGTGCCGCGACGACGCCGAGCCGCTGCGCCAGCGCGCGGGACAGCGCCTGCACGCGGCGGTCGCGACAGGGACGTGCGTGCCGCACCAGTCCATGCAGGCGCCAGGCGTGGCGCAGCGTGTTCGCCAGCATCACCGCGACGCCCGCCAGCCAGGCGGCGAGCAGCAGGACGCCGGTGTCGAGCCGCGATGCCTGCGTCGCCGGCACCGGTCCGGCCGCCATCTCGGGCACTGCGTATGTCGCTGGCTCGGCAGCCATCGCCACCACGACCGGCGCGGCGACGGGCTCGGCCGGCAACAGGGGCAGCGCCACCGGTGCGTACCAGACCAGGCCGACCACCATCTGCGAGGCGACCAGCCACCACAGCCAGGCCCGGGTGCGCGCATCCAGTCGCGGCAGGTAGCGACACAGCGCCCACACCAGGGCGGCGAGCAACAACGACTGCAGCCCGACGGCGAGCAGCCGCGACAGCAAACCATCGGCCAGTGCGACGAGATCCATGTCAGCTCTCCTTCCGCTTGGACTGCAGGTTGGCGACCAGCGCTTCCAGTTCGGCCAGTTCGTCGTCGCTGACCTCGGTACGTTGCGACATCCACGCCACGAACGGCGACAGCGAGCCCTGCAGGGTCTTCTCCACGAAGCTGCCGACCGCGCTACGCATGACGTCGTCGGACTGGGCCACCGCCGCGTAACGGTACACGCCGTCGACCTGGCGTCGCCGCAGGTACGCCTTGGCCCGCAGCCGCTCCATCATGGTCAGCACGGTGGAGCGGGCCAGCCCGCGCGGTTCGCCGAAGGCAGCGGCGACTTCACCGACGCTGGCCTCGCCGTGTTCGGACAGATGCTGCAGCAGCGCCAGTTCCTGGTCGCCGATGGACTTGCGGGCCTTGCCGGGCATGGGATCGCCTCGTGACTACAGTTGTCGTCAACTTGCCCGTGACGACAGCTGTAGTCAACCCTGCCGAAGGTCATTGCCCGGGCAGGTGCCGACGAACGGTCGTCCCTCAAGAAACGGATGACCGGGCCGATCCTGAGGAAACCCTACCCTGCGCCCATGTCGCCATGCTCATCATCGTCGGCTTCATCACCGTCCCCCTGAGCGTGATCGGCGGCTACCTGGGCTCGCACGGCAAGCTCGGCGCCCTGTGGCAGCCGTTCGAACTGGTCATCATCGGCGGCGCCGCGCTGGGCGCGTTCATGGCCAGCAACCCCACCAAGGTGGTCAAGGGCACGCTGACCGCCACGCTGTCGGTGTTCAAGGGCGCCAAGTACAAGCCGTCCGACTACCTGGACGTGCTGACGCTGATCCACGAGATGCTCAACAAGGCGCGCCGCGACGGCTTCATGTCGCTGGAAGAGCACATCGAGAACCCGACCAACAGCCCGCTATTCCAGAAGTACCCCAAGATCCTCGGCGACCACCACCTGCTCGACTTCCTGACCGAATGCCTGCGCCTGATGGTGGGCAGCAACATCGAGCCGCACGAACTGGAGCCGCTGCTCGAGCTGGAGCTGGAAAAGCACCACCACGAGGCGATGGCGCCGGCGCACGCACTGCAGAAGGTGTCCGACGGCCTGCCCGGCTTCGGCATCGTGGCCGCGGTGCTCGGCATCATCGTGACGATGGGCTCGATCGGCGGCGACATCGCCGCGGTCGGTGCGCACGTCGCCGCCGCGCTGGTCGGCACCTTCCTCGGCATCCTGCTGGCCTACGGCTTCGTCTCGCCGCTGGCCGCGGCCATCGAGGCGCAGGTGGAGCAGGACAGCCGCATGTACGAATCGGTGAAGACCGCGCTGCTGGCCTGTCTGCGCGGCTACAACCCGGCGGTGGCGCTGGAGTTCGCGCGCAAGACGCTGCCCTCGGACGTGCGTCCGCCGTTCGCCGAGTTCGAAGCGCACCTGAAGGCCAACAAGTAAGCCACGGCGATGAGCGAACAGCGCCCCACCATCATCGTCCGCCGGGTCAAGAAGGTCGCCGGCGGCGGCCATCACGGCGGCTCGTGGAAGGTCGCCTACGCGGACTTCGTCCCCGCGATGATGGCGTTCTTCCTGGTGATGTGGCTGATGGGCGCCACCACCAACAAGGAGCGCGCGGCGATCTCGGAGGATTTCCGCAATCCCAGCCCGCTGAGCGGCAAGAGCTTCTCGCCCGCGCCCGGTCCCGCCGGCCCCGGCGGCGCCAGCACGGCGATGATCAAGCTCGGCGGCACCATGGACATGCCCAAGGGCGAGAGCGACAACCCCTTCGCCAAGCCGCCCGGCGATGCGCAGCAGGCGTCCGAGGCGCAGCGCAAGGCGGAGGAAAAGCAGCGCCTGGAATCGCTGATGCAGGCGCTGGAGGAAGCCATCGGCAAGAGCCAGGCGCTGGAACCGTTCAAGGACCAGCTGTTGCTGGATCTGACGCCGGAAGGCCTGCGCATCCAGATCGTCGACAAACAGAACCGGCCGATGTTCGACCTGGGCGGGACCGTGCTGAAGCCGTACACGCAGGCGATCCTCGCGGAGCTGGCGACCTTCATCAACAAGGTGCCGAACCACATCAGCATCACTGGCCATACCGACACCACGCAGTACGCCTCCAGCCGCGACTACACCAACTGGGAACTCAGCGCCGGACGCGCCAACGCCGCGCGCCGCGCGCTGGTGGCCGGTGGCATGCACGAGGACAAGGTGTCGCGCGTCGTCGGCCTGTCGTCGTCGGTGCTGTTCGACAAACAGAACCCGCAGAATCCGATCAACCGCCGCATCAGCATCGTGGTGATGACCAAGGCGGCCGAGGATGCATTGCAGGGCGAAGGCCGACTGCTGTCGCCGGGTGCGCCTTTGCCGGATGCCGACACCGCGATGCCGCAGGCACCCGTGCAGGCGGTCGCCTCATCCGCCCCGGTCGCCAGCGCGCCCGACCCCGGCCATCCGTGAGGCAGGCCCTTTCAGCTCGATGGTGTTGCCGTCGGGATCCTGGAAGTACAGCGACAATCCATCGCCTTCCGCGCCGAAGTTGATCTCCGCCGGCCCCATCGGTGCGATGCCGAAACGCGCCAGATGCGCCCTGAGCGCCGTTTCATCGAAAGGATCGATGCGCAGGCACAGATGGTCGACGTTGCGCCCTTCCACGCCCGCCGGCGCCCCGCCCCGCGCGCCCAGTTTTCCCGCCACGTCGACGAGATCGATCATGGAAGCGCCTGCACGCAGGTGCACCAGGCCCAGGTGTTCGCGCCGGCGCTCCACATGGCAACCCAGCACCTCGCCGTAGAAGCGGACGCTGCGTGCCAGGTCGCGCACGCGCAGGACAAGGTGGTCGATGCGCTGCACGTCGAAAGGGGGCTCCATCGGCTCGCTCCTGGAAAGTTGCAGATGCGACGATCCGTGCGACGCGATTTCGACATGCAATGCGCGATCACAGCGTTGACGCAGCTGAACGGAGCGCGCACAATCCGCGCCGATCAGCCAGCACCGAGTCGCTTCATCGAAGTCTTCTCCGCCAGCGGAACGCGCCCTTCGGGCACCCACCCGCTCCGAGAACTCGATGAAACTCCTGACCCTGGCGATCCTGTCGGCGTTGTCCGCCGGCGCGCACGCAACCGATCCCGCATCCTCCGATACTCCCGCCCCGACGTCCACGACGCCGCTGGCGAGTTCGCCGGAATACCTCAAGCCCACCACCCTGGACACGTTGAAAGTCGTGGGCCAGCGCCTGTTTCCGTACCAGGAAGGCATGGTGCTCAACGAGCGCTACATCCAGGACCAGGCGAAGGGCAACAGCGACATCGGCACGCTGCTGCGGATCAACCCGAACGTGCAGTTCGACGATTCCGCCTTCGCTTCGTCCAACCGCATGGGCGAGATCCGCCCCGCGAACATCAGCATCAACGGCGGGCAGTACTACCAGAACCTGCTGCAGCTGGACGGCACCAGCTTCAACAACGACATCGATCCGCAAGCAACCAATCCACACGACCTGGCCGACGTGCCCAGCGCCACCCAGGGCATCGCGCTGGACACCGAGTTGATCGGGCAGCTGACCGTCTACGACAGCAACGTGCCCGCCGCGTTCGGCGGTTTCAGCGGCGGCGTCGTGGATGCCGAGAGCCGCAAGGCCCGCGACACGCTGGGCGGCAAGGTATCTTTCCGCATGTCGCGCTCGGTGTGGAATGAGATGATCCTCCCGGAAGGCGATGACATCTCGCAGTCCTCGACGTACGCGAACCAGCCGGTGTACGACAAATACCGGGTGTCGGCGATGCTTGAAGGGCGCACCGGCGGCGGACTGGGCTGGATCGCCAATGTCATCCGTACCCGATCCGACATTCCGCTCCGCGGCTACTCGGCCGGCCAGGTCAGCACGAGCGATGAGCTGATCAAGGAGCAGCGCCGGGAGAACACCAGCGCCAGCGTGAGGATGGATTGGGCGGGCAACGGCATCACCTTGTCGGGGAGCTTCACCCATGCCCCGACGGACGAGCGCTACTTCACCCAGAACGCCAGGAATTCATACTTCGACCTCAAGCAGGGCGGGCCCGTGGGCAGTCTTCGCGTGGGACTGGATGTCGGCGCGTGGGGCCTGGATCAGGTAGTGAGCTACAGCGACCTGGACAGTTCGCGCCGCGTACCCGACGACGTGGACTATTGGAAGGCCTGGGCGCGTTCACCCGACTACGACTGGGGCGTCAACAACAGCAGTTTCGAAGGCAACTGGGGCAACATCGACCAGCGCAACCGGACCGTCGGGTACGCGCTCACCGCGCGTCGGGGTGCGCTCGCGTGGGGCGAGAGCCGTCACGCGCTTCAGTTCGGTCTGCAGTACCGCGACCGCCTGGGCACCTATCACCGCCTGAACGACCACTACAGCTTCCTCAGTCCCGGCCGGACGACCTCCTGCACCGATGCCAATGGTGCCGTCGACACCGACTCCTGCTCGCTGTCGCCGGTCTACACCAGCGTCAGCGGTACCGGAGGGGTGGTTGCAGGCCAAGGGCAGTTCTTCCGCACCCGCAACATCTACAGCGCGGGCTACTTCGAAGTGAAGCTCAGGGAGTGGGGCCTGTTCGCCGAAGACGACATCCGGCTGGGGCGCTGGAGCTTCCGACCCGGCATCCGAGTGGATGGCGACAACCTGATGGACAAGACCACGGTGGCACCCCGCTTCGCGATGTCGTGGGACGTACTAGGCAACCAGGATACCTTGCTGACCGCCGGCGCCAACCGCTACTACGGCCGTAGCTTCTTCACCTACAAGCTGCGTGAGGGACGCGACAACCTGCAGACCACCTATACCCGTACGGCGCCGTCGCTGCTGTGGTCCCGCAGTCGCACCTACACGGCCAACAACCGCTTCGAGACTCTCGACATTCCGTACAGCGACGAACTGAATCTCGGCATCAACCAGCGTTTGGCAGGTCTGGACTTCAACCTGAAGCACGTCCGCCGGGACGGGCGCGACGAGGTCCTCCGACGCCGCGTCGCGAGCGACGACACCAGCGGTTACTACTCGACGAACGTGTACGAATACGTAAACGCCGGTCGAAGCCGCAGCGACACCAGTACGCTGAGTGTGGGCCTGCAGCGCCCCTTCACCTGGCGGGGCAGCGAAACGCACGCGCAGTTCGCGTTCGACCACACCGAGGTGCTCCGCAACTACGTGGACTACGAAAGCGGCTACACGGATAACGCCTACAACCGCCTGGTGCGCTACGAAGGCAGCGTGATACACGCCTATGACCTGCCGCAGGCAAGCTACAACCGCCCGTGGACGGCGCGACTTTCCACGCAGACGCGGCTGCCGGCATGGGGTCTGATGTGGAGCAACTTCCTGCGCTATCGCGCCGGCTTCACTGGCTTCACCGTCACGGGCGCGGAGCAGTACCAGGACGAGACGATCGACGTGATCGAGCGATACGACGCGCCGCGCACCTTCACTTGGGACACCACGCTGGAGTACAGCCTGACCCTGCCGCACGAGCAGGAAGCGTACGTGCGGGTGGAGGCCATGAACGTCTTCAACCGCCGGAACCCGCTGAGCGGGAGCATCGGCACGACGTCCTACTACGAACCCGGCCGCAGCTACTGGCTGGAACTGGGTTATCGCTTCTAGTCAACAACAGGTACCCATGATGGCGAATACATCCTTCTTACCACACTGGCTGCTGTGGTGCCTGCCCGCCGTCGTGTCCGCGCAGGTCGTGCTGATGCTGGCCGCGTCCGGACCTCAGGAGGCCTGGCGAGGCAGCGGCTATACGCTCGCCATGGCCGCATGCGCCATCGCATCGGGCTGCGCCGGCCTGTGGGCGCTTTGGCGCCTGCGCGAATGGCCGCTCACGTTGCGCGCCTTCATCGCCTTCGTGCAGATGCCGTTGCTGGCAGGCGCCCTTCTGATGGCGGGGGCCTGAGCATGCGTCGCGGATTGTCTGCGCTGATGTTCTTGCTGCCGGGATTGTGGCTGGTCGCGGCGACGGCGGCGCAGTCGCGGTCGGAAAGCGCTGCTCCGGAAAGGTCTATCGCGGAATGCCGGCAGCGCATCGCCGTCAGCGCACCATCGATGGACGCGGACTGCCTGCGCCGCGTATATGCATTGCCCATCGACCAATGGCCGGCACCCACGGTCGATGCGGGCGCGGTGTGGCAGGAACTCGCGCCACTGCCCGACATGCCGCCGGTACCCGCCGACAACCCCCAGACGCCGGAGAAGATCGCACTGGGCAAGCGACTGTTCGAGGACCCCCGCCTCTCGCGCAGCGGGCAGATCGCCTGCGCGAGCTGCCATGACCGGCAACTGGGTTGGGGCGATGGCCGCAGCGTGTCGTTCGGGCACGACCGGCAGGCGGGCAAGCGCAACGCGATGAACGTGTCGATGGCGGCGTTCTCCGGTCCGCTGTTCTGGGACGGGCGCGCGGCGACATTGGAGGCCCAAGCGCTGCACCCGATCCAGGATTCGGCGGAGATGGCGTTCTCGCCGCACGAACTGGAGAAGCGGCTCAACCGGGAGACCGACTACCCCACTGCGTTCGCGCAGGTGTTCGGCGAGAAGCGGGTCACCATGTCGCGTGTGGCGCAGGCCCTGGCCAGCTACCAGCGCAGCCTGGTGCCGCGCTTCAACCGCTTCGACCGCTTCCTCGAAGGCCAGCGCGGCGTGCTGACCGACCAGCAGTTGTGGGGCCTGCACCTGTTCCGCACGCAGGCGCGCTGCATGAACTGCCACAGCGGTCCCGCGCTGACCGACAACCGCTTCCATAACCTCGGCCTGCACTTCTACGGCCGCAACAAGCAGGATCTGGGGCGGTACCGGATAACCGGCGATCCGGCCGACAGCGGCAGGTTCCGCACCCCGTCACTGCGCAACGTCGGCAAGACGGGACCGTACATGCACAACGGTGGTTTCATGGAGCTGCGCGGGGTGGTGAACATGTACAACGTCGGCATGCCCCGCCCCAAGCCAGCGCCCGGCGCTGCGGACGATCCTCCCTTCCCGCAGGTCGACCCGCTGCTCCAGCCGCTGGACCTGCACCGCACCGAACTGGAGGCGATCACCGAGTTCCTGCGCACCCTGTAGGCGCGGCGGTTCAGGCCTCCGGTCCGTCCTTGCCGCGGAACGGCCCGCGCACCGCGAGCGCCCGCAGCACATCGCCCGGTACCGTCCGCAGGTGCAGGTCCTGCTGCGGGAAGGGAATCTCGATGCCCGCCTCCGTCAGGGCGGCGTACAGCCGGGTCATCAGGTCGCTGCGGGTCGTGCCCCAGTCGTCGAAGCGACGCGTCCAGGCGCGGATGGCGAAATCCAGCGAGCTGGCACCGAACCCGGTGAACAGCACCGCCGGGGCCGGATCGTCGGCGATACCCGGCGTGGTGCGCGTGGTCTCCTGCAGCAGCTGCATCACCCGCGTCACGTCCGAGCCGTAGGCCACGCCCAGATCCACGTCGACGCGTCGGTTCTGGTCGACCAGCGTCCAGTTGGTCACCTTGTCCGACAACAGCATACCGTTGGGCACCACCACGTCGGCGCCGTCGTAGGTGCGCACCGTGGTGGCGCGCATACCGATGGCGCGGATGCGGCCGGCGGTACCGCCGATGTCCACCGCATCGCCCGGCTTCACGGGCCGCTCGAACATCAGGATCAGGCCGGAGACGAAGTTGCGCACCACGTCCTGCAGGCCCAGGCCGATGCCCACGCCCAACGCGCCGAACAGGAAGGCCAGCTGCCCGATCTTGAAGCCCGCCGCCGACAGCGCCGCCAGCAGGCCGACCAGCAGCAGCACGTAGTAGCTCAGCGACGCCACGCTGTTGTCCACGCCGCGCGGCAGCGCCATGCGCGGCAGCACTTCCTCGCGCAGCAGCGCACGCAGGGTCCGCGCGACCCACACGGCCAGCACCACGCCGATGCAGAACACCAACACATGACCCAGGCTGATGGACAGCTCGCCATACTCGAAGCGATGCGTGACGACGGCCTTGGCCGTGTCGTACACCGGCCGGAAGAGGCGGAAGCGGGTCATCGTGAAGGCGATCCAGCCGACGACCGCCGCCACCCTCGCCCAGCGCGCGAACGATTCCAGCAACGTGCCTCCATGGCGGCGCATCAGCCACAGCCGCCTGACCTCCTTGCGTGCGCCCAGCCGGCGCAGCAGCGCTTCGAACACGGTCACCGCCGCATACAGGACCAGCGCGAAGTAGCCGCTCTCGATAGTGGCGGACACCAGCATTTCCGCCAGCGACACATTGCCCAGCAAGTTCGCGCCGATCGATACCATCAGCACGACCACGGCGGCCCAGCCCAGGCCGTGCACCAGCTGTCCGGCACGCCCGGTCTTGCCGACGAAGCGCTGCCCGCGCGAACGCCACAGCAGCCACGCCGTGACCGCCAACGCGAGCATCGCCAGCACGAGGCAGTACAGGCGGTACAGGTAGTCGCTGGCCATCAGCAGCACCGACAGCCGCTGCAGCAGGTAGAAAGCCGTCGCCAGGTACGGCCAGGGACCCAGCAGGCGACGTCCCTGCTGTGGCAACAGGCGCAGCACCGGCACCAGCGCCACCAGCATCGCCATCTGGTGGGCGAACAGCGGCGCATTGGGCTCGAACACCAGCACGCCGATCATGGACAGCAGCAGCCAGGTGGAGATGGGCCGGCGGATCACCCGCAGTTCGGCATCGGTCGCAAGCACCGCAGCCGGATCCACGCCACGACGCCGGTGGCGCCAGGCCACCCCCAGCAGCACCGGCAGCAACAGCAGCTGCAGCACATGCAGCACGCGCTGGTTGCCCACATCGGCCGCGGCGTACTGGGCGACGAAACTGTTCTCCGACTGGAGGCCGCGCGTCAGGCTGTCCCTCACGCCCTGGCGCAGCGTGCCGGTGTCTTGGACCCGCCACAGTGGCGGCGCATCCAGCCGGAACAGGCGCCGGTCGGCATGGTCGATCGCGTCCTCAACGGCGCGCTGGCCTGTTTCGATCCGTGCGGCCAGCAGGTTGGCCCGGCGCCCCAGCCCGATCTGTTCGGCCAGGGGCGACGACAGCGCCTGCTCTGCCTGCTGCAGGCGCGCGGCGACCGCCTCGACGCGCGCGCTCAGCGCGGCCGGCGTGCTGTCCGGTGACATCGCCCGCCGCGTCAGCTCCCAATCGGCGCGACGCAGCGCCAGCTCGGCAGCGTCCTGCGCATACGGCGCCACCGATGCCTGCATGTCGGCACGCCAGCGGGCGTACTGGCGCGCATCGAACTTCCAGTGCCGCTCCATGCTCTCCAGCCGCACCACCGGCAGCGTACGCAGTTCGCCGTAGGCGAACAGCCCGTTCTTCTGCGCCACCGACTGCTCGATCGCCGCCAGGCGGGGCACCAGCCTGCCAAGCGGATCCGCACGCGCGGCACGCAACGACACTTCCTCCGCGTAACGTTCATCCGTATCGGCACGGCCCGGGATGTCGGCCAGCGCGATGGCCGCGGACACCCGGGGCTTGGACGGGGCCAGCAGCGTCGTGGCGTCCTGCGCGTACCCGAGAGGTGCGGCGAACGGCAACAGGCAGGCGAGAAGGGCCAGCAGCACGCGCATGGAGGTCGATCTGGACACCGCGGGATGCCAGCAGTCTAGCGCGTGCGCGATGGGCACGGTTGCACTCAAAACGCGTCGCTGCCCGGCCGGATCTCCACGCCCATCACCGCCGCCAGCTGCTGCATGCCGTCGTCGTCGCGGCGCAGCGCCATCCAGCCGGCGTAGGCATCGCCGCCGGTATTCCAGTTCCACAGCGTATAGCCGTGTTCGCGCAGGCGGTCGTAGGCGGTGGCCATCAGGGCGGGCACATCGGTGCCGTCGAGGAAGTCCTCGTCGCTGGGGTCGCCGCCCCAGTCGATCTCGATGGCATAGCGCGCCGCCAGCTGGTTGACGCAGTCGATGAAGGTCTCGGTGTCCTTCCAGTCCACGTAGAAGCCGGATGTCCAGTCGATGGCGTCCTTCAACGTCCACAGCACCTGGTCGGGCTCGGTGCCCGCTTCGCCGGTGGCGTCGCGATAGGCGGCGAACTGGCGCAGCGCCGTCTCCTCGTCACCCGGATTGATCAGCACCAGCAGGTTCCACACCAGCGCCTCGGTGTCGTCCAGGTCCATGTCGTCTTCGTCGTCGAAGGCGTGGCGGAAGTTGTCGTCGGGATCGAACTCGTGGTCGGGCAGTGTCATGGGCGTGGGCGATCGGACAGCGTCAAGGCTGGCTGAATATTAAGGCCATGTGATGCATCCGCGCGTGAGGGCGGCGCGTACGTGTTGCCGCAGTTCCGACACCTCACCCGACCACCCAGGAGATACCGATGAATCGCACCGTCCTTTCCGTTGCGCTGCTGGCCGCCTTCACCGCCGCCGCATGCTCGCCGAAGACCGCCGACGCCGAAGCCGGCGCGGCCCCCATGCCGGTGGCCGAAGCCAGCGACCCGGCCCCCGCCGAAGCCACCACGCCCGCCGTCGAGCAGAAGGACGTGGTGGACACCGCCATCGCTTCGCCCGACCACACCACGCTGGTCAGTGCGGTGCAGGCTGCGGGCCTGGTGGACACGCTGAAGGGCGCGGGCCCGTTCACCGTGTTCGCGCCCGTCAACGCCGCCTTCGACGCGCTGCCGGCCGGCACGGTGGATCCGCTGCTCAAGCCGGAGAGCAAGGCCGACCTGACCGCGGTATTGACCTACCACGTGGTGCCCGGCAACGTCGACGCCGCCACGCTGACCCAGCAGATCCAGGCCAGCGGCGGCACCGCCACGCTGAAGACGGTGCAGGGCGGCGAACTGAAGGCGCAGGTGACCGACGGCGGCGTGACGCTGACCGATGCCAAGGGCAACGTGGCCAAGGTGACCACCGCCGACCTGAAGGCCAGCAACGGCGTGATCCATGTGGTCGACAAGGTGCTGATGCCGTAATTCCTCGACGGCAGCACACGCCGGGGCGGTCGTGGTGGGCCGCCCCGGCGTTCTTTGTTTCCGCCCGCGCGGCGGTCTATCGTGGCGGTGCCGGCGCGCTTGGCCGCATGCCGGGGAGGCCGCGCCATGTTCAATCCGGGTCCCCAGGGCCAGTACCTGCCCCTTGACGGACACGCTGCCTGCGTCGTCATCGACGATGCCCTGCTGGCACCGGAACGGCTGCCTGCGTTCGCGCAGGCGTACCGGGAGGATTTCCAGGCGGCACCGCCGGCCGTGTTCCCCGGCCTGCAGCTGCGGATGCCGGAGGAATTCACCGCCCTGCTGCACGATGTCTTCCGCGATCACGCCAGACGCGCGCTGGGTGCCCGCCGCGTACTGCGCAGCGCCAGCCGCCTGTCGCTGCTGACATCGCCGATGGCGGCACTGGCGCCCGCGCACTGGATCCCGCGCCGCGAACGCACCTTCGCGCCGGAGCAGTGCATCGCGGTGGCGGAGCTGTTCCTGTTCCACGACGCCACGCTCGGCGGGACGCATTTCTTCGCCCCGCGCGTGTCGGCACAGGCGCTGGAACAGCTGGAACACGATGCGGACGCACTGTCGCCGGACGCGTTCTCCCAGCGCCATGCCATCGCCGCGGGCTTCCCGCACGCGAGCAACGCAAGCTTCGCCCACGTGCGCACGGTGCCGGCACGCTGGAACCGGCTGCTCATCCACGACGGCGCGGCCTTCCACGCGCCGGCCATCGCCGACCCCTCCCGGCTGGCAACCGATCCGCGCCAGGGACGGCTGACGCTGCAGGCCGTACTGGTGTGCAGCCGCAACCGCGTGGCGTGGTGAACGGCGCGCTTCGGGTATCCTGTCGCCTTCCCGACCGCACGATGCACGACCATGTCCGACACCCCTCCCGACCGCCTGGCCTCCGATCCCCGCAGCCCCTTCCATGACGCCCAGGCGATGGACCGTGGCGTGGGCATCCGCTTCAACGGCGTGGAGCGCGACAACGTGGAGGAGTACTGCATCAGCGAGGGCTGGGTGCGCGTGCCCGTGGGCAAGTCCAAGGATCGCCGCGGCAACCCGATGACGATGAAGATCAAGGGCACCGTGGAAGCCTGGTACCGCTCGCCCGCCGCCGAGTGAGCGCGGCGCCGCGCCTGCCGCGGCCGTGGCATCGCCCGTCACGAGGGCATGGCACAATCCCGGCCTGCACGGCTCGCCGGGAGGGCGCATGAAGTTTCTGTTGCTGATCTATACCGACGACACGCTGCTCGAAGCGCTGCCTGCCGGTGCGTTCGACCAGATGATGCACGGCTGCATCACCCACGCCGACGAACTGAAGGCGCAGGGCACGCTGCTCGAATCGCAGCAGCTCGAGCACGGCAGCACCGCACGCACTGTGCGTGTTCGCGACGGCAAGACACAGGTCGTCGATGGTCCGTTCGCCGAGACCAAGGAGATCCTGGGCGGCTACAACCTGATCGAGGCCGACAGCCTGGACGAGGCGGTGAAGAGCGCGCAGGAGTTCCCGTGGATCGGCACCGGCAGCATCGAGGTGCGGCCGGTGCGCGATTTCGACGCGGTACGCAGGCGCGTGGGCGCCTGAGCGCGCGTCACTTGGCCGCCGCGCCGCCGAGGTGGCGCGACAGGAACCCCAGCAGCCGGTTGTAGTACGTACGGCGGTTTTCTTCGGCGTAGAAGCCATGCCCCTCGGTGCGCACGTACAGCGCTTCCACCGGCACGCCCGCCGCCTTCAATGCCTTTTCCATCCTCTCGGTGTGCGCCTGCGGGGCGATCTCGTCCTTTCCGCCCGCGGCCAGGAAGACCGGCACGCGGATCTTCGTCGCCAATGACGTGGGCGAGATATCGGCCAGCGCCGCGCGCTCGTCGCCCACCCAGTCGTCCATGTAGTTGCCGAGCCACTTGGCATGGCGCGATTTCTGCCGGTGCATCAGCTCCAGGTCGTACACGCCCACGTAGCCGGCCGCGCAGCGATACAGCGCCGGCTCCCTGGCCACGCCCATCAGTGCCGCATAGCCGCCATAGCTGGCGCCGTACAGGCAGATGCGCTGCGGGTCGGCGATCTTCTGTTCAATCGCCCAGCGCGTGGCATCGGTGAGATCGTCCTGCATCGCACCGCCCCATTCGCGTGCGCCGGCCTGCATGTGCGCGCGCCCGTAATTGCCCGAGCCGCGGAAATTGAGCCGGAGCACGGCGTAGCCGGCGCGCGCCAGCATCTGCGCCTCGTCGTCGATCTCCCAGCGATCGAAGATGCCGATCGGTCCGCCATGCGGCATCACCACCAACGGCAGCGGACCGCTGCTTCCGCGGGGGCGCGTCAGGTACCCATGGAGCGGCAGGCCATCGCGCGCCTTCAACGCGACCGATTCGCTGGGCGCCAGCGTGGCCGGATCCAACCAGCTGCGTCGGCTGAAGATCAGGTCGGCCGCGTTGGTTTCGGTGTTGAACAGGTAGAAGTCGCCCGGACTGGTGTCGTTCCAGATGTGCACGACCTTCAGCCTGCCGTCGCGCGTGCCCGAGGTGATCAGGACCGAATGACCCGGAAACGACCGCTCGAGCTTGCGGTAGAGGCGCGCCGTCTCCGATGTTTCGTCGAAGAACACCGTGCGCAGCCTGTCGTGCATGAAGAAGCTGCCCACCGGCGTGCGACCGCCCGGGGCGCGGATGATCCGGTAGGGATCGACCACCGAATCGCGGAGTACCTGCGTGCGCTCGCCGGTCACCGTATCCAGCGCCACGATCGCGTCCGGCCCCTCGCGCTGCTCGACCTGCAGGTAGGCCGTGCGGCCGTCGGGCGCAAAGCCCCTTGGCACTTCGACACGCAGTGTCGTGTTCTCGTCGTTGATCAGCGTCCAGGGAGCGTCGCTGGTGGCGCGGTGATAGAGCTTGCTGGCATTGTCCTCGCCCGCACCCAGCGCGAAGCGGACCTGGCCCGTCGCATCCACGACGAAGTCGGCGCGGCGGATGGGGGCCGTCGCCACGGTGTCGAGCTTGCCGTTGTACGCGTCCAGGGTCATCAGCCGCGTGTTCGGCATCGAGGTATCCAGCGCGTACATGCTGATCAGCACCTTGCGCGGATCGTCCGGCATCGGGTCGACAAGCTCGGCCGCACGCGGTAGCGGGTCGTTGCCATCCAGTCCATAGCGCCCGAAGATCTGCCGGCGCACCGAGCCGTCCACGTTCGTCGCATACAGTTCGCCGGTCGCATAGGGCTGGTCGCGCGAACCGTATTTCTTCGCCACCGACACGACGACGCGATCGTCGCTGACCCACCAGACATCGTCGATGATGCTGTCGGCGCCGGCGCTGATCTTCGCGGTGATCTGACGGTCGCTGCGCCGCTGCACGGCGAGGATGGTCTGGTCCTCCAGCGGCACGGTCAGGGCGTAGTACTCGCCGGTCGGCGAGATCTTCAGCGTTTCCAGCACGTCCTGCTTCAGGAACGGCTCCAGATCCACCTGGGCCTGCGCCAGCGGCACCAGCACGCATCCCAGCAGAATGCCCGCACTCCGTGTTCCCCACCCCATGGATGCCTCCTTGGCATCGTTGTCCCCGCGTGGATTAAACCGCAGGGCGACGGGACGCGACAAGCGAAGGATCAGCGCGCGAGTGCGGCGGGATCCCGCTGCGGTTCCACCGGCAGCGCGGGGAGGATCGGCTGGAGTTCCTGCAACCGCTGCTGGCCACCGCGCAGCCACGCCTGCCCGTGTTCGCTGTGCAAATGGTCGCGCCCGATCCGGTCGATGGCGGCGGTATCGCCCTGCTTCGCTGCCTGCAGCAGTTGTTCGACCATGTTCGCCGGCGATGCCGCTACCGGCGTGGGTCCGATCTCGACCGGATGCCAGCGCAGGCTTTCGGCCATCGCCGCATTGCGGGGCTGGGCATCGAGGCAGTCGATCCTGCACAACGCTGGTGGCGCGAGCTCTTCCTGCCTGCCGCGGACTCCTTCCTTGTCGTACACGGAGGTGCGGTAGAAGAACGGGTGGCCCTCGGACCGATGGATGACGTGCCGCACCGGTTCGGTGGGTTCCTCGCGCTTCTGCAGGAAGGGCGGATCGCTCAGCGCGTTGAGGTAGTCGATCATCGGGTTGCCGCTGCGGATGGACAGCCCGTCCAGCGCGTAGCTTCCGCCGATGTCGCTGTGCGCACCCGCCACGGTGACGTTGAGGAAGCGCCCGTCGTCGGTCACGCCGGGATCCAGCACGCGCGTGGACTGGAACAGGTTGCGTCGCTCGTCTTCGGCGGTGATCTGGAATCCCGACACCACCGAGGGCGGCAGCCGGCGATCATGGTTGCGCGGCTCACCGGTACCCACCGGATCGAACAGGCCGACGGCCTGGATGACGGTGCCGGGTTCGCGCAGGGGCGGACGCGTGAACTCGAGCCGCTCGATGAAGCCGTTTCGATCCCGGACCACATTCATGCCCGCGGGATCCTGGATTCCCCGCTCTTCGATCAGGCGGGTGAAGCCGGCGGCCTGCTCAGCACCTCGACTGGAGCCGATGGCGGCGATGCGGATGTCGGCGCTGGGGTTCTCCTGCAGCCATTTGGCAGCCTTATGGGTGAACTGGAGATACATCTCCTCCATCCTGGCTTCGTAAGTGCCGCCACGTATCGCATCCGAAAGCCCGGGCAACCCGCCTTGGGTTCCGGGCCCTTCGACATACCCCGTTGCGATCTGCGAAGCCTCGCCTCGCTTGTGGAGCGCCTCAACCTGCTCGCGGATCCTCCCTACATTCGTGAGGTTCTCAGGAGCATCCTTATGCAAACTGTTGCCGGTTCCATCGAATGCCGCGACGAATAGTCGCTCCCGAGTCCGGTCCCCATCCACCAGGACAGGAGCCTGAAATGCCGCAAGTTGCGCCCGCGCCTGCGTGTAGGTCGCCAGGTCTTCCAGCGTTGCCGGGTAGGTTTCCACGCCATCCGGATGTCGATCGCCGCCCATCTTCACGCTCCTTGTGCGTCTTCCCGCTAGTAGGTCTTGCTCCACGCCAGAATCAGGTCATCCCGGAAACGGCTGTACTCGTTTCCTGGGATCTGCGGGACCCGGGTAGGCACGAACGCCTTCATGTAGACGTTGATCGTCCTGTCGTTCACTTCCAGAATGATGCCGGGATCGCCGATGTCGCCATCCACGACTCCATTGGGCACACGATGAAGGACGCGCTGGTCTCGGAATATGCTTGCAATGTCAACGGAAGCCGAATGCTTCACACCATCCTTCGACTTCCACACCACTTGGGCTGGTTCTGGGAAATTACCGACCGAGAGATAGCTCGCATCCAGGTTCGCAGGGTACTTCTCGCCGAGCGAGGCTGAAGACAGCTGGAGCACATCGTCTGGCTCGGAGATGTGAATGAACCCGTTGTAGGTCACCCGGCAGCCATAGGTCGAGTAGCAGAACGCACCGAAGTTATGCCGCACGAACGTCAATGGTTCGCTATTCGTTGAGTTTCCGCCCCCCGAGGGCACGTGCCCGGATTCCTGCGTCATCGCCATGCCTTGGCACCCTGTGGTTACGACCATCGATACGATCATCCCTGCGAAAGCGGAGCGAACGCCATTCCTGCCTGCAGGCGCTGGTCTTCGGATCATCGCGAGGCCTCCTGCCAGAAACAGCCTTATCTGTACGACACGGTGCCACGCGACGCAAGCCGCGACGCGCTAATGTGAGCAACGCCGCGCACTGCATTCATTTACTTCAAAGCCCCACCGGCTGCATCAGTCGGTAGACGGTCTGGCCTCATCCATGTGCACGACCTCCCACAGGTGGCCATCGAGATCCTCGAAGCCGCGCTGGTACATGAAACCGTAATCCTTGGCTTCCATCTGCTCACGACCGCCGGCCGACAGTGCCTTGGCGACCATCGCATCCACCTCGCTGCGGCTGGCGACCGACAGGCACAGCAGCACCTCGGTATGCGTCCGCGTATCGCATAGCGACTTGCGGGTGAAGCCCCGGAAGAACGGCTCCGCCAGCAGCATCACGTAGATGCTGTCGCTGATGACCACGCAGGCTGCGTTCTCGTCGGTGAACTGTGGGTTGGAGACGTAGCCCAGCGCGCTGAAGAAGGCCTTGGCCTTGTCGAGGTCGCGCACGGGAAGATTGACGAAGATCTGGGTGCTCATGCGCTGCACCTCACTGCGGGTTGCGGGCGTGGAGGTCGGCTGCCAGACGCGCTTCCTGCTCGCGCAGTTCGGGCGTCAGCGCGTCGCCGAAGTCGTCCGCCTCGAAGACGGGCCGCAGTTCGATCTCCGCACCGCCATCGAACGGCGCGCGCTTGATCCATTCGATGGCTTCGTCGAGATTGCGGACCTGCCACAACCAGAAACCCGCCACCAGTTCCCTGGTTTCGCCGAACGGCCCATCGATCACCGTGCGCTGTCTGCCGTCGAACCGCACGCGTGCGCCACGCGAACTAGGATGCAGGCCCTCGCCAGCCAACAGGATGCCGGCCTTCACCAGCGCTTCGTTGAACCTGCCCATCTCGGTGAGCAGTTCGGTGCCCGGCATCTCGCCGGCTTCGGATGCGGGGCTGGCCTTCACCAGGACCATGACTTTCATGCGGGTTCTCCGTCGCGCGTTGCGCCGGGCGATCCGGCGCTTTCAGGGAGACGACGAACGGAAGGGGCGGCGATCGACACGCCGATCCCGCGCCTAGGGCAGGCGCAGCGGCAGGTCCCGACGCGCCTGCGCCTCGTTGCCGCTGTGGTCGCGGGCGGTGATGCGCAGCAGGTAGTCGCCGGGCGCAAGCGACGCGGGCTGCCACGCGCCTTCGGCCCAGGCGCCGTCGCGCACGGTGTTGGTGACGCTGTAGCGGAACCGGGTGACGGCGCTGCCGTGCACGGTGATGCCGCTGCCCGGCGCGTAGGCCACCTGCACGGCATCGTCGGAAGGCAGGCGCTGGAAATCGATGGTCATGCGCGGCGTTTCGAAGCCGGGTACCGGTGTGCCGTCGGGGTGCAGCAGTTGGTAGCCCAATGCATGCAGACCCAGGCGCCTGCGCGGCAGGTTGCGGTCCACCTGGTCCCACGCATCCACCACGATGCGGATGCCCTGCAGGTCGCGCGGCACCACGATGCGGCCGTCCTGCTTCGCATCGATGGGCTGGTCCAGCGTATCGAACAGCGCCACTTCGTCGATGCGCGGCGGATGGGCATCGGTGAAACCGGCGAAGCCCAACGCGATCGCATTGCGCTCGTAGCCGGGCGGGCCGAGGGACAGGTGCACGTGGGCCATGCGGTTCACCGTGCCCAGTGCATCCCCCACGGAGAAGCGGGTGCCGCGGCGCACGCGGATGCGGGAAGGATCGCCGCTGAGGTCATGCAGCAGCTGGAAGCGCGCAGGATCGAGCAGGTCGCCGCGGGGCGTACGCCCCACCTTCATGTGGATGTAGGCCAATGCGCCGACGGCCAGCCCTTCGCCCAGGCCATCGAATCCCCATGCGGCCGAGGGGCTGCCCACCTTGCCATCGGCGATGGCCAGCACCGTGGCGCCCACATCGCCACGGATGTCGAGCCCGCCGTGCAGGTGGTGGCGGCTCTCGCCCTGGTAGTCGCCGCGCACTTCGCCCAGCGTCCCCACGACTTCGTGCCATCCGTCCTGCGGCGCGAGCGGCCAGCGGCCCCCGGTGTCGGGCAGAGGATCGTCCGGCGCGGGACCGACCGGCGTGACGGCGGCCACCGCAGCCGCCGTCATCGGTGCGATGCGATGCACGCGATGGCTGCCCGCGTCGGTGAAGTGCACATTGCCGGCGGCGTCGACGGCCAGTCCTGCCGTCCGCGAGAACCGCTGCCCCGGCAGATGGCCGGCCAGCGCCCGCCAGCGTCCATCGCGCATCACCTGCATCACGCGGCCGGTGGACAGCTCGCCGACGTACAAGTGGCCATCGTGGGTGAGCGCCAGCGCCAGCGGGCGGCGCGGCCCGGCCTGCGTGTCCAGTTCGGGCTGCAGCGGAAGCGTGCTGACGCCGCCCTTCGGCCCGATGCGCCGGATCGCGTCGTTGCGCAGGTCGGCCACCCACGCGACCCCTGTCGCATCCACCGCCACGGCGGTGGGCGTATCGAAGCGCGCCTGATCGCCGGTGCCGTCCTGGAAGCCAGGGCCGTCGCCACCGGCCAGCGTGCTCACCTGACCCTCGCGGCTGATCACGCGGATGCGGTCGTTGTAGGTGTCGGCCACGTAGACCCGGCCGGCGCCGTCCGCGGTCACGCCGATGGGTCCATTGAACAGGGCCTGCCGCGCCGGCCCGTCGCGGAAGCCGGGGCCGCCTCCCCCGGCGAGCGTGGTCACCACGCCCTGCGGCGTGACCTTGCGGATGGCATGGTTGCCGGTGTCGGCGACATACAGGTTGCCGTCGCCGTCCAGCGCCAGCGCCGAGGGCGTATGGAAGGCGGCTGCTGCACCTGTGCCATCGGCGAATCCTTCGCGTCCGCCCGCCAGGGTCGACACGGTGCCGTCCGGGGCGATGCGGCGGATCCGGTTGTTGTCGCCCGCGTCGGCGACATAGCGCGTCCCGTCGGCCGCCACCACGATGCCCCAGGGGTCGTCGAACCGTGCCACCGCGCCGGCCCCGTCCCGGAGCCCGCGCATGCCATCGCCCGCCACCAGCGACAGC